>NZ_JBHVPP010000001.1:0-91891 GCF_042887295.1 Streptomyces sp. NPDC057950
GGTTGATAGGCCGGATCTGGAAGGCGGGTAACCGCTGGAGGTGACCGGTACTAATAGGCCGAGGGCTTGTCCTCAGTTGCTCGCGTCCACTGTGTTGGTTCTGAAACCACGAACAACCGTCGTAGCCATGCCACGGCTCCGGTTGACAGTTTCATAGTGTTTCGGTGGTCATAGCGTGAGGGAAACGCCCGGTTACATTCCGAACCCGGAAGCTAAGCCTCACAGCGCCGATGGTACTGCAGGGGGGACCCTGTGGGAGAGTAGGACGCCGCCGAACAAATTTTAGAGCTCCGGCTCTCGGGCATATTGCCCGAGAGCCGGAGCTTTTTTGTTTTCCGGGTTTCCCGGGCTGTCCGGCAGGGTTGGTTTTCGGTGGGGCGCACACCCGCCGCGTCGCGCTGTCTGGGCTGCGGGTAAGGTCAGGGGGCATCGTTGGCACATTTCCCACAGGAGGCCCCCGGGTGGAGGTCCAGGAGACTCGCGTTCAGACGGACCGGGTCCTCACCATCCCGAACATCCTCAGCATGGCACGCCTGGTAGGCGTACCCATCTTCCTGTGGCTGATCCTCAGGCCGGAGTTCGGAGGTCCCAAGAGCGACGGTTGGGCCCTGCTCGTGCTCATGCTGAGCGGCATCAGTGACTATCTCGACGGGAAGCTCGCACGGCGCTGGAACCAGATCAGCAGCCTCGGCCGGCTGCTGGACCCCGCGGCCGACCGTCTCTACATCCTGTCCACTCTCGTGGGCCTCACCTGGCGCGAGATTCTGCCGATCTGGCTGACCGCCGCACTTCTGGCGCGTGAACTGGTCCTCCTGGTCATGGTGGGCATCCTCAGGCGCTACGGCTATCCGCCGCCCCAGGTGAACTTCCTGGGGAAGGCCGCCACCTTCAACCTGATGTACGCCTTCCCGTTGTTGCTGCTCAGCGACGGACACGGATGGATCGCGTCACTCGGTGCGATTTTCGGATGGGCGTTCGCAGGGTGGGGTACAACCCTGTACTGGTGGGCAGGAGTCCTGTACGTGGTGCAGGTCCGCCGGCTTGTCCGGGCGGACACCACGGCCGATTGAGCTCGGCTCGCAGGGGCAGTTGAAGCGCCCCGATGGCCCGCGCTCGAAAACTGCGGGACAATCTGGACGGGTGAAGTCGGCTAGTCCGTCGTCTCTTAAAGGAGGACGCTTCCGACATGAAGGCCGTAGTGATGGCCGGAGGCGAAGGTACTCGCCTTCGTCCCATGACCTCAAGCATGCCCAAGCCGCTCCTGCCCGTGGCGAATCGCCCGATCATGGAGCACGTGCTCAGGCTGCTCAAAAGGCATGGGCTCAACGAGACCGTCGTGACTGTTCAGTTCTTGGCCTCTCTGGTCAAGAACTACTTCGGTGACGGCGAGGAGCTCGGCATGGAGCTCACCTATGCCAATGAGGAGAAGCCACTCGGTACTGCCGGTAGCGTCAAGAACGCCGAGGAGGCGTTGAAGGACGACACCTTCCTGGTGATCTCCGGCGATGCCCTGACCGACTTCGATCTCACCGATCTCATCAATTTCCACAAGGAGAAGGGCGCGCTGGTCACCGTCTGCCTGACGCGTGTCCCCAACCCCCTCGAATTCGGCATCACCATCGTGGACGAAGAGGGCAAGGTCGAGCGCTTCCTGGAGAAGCCGACCTGGGGTCAGGTCTTCTCGGACACCGTGAACACCGGTATCTACGTCATGGAGCCCGAAGTCTTCGACTACGTCGAGGCGGATGTCTCGGTCGACTGGTCGGGCGATGTCTTCCCTCAGCTGATGAAGGAAGGAAAGCCGGTCTTCGGATACATCGCCGAGGGCTACTGGGAGGACGTGGGCACCCACGAGAGCTATGTGAAGGCGCAGGCCGACGTCCTGGAGGGCAAGGTCGACGTCGAGATCGACGGCTTCGAGATCTCCCCGGGCGTATGGGTCGCCGAGGGCGCGGAAGTACACCCCGACGCCGTGCTGCGCGGCCCGCTCTACATCGGGGACTACGCGAAGGTCGAGGCGGACGCCGAGATCCGCGAACACACGGTCATCGGGTCCAACGTCGTCGTCAAAAGCGGTGCCTTCCTGCACAGAGCCGTCGTGCACGACAACGTGTACGTCGGCCCGCACAGCAATCTTCGGGGCTGTGTCATCGGCAAGAACACCGACATCATGCGGGCCGCCCGCATCGAGGACGGCGCCGTCATCGGCGATGAATGCCTCGTCGGTGAAGAATCGATCATTCAGGGAAACGTACGCGTCTACCCGTTCAAGACCATCGAGGCCGGCGCCTTCGTCAACACCTCGGTGATCTGGGAGTCGCGCGGACAGGCGCATCTCTTCGGAGCGCGCGGTGTGTCCGGCATCCTGAACGTGGAGATCACTCCGGAGCTGGCGGTGCGCCTGGCCGGGGCGTACGCGACGACGCTCAAGAAGGGCTCCACGGTCACCACGGCCCGTGACCACTCCCGAGGCGCGCGGGCGCTGAAAAGGGCGGTCATCTCGGCGTTGCAGGCCAGCGCCATCGACGTGCGCGACCTGGAAAACGTACCGCTGCCGGTGGCCAGGCAGCAGACGGCGCGAGGCAGTGCGGGCGGGATCATGATCCGCACGACGCCCGGGGTGCCGGACTCCGTCGACATCATGTTCTTCGACGGGGAGGGTGCCGACCTGTCGCAGGGTGGACAGCGCAAGCTCGACCGGGTGTTCGCGCGACAGGAGTACCGGCGTGCGTTCCCGGGTGAGATCGGGGATCTGTACTTCCCGGCCAGCGTCTTCGACTCGTACACGGGTTCCCTGCTCAGGAATGTGGACACGACGGGGATCGCCGAGTCCGGGCTGAAGGTGGTGGTGGACGCCTCGAACGGCAGTGCCGGTCTGGTGCTTCCCAGCCTCTTGGGCAAGCTCGGTGTCGACTCCCTGACCATCAACCCCGGTCTCGACGAGTCCAGGCCGACGGAGACCGCCGACACCCGGCGGGCCGGACTGGTGCGGCTCGGCGAGATCGTCGCGTCCGCGCGGGCCGCGTTCGGCGTGCGCTTCGACCCGGTGGGCGAGCGGCTCTCGCTGGTCGACGAGAAGGGGCGGATCGTCGAGGACGACCGGGCTCTCCTCGTGATGCTCGACCTGGTGGCCGCGGAGCGGCGCAGTGGGCGTGTGGCGCTGCCGGTGACCACCACTCGGATCGCCGAGCAGGTGGCGGCCTACCACGGGACCCAGGTGGAGTGGACGACCACGTCCCCGGACGACCTGACCCGGGTCGGACGGGACGAGTCGACGATCTTCGGTGGTGACGGCCGCGGCGGCTTCATCATTCCGGAGTTCAGCAGTGTGTTCGACGGCGCGGCCGCTTTCGTACGCCTCATCGGGCTGGTGGCGCGGACGCAGCTCACGCTCAGCCAGATCGACGCGCGGATTCCGCGGGCGCATGTCCTCAAGCGGGACCTCGCGACTCCTTGGGCGGTCAAGGGGCTCGTGATGCGCCGGGTCGTGGAGGAGGCGGGGGACCGGTTCGTGGACACCACCGACGGTGTCCGGGTCGTGGAGACCGACGGGCGCTGGGTGATGGTGCTGCCCGACCCCGCGGAGGCCGTGACGCATCTGTGGGCCGAGGGCCCCGACGTCGCGTCGGCGGAGGCCCTGCTCGACGAGTGGGCGGCCGTCGTGGACAGCGCCGGCCGCTAGCGCCGCGAGAGGCGGCGTTCGCCCCAGCGCGCGGACGTCGCCCGCCTCGGGAGCTGCACGCGTACGTGCCGGACAGGTGTCCCCAAGGGGGCCTGTCCGGCACGTGGGTGGGGCCATTCGGAGGTAGCACCCGCGACGTGCGACGATGTGCGGCATGCCGCAGCAGCCCCCCGTTCGGAGCACACCGCCGCGCCCCTCGCGCCCGGACGCCTCCATGTCGCTGCTCACCAACGTCATGGACCACAGCCTTGACGACGGTTACGCCGAGGCTGCCGCCCGCAAGAAGGCCGAGGGCGCCGGCGGCATGCCGAAGACGGTGAGGGCGAAGCTCGGTCTCGCCGCCGGTCTCGTGCTCGCCGCCCTGGTCGTGACCGTGGGAGCCGCCAACGCGCGGATCGCCGCGCCGGTCGTGGCCAAGGAGCGCCAGGAGCTCATCGACAGGATCCAGCGCGAGACCTCGTCCGCGGACAAGCTCGAGAGCGGTGTCGACACCCTGCGCGACGACGTGAGCGCCCGGCAGCGCGAGGCACTGAAGAAGCAGGGGGGCGGCGACCAGGCCGACCTGGTCGGCATTCTGTCGGGGGCCGTCGCGGTGCACGGCCCCGGCGTGAAGCTGGTCGTGAACGACGCCAAGGAAGCCACCCAGGGCGGTGACGGTGACCCGCGGGAGACCGACGGCTTCTCGGACACCGGCCGGGTCCGCGACCGCGACATGCAGCGGGTCGTCAACGGGCTCTGGGAGTCCGGCGCGGAGGCCGTGTCGATCAACGGACAGCGGCTGACGGCGCTCTCGGCGATCCGGGCCGCGGGAGACGCGATACTGGTCGACAACAGGCCGCTGGTACCGCCCTACGCGGTGCTCGCGGTGGGGGACGGCGAGCGACTCAGCACCAGGTTCCAGAACAGTGCCGACGGGCTGTATCTTCACGCCCTTCAGGAGAACTACGGCATCCGGACCAGCATCTCCGTCGACGACGACGTCCGGTTGTCCGCCGCACCGAGTGTGATCGTACGTACAGCACAGCCGAGCACAGAGAAGGGCACATCGTGATCGCCGTACTGGGCCTCGTCGTGGGAGTCGTGGCTGGATTGTTGGTCCGGCCCGAGGTTCCGGTGATCGTGGAACCCTACCTTCCGATCGCCGTCGTGGCGGCGCTCGACGCCGTCTTCGGAGGCTTGCGCGCGATGCTCGACGGCATCTTCGACGACAAGGTCTTCGTGGTCTCGTTCCTGTCGAACGTGGTCGTCGCCGCGCTGATCGTCTTCCTGGGCGACAAGTTGGGCGTCGGTGCCCAGCTCTCCACCGGGGTCGTGGTCGTCCTCGGTATCCGTATCTTCTCCAACGCCGCGGCGATCCGTCGGCACGTGTTCCGGGCGTGAGGGCGATGAGCAACGAGGGTGAGACCCCCGACAACCGGCTGCGCCGGGAACTTCCCGAAGAGGTTCCGGCCGCCGCCGAGAGTTCCGCGCCCCGGCAGGACGGAACGCCCCCGCCGGACGGCACGGACGCCGCCCCGGCGCTGACCGGCCGTCAGCGGCTGGCGAAGGGGGTGTGGCCGCCGAGGGTGTCCCGTGCGCAACTCATCGTCGCGGTGCTGCTGTTCGGCCTCGGCTTCGGTCTGGCCGTCCAGGTCGCGTCCAACAGTGACAGCGGCAGCGCACTGCGTGGCGCACGTCAAGAAGATCTCGTACGTATCCTCGATGAACTCGACAACCGCACTCAGCGTCTTGAAGACGAGAAGCAGGGTCTCGAGGATCAGCGCACCGAGCTGGAGAACAGCTCGAACCAGGCTGCCGAGGCGCGCAAGCAGACGGCCGAGAAGGAGAAGCAACTCGGCATTCTGGCGGGCACGGTGGCGGCGCAGGGACCCGGCATCACGCTGACCATCGACGATACGAAGGGGACGGTCAAGGCGGACATGCTGCTTGACGCGATCCAGGAGCTGCGCGCGGCCGGCGCGGAGGCGATTCAGGTGAACGGTGTGCGGGTCGTCGCCAGCACCTATCTGAGCGACTCCGGCAAGGGTGTGAGCGTGGACGGGAACAAGATCACCCAGCCCTATCGTTTCAAGGTCATCGGCAAGCCGCAGGACCTCGAGCCGGCGCTCAACATTCCCGGAGGCGTGGTGCAGACTCTGGAGAAGGAGCAGGCCACCGTCACGGTGGAGCGTGCGACGAAGATCGTTGTGGACGCCTTGCGGGCCGCGAAGCTGCCTGACTACGCTCGGTCCTCCTCCCGGTGAGCGGGGGGCGCATGGGGGTGGTGCGGCGAGGGCATGAGGTTGCGGGGGGTCGGCGCACCGAATGGGTGGTGCGTGGTGGAAACTGTCTGGTGGATACGGACGTTGTGAGGATGTCCGGGTCGACCGGTGTGTGCAATCAGGGTTCGTCCTGCCCCACGGGCGGGTCTGTTTCGGTCAAGGGGAATCGCCCGTGAAGTTGTTTGCGAAGTTGTTCGGCAAGAGCGCACGCGAGGGCGGCGACAACGCCCGGCACCGTGCACCACGCCATGGAGACGTGGAGGGCCAGGGTGGCGAGCGCCCGCTGTTCCGGGACCAGGTGGCTGGTCAGGGCGGCGACATTTCCGGTGGTCAGGGCGCGCCGTCTGTTGACCCTGCCCAGTCCGGCCGCATAGGTTTCGGGGAACCGTCAGCCTCAAGTACGGGTGGAGGGTTCGCCGCCACCCCGTACGCGTCTCATGTCCCTGGGGGGCAGCCGCGGCAGGAGGATCCGATGTCGGCCCTGGTGTGTACGAGGTGCGGTAACCGCAACGCGGAAAACAGCCGTTTCTGTTCGAACTGCGGTGCGCCGCTGCGGCCCGGGGCGATCCCGGAGCGTCCGTCCGAGACGACGTCCACGATCTCCATCTCGGGCCTCGAGGCCTACGACGCCGAGGTCACCGGTCAGACGCAGATGCCCACGCTCTCTCCGGAGGCGCAGGCCGCCGTCGACGCACTGCCGCTCGGCTCGGCGCTCCTGGTGGTCCGCCGCGGTCCGAACTCGGGCAGCCGCTTCCTCCTGGACGGTGAGCTGACCACGGCCGGGCGCCATCCGCAGAGCGACATCTTCCTCGACGACGTGACCGTGTCGCGCCGGCATGTGGAGTTCCGTCGCGCCGCGGACGGTTCGTTCACGGTCGCCGACGTGGGCAGCCTGAACGGCACGTACGTCAACCGGGAGCGGATCGACTCGGTTCCGCTGTCGAACGGCGACGAGGTGCAGATCGGTAAGTACCGGCTGGTCTTCTACGCGAGCCAGCGAGGTATCTGACCCTTCCCCAGACTCCGTCCGGGGGGACCCCCAGGAAGGTCCATGCTTCGAACACCGAGCGGCGGTGCCGGCAGCGGTACCGCCGCAACGGACAGTGGGCTGATGAGCATCGGCGCGGTGCTGAACGCGCTGCGTGACGAGTTCCCCGAGGTCACCATCTCCAAGATCCGGTTCCTGGAGTCGGAGGGGCTCATCGAGCCTCGGCGGACACCCTCGGGGTATCGCAAGTTCAGCGCGGACGACGTCGAGCGCCTCGGGCACGTCCTGAGGATGCAGCGGGACCACTATCTTCCACTGAAGGTCATCCGCGAGCATCTGGACGCCCTGGAGCGGGGCGAGCCGGTACGGCTGCCGTCCCTGGGGCGTCAGCGCGACGCGGGTGACGGGGAGCCGCTGGAGCCGGACGTGCCCGCGGCGGTCCGGGTGGGCCGTTCGGAGCTGCTGGCCGCCGCCGAGATCGGCGAGCAGGAGCTCCAGGAGTGGGAGTCGTACGGGCTCATCGCCCCACTGGCGGAGGGGACGTACGACGCCGAGGCGGTGACGGTAGCCGCGCTCGTCGTCGAGCTGGGGCGGTTCGGTATCGAGCCGCGCCATCTGCGGGCGATGAAGGCCGCGGCCGAACGGGACGCGGGGCTGGTGGACCAGGTGGTGGCCCCGCTGAGGCGCCACCGCAATCCGCAGACGAGGGCGCACGCGGAGGCGCGTACGAAGGAGCTGGCGGGGCTCACGGTGAGGCTGCACGCCGCGTTGGTGCAGACCGCGCTGGGCGTAAGGCTGCCCTGACCTCGGGGCCCTCGCAGCCGGCCGGATCGGCCACCCGTTCTGTGCTCGACTACCCAAACGTCCCGGGCACGGCCTAGGGTTGCTGTGTGAACGAGCTCGATGTCGTAGGTGTCCGGGTCGAAATGCCCTCCAACCAACCGATCGTGCTCCTGCGTGAAGTGGGAGGCGATCGCTACCTCCCCATCTGGATCGGACCGGGGGAGGCGACGGCGATCGCCTTCGCCCAGCAGGGCATGGCCCCCGCACGACCGCTGACCCACGACCTGTTCAAGGACGTGCTGGAAGCCGTCGGCCAGGAGCTCACCGAGGTGCGCATCACCGATCTGCGCGAGGGGGTCTTCTACGCGGAGCTGGTGTTCGCCAGCGGGGTCGAGGTCAGTGCCCGTCCGTCCGACGCCATAGCGCTGGCGCTGCGCACCGGAACGCCGATCTACGGCAGTGACGGGGTGCTCGACGACGCGGGAATCGCGATTCCGGACGAGCAGGAGGACGAGGTGGAGAAGTTCCGGGAGTTCCTCGACCAGATCTCTCCCGAGGACTTCGGGACCAACAGCCAGTGAGGGGCCGGGCGTCCCCGGCGGGCGTCCGGACACCCGTTCCCGCAGCTGTGCCGCGTCACGGGATCGGAGTACTCCCGGCGGCAATTGCCCGTGGCGACTGTGGCGCGCTGCGGCTCACTCCGAGAGCATTCGGCTAGCCTTTCCCCGCGGTGGGACACGGGAAACCACTCCTAGGGTGATTATCACTCGGCGTGCCGAGTGTGGCGATCGTTGACGCACCCCTGGTGACTGCCTACCGTCGAGAAGGCAGGTCAAGGACGGAGGTCGGCGTGAGAAGCAGCGGCGACGGTACGGCTGGGGGTGCCCCCGGACGCGGTCTGGGGGAGAGCGGCCCGTACCCTCCCCCAAGCTCTCGGCTCGGCTCGAGCAGGGGGTACCCCCATCACGACAGCGCGGCCGACCATGTTCCACAGCGGCCGACAGCGGTGCCGGGCGAGGGCGGGACGGACGCCGAGGAGATCGGCTACCGAGGGCCCACGGCGTGTGCCGCCGCGGGCATCACCTACCGGCAGCTCGACTACTGGGCCAGGACGGGGCTGGTCGAGCCGAGCGTGCGGCCCGCCTACGGGTCCGGGACACAGCGGTTGTACAGCTTCCGGGACGTGGTGGTCCTGAAGATCGTGAAGCGCTTCCTCGACACGGGTGTGTCGCTGCAGAACATCCGCACCACGGTCCAGCACCTCAGGGAGCGTGGCTTCCGGGACCTGGAGCGGATGACGCTGATGAGCGACGGCGCGACCGTCTACGAGTGTTCCTCGCCCGACGAGGTCCACGCCCTGCTCCAGGGCGGCCAGGGCGTCTTCGGGATCGCCGTCGGCGTGGTGTGGCGGGACGTCGAGAACGCCCTCTCACAGCTGCACGGGGAGCGGGTGGACACGGGTGAGACGCTCGTCGGGCACAATCCCGCGGACGAGCTGGCACGACGGCGCAACCGCGCGGTCTGACGATCGGCGCGGTCCGACGGTCCGCGTGGCCCAGGGCCATGCGGACCGTCGTCGTGACGTGGTCCGGCGTGGCGGTCCGGCTCGCGGGCGGCGCGGTCCGGCCTCGCGGCCGGATTCCGGGGCGATGTCAGTGGCGTAGGGCAGCATCGGGGGTGTGAGAAACGCGCCCACGATCCTGCATCTCGACATGGATGCCTTCTTCGCCTCGGCGGAGCAGGCGTCCAAGCCGAGCCTGCGGGGGAAGGCCGTCGTCGTGGGCGGTCTCGGGCTGCGGGGCGTGGTCGCCACCGCCTCGTACGAGGCCCGTGTCTTCGGGGTGCACTCGGCGATGCCGATGGCCCAGGCACGCAGGCTCGCGCCGAACGCCGCGTATCTCGTGCCGCGTTTCGGGCTCTACCGGGAGATCAGCGACCAGGTGATGGGGCTGCTGCGGACACTGTCCCCCCTGGTGGAGCCGCTGAGCCTGGACGAGGCGTTCGTCGACCTGGAGGCCGGGGGAACCGCCTGGGACGACGCCTCGGCGCGGCTGGCCGGGGCGAAGCTGCGCTCGGACATCAGAGCCGTCACGGGCCTGACCGGATCCGTGGGGCTCGCGGCCTCCAAGATGCTCGCCAAGATCGCCTCCGAGCAGGCCAAGCCCGACGGCCTGGTGGTGATCGAGCCGGGGACGGAGCGCGCGCTGCTCGGACCGATGCCGGTGCGGACGCTGCCGGGCGTGGGGCCCGCCACCGGGGACCATCTGCGCCGGGGCGGGATCAACACGGTCGAGGAGATCGCCGAGGCGGGCGAGGACGAGCTCGTGCGGCTGCTGGGCAAGGCCCACGGGCACGCGCTGTACGCGATGGCGCTGGCGCGCGACGAGCGGCCCGTGGTGGCCGAGCGGGAGACGAAGTCCGTGTCGGTCGAGGACACCTACGACGTGGACATCCATGACCGGGTGCGGGTCGGGCTCGAGGTGCAGCGGCTCGCCGACCGGTGTGTGCAGCGGCTGCGCCGGGCGGGGTTGTCGGGACGGACCATCGTGCTGAAGGTGCGCAGGTACGACTTCTCGACGCTGACCCGGTCCGAGACGCTCCGGGGGCCCACGGACGACCCCGCGGTCGTGCAAGAGGCGGCCGGGCGGCTCCTGGAAGCGGTGGACACCACGGGTGGTGTGCGCCTGCTGGGCGTCGGTGTGTCAGGGCTCGCCGACTACACGCAGGAGGACCTCTTCGCGCAGGCCCAGGCCGAGGCCACGGCGCAGGCCCGGGCCGCGGTGGAGGAGACGGCGGCGCAGGAGCATTCCGATGGGGACGGGGCGGAGGGGGCGGAGGAGCCGGCCGCCGAACAGATGCCGGCGGCCGAGCGGCGCTGGCCCGCTGGGCACGACGTGCGCCATGCCGAGTACGGGCACGGGTGGGTGCAGGGCAGCGGGCTGGGAAGGGTGACGGTGCGCTTCGAGACACCCGACTCGGAACCGGGGCGGGTGCGGACGTTCCGTACGGACGACCGGGCCCTGGAGCCGGCTGACCCGCTGCCGTTGGTGCCCCGAAGACCCGAGGATTCGACCGACGTGTGCGCCGCCGGTGCGCCCGGGAGGGCCTGAGCCCGTCCGGGACGGCCGGCAGGAAGGGCTGTGCAGCATGAGACGTGCGGCCGGCCGGTCGCCCGGTACGCCGTACCCCGGGCGCGTTCTCCCGCGCCTCCGGAAGGGTGTCTCAGGTCTCGTCCGTTCCCGCCAGACGGCCGAAGTCGCGGTCCGGCGGGAGGGCCGGGGGCGTCACGTCGAGACCGTAGTGGTGGTACAGCTGGAGCTCCTGCTCCGGAGAGAGGTGACGGCCCACGCCGAAGTCGGGAGCGTCCTTGATCAGGGCGCGGTCGAAGGGGACGCGCAGACTGCCCTCGACGAGTTCGCTGGGCTCCAGGGGCACGAAGGCGTCCCTGCTGAACAGGCCCGTACGTATGGCGGCCCACTCCGGTATGCCGGTCGCGTCGTCCAGATAGACCTCGTCGACCGTGCCGATCTTGGCGCCATTGCGGTCGAGCGCCTTGCGGCCGATCAGATTGCGCGGATCGATGTCGGTCTGCACGGGCCCTCCACTCGATTGCAACTCATCCGTAGGCACTACGAAAGAGCACATTCGTGACGGTGGCCACTCGAAAGCCCGTGCGTTGTTCACGCTGGTACCCTGGCAAACGGCTGCTGATCCCGTGCGGGAGAGTCCTCCAGACACCATCGGAGGCGCCGAAGGAGCAAATCCTCCCCGGAATCTCTCAGGCTCACGTACCGCACGGACGAGGTCACTCTGGAAAGCAGGGCGGGGCTGACGCCTTCCGCTCTCACCGACGGTGAAAGCCGGGTCGCAGCGGGCGGGCGGGCCGGTGAAGCTCTCAGGTCAGATGACAGAGGGGGAGGCCGTCGGGGTACCCGCGCCGTGGTGCCCCTCGAAGGTCGTGTGTGACCAGGAGGCCTCCGCAATGACCGCCCATCGCATTCCGCTCTCCGAGCTCGAGCAGGGAATCCCCTTCGAGCAGCGCCACATCGGGCCCGCCCCGGAAGCACGGGCCAAGATGCTCGCGCAGGTCGGGTACGGCTCGCTGGACGAACTGACGGCCGCCGCCGTGCCCGACGTGATCAAGAACGCCGAGGTGCTCGACCTCCCGGGCGCGCGCACCGAGGCCGAGGTCCTGGCCGAGCTGCGCTCCCTCGCGGACCGCAACCAGGTCCTCGACCCGATGATCGGCCTCGGTTACTACGGCACCTTCACGCCGCCGGTGATCCTGCGCAACGTCATGGAGAACCCGGCCTGGTACACCGCCTACACGCCTTACCAGCCGGAGATCTCGCAGGGCCGCCTGGAGGCGCTGCTCAACTTCCAGACCGTGGTCGCCGAGCTGACCGGGCTGCCCACCTCGGGCGCCTCGCTGCTGGACGAGGGCACCGCGGCCGCCGAGGCGATGGCGCTGTCCCGGCGCATGGGCAAGAACAAGAAGGGCCTCTTCCTGATCGACGCGGACGCCCTGCCGCAGACCGTCGCCGTCATCGAGACCCGCGCCGAGCCCACCGGCGTCGAGGTCGTCGTCGCCGACCTGAGCGAGGGCATCCCGGCCGCGCTCGCCGAGCGCGAGATCAACGGCGTGCTCGTCCAGTACCCGGGCGCCTCCGGTGCCGTACGCGATCTCAGGCCCGTCATCGAGCAGGCGCACGAGCTCGGCGCGGTCGTCACGGTCGCGGCCGACCTGCTCGCCCTGACCCTGCTCACCTCGCCCGGCGAGCTCGGCGCCGACATCGCGGTCGGCACGACCCAGCGGTTCGGCGTCCCGATGGGCTTCGGCGGCCCGCACGCCGGATACATGGCGGTGCGCGAGAAGTTCGCGCGCAGCCTGCCCGGCCGACTGGTCGGCGTCTCCGTCGACGCGGACGGACACAAGGCGTACCGGCTCGCCCTGCAGACGCGCGAGCAGCACATCCGCCGTGAGAAGGCGACCAGCAACATCTGCACCGCGCAGGTGCTGCTCGCCGTGATGGCGGGCATGTACGCCGTCTACCACGGGCCGGACGGGCTGAGGACGATCGCCCGCCGCACCCACCGCTATGCCACTCTCCTCGCCGAGGGGCTGAGGGCCGGCGGCGCCGAGGTCGTGCACGGCGCGTACTTCGACACACTGACCGTCCGTGTGCCGGGCCGGGCCGCCGACATCGTGACGGGCGCGCGCGACCAGGGCGTCAACCTCCACCTCGTCGACGCCGACCACGTGTCGATCGCCTGTGACGAGACCACCGCGCGCAGGCAACTGGGCGCCGTATGGGCCGCGTTCGGTATCGAGGGCGACATCGAGGCGCTGGACGCGAGCACCGAGGACACGCTTCCCGCGGCGCTGCTGCGCACCGACGACTACCTCACGCACCCGGTGTTCCACCAGTACCGCTCCGAGACCGCGATGCTGCGCTACCTCCGCCGGCTCTCCGACCGTGACTACGCGCTGGACCGCGGCATGATCCCGCTGGGCTCCTGCACCATGAAGCTCAACGCGACCACCGAGATGGAGCCGGTCACCTGGCCCGAGTTCGGCCAGCTGCACCCCTTCGTCCCCGCCGAGCAGGCGCAGGGCTACCTCACGCTCATCGAGGAGCTGGAGACGCGGCTCGCCGAGGTCACCGGCTACGACAAGGTGTCGCTCCAGCCCAACGCCGGTTCGCAGGGCGAGCTGGCCGGTCTGCTCGCCGTCCGTGGCTACCACCGGGCCAACGGGGACGAGCAGCGCACCGTCTGCCTGATCCCGTCCTCGGCGCACGGCACGAACGCCGCGAGCGCCGTGATGGCCGGTATGAAGGTCGTCGTCGTGAAGACCGCAGAGGACGGCGAGATCGACGTCGCGGACCTGCGTGCCAAGATCGAGCAGCACCGCGACGAGCTGGCCGTGCTGATGATCACGTACCCCTCGACGCACGGGGTGTTCGAGGAGCATGTCGCGGACATCTGCGCCCAGGTGCACGAGGCGGGCGGGCAGGTGTACGTCGACGGCGCCAACCTCAACGCGCTGGTGGGCCTCGCCAAGCCGGGCCACTTCGGCGGTGACGTCTCGCACCTCAACCTGCACAAGACGTTCTGCATCCCGCACGGCGGCGGCGGTCCGGGCGTCGGCCCGGTCGGTGTGCGCGCGCACCTGGCGCCGTATCTCCCGAACCACCCGCTGCAGCCCGCCGCCGGTCCCGAGACCGGTGTGGGCCCGATCTCGGCCGCGCCCTGGGGCTCCGCGGGCATCCTGCCCATCTCGTGGGCCTACGTCCGGCTGATGGGCGGCGAGGGCCTCAAGCGGGCCACGCAGGTCGCCGTGCTGTCGGCGAACTACATCGCCAAGCGTCTGGAGCCGCACTACCCGGTGCTGTACACCGGCCCCGGCGGGCTCGTCGCCCACGAGTGCATCATCGACCTGCGTCCGCTGACGAAGGCGACCGGCGTCAGCGTCGACGACGTCGCCAAGCGGCTCATCGACTACGGCTTCCACGCGCCCACCATGTCCTTCCCGGTCGCGGGCACGCTGATGATCGAGCCGACCGAGTCCGAGGACCTCGTCGAGATCGACCGGTTCTGCGACGCGATGATCGCCATCCGCGCGGAGATCGAGAAGGTCGGTTCGGGCGACTGGCCGGTGGACGACAACCCGCTGCGCAGCGCCCCGCACACCGCCGCCGCGCTCGGCGGTGAGTGGAAGCACGCGTACACGCGTGAGGAGGCGGTCTTCCCGGCCGGTGTCGCGGCCGCGGACAAGTACTGGCCGCCGGTGCGCCGGATCGACCAGGCGTACGGCGACCGGAACCTCGTCTGCTCCTGCCCGCCGCTGGACGCCTACGAGGACTGAGGCAGGGACAGGCCGGCGGGTCGGCACGGTGACGTGAGGGCCCGCCCGGTGACGTGAGGGATCGCAAGAGGGGACGCGCCCCGGCAGGAGCCGGGGCGCGTCCCCTCTTCTGCTGTTCCGCTGTTCCGCGCTCGGCTCTTGCGCATTTCCGTGGCTCGGCCCTTTTTCGGGGTGCGGGGGCCGGTGACGAGCCCTGGGACAGGGCGGCGCCCGGTGTTAGCGGTCGCCCGGGGCCGCTTTCGCCGGCCGTACCTGCCGGCGTCGTCAGCGGGCGACGGCGAGCCACGGCATCGGGTCGGTGTACGCGCCGTCCACGAGCACCTCGAAGTGCAGGTGCGGGCCCGTCGACAGCCCCGTGGAACCGACGAACCCGACCGCGGTCCCGGTCTCGACGCTCTGACCGGCCCTGACCAGCAGGGACGACATGTGGCTGTAGGTGGTCTCCAGCCGCCTGCCGCCGATCGTGCCGTGATCGATCACGACGCGGTTGCCGTACGCCTTGGTCATTCCCGCGAACACGACCTGCCCTTGCCGTGCGGCGGACACCGGCGCGTTCCGGGGAGCGGCGAAGTCCACGCCCGTGTGCAGTTTGGTGACGCCCGTGAGGGGGTGTTTGCGTGATCCGAAGGGGGAGCTGATCACCAAGGTGGTCACCGGTGGGGCCAGCACCCCGCTCGCCTTGCCGGTGCCGGGGTTCGCGTTCTCCTCGCGGTCGAAGGGCCTGTACCGCGCTGACAGGTCCTTGACCTCGGTGAGATACGCCCGTGCCGTCGTCGGTACGCGTCCCGCCCGCGTCACGGAGTCCGTGCCCACCGTGTAGGCGGCCAGGGTGAGGTCGAGGAGGTCGCCCGACACGGTGCCACGGGTCCTGAGCCGGGTGACGTCCTCGGCGAGAGCGCAGTCCTGCCGGGCGAGCGCCATGATGGCGTCCACCGGGTCGCGCGGCGAGGACTTTCCGTTGCCGTCGGCGTCCTTGCCCCAGGTCCGCCACTGGCTCTCGGTGAACCCGGCGATCCCCACCGTGCCCGAGAGCGTGGCCGGGTCGGTGTTCCATCCGGAACTCCGGTCGATCTGGGCGGCGAGGACGGACGGTTTCAGGAGGGAGCAGGTCCTGGCCGCCTCGCGCAGCCACGGGACGTACGAGGCGTCGACACGGTCCGTCACGCTGCTGCCCGCGGTCGCCGTGTGCGCGTCCGAGTCCTCCGGCCAGGGCGAGGGCAGACGGCCCGTCGCGGCCATGAACCCCGCGAAGCCCAGCACGACGGTCAGCCCCGGCAGGGCCAGCAGGGTGAACGGTCCGGGGCGGCGACGGCGGCGCGTGTGCTCGGGGCGCTCGTCCGACGGCGCCCGGTCCACCGCGTCGACGCCGGGCTCCACGCCGATGGGTTCCACGTCGACCGACCCCACGCCGACCGGTCGCGCGCCCGTCCGACGTGCGTCCGGGGTCGGATCGTTCATCGGCCGCTCGTGCGCCGCGGGATCCTCCTGGGCCGTGCGGTCACCGGGCGTCGGGTGGTGCTGCCCACGATCGGGGGAGTGCAGGAGTCCCATGACCGCCTTGCTCGCTTCGGGGGAGGTCCGTAGACGTGAACCGGATGCCGTCGGGGCCGGGTCCGGGTCCGGCGACGGATTCTCGGACGCCTCCGGAGGCTCACGAAGGGACGCTAGCGTTTCGTCCGCGCGACTTCAGGAGGTGGAGAGGCAGAGGGGAATGTCCGTTCGGGCAGACCGTAGTAGGCAGGTAGGCAGGTAGGTAGGCAGGCAGGCAGGTAGGCAGGTAGGCAGGTAGGCAGGTAGGCAGGCAGGCAGGCAGGTAGGCAGGCAGGCAGGCAGGCGTGCGGGTACGGGGGTGTTGCGCCGAGTGGGGACCGTCAGGGGCGGAGGGTCCCCGACGGGTTACGCGGAGTGATCACGTGTGGACATGCGTCGGGGCCGGTGCGGAGAGCGTGTCTCCGGCCGGCCCCTCGTTCTGTCCGGGCTGGCGCCCGTCGTGTGTGCGGCTCAGGCGGCCGTCATCACGTGCTCGCTGCCCAGCGGGCGGTGCGGCGCGATGATCTGGCCGTCCGGCAGGAGCTCACCGGTGTCCTCGAAGAGCAGAACGCCGTTGCACAGCAGGCTCCACCCCTGCTCCGGGTGGTGCGCCACGAGACGTGCGGACTCCCGGTCGGCTGATTCGGCTGACGGACAGGGTGGCTGGTGCTGGCACATGGATGGGATCTTTCGCTGGGTTGAGAGGTGTGTGCTGGTCGTGGTGTCTGATTCGCGGCTCGAACTGCTCATGGCCGCCCCCCGTGGTGTGTGTTTGGAACCCAGTGTTGCCCTACGGGCGTCAATCCGCAGGGATTTGGCAGCAGCGCTCCTCACAGGTTGGAGACGCGTCACCCTCGCGGACGGTTCATCACAACCGCACGGTCACTTCGGGGGGTTCGCAGTGGTCGGATGGGGCTAGTCCGGCGCGGTCAGGGGCGTGTTTCCCCTCGTACGAGCAGGGAGGGGCCCGAACGAGCGTCCCAGCTCGGAGCCGGTTCCGGGCCGGTTCACGGGAGTCCCGGCGGGTCGGCCGCGGGGCGCGACGACGTGCCCCGCGGCCGGCGGAACGGCTGCGGGGCACATGGACGGGCACGGGTGACCGGGTGCGGGTGGCTATGCGGGGGAGCTGAGCAGCGGGGCGGCGGTCAGGCGGTGGGTGAGGACCGGCAGGAACTCGGCGACGCGGTGCGGGCGGTGGGCGGCGATACCGGGCGGCGCGGGCGCCAGCGGCACCAGGAGGTCGGTGGCGGCCGGATGGCCGGTGGCGCCGTCGGCGGCGCAGTCCCCGTGCAGCCAGAGGGTGAGCATGTAGAGCTCGGGCACCGACAGCAGGCGCGCCTGGAACGACTGCTTCATGTTCTCGGCCTGGCGCAGGGCGCGCTCGGTGGCGGTGATGTACGGGCCTTCGAAGAAGTGCGAGAAGGCCCAGCCGTCCGGGGTCAGCATGGTGTCGGCCGCGGCCACCGAGCGCTCGCCGCAGCGGATCAGGAAACGCCACGCGACGAGTCGGGTGGCGGACGGGCCCGCCGGATCGCTCCGGTCCAGGACATGTACGGGCAGCGGCAGTTCGGGGGTGACCGGCCCCTCGGCCATCCGCAGGGACGGGGTGCGGGCCTCGCGGACTGCGGTGGGGGAACCGAGTGCCGTGAGAACGGTGCGCAGGGCGGGCGCGGGAGCCGGGGGTACGTGCAGCGGCATGGTGGGTCGCCTCTCATTCGACAGGCACAGTGGCGCGAGGGGGCGGGGGCGGACGGCGCTGTCAGCTCTCGGGGTCGGAGGGGCGGGGGGTCTGGATCTGCCGACGGTGGTGTCGCCTGCCGCGTGTCACCTCGACGGCAGGACCTGGGACCGCGAGCGCCAACTCTCTGCCTCGTTTGCGGAGTTTATACGACAGGTGTTCAGACGGTGTTTCGTCTAGTCGGTCCGAATATGAAGAGCAAGGCGGTATTCGGTCGACGAAAGGAGAGGTTCATCCCGGTTCCACGGCGATGCGCGACGATGACCTCGGAATACTCCGCGCGAGCGGTCGGCCGATTCTCGTCGGCGTTTTTCACGAGATCATGTCAGGCTGAAAACAGGCAGTGGTCCATGCCTCGTGAATGTGCCGCTGGACACCTGCTCACAGCGTAGCGGCCGACGGCGCCCTCCAAGGCGTTATCGATCGGCTCGCCTGGGCATCATCCACCGGGACGGCGGGGGCCCGAGGATCGGCCCGCCCTTCGAGGAGGGACACTTCGATGGGAGAGAAGGTCGTGGCAGGGTCGTTCGACCTGTCCGATCGCCAGCGCTACCGCGGCAAGCTCCGGGAGTGTCTGGCGGGGCTGGCGCGACTGCTGGAGGAGAAGCGGTTCGATCGCCCGAAGAATCTCATGGGCCTGGAGATCGAACTGAATCTCACCGGACCCGACGGCATGCCCAGGATGATGAATGCGCAAGTACTCGAAAGGATTGCGAGTCACGATTTCCAAACAGAACTTGCCATGTTCAATCTGGAAGTCAACATAGCTCCACATCGATTGGTCGGCAGGGTATTCGACCAGCTCGCCGAGGAGCTAGGTACTTCACTGGCATATGCGCACCGGAAAGCCACCGAGGTCGATGCCGGAATCGTGATGATCGGGATTCTGCCGACGATCGACCGTGACGACCTGGTGTCGTCGAACCTGTCGGACGGCGACCGCTACACCCTGCTCAACGACCAGATCGTGGCCGCCCGCGGTGAGGACTTCGTGCTCGACATCGAGGGCGTGGAGCATCTGGTGTGCACGTCGAAGTCCATCGCGCCGGAAGCCGCCTGCACCTCGGTGCAGTTGCACCTCCAGGTCACCCCGGCACGCTTCGCGGACGTGTGGAACGCGGCCCAGGCGGTGGCCGCCGCGCAGGTCGTGGTCGGTGCCAACTCGCCCTTCCTGTTCGGCCGTGAGCTGTGGCGTGAGTCGCGGCCGCCGCTGTTCCAGCAGTCCACCGACACCCGGCCGCCCGAACTGCAGGCCCAGGGGGTGCGGCCGCGCACCTGGTTCGGCGAGCGGTGGGTCTCGTCGGCGTACGACCTCTTCGAGGAGAACCTGCGCTTCTTCCCGCCCCTGCTGCCGATCTGCGACGACGAGGACCCTCTCGAGGTCCTCGACGCCGGAGGCGTTCCCAAGCTCGCCGAACTCGTCCTGCACAACGGCACGGTGTACCGCTGGAACCGGCCCGTGTACGGCATCGCCGACGGGGTCCCGCATCTGCGCGTGGAGAACCGTGTGCTGCCCGCGGGGCCCAGCGTCACCGATGTCGTCGCCAACGCGGCCTTCTACTACGGGCTCGTCCGCGCCCTCGCCGAGGAGGCGCGGCCGGTGTGGACGCGGCTGCCGTTCGCGTCCGCCGCCGCGAACTTCGACGCCGCCTGCCGCCACGGCATCGACGCGCGCCTGGAGTGGCCGCGACGGGGCCGGTACGGGGGCGTCGCGGAGGTGGACGCGGTCAGCCTGGTCCGTGACGAACTGCTGCCGCTCGCCGCCGTGGGACTGGACGCCTGGGGGGTGGAGCCCGTCGACCGGGACTTCTACCTCGGGGTGATCGAGGACCGGTGCCGGCTGCGCGTCAACGGGGCGACCTGGCAGGCGGCCACCTTCCACCAGGCCCTGGAGAAGGGACTGGGCCGGGACGCCGCGCTGGCCGCGACCACCCGGCGCTACGGCGAGTTGATGCATCTCGGGGAGCCGGTGCACACCTGGCCGGTGGGGCTGCCGGAGCCCGTACCCCTCGGTTGAGCACGGGCTCGGGCCCTGCCGCGGGTGTGAGTACCGCTTGGGCCCAGGCCGCGGGTGTGAGTACCGCTTGGGCCCAGGCCGCGGGTGTGAGCACCTCGGCCGCGGCTGACGGCGCGACCACAGCCCCGGCCCCGGGTGTGAGCGGCGTCTGGCCCAGGTCGCGGGTGTGAGTGCCGCTTGGGCCCAGGCCGCGGGTGCGCGTACCGCGTCGGCCCAGGCCGCGGGTGTGAGCACCTCGGGCGCGGCTGACGGCGTGACCACAGCCCCGGCCCCGGGTGTGAGCGGCGTCTGCCCCTGCCGCGGGTGCGAGTACCGCTTCGGCCCAGGCTGTGGCTGCGGCCACTGCTCCGGGCGGGGGTGTCGCGACGGCACGGTTCTGGGTGGGCGTACCGCGTCGGCCCCGCCACGGGCGTGGGTGCCGCCTCAGCCCCGGCTGCGGGCGGCCGCTCGCACGATGGCCTTGAGGATCACCGAGTGGATCTGCGAGGGGTCGCTGACCTCCTGGCCGGAGCCGCCGGTCGCCTTGGCGATCTCCTCGACCTCCGCCTTGTCCGCGTCCGGGCCCACCGCGATGGCGATCAGCGGCACCGGGTGCCGTGGGTCGGCGAGCTGCCGCAGCCGGGAGACGAGAGCGGCGCGCGAGATGCTTCCGGGGTCCTCGTTGACACCGTCGGTCAGCAGGACCACCGCGTTGAACCTGCCCTTCGCATAGCCGGAGGTGGCCGCCTGGTACGCGGCGAGAGTGGTGTCGTACAGGCCCGTCGCCCCGTTCGGCACGGGCTTCAGGGCGTTGAAGGCCCCCGCCAGTCTCGCCCGCTGGGCGTTGCCGCCCTCGCTGTCACCGAGGCGCTGCGTGGGCACGAGCACCCGGTAGTCGCGGTCGCCGTCGAGCCGGGTGGAGAACTTCCACAGCCCGATCTCGTCCTCCGTGGTGAAGGTGGCGAGCGCCTGGAGCAGGGCCGCCTTGGTGACGTCCATCCGGGTCCGGCCGGTGCCCGGCACCGGCTGCGACATGGACGCGGAGGCGTCGACGACGGCGGTGAGCCGGGCGCTCTGTACCGTGATCGTCCATGTGCCGAGCGCCTCTTCGACCGCCTTGTCCGGGAGGGGTTCGGCCGCGGCGCGGTCGAAGGGCTGCGGGGCGCGGCCGCCGGCCTTGGCGACCAGCGCGCCGGACACCTCGTCGTCGTCCGTGCGGAACCCGGACCGCTGAAGGATCCGCCGGCCCTCCGGCTCGCCCGCGAGCGTCATGAAGCGCAGCGCGGCCCGGCTCTCGTCGGTGCTCAGCCGTGGCCGGTCGACGAGCGCGAAGGGGTAGTCGAGCCGCGGTGATCCGTCCTTGGGATAGAACAGGTCGAGCCCGAGCCCGCGGCCGGACGAGGAGTTGTGAACGAACGCCGACTGCTCGGAGAGGAACAGCGCCTGGTTGCGCCTCGGATCGCTCCGCTCGGCACCGGAGGCATCGCGGGGGAGGGTGTCCAGGACCTGGCGGTCGCTGTCGGACGTGCGCGGCGAGAGCGTCTTGGCCAGCGCCGCGGCCCGGATGCCGCCGCCCTCGGTCCCGTCCGCTGTTCCGCTGAGCCGGGTCAGCGCGAGCAGGCCGGTCGCGCTGTGCGCGGGGTCGGCCGCGCCCAGCCTGAACCGGTCGTCCCGTATCGAGGCGTCGGCCAGTTCGGCCCAGGTGTACGTCTTGGCGGGCCATCCGAGCGACGTGGCGGCGGTCGGGACCATCGCGACACCGACCGGCGAGGACGCGACGTTGCCCGCCTTGGTGACCTGGAGCGCCCCGCTGCGTGCGGTGACCCCGTCCACCCACACGTCGGAGTCCGGCACCCACGCCTGGAAGCCGGCCCTCCTGCCCGACCCCAGGGACCGGGCGACCTGGTAGGACTCGCGGGCGGTCACGGTGACGTCGATGCAGCGCCCGTCGGACGTGATGTCGCGCTCTCGGGCGTGGTCGGCGAGCGCCTTCAGGGCGGGCGTCAGGTCGGGTGACGCGGCGACCGTGATGTGCACGGCGCTGTCCCGGCAGGAGGAACCGATGGAGAACAGGCCGCCGTTGACCGCGGCCGCCGCGCCCGCGGCGACCGTCACGACCAGCGCCGTCGCGAGGACCACCGTGCGGCGGCGCGGGCGTGGACGGGGGTCGGCGGCGCCCGCCCCGGACTGGTGGGGCAAGCTGTGACGTCCCATGACGGTGGTGCCCTCCGTGGGTGAGCCGGTGCCGCGAGACGGCCGTATGAAAGCCGGGAGAGGGCGAAATGGGGAGGCACGCCCGTACGGCGTCCGTCCCCCGACGGCCTGTCGCGCACGATCTTCGCAACTTCTTTCGAGACCCTAGCGGGGCGAAGATGGGGATGAGGCGGGATTACTCAACTGGAGGCGAGAGTGCAGGTGGAGGCGGGGTCACCGGCCGGTTCTATTCCTGGGGAGCGGCTGACGCGAAGGATCTTCCGGGACGAGACACTGCTCGTCCTGGGCGTCTCGCTCGGGGCGAGCGGGGTGTCCGCGCTGATCAGCTTTGTCGGATCGGTCACCAAACCGGGCGGTCTCAAGGACCAGGCCGCCACGCTGAACGCCTCGGCCGCGCCGGGCCGGCCATGGCTGGATCTGGCGTGGCAGTTGTTCGGCATCGCGTCGGCCCTGGTGCCGGTCGCGCTGGTCGCGCACCTGCTGCTGCGGGAGGGCCAGGGGCTGCGCGTGATCGGGTTCGACCGCACGCGGCCCTGGCCCGACCTCGGACGCGGGGCCGCCGTCGCGGCGGTGATCGGCAGCACGGGCATCGCCTTCTATCTGCTGGCGCGCGGGTTCGGTGCCAACCTCACGGTCGTGCCGGAGGCGCTGCCCGACGTGTGGTGGAAGTACCCGGTGCTGATCCTGTCGGCCGTGCAGAACGCCGTGCTGGAAGAGGTCATCGTCGTCGGCTATCTGCTGCGCCGGCTGGGCCAGTTGGGCTGGACGCCGGGCACCGCCCTGGTCGCGAGCGCCGTGCTGCGCGGCTCGTACCACCTCTACCAGGGCATCGGCGGCTTCGTCGGCAACATGGTGATGGGCGTCGTCTTCGTCTATCTGTACCGGCGGTGGGGCCGGGTCGGGCCCCTCGTGGTCGCCCACTCGCTGCTCGACATCGGGGCGTTCGTCGGGTACGCCCTGTTGGCGGGGAAGGTGGGGTGGCTGCCCACGGCGTGATCGTCCCACCACCGGGCGCCCCGCTGCCGAGCGCCCCGCTGCCGAGCGCCCCGCCACCGGGCGTCCGGCCACCGGGCGTCCGGCCACCGGGCGTCCGGCCACCGGGCGCCTCGGCGTCCCGCGACGGCTCGGTCCGTACGTGCGTACGCCGCCGTCCGTCCGCGGTCACACGAGCAGTTCGCCCTCGATGACCGTGACCGCGCTGCCGGTCAGGAGGGTGCGGTCGCCGCGCAGCCCCGTGCGGACGAGACCGGAGCGCGGCGAGGCCTGCAGACCGGTCAGGTCGGGGCGGCCGAGACGCTCGGACCAGTAGGGCGCGAGGGCCGTGTGGGCGCTGCCGGTGACCGGGTCCTCGTCGATGCCGATGTTCGGGAAGAAACACCGCGAGACGAAGTCGTAGCCCCGGGCGGGGTCCGCCGAGCGGGCCGTCGCGATGATGCCGCGCTCGGAGTACCGGGCCAGGGCCCTGAGGTCGGGAGCCAGTCCGCGCACCGTCTTCTCGTCGGCGACCTCGATCAGCAGGTCTCCGGTGTTCGGGCCCGTGTCGAAGGCCGTGAGCGGTTCGGTGCCGAGCGCCTCCGCGACACCGTCGGGTACGTCGACGGGGGTCAGCGGCGCGGTCGGGAAGTCCAGTGTGAGGGTGCCGTCCTCCTGGGCCGTGGCGAGGAGTACGCCGCTGCGGGTGGCGAACCGCACCGGTCCCGTGCGGGTGCCCGTCGTGCGCAGGACGTGTGCGGTGGCCAGGGTCGCGTGCCCGCACATCGCGACCTCGCTCGCGGGAGTGAACCAGCGCAGCGCCCAGTCGGCGTCACCGCCCTCGGGCAGGGGGTGCGCGAACGCCGTCTCCGCGTGATTGACCTCCAGAGCCACGTTCCGCAGCCAGCTGTCCTCGGGGAAGCCGTCGGGGCCGAGGAGGAGGACCCCGGCCGGGTTGCCCGTGAAGGGGCGGTCGGTGAAGGCGTCGACGATTCGAATCCGCATGCCCCCGACGCTAGCGGCCCCAGGGAGCCGGGGAACAAGGCCAATCCCGCGGTTCTGGCCCGGTTCCGGGCCGCCCCTCGAGCGGGTTCCCAGCGGTCTCGTCCTGGCTGTCCTGTGCCACTGAACCTTGACCGATTGTCACTGAACTTTGATTTGTCTGACTAGGCAACTCCTAGCACGTTTCGGGTGCTTTGGGCGGCAGGTCGATGGCCGGAGGGCTCCGCATTACCCTGGTTGCTTGGGCGGCGCGACCACTGACCGGCATCATGTCCTGCACCACCATCTTCGTGGCCGCAGAGCAGAGAGAGACCCTTGTGAACGGTGCACGCCGCCAGCCCCTCCCTACCTTGTCGTCCTTGATCCATGAATGGAACACGGCGCGTACTGCGGCCAGGGGATGGGCACAGTTCCTTGACTCGGTTCAGATCACCGGTCTGCGTGGGTGGAGCGGCGAAACTGTCGAATTCAGGTTCCCGATCGTTGCTATCGCGGGGGAGAACGGTGCTGGCAAGAGCACCGTCCTCAAGGCTGCTGCGGCTGCTTACATAGCTCAGCAGCAGGGCGGACTCACGTTCAATCCGGACGACTTCTTCCCCAACACGCCCTGGGAGACCGTGAAGGGTGTCACCCTGCGTTATCAGCTGCGGCGCGGTACGCAGATCGAGACCACGACAATGACTAAGCCAACCAGCAGGTGGCGCGGCATGCCTCGCCGTGTCCAGCGGCCCCTGTTCTTCCTCGACATCAGCCGCACCCAGCCCGTCAATACCGTGATCGGCTACGGGAAGATCGCCAAGCAATCAAACTTCGCTGGCGACCTGACCCCCGCGAGTGAGGCCGACCGTTCCCTGCTCTCGCGGATCATGAATAAGACGTACACGGTGAGTAGCATGGCCACCTATCAGGACAAGAGGATCGGTGTGCTGAGTACGGATGTCGGCGTGTACTCCAACTTCCACCAGGGAGCGGGCGAGGATGCCACCGCCGACCTGGTTGCCCTGTTGCGTGGCGTTCCTAGAAACTCGTTGGTCATCATTGACGAGGTCGAGGCATCTCTGCATCCCCGTGCGCAACGGAGGCTGATGGCGGAGCTCTTCGAGATCGCTAAGGACCACAGGATCCAGTTCATCCTTTCTACCCACTCGCCGACGATCCTTGAGCAGCTTCCAACCGAGGCTCGTGTCTATGTCCAGACACAGCGGGGCGGCGGGCGGAACATCATGTACGGGGTGACCGCTCAGTTCGCCATGTCCCTCATGGATGATATTGAGCACCCCGAGCTCGTTCTTTTCTGCGAGGACAGCCAGGCGGCCACGCTGATCGACGCGCTGATCACCGAGGAGGCGCCTGAGATCGGCAAGCGGGTAGAGATCCTGCCCGCCGGTGCGGCCTCAACGGTCGTGATGCTGGGCGGCCTCGCGGACAAGAACCTCTTGCCTGCTGCTTGCCTCAGCGTGTTGGACGCAGACCAGCAGGCGAGCGCGGGTTGCGTCACTCTGCCGGGTACGGCCGCTCCTGAGGCGGAGGTCTTCAACGGGCTCGACGAACCAGCCTGGGAGAAGGTGGCTGCCAGGCTCGGAGTACGGGTCGGTGACCTGCTTGAAGCCGTGGACGACGCCCGGCAGATCAGCAACCACCACGCCTGGACGCGAAGGGTGGCCGAGCATCTTGGTCCCCGCGTGCGTGTTGACCGGGTCTGGGAGAACATTGCGGCGGTCTGGGCCCAGGAAGTGGTTGACCCCGTTCAGCGTGCCGACTTCGTAGAGGCCATCAAGCAGCGATTTGTCGAATAACCCTGCCCAACCCGTCGCGATCGAACTTTGCTGTCACGCGCTGGCATCGATCAACGTTCAATAGAAACCGGATACGGTTCGCAGTCGCAGAACAGTCGTTTTGCGTAGCGAAGTTTGGTTGCATCTCACCGAAGTTGAGCTTGACCCCTGGGGCGGCACTGGCCGTAGTCGTACCCAGCGTTGCTATGGCTGGGAAGGCGTTGTATCGGGATCCGCTTCGGTGCGGGCTTTCTGGATGATCTGCTCGAGAGAGACAGACCGTTGCCGGATCTTCCGCTGGCAACGGTCTGAGCAGGTCGGTCGGGGCAGTAGACCCCGGCCTGGCGGAAGGGGTGCGTGACAGAGCATGCAGAAGTCCAGATCCTGCAGGTACCGGGGCAGCGGCGGTGAAGGAGGCGTGTGCGGGCGGGGTGGTCCGGTGGGGTACCGACGCATCCGTTGACGGCATCGACTGGAACACGTCGTCAAGGTCGTCGAGAAGATGGGGTCGCCGCAACCGGGACACGGGCGGGGTTCGCCCAACCCGCGTTCTATCCAGTGTTCGCGCTTCTTCCGGAGATAGTCTGCTCGTCGGCAGGCGGAGGAGCAAAGTCGGTGACGCTGTCCGGGATGGACCCGCATCTTCTGCCCACATTGCTTGCAGGAGACTTTGGGCCAGTGAGCGCGGGGGTTTCGCCTGCGGTATGCCTTCTGCCGGCAGGTTTGGGAACAGCGCAGGGCCTGGCGGCCGAGGATGCCGAGAGGCGGCATGGCGGCGCCGCATTCCAGGCAGCGCTTCGTCTCCAGGGTGATCCGGAGGATTTCGGCGTCCCGGCCGGTCACCACGGCCAGGCGGCCGAAGCTGGGAAGACCGAGGTGACGCGGCGGTTCGCAGAGGTAAGTTCGCAGGTAGCGGGGCGGGAGATGGTTGGCGTTGGCCAGGCGGACGATGAAGGCCCGGATGCCCTCGCCGGCCTGGGGCCGGATCTGAACGGGCAGGAGCCGGAGCCGTTCGTCAGTCACCGGGTGCTTCCAGGGCTGCGGAACTCGGATGCCTCGGTGGCGACGTCCAGGGGGACGGCTTCAAGTCCTGTTTTGGTGATCTCTTCCGAGCCGTCGAGGATCGCGTCCATTGCGGCGCCCCGGACCTGGTGGGAGAGGGCACCGATCATGCCGCCGGTGCGGTCGTGGAGGTAACGGTCCAGCTTGGCGAGGGTGTTCGGCTTGTGCCGCCGCAAATGTAGAGTTTCCTCCGTGGTGGCGACCAAGCCCCGCCACTCACTGTTGTAGGGGAACCGGCGGGTGGGGATCAGGGTGAAACGGCCAGCGATTTGGGCGCCCCGGGTTCCGGTCAGCAGGGTGCTGCGCTCGATGTCGATGCCCGCGTAGATGAACGTCGCGGGGATGCGTTCGGAGAAGTACTTCAGGGTGTCGGCGACTTCGGCGCCGTGCCGCGTGGTGAGCGAGACGTTGTGTAGTTCGTCGACCAGGATCATGCCGGTGCGTGCGTCCGTGCAGACCCCGACGACGGATTCGATGAGGTCGGTGATGTTCATGCGGGCCATCACCGGTAATCCGAGGAACCGGGCGAACTCCGCTGCGATCATGCGGGGTGTCGCGGCGGGTGGGACGGTGATGTAGATGACCGGAATGCGGTCCGTCGCTGTGGGGTTCCGGGCCCGGTCCCGCAGTTCGTGGGATCTGCCGAGCTGGGTGATGGCGATGGTCTTGCCGGTGCCAGCGGCGCCGGAGACGATCAGGCCCCGGCGGGCGCTGATCGCGTGGCGGTTCAGCAGTACCAGGCGGCGTCCGCAGGTCACCGTGTGGCGGACGACGGACGTGCGGACCACCAGCAACCTCGCGTGATGGTCCAGGCGGGCTTCGTCGAATGCGGTCTGACCGGCCTCACCGAGGGCGTCGTATGCGGCGTCCGTGAGCCGGGGCGGGGGAGGCGGGGGTTCTTCGACGAGACGGCGCCAGCCGTCGAGTGTGGTCAGGTGCCGTTCGGACTCCTCCGGGGACGGGGGCGTTGTCATGGCCGCTTCCAAGGGTCTTCCAGCGGGTCGAACAAGCCGAGCGGGATGACTTCAGCCAGCGTCTCCTCGGGCTCTTCCGCAGTGTCTTCGGACGATGCGCCAGAGCTGGCGGAGGCCGGGGTGACGGGCCCGGCAGCCTTTGTGCGGGCGGCGACGCGGCGGTCGCGTTTGTCGGGTTCGGGCTCGGGCCCGCTCTGCGGGCCGGCGTGGGCCCGGGTGAGCAGGGCCGCGACCGCGTCGGCGATCTCCGCCTCGGTGGCGCGGGGCAGCTGGTGGCTGACGTGGTCCCAGGCCAGGTCACCGAAGGGAACCGGGACCCGGTTGAGGTATCTCCAGGCGGCCTGGACCCAGATGTTGTCGCGGCGGTGGTCGCGTACCCAGATGCGGGAGACGTCATAGGGGTCAGTGTGGGCCTCCCATAGACCCCGTTTCGCCCTGACACCGGAGTCCTGGCGACGCATTCGTCCCAGCTCAGGGCTGTCGTAGGTGCGGTTCTTGATCCGGATGCCGTAGTCGTTGACCACCCGCCACTCTGCGGGCAGGAGTTCGACGTAGTCGTCCCCACCGAGCGCGACCGGGACATAGCCGCAGGCCTCGACGAGGGCGGCGTACTTCTCGTTCGGGGTGAACGGCCGGCCCGGGTGAGACGGGTCGCGCAGACCGTCGTGCTTGCGGTTCTGCCACTTGGCGACGATCCACTCGTCCAGGAGCTCTTGCAGCTCAAGCAGGGACCACAGGTGTTCGTGCTCCAGGTTGCGCCCGCGGTGGTCGGTATTGCGGCCGGTGTAGCCGGGCAGGAACTGGGCGAACAGCGTGGCCACCGAGCCCAGCGTCTTCTCGATGTGCCCCTTCTCGAAGGGCGAGCCCTTGTGCGTCGGCTGGAAGTCGACCTCCAGGAACCGGCAGGCCGAGCGGAAGTTGCGGGAGAGGAACACCTTCCCGTGGTCGCAGACGATCAGCTCCGGGACGATCACCGGACGTGCCGCCGCGTGTTCCAGCCGTTCGTCCAGGGCCAGCAGCCGGCGGTGCGGCAGCACCGATCGGGACATCTTCAACGCCTCCACCCAGCCCGGCCGCATGAGTTCGGGCGTAACGGTGCGGGCCAGCAGAACGCTGGCGTCCACCGACTTCGTGGTCGGCCGCAGCACCGCCGCGGTCACCGTTCTGGTCGCGACGTCGACCATCGCGGTGAGTTCGACCTTGCCGACGACGCCGTTGTCCAGCCGGACCAGCACGTCCAGCGGGGTGGAGTCGATCTGCATGACTTCCCCGGGTGCGAACACGGGCATTTCGCCATGGGGTCCTTGGGCACCATGAGCCCGGGACCGGCGGGTGGTGGCGGAACCGGTGGTGTGGGTGCCCACCGTCAGTTTCCCCAGCAGCCGGTAGAGAGTCCGCTGCGAGGGCAACCTAACCTGATGCCCCTCTGGAGAAGCCTTGAGGATCTCGCCGGTCCGCCAGAGCAGAAACGTGCCCGTGCGCGTCGAGGCGTCCACGGCCTCGCCGATCGCCTGCCGCATCGCTGTGACCACCGCGTCGTCCACCTCGCCGTACTGTGGCCTCTTGCGGACCAGCCGGTGGTCAGCCAGCCCGATCACCCCGTGCTCCTGGTATCGGCGCCGACGGTGGGCCACCGTGCTGGGACTCACCCGGTGCCCGGCAGTGGTCAGTTCGGCCGCCTTGGCCCGCTGGCGGGCGGTCAGCGACCGATCCGGCCCGAACTCAGGCCGTGGTTCCGCGCCCGGCTCGGCCCCCGGCGGTAGACCGTGCAGGACCTCCAGGATGTGCCCCTCCCACCACAGAGCCTTCTCCACCTCCGCCTCCGGGAACGACTCCAGCAGCGAAGCAGGCGGCAGCGGCATCCGCATCGGGGTGTCCACGACCTTGAAGTCCTCGGTCTCGAACAACTCCAGCAACGGTACGACCCGATAAGGACGGTCGTCATCGCTCAACGTCACCGCCAGGGCCGACACCGCGAGAACCCCGCGAAGCTGCCCGTCGAACCGGACCCGGTCCCCGGCCGTGACACGGACCGGTCGCTTCAGCCCGCTCACGTCGACCACCTCCCGGCCCAGACCAGGCTGCCTGTCCCCAGCAGGGCGGACTCCAGATCGGCGTTGAGCCGCCCAGACCACAGCAGATAGAACAGCACCGGCAGAACCTGCAGCCGGTCGCCGACCCGCTCGGCCCCAGTCCACAACGGCAACGGCTCCGCGAACACATCGACCAGCCGGGCCGAGACCTCCGCCGGCCGCCCCGAACGACGGCGCCGATAACGGGCCAGCCACCGGACGTTCGCCATGAACACCGGCTCCGGCGCACCAGCCCACTCGAGCTCCCAACCCACCGCCCCGCATGCCTCGCGGGTAGCCTCGAAGGCATCCTCCGTCCGCTCGTCCAGACGGTCAGCGGACCGGACATCGACCACCCGGGCACGGCCGTCGGCAAGCCGTACGAAGTAGTCAGGGGCGTGACGACGGGCTTCCCGCCCGTCGTGCCAGCGAAGCCAGAACGGCTGAGATGCGATCCCGACCACTTCCGGATCGCGATCCAGCAAGGTCAGACAGTCCCGCTCCAGCCACGATTCGTATCCCACATGACCAGCCGTCGTCGCAGCGTAGTACCACCCCGGGAAGCTCTCGCCCCCCTTCGTCCAGCGGAACTGACGAACCGGCTCAACCTCCTCGAACCGCACGCTCCAGGCTTCTCCCAAGGGCAGCCGACTGCGGCCTGAGCGACCGTAAAACTCCAGCTCAAAGGCCGATAACGCGGAGTCGCCGTAGAGATGAGCTGGTACCCCCACCTGCCCCTCACCTCCTCAATCCGCTAGCGCTCCGGACAGTTCGTTCCTGGCTCGCTGAGCGTCCGCGAGTTCATCTCTCACCTTGGCGACGACTTCGGGTTCACCTGATGCGCCTCGCTTGTGGAGTGCCTTCGTACAGGTGAGGGCGTAGTGGTCGAGTGCCGCGCGAAGCACGTCCTGATGTTCCTTGAGGAACCGTTCCGCGTCCGTCATGTGGAGGTCTCGCTCCCTTCCGTACCGGTCAAAGTTCGGTGTCACGCACGTAGCGGTGGTCAAACTTCAGTGGCAATCGAACGAGATTCGCTGTCACAGGACACTGGCCGCCCGGCATTCAGGGGTTGTCCAGCGACCTGTTCCGATATATCGTTGACGCATCGCGACCGATCAACGAACAGATGGGTCGATCAACGAAAAGACGGATGGAGTGATGGCGATGCGTAGCGAAGGACAGGAGTTCGAATTCGAACGTGGGCACGGCCGGCACGGCGGACCCGGCCCGCGGGGCAGGGGTCGCTTCGAGGGCCGGCGCGGGGCCTTCGGGCCCTTCGGTCCGGGCGGTCCGGGTGGCCCCGACGGCTTCGGCGGACCCGGCTTCGGCCCGGGCCCCTGGGGTGGCGGGCGCGGAGGCCGGGGCGGCCCCCGGGGCAGGGCGCGGCGCGGTGACGTACGCGCGTCGATCCTGGCGCTGCTCAAGGACCGGCCCATGCACGGCTACGAGATGATCCAGGAGATCGCCGAGCGCAGTGGGGGGGCGTGGAAGCCCAGCCCTGGTTCGGTCTACCCGACCCTCCAGTTGCTGGAGGACGAAGGTCTCATCGCGAGCGCGGCCGAGGGCGGCAAGAAGCTGTTCTCGCTCACCGAGGAAGGCCGCGGCGCGGCCGAGGAGGGACCCGACGCTCCCTGGGAAGAGGCCGGGCGCGGAGTCGACTGGGAGACGCTGCAAGAGATCCGGCAGGCCGGCTTCGGCCTGATGGAGGCCTTCGGCCAGGTCTGGAAGACCGGCAGCAAGGACCAGCGCGACAAGGCGCTGGCGGTCATCAACGAAGCGCGCAAGAAGCTGTACCTGATCCTCGCCGACGAGGACTGACGGGCATGCTGTGGTACCTGACGGCGCCCCGTGGAAGTGTCTTCGCGGGGCGCCTTTCCGCCTACGGGGGCTGGGTGCGGGCCTCGGCGCAGGTGCGGGACTCAGGTCACCAGTCCGCCCAGCTTGCGCAACGACTCGTTGAGGGCGGCCGTCGCCGAGTCCTTGAGCTTTCCGGCCATCAGCGAGACGGCGGCGCCGGTGAACTCCCCGTCGATGCGCACCGAGGTGGCGTCGCCGTCGGGAGTCAGCGTGTAGCGGGTGGCGACGGTGACGGCCATCGGACCCTTTCCGCGGATGGCCAGGACGCGGGCGGGCTCGAGTTCCTCGATGGTCCAGCCGACCTCGGCCGGGAACCCCATGAGTTTCATGTTCTCCTCGAACGTCCCGCCCACCTCGAGTGAGGCGGGGCCGCCCTTGGGGAAGCTGGTGTGGGTCGAGTTCCACTCGCCGTACGAGGAGAAGTCCGTGAGCTGCGCCCACACCTTCTCGGCCGGCGCCTCGATGCGTGCTTCCGCGCTGACTTCGGCCATGCGGCCACCCCTTCGTGTCGGGCGCTGCGCCCGGCGCAGCTACGGTGTCGCGGAAGGTAGCCGCAGGCCCTGGAAGATTCAAGACTGATGAACCGTCAGGAAGTGCGGTGTCGGGTGGGCCTGACGGCCGGGGCGCAGCGGTGGGGCGGTGTGGCGGGGCCCGTTCACTCGTCCGTGGCACGGTCGTGTGCGGGGCGCTACGCAAGGCGGCGCGCGCCCGGGGGAGAAATCCGTGCGAAGTCATCCCTGAGGAGGAGAACTCGCTCGCGCCTGCCCACCCTGTGCGGGACGTGGAAATGCTGCCCTGCGGGGATGCCCCGGACCTCGCGGGCTGATGGGGTGGGAGATGTGCCACCCCGTATCCCCTCGCAGTCGGCCGCGGAGAGCGGTCCCCACCGTACGGAACTCGAGGCCGGGCTCGGTGACGAGCTGGCCTCGGTGGTCTCCGCCGCGCGCAGGCGGGCGATGCGGGACGGGGACCGGCAGATCGACACGGCCCATCTGCTGCACTCGCTGTTGGAGTCCGACCAGGGGGTGCGCGCCGTCTTCGACGGTGCCCCACAGGTCGCCCGGCTGCTCGGCTATCTCGTCCAGCGCAGCATCGGCTACGGGCTGCGCTGGCAGAGCGCCGTGGAGGACTCGGGTGCCGTGCCGGTGGTGGTCGAGGCGGGCTGGTCCCCGGTGGCGGCCGGTGCCATGGAGGGCGCGTGCGTACGCGCCGGACTGCGCGGTGAGGCGCGGGCCCGCTGCCTCGACCTGCTCGCCTCGATCGTCGCCGATCCGCAGGCGCGGGCCGTCGAGGTACTCCGGCGCGCGGGCGCGGACGCCAGAGTGCTGCTTCCGCGGATCGAGAGCGCGCTGCGCAACGAACGCGCGGACGAGAACGCGGACGAGTAGGGCGAATAGGCAGACGCGTCCGCAGGCAGGCACGCAGGCCGGTCCGCAGACGGGTCCGCAGACGCGTCCGCAGGCAGGCACGCAGGCCGGTCCGCAGACGGGTCCGCAGGAGGGTACCGGGCGGTCCAGGGCGCGGGGTCCAGTCGGCGAGACAGGAGTCATCGGGGATGACGCTCATGTCGCCGCCTGTCATCATGTGCCGGTGCATACGTCTCAGGGCAGTCAGGGTAATCGTGGGAAGGGCGTCGGCCTGGGCCTCGCCCTCGCGTCGGCGGTCGCCTTCGGCGGATCGGGTGTCGCGGCGAAACCGCTGATCGAGGCGGGTCTGGACCCGCTCCACGTGGTGTGGCTGAGGGTCACGGGCGCCGCTTTGGTGATGCTGCCGCTGGCCGTACGCCATCGCGCGCTGCTGCGGCGGCGTCCCGCGCTGCTGGCCGGGTTCGGTCTGCTCGCCGTCGCCGGCGTCCAGGCATGCTACTTCGCGGCGATCTCCCGAATACCCGTCGGCGTCGCCCTGCTCGTCGAGTACCTCGCGCCGGCGCTCGTGCTCGGCTGGGTGCGGTTCGTGCAGCGCAGGCCGGTGACGCGTGGAGCGGCCCTCGGTGTCGTCCTCGCTGCGGGCGGACTCGCCTGTGTCGTCGAGGTGTGGTCCGGGCTCGGCTTCGACGCCCTCGGACTGCTGCTCGCGCTGGGCGCCGCCTGCTGCCAGGTCGGCTACTTCGTCCTGTCCGACCAGGGCAGCGACGCCGGGGACGAGGCACCGGACCCGCTCGGCGTCATCGCGTACGGACTGCTCGTCGGCTCGCTCGTGCTGACGCTCGTCGCACGGCCCTGGACGATGGAGTGGTCGGTCCTGGGCGGCGGCGCGGACATGAACGGGACGTCCGTTCCGGCCGCCCTGCTCCTGGGCTGGATCGTGCTGATCGCGACCGTCGTCGCGTACGTCACCGGCGTGCTCTCCGTGCGCAGGCTCTCCCCGCAGGTCGCGGGTGTCGTGGCCTGTCTGGAGGCGGTCATCGCCACCGTGCTCGCCTGGGTCCTGCTCGGTGAGCACCTGTCCGCTCCGCAGATCGTCGGCGGTGCTGTCGTGCTGGCCGGCGCCTTCATCGCGCAGTCGTCGGCGCCGGTGAAGCCCTCGGAGGGGCCGGTCCTGGGCGGTGCGGCCGGTGTCGAAACGGGCGATCCCGAAAGGGAGTTGTCCGCCCGGGGCGGCACGGCCCAGGGCCGGAACTGACGGACGTCACGGACGGGTCGGACTTCCGGCCCCGTCCCCAGCTGTTCCTCGCTACCGGGTTGTCAGGTAGTCGGGGACGTCGATGCCGGGGGCGAGGTCGGCGGCGGGGATCGGGGCGCCGTGTCCCTTGGTGACGGGAACGACGCCGGTCCAGTGGGGGAGGGCCAGGTCCTCGGGGTCGTCGTTCGGGCCGCCGGTGCGCAGCTTCGCGGAGACCTCGCGCAGGTCCAGGCGGATCACCGCGGTGGCGGCCAGTTCCTTGGCGTTGGCCGCGCGGGAATCGGACGAGCGGCCGGGAACGACCTGGTCGACCAGCGCGTCCAGGGCCTCCCGCTTCTCGTCCGGATCCGTCACCTGGTGCGCGACGCCGTGCACCACCACGGAGCGGTAGTTGATCGAGTGGTGGAAGGCCGACCGGGCCAGGACCAGACCGTCGACATGGGTGACGGTCACACAGACCGGAAGACCGGGGTCGGTCCCGCCGGTCATCCGCAGAGGCCGCGAGCCCGTCGACCCGTGCACGTAGAGGCGTCGGCCGACCCGCGCGTAGAGGGTGGGCAGCACCACCGGGGCGCCGTCCCGGACGAAGCCGAGGTGGCAGACGTAGCCCTCGTCGAGTATCGCGTGGACCAGTTCGTGGTCGTACGCGGCGCGCTCCTTGGAACGCGTGGGAACGGTGCGGTCGGTCGGGGTGTAGGCGGCGGCCCGCGCCGTCTCTGGCTGTGTGCTCGTCTCCGACATTGCGCTCCCCATTGTACTAGTGCATAATCTTCTTTGTGCTAGGAGAGTATCGGATCGAAGGGCGCCGCGCAGCCGACATCGCGTCGAGTGTCGAGCGTGCGGTGGGCGCCGGAGCGCTCGAACCGGGACAGCCACTGCCCCCGATGCGGGAGTTGGCCGCGCGACTGGGGGTGAATCCCAATACCGTGGCCGCCGCGTACCGCGTGCTGCGGGAACGCGGAGTGATCGAGACGGACGGCCGCCGAGGCAGTCGTGTCCGCTCCAAGCCCGTCACCACGGGACGCGAGTACATCCGGGTCGAGGTGCCGGACGGTGTACGGAACCTGGCGGACGGCAACCCGGACCGCGCACTGCTGCCCGGCCTCGCGGAGGCGTTCGCAGCGGCGGCGGGACAGTCGGACCGGGACCCCGTGCTGTACGGGGACGCCGCCGTGGAACCGGAACTGCTGCGGCTCGCACGCGCCGACCTCGACGCGGACGGGGTGCCGGAGGGTCCCGTCGTCGTCACGTCCGGGTCGCTCGACGGCATCGAGCGCGTCCTGGCGGCCCATCTCAAGCCGGGTGACGTCGTCGCCGTTGAGGACCCGGGGTGGGGGAGTGTGTTCGATCTCGCGCCGGCGCTGGGACTGCGCACGGTCCCGGTGCGCGTCGACGACGAGGGCCCGCTGCCCGACGACGTACGACGTGCGCTGGAGGGGGGCGCCCGCGCGCTGATCGTCACGGACCGGGCGCAGAACCCGACCGGCGCCGCCGTGACCGCCACGCGCGCGCGTGCCCTGCGTTCCGTGCTGGCGCGGCACCCGCGCACCCTGCTCGTCGAGGACGACCACGGACATCGGATCGTCGATCTGCCCCTGCACCCGCTGGCCGGAGTGACCGACCACTGGGCCCTGGTGCGCTCCGTCGCCAAGGCGTACGGCCCCGACCTGCGGCTCGCCGTGCTCACGGGGGACGCCGTCACCATGGACCGTGTGCACGGGCGGCAGCGGCTCGGCCCCGGCTGGGTGAGCCGGCTGCTGCAGCGGGCGGTCGCCCACCTGTGGGCGAGCGGTGCGGTGGACGTGCCGGCGGTGGCGGCCGCGTACGGGCGGCGCCGGGACGCACTGATCACCGCCCTCGCGGAGCGAGGCATCGAGGCCCACGGGCGCAGCGGGATGAACGTCTGGATTCCCGTCCCGGACGAGACCGGAGCGGTCGCGCGGCTGCTGCACGCGGGCTGGGCGGTCGCGCCGGGGGCACGCTTCCGGATGAGCGCGCCGCCCGGCATCCGGATCACCGTCTCGACGCTCGCACCGGACGACATCGGACCGTTGGCGGACGCCGTCGCCTCCGCCGCGGGTCCCGCGCCCGCCCGCCGTTACGTGTGAGTCATCGGCGGCTCCTGGCCTGGGTGAGCGCCGCGCCGGCCAGGACGATCACCGCGCCGACCGGTGTCGACCAGGTCAGTGACTCGCCGAGGACGGCGACCCCCGCCGCGGTGGCGATGACCGGGATGAAGTACGTGACCATCTGCGCGGTGGTCGGGCCCACCTCGGCGACCAGGCCGTACTGGACGAGGACGGCCAGGCCCGTGCCGAGGGCGCCCAGGGCGGCCGTGGCCAGCAGCGGGACGAGCGGGAAGTGGCTCGGCATGGTGGTGAACAGCGGGGTGACCAGGGCCAGTTGGGCGGTGGCCAGGAGCAGCTGGGCGCCGGTCATGGACAGGTGCGAGTGGTCGGAGGCGGCCAGGGTGCGACGGACGTATATCCAGCCGACCGGGTAGCTCAGCGAGGCCAGCAGGGCCATCGCCGTACCCGTGGCGTCCAGGCCGTGGAAACCCTGCCAGGCGCCCAGGACCGTCAGGACGCCGAGGAACCCGAGGCCCAGGCCCGCGACTCTGCGCCGGGTCGGCCGGTCCTCGGACAGGGCGACCATGGACAGGGCCATGCCCCACAGGGGCGAGGTCGCGTTGCAGATACCCGCGAGCGTGGAGGGGATCGTGAGCTCCGCGTAGGCGAAGAGTGAGAACGGCAGCGCGTTCAACAGGAGGGCCGCGACCGCGAGATGTCCCCAGGTGCGGGCTCCGCGCGGCAGCCGCTCCCGCTTCACCGCCATCGCGGCCGCGAGCACCACGGTTCCGAAGACCAGCCTCCCGAGGGTGACCTGGAACGGCGCGTAGCTCTCCGTGCCGACCTTGATGAGCAGGAAGCTGAACCCCCAGATGAGCGAGAGCGCGCCGAAGCGGATCCGCCAGTCGAGCGCGGCGCGGGAGCCCGGCCCGCGGCCGGGGGACGCACGGGCGGCGGAGGTCGGCTCCGAGGGGCTCGGCTCTGAGGGACTCGGCTTCGAGGGGCTCTGTTCCGCGGGGATCGATCCGGGGGTGGTCGGTTCAGAGGCGGTCGGTTCGGGGGAGGCGGTGCCCGGTGTGGCGACGGTGGTCATGGTCGTAACGATGAAGCAGAACGATCTCGTAGCACAAGCGAGATTTCTCGAGCGGTATCTCGTAGCATTGCTTACATGTTGAATCTGGAGCGCCTGCGCACCCTCGACGCCCTGGCCCGGCACGGCTCGGTGAGCGGCGCGGCCGACGGGCTGCACGTGACGACCTCGGCCGTCTCCCAGCAGATGTCCAAGCTGGAGCGCGAGGTGGGGCAGCAGCTGCTCGCCAAGAACGGGCGAGGGGTGAGGCTCACGGACGCGGGCCGGCTCCTCGCCGACCACGCGGCGCGCATCCTCTCGCAGGTCGAACTCGCCCAGTCCGACCTGGAGGCACAGCGCGGCCAGGTCGTCGGCGAGCTGAGGCTCTCGGCGTTCCCGACCGCCGCCCGCGGCCTGTTCCCCACCGCGCTCGCCGCACTGCGCGCCGACCACCCCGGGCTGCGGGTGCGCTCGTGCGAGCTGGAGCCGGAGGCCGGGGTCGCGGGAGTGGTGCGCGGAGACCTCGACCTGGCGGTGGTGCTCGACTGGTACAACAAGCCGATGCCGCTGCCCGACGGCCTGGTGAAGGCGTCGATCCTCGACGACCCGGCCGATGTGGCGATGCCGGTCGGCCACCGGCTCGCGGACCGCGCGGAGGTCGACCTGGCCGAGTTCGCCGAGGACGAGTGGATCACCTGGGGCGAGGGCGAGTTCTGCCACGAGTGGCTGATGTTCACGCTGCGCTCCAAGGGCGTCGAGCCGCGCGTCGGCCATCGGGCCGCCGAGACGCACACCCAGCTCAGCATGGTCGCCGCGGGGCTCGGCGTCTGCATCGCGCCGGTGCTCGGGCGGCGTCCGATGGCGGAGGGGGTCGTCACGGTGCCGCTGCGCCAGCGTGTACGGCGCCATGTGTACGTCGTCTGGCGGGCGGACGCCGACCGCCGCCCGTCGATCAGGGCGGCGGTGGAGGCACTGCGAGCGGCCGGGGAAGGGGTCCGCTGACCCCGCCGTCCTGCCTCCGCCCCGTTTCCTACAGCGGCGGCAGCTTCCGGAAGTCCCAGGAGGCGATGGCCGTCGGAGTCAGCCGCGCCCACGCGTGACGGCCGTCGTGCGGCATCTCCTCCAGGCCGAAGTTCTTGCGGGCGAACAGGGTCTCCGGGACGTCGAGTTCGGCGCGGAGTTCCCCGGTGCGGGGGACCTCGCCCACGAACTCCACCGTCCCGGACAGCTCGACGCCCCGCAACTGGTCGTACTCCTCGCCGGAGTCGACCACCACCGCGACCCGCGGGTCACGCCGCAACTGGGCCCACCGCTTGCTGCGCACCACGGAGTAGAGCCACAACGAGGTGCCGTCCCAGGCGAACCAGAGGGCGCTCACATGCGGGACGCCGTCCTGCGACACCGTCGCGACGCGGCACGTGCGCTGGGTGGTGAGGAACTCGTCCAGTTCGCCGGGAGTCATCATGATCTTCCGACCCCTGCGCTGAGTGACGGTCATACGGGCACCTCTTCTTCCACGTCGGCCTGGTGTGTCGACAGAGATCCTCTGACGTTGCGTCAGAAAAAGCATGAGGCGTCTTCCGTCCCCACGCAATGGTCGTTACGCTCCCCCGCCCCGACCCTCGACGACAAGGGGGAGCCGTGCCGTCGTACGAACAGCTCCGCGAACTCCTCGATCCCGCCACCACCGTGCTGCTCACCGTCGAGTGCCAGCAGGGTGTGGTGGGCCCCCGCAGCGCACTGCCCGAACTCGCCGACGAGGCGCGCTCCTCCGGGGCGTTGGCGCAGGTGGGCCGACTGGTGTCCGCGGCCCATGAGGGTGGGGTGCAGGTGATCCACGCGGTCGCGGAGCGGCGCGCCGACGGGCGTGGCGCCAACCGCAACGCCCGGCTCTTCCGCGCGGCCGAACGGCTTCCCGTACGCCAACTGCCGGGGACGGCGGCGGTCCGGGTCGCCGCCCCGATCGAGGTCGCCGAGGAGGATCTCGTCGTACGCCGTCTGCACGGGCTGTCACCGATCGCGGGGACGGACGTCGACGCGCTGCTGCGCAACCTGGGCTGCCGCACCCTCGTGGTGACCGGTGTCTCCGCCAACGTCGCCGTCCCGAATGCCGTGTTCGATGCCGTGAACCGCGGCTACACCGTCGTGGTGCCCGCGGACGCCATCGCGGGAGTGCCCTCCGACTACACCCCCGCGATGATCCGCAACACGCTCGCCCTGGTCGCCACCGTCACCACCACCGAGGACGTGCTGGCCTGTTTCGCGCGACCGCGCCACTGACGACCGCCGGCGTCACGCGAGCTTGATCGAGTCCCCGTCCACGCTGATGTCGGCGGCCGCCAGGGCCTGCGTCGCGGGGCCCTTCTTCACGCTGCCGTCCGTGGCGGAGAACTGGCTGTTGTGGCAGGGGCAGGTGATCACGCCGTTCGAGATGTCCTTCACGGCGCAGCCCTGGTGGGTGCACTTGGACGAGAAGGCCTTGAACGTGCCCGCCGTCGGCTGTGTGACCACCACGCCCTGGTCGGCGAAGACCTTGCCGCCGCCCTCCGGGATGTCGGCGGTCTTGGCGAGGACCGTGCCGCCCGCGTTCCTGGCCGCGCCGTTGTCGCCGCCGCCCGTGCCGCCGCTGCTCGCGCTGGAGGAGGGGTCGGAGGACTTGCCGTCCGACCCGCACGCGGTCAGCGCGACGGCGAGTCCCGCCGCGCCGACCGCCGCCACGACGGTGCGGCGTGCCGGGGCCGGGGCGGGGTGAAGCGATTCGCTGGTCATGCTGACTTTCCCTCCGATGGATGTGATGGGTTGATCCGTACAGAAGTACGCTCCACCGCCGTGACCTGTTCAGGAGGTGGCGACTTCTTGACCTGATCGACAGCGGGCCGACAGCTGGTCCGCCCGCTGTCCACAGCCTGCCCCACCGCAGAGATCCTGCGGCACGGCACGCCGACAGGACCGCCCGACGAGTCCCTGATGCCTGCTGGAATTCCCGCACGGCTTCGTGAAAGCTCCGCCCCGGTTGCCCGCGCCGGTTGCCCGCATCGGTGCGCGGGCCGACCAAAAGGGCCCAATTCTGCTCCGGATGATGAAGTGGAATTCTGACGGTGGAATTCTGACGGTGGAATTCTGACGGTGGAATTCTGGCATTCGAGTCCTCAGCGCTCGGGGCGGTCGGAGTGCTTTCGGCGGTGAGGTCGGCCCGGCAGGTTCTGGCGGTGACTGCGGTTGCCTCGGATCTCGGGGAGCGGTATTTTTTGCATGAGAATGATTCAATCCACTCGCGGTCAGGCGCGACTTGGCTCGCCGAACCTGTTTGTCGGCTCGTGCGCAAAGCCCCTTCGATATTCGAATCCTGAAGGAACGGCAAGCATATGAAAGCCCGTCACCTCATGATGCCCGGCAGGACGACGGGGGTGGCCGCCGTCGCCGTGCTCGCCGGGCTGGGCGTGGTCTTGCCCCATGCCGCCCATGGTCCCGTCGGCGCCATCCCCGGCACCAAGCCGACCGTGGTGCTCGTGCACGGGGCCTTCGCCGACGGCAGCAGCTGGAGCGGAGTGGTGGAGCGTCTTCAGCATGACGGCTACCAGGTCATCGCTCCGGCCAACCCGTTGCGCGGCATGCCCCAGGATTCGACGTACCTGAACAGCCTCCTGAAGTCCGTCAAGGGCCCGATCGTCCTCGTGGGCCACTCCTACGGCGGCGAAGTTATATCACAGGCCGCGGAGGGCGTGGACCAGGTCAAGGCGCTCGTCTACATCAATGCGATCATGCCCGACAAGGGCGAGTCCTTTTCCAGCCTGTCCGCCAAATTCCCGCCGACCAAGATCACGGGTTCGTTCGGACAGGTTCCGTTCCGCAATGGCGACGGCAGTGCCGGTACGGACGTGTACATTCGAGCCGACAAGATCCGGTCGGTTTTCGCTCAGGACCTCCCCGAGAGGCAGACCAGGATCATGGCGGCCACGCAACGCCCCCTCGCGCTGTCGGCGTTCACCGACAAAGTCGGCGCTGTGGCCTGGCGGGAAAAGCCTGTCTATGTACTCGTCGGAAAGCAGGACCGGGTCATCGATCCCCGTCTCGAACGTTTCGAGGCGAAGCGTTCCCATGCGCGCAAGACATTGGAGATCGATTCCTCCCATGTCTCTCTCGTCTCTCACCCGCAGGCTGTCACGGGCCTGATCGTCGCCGCCGCCGACGACTATCTCCGTCAACAGGCGAACCGGAGTTCGACGGAGCCGAAGATCCCCTGAATCGTTTGGCGGTGACGGACCGAATTCGGTCAGTGGCGTACGGGCACCGCACCCCAAGGAGTCACGCGCGGTCGACGGGCATGCCGCAAATAGGGTGAATTGCACCGAGCGTATGGCGATCATATGGTTTATATATGGCTATTGCGACGACGAGTCCTGTGACCGGTGAGGTAGTCAAGACCTTCGACGAGCTCACTCCCGAACAGCTGGAGGACAAGCTGGCCCGAGCCGCCGCCGCGGCGGCGACGTACCGGCTGACGAGCGTGGAGGACCGGGCGGGGTGGCTCGCGCAGGCCGCTGACCATCTGGAGAAGGACGCCGACGCCGTCAGTCGGATGATCACCATGGAGATGGGCAAGACGCTCCGGGCGGCGCACGAGGAAGTGGCCAAGTGCGTGCACGGGCTGCGGTTCTACGCCGCCGAGGGGCCGAAGTTCCTGCGGGACGCGCCGGGTGACGCTGGGCGCGTGGGTGCCAAGCAGACGTTCGTGACGTACCAGCCGATCGGCGTGGTGCTGGCGGTCATGCCGTGGAACCTGCCGCTGTGGCAGGCGATGCGGTTCGCGGCGCCCGCGCTGATGGCCGGGAACGTGGGGGTGCTCAAGCACGCGTCGAACGTGCCGCAGTGCGCGCTGTACTTGGAGCGGCTCTTTCGCGAGGCGGGGTTCCCGGAGGACGTGTTCCAGACGCTGCTGATCTCCGCCCGCCGGGTCGAAGAGGTGCTGAGGGACGATCGGGTGCGGGCCGCGACGCTGACGGGCAGTGAGCCCGCGGGGCGTTCGGTGGGCACCATCGCCGGGGAGGAGATCAAGAAGGTCGTCCTCGAACTCGGTGGTTCCGACCCGTTCATCGTCATGCCGTCCGCGGACCTGGAGCGGGCCACCGACGTCGCGGTGAAGGCGCGGACGCTGAACAACGGGCAATCCTGTATCAACGGCAAGCGCTTCTTCGTGCACCAGGACATCGCGGAGGCGTTCCTGGAGAGATTCACGGCGAAGATGGGCGCCTTGGTGGTGGGGGACCCGATGGACGAGGGCACGGACGTCGGTCCGCTGGCCACCGAGTCGGGCCGGCGGGATGTGGAGGACTACGTCGACGACGCCGTCGGCAAGGGGGCGACGGCGCTGGTGGGCGGCAGCCGTCCGGATGGGCCGGGGTGGTTCTACCCGCCGACCGTGCTGACCGGTGTCACACCGGAGATGAAGATGTACCACGAGGAGGTCTTCGGTCCGGTGGCGCAGGTATGGGCGGTCTCCTCTCTGGAAGAGGCACTGGAGATCGCCAACGGGCACCCCTACGGCCTGGGATCGAACCTGTGGAGCGAGGACGCGGAGGAGCGGGAGCTGTTCGTGCGGGACGTGCAGTCCGGCATGGCGTTCATCAACGGCAACACGACCAGTTATCCGGAGATCCCCTTCGGAGGTGTGAAACGCAGTGGCTACGGACGGGAGTTGTCCGACCTCGGCATGCGCGAGTTCATGAACGCCAAGACCGTATGGGTCGGCCAGGACTCCTGACCGCCGGGTGCGGCCCCCTGCGGGACGGTCGCGACGGGCATGCCCCGGCGCCCGCTCCGGGCGCCGGACGCGGGAAGCGGGTCCACGCGCCGGATGCCGAGGTGCGAAGGCGCGTATCGAGCGGCGTGGAGGCGTCACGATGAGCGGAGCGAACCCGGTGCCGTCCGGGCAGGGGCAACCGGTGGTGGCAGTGCTCGGAACAGGGACCATGGGTGACGCCATGGGGAGGAACATCGCGTCGGCCGGGCTGGGACTGCGTGTGTGGAACCGCGAGCGGGCCACCGCGGAACCGCTGGCCGGCGTCGGCGCGGTGGTGTGCGACACGGCGGCCGAGGCATGCCGGGGCGCGAGCGTCGTCCTGACCGCACTCGCCAACGAGGGTGTGGTCGCCGACGTGATGGACCAGGCCCGGGACGGCCTCGGCGCCGACGCGGTGTGGGTGCAGTCGTGCACGGTCTCTCCGGACGGCAGCCGCCGGCTCGGCGATCAGGCCGCGGACCTCGGCGTCGCCTACGTGGAAGCACCCCTCCTCGGCACCAAGGAACCAGCCGTGGCCGGAACGCTGACCGTCCTGGCCGCCTCCTCCCGGACGGACGTCCGGGACCGTGTCCGACCGGTCCTGGACGCCGTGGGATCACGCACGGTCTGGCTCGACGAAGTGGGCCGGCCCAGCAGCCTCAAACTCGCCTACAACGCCTGGGTCCTGACCACCGTCGAAGGCATCGCGGAGTCCCTCACCCTCGCCGCCGCCCTCGGCGTCGATCCCCACCTGGTCATCGACGTCATCGACGGAAGCGGACTCAACAGCCCGTACGTGCAGAACAAGGGCCCGAAGATGATCGACGACGATCTCGACGACCCATCCTTCCCCCTGGAAGCGGCAGCCAAGGACGCCGGCCTGATCACCGACACGGCCCGCGCCGCCGGCTTGCACCTCGGCATCGCCGAAGTCGTCCGGGAGCGGCTGCACCGCGCCGCGGACGACGGACTCGGCCGTGCCGACGTGGCCGCCACCTACCGCACGTCCCGCCGGACCCCCGCGTGACCACTTCTGCCCGACGCCCGTCCGGCCCCGGTCCACGGCCCTCGGGCCGGGTCCTCGGGCCGGGTCATGAAGGGAGGAACCGATGACTGGTGCCGGACTGTCCTCCGCGCGTCTGAGCAGCGAGCACCTGGCGGACGTCGTGTCCCTGGTGGACGACGAGCAGTGGGAACTGCCGTCCGCCTGTGCGGGCTGGCGCGTCATCGACGTGATCGCCCACCTCGGTGCCCTCGCCCACGAAGCGGTGGAACCCCCCGCCCCGGACCCCACCCTGCCCAAGAACCGCGAGCGCTACCACGACCTGCGGGTCGACGAGCGCCGCGGCTGGAGCCACGGCGAAGTCGTGGACGAGTGGCGCGACTTCACCCCAAGGCAGCTGGAGATCCTGGAGTCGGCCCAGGAGCCCTCACGGGCCGGGCAACCGGTCGAGGTGCCGGGCCTGGGGACCTACCCGCGACATCTCCTGGCGAACACCATGGCGTTCAACGTCCTGTGCCACCTGCGCCACGACATGCTCGCCCCGGACGGTCCGCTCCCGTTCGCCGTGCCCGAGGAGACCGACGGCCTGGTCGCACCCGCGGTCGCGTTCATGCTCGCCGGCCTGCCCCAGATGCAGGGGCCCGAACTCGCCGCCACCGTCTGCGAACCCCTCGTCCTCGACCTGACGGGACCGGGCGCCACCACCGTCACCGTCCACCCCGCCGCCCGGCAGGACGGACCCCTGACCGTGCGACCCGGGGCCGACGGCGCCACCAGGATCAGCAGCACGGCATCCGACTTCATCGCATGGGGCACCACGCGCGCACCCTGGCGCGACCACTGCCGCATCACCGGGGACACGTCCGCCGCGACGCCGTTCCTCGACTGCCTCGACATCATCTGAGCCCGGACGGCCGGCTGGAGGTCAACGGGCATACCCGGACGGCCCGCTGGAGGTCAACTGGAGATCAACACGCGCGCCCCGACGGCCCGCTGGAGATCAGCGGGCCGTCCGCGGTGCCCGCTCAGTCGAAGACGATGACCTGCCGCCCTACGATCTCGCCCCGCCCCAGGGCCTCCAGGTTCTCGTTGACGTCCTCGAGCGCGACCTTGGTGACGTTGTGCTTGACCAGGCCCGCTTCGGCGAGGGAGAGCACCTCTACGAGGTCCATGTGGTTGCCCCAGAAAGAACCGAGATAGGACAGCTCCGTCCCCACGAAGGGGAACTGGTTGTGCTCCACGCGGTGACTCATGAGGCCGACGGCCGCCAGCGCGCCCTCGGGACCCAGCAGGTCGAACCCCATCGAGATGGACGCCTCGCTGCCGACGCAGTCCAGGATGGCGTCGATCGTCCTGCGGCCCGTGAGCCCCTCCAGTTCGTCCTGGATGGCTTCGGTGGACTTGTCCCTGACATTGACCCCGTGGTCCGCGCCGTTCTCCCTCGCCACGTCCAGCTTGCCGTCAGTGCGCGCGAGGGCCACCACGGTCGCTCCGCTTCCGAGCAGCTTCGCGTACTGGACCGCGTAGCTGCCCAGACCGCCGATGCCCGTGACGGCGACGGTCCGGGCGGGACCGAGCTTGCCCGCGTCCCGCAGCTTCCTCATTCCCCGGTACGGGGTCATGCCCGCGTCGGTCATGGGAGCGAGGAGTTCGGGCGTCCTCGCGGCCTCCTCCGAGACCGGAACGGCGTGCCGGTACTCCACGGCCATGTACTCGGCGAAGCCTCCCGGAGGGCCGAAGCCCACCCACCTGCCGTTGCCGCTGCACAGCTGTTCGTTGCCCTCGCGGCACTGACGGCATGTGCCGTCACCCCAGCTGGGGTTGACCACGACCATGTCCCCCTCCGAGTAGCCGACCGATTGCGGTACGCCGCTGCCCAGCCCCGCCACCCGGCCTGTGACCTCGTGGCCCGGGATGTAGGGAAAGTCCACGGGGAACGGACCCTTGAAGTAGCCGTCGACGAGCTGGTAGTCGCTTCGGCACATGCCGGTCGCGGCGACCTTCAGCAGAATCTCGTCCGGCGCGGGTTCGGGTACGGGAACCTCCTCGATCCGGAGGGGCTCGTTGTATCCGTGCATCCGGGCTGCTCGCATCCGCATGGGTGTGCCTCGCTTCCGTCGGCGGGCAAGAGGGCGGGCACGCGTGACGGGACCCGGACTCCGTCGCCGGTCATCGCGGCCCCCGCTTCCGACATCACCAGGTTCCTGCGCCTGCCCCGCCCCCGCATCCGGAACGCGGCGCGCGGACGCCCGCGCGGTGGTCCGGCCACCGGAGGGAGCCTACGGTTGACCGGTGGGAGTGCTGCGCCGGACGAAGTGGCCGCGGACCCGGGACACGGGTCTTGCCGCGGCGCGGCGTTCGGCGCGGGTCACCGTGGTGGCGTGCGCCGGGTTCTACGCGGCGCGGTACGGGCTGGGAGACCGGACCGTCGCGATCTACGCCCTGTTCGGTGCCGTGGCGGCGGGCGGGCTGTCGTCGGTGCCGGGAACGCCGCGTCAGCGGGCGCGGACGCTGCTGGTGGTGCTGCCGCTCGCCATGGCGCTGGTGACGCTCGGTACGTGGCTGGCGGTGTACGGGTGGGCCGCGGCACTGGGGATGCTCGTCGTGGGGTTCCTGGTGACGTACAGCGGGGTCGGCGGCCCGAAAATGGTCGGGCTGGCCAACGGGCTGCAGCTGTTCTACATCCTTCCGTGCTTTCCGCCCTACGCCCCGGCCACGCTCGGGTTGCGGCTCGCGGGCCTGGCGGCCGGAGTGCTGCTCATGGCCGCGGCGGAGGTGTGGCTCTGGCCGGCGCCGTGCCCGGGTCGGTACGAGGACCGGCTCGCACGGGCGGGTCGGGCGGCGGCCGACGCGCTGCACGGACTGGCGGAGGATCCACCCCGGTACTCCGATCCGGCGTTGTTGCCGGAGGCGTCGCAGGCGCTGCGCATGAGCCGGGTGCCGCCTGACGAACGTCCCGTGTCGGCGTCGGCGCGGGACCGCGCGCTGTCCGAGGGCGCCGGGCACATGCGGCATCTCCTGGCACAGACGCGGCAGTTGGCCGAGTCGCTGGAGAGGGGGGCGGCCCCGCCCGGACCGGCCGCGAAGGGGTTGCTGACGGCCTCGGCCGCAGCCTGCGAAGACGTCGCACGGGCTCTGAGCGGGAAGGCGCCGCCGCCGACGCGGTCGTGGTGCCGGTCCGCGGTCCGTGTGTTCGAGTCGTATCGTGTGCGGCCGTGCGCGGCGGGCACGTACTCCGCCACGATGGTGCGTGACGGTGCGATCGCCCTGGACATCACGCACACGGCGGATCTGGTGGTGACAGCGGCCCGGATCGCGCTGGGTGCCCCCGTGCCGGCAGGGACGGCGTCGCCGGAGGTGCACGGCGCGTTCTGGTACGCGGGCAGGTCGACCCCGGAGCTGTACTACTGGCGGGTGCGCGCGCATCTGACTCCGCGGTCGGTGTGCTTCCAGAACGCGGTGCGCACCGCGGTGGCGCTGTCCGCGGTGCGGCTGGTGGTGGGCGAGCTGAGTCTGGCACACGGATTCTGGGCGCTGCTCACGACGTTGACCGTGATGCGGACGAGCGCCGCGGACACCCGTACCGCTCTGCGGCCCGCGTTGCGCGGGACGCTCGCGGGGGCGGTCGTGGCCGCGCTGATCCTGCACTTCGCCGTGGACGCGCCGGTGGTGTACGCGGTGATGCTTCCGCCCTGCATGTTCCTGGCGTTCGCATCGGGCTCCGTGCTGGGGCCGGGCTGGGGGCAGGCGTTCTTCACCCTGACCGTGGCGGCCGCCTTCTCTCAGGTGGCCCGCAGCGGGCCCGAGTTGGCGGCCGCGCGGGTGCTGGACGTGCTGGCCGGTGCGTTCATCGGTGCCTTCGTCGGGCTGCTCGCGTGGCCGCACGGAGGCACGGGCGAGTTGCGGCGGGCCTGCGCGCGCGTGCTCGACCAGGGCACCCGAGCGGTCACCGATGTCACCGACACCATCACCAAAGGTGTGCGGACGACCGACGCCCTGCCCGGGGCGAGGCTCGCTCAACGGATCGCGGAGGCGAGTTACGCGGAGTTCGCCATCGAGCGGCACGTACGGCGGCGGGAAGGGGCGGCCTCGGACACCGACTTCCAAGCGATCATGCTGATGGGCAACCGGGTCATCACGATGGGCCAGATCCTGCTGGACAACTGCCCGCCGGGCGCGCTGTCCGCGTGGCCGCTGAGCGCCGCGCACCTGCGCGACGCGGCCCACCGACTACGGCTCAGCACGCTGGAGTTCAGCCACGACCTGCGCTCGGGACAAGGCCGGCCCGCTCCCGTGGGCGGCCCCGTCACCGGCCCCACCACCGACGCGCAGGCCGACAGCACAGTGATCCGCGACGTCTGTGCCGCCTCCGCGGGCCGGGACCCCGACCCCCTGCTGTACTACGCGGTGGACGCGGCCATCTGGCTGGCGAGTCTGCAGCGGGCGATCGGCGCGGCTCGCACGCCACGAGCGGCGACGGGAACGACGACGTCGCCCTGGAGTGAGGGATCGTCATGATCAAACCCTTTGGTCCGTACGACTTCATGCCGCCGATCAGGACCTTCACGCTGACCTCGGAGTCCGTGGCCGACGGCGAGCCACTGGCCCGTGCGCAGGTGAGCGGCATCCTGGGAGCGGGCGGATCGGACGTCTCGCCGCAACTGAGCTGGTCCGGCTTCCCCGAGGAGACACGGAGTTTCACGGTCGCCATGTTCGACCCCGACGTGCCCACCGCCTCGGGCTTCTGGCACTGGGCCGTCGCCAACCTTCCCGCCTCCGTGACCGGCCTTCCGGCCGGGGCCGGAGACGGTGGCGATCTGCCCGGCGGCGCGGTGACGCTGGTCAACGACGCCGGCCACAGGAGGTACCTCGGTCCGGCGACACCGCCGGGCAACGGCCCGGACCGCTACTTCCTCGTGGTCCATGCCGTCGACGTGGAAGAACTGGAGGTGTCGCAGGCGACGGCCCCCGCCCTCATGGACTTCCTCCTTTTCACCCACGCGATCGCGCGGGCAACCATGTACGGCACCTACGAGCGGTGACCGGACGGGGCACTCCGCTTCCCGGAGGAGGCGCGCCTGACCGTAGATTGGTACGGCCGAAGAACGAGGGAGCCGGGAACATTGCTCAAAGAAGTCGCCGCCACCCGCTACATCACACCGCTGCGTGAGGGCGGCTCGCTGCCGGGGCTCGTCGAGGCCGACGATCTCGGGACGTACGTCATGAAGTTCACCGGCGCGGGGCAGGGGCGCAAGACGCTCGTCGCGGAGGTCGTCTGCGGTGAACTCGCCCGTCGGCTCGGCCTGCGCGTGCCCGGACTGGTGACGATCGGCCTCGACCCGGTCCTGGGGCTCGGCGAACCCGACCAGGAGGTCCAGGAACTGCTCAAGTCGAGCGGCGGGCTGAACCTCGGCATGGACTTCCTCTCCCGCGCCGTCGGCTTCGACTCCCTCGCCTTCGACGTGAGCGCGCGGGAAGCCGGGCGCATCGTCTGGTTCGACGCGCTGGTCAACAACGTCGACCGCTCCTGGCGCAACCCCAACCTGCTGATGTGGCACGGCGATCTGTGGCTCATCGACCACGGCGCCACCATGATCTGGCACCACCACTGGCCCGGTGCCCGAGCCTCCGCCGCCAAGCCGTACGACGCCTCCGACCACGCGCTCGCGCCCTTCGGCCCGGACATCGCCACGGCGGCGGCCGAGCTGGCGCCGCTGGTGACCGCGGAACTGCTCGCCGAGGTGACCGCCGCGATCCCGGAGGAGTGGCTGGCGGACGAGCCGGGCTTCGACTCCACCGAGGCGCTGCGGCGCGCCTACGCGGAGCCGCTCCTGGCCCGCGCCGCCGTCATCCACGAACGGGTCAGGGGCGTCGAGGGCCCCGAGGCCGGGGCGGGCAGTACGAGCGGCGAGGGTCCCGCTGGCGGCGGGGGAGCCAACGGCACCAGGGTCACCGAGGGGGACGCGTGAGCGAGCGGGACGTCTTCGAGTACGCGCTGCTGAGGGTGGTGCCGCGCGTCGAACGCGGTGAGTGCTTCAACGCGGGCGTACTGGTGTACTGCCGCGCCAAGTCCTTCGTGGCGGCGCGCACCCATCTGGACGAGACGAAACTGCGGGCGCTGGACCCGGAGGCCGACGTGGCGGGCGTACGGGCCGCGCTGCGCGCCGTGGAAGGGGTCTGCGCGGGTGGGAAAGCGGCAGGTCAGGCCGCGGGGGACGATGCGGGCCGGCGTTTTCGCTGGCTGATCGCGCCGCGCTCGACGGTGCTGCAGCCAGGGCCCGTGCACACGGGCCTCACCGCCGATCCGGAGGCGGAGACGGAGCGGTTGCTCGCGCTGCTGGTCAGGTAATGGATCACACCCGCGCCGTGTGCCGTTGACACCGGGTGCCAGGGCTTCTAGCGTCACGTCTGCTGAAGGTACTAAGCGGTCGCTCACCGGACGGGCGTACCGTGTGAGCCGCAGGACATGTCAGGCCGCAGGGCTTTTCAAGGGCGAGGAGAACCAGCAATGTCCACCACTGAGCAGCGCGTCGCCGTAGTCACCGGTGCCGCGCGCGGCATCGGCGCCGCGACCGCCGTACGACTGGCCGCCGAGGGCCGCGCCGTCGCGGTGATCGACCTCGACGAGGCCGCGTGCAAGGACACCGTGGAGAAGATCACCTCCGCGGGCGGCAAGGCCGTCGCGGTCGGCTGCGACGTCTCCGACGAGGCCCAGGTCGAGTCCGCGATCGCGCGGATCGCCGAGGAGCTCGGCGCGCCGACGATCCTGGTGAACAACGCGGGCGTGCTCCGCGACAACCTGCTGTTCAAGATGGCCGCGTCCGACTGGGACACCGTCATGAACGTGCACCTGCGCGGTGCCTTCCTGATGGCGAAGGCCTGTCAGAAGTACATGGTGGAGGCGAAGTTCGGCCGGATCGTCAACCTGTCGTCCTCCTCCGCTCTCGGCAATCGCGGCCAGGCCAACTACTCCGCCGCCAAGGCGGGCCTCCAGGGCCTGACCAAGACGCTCGCCATCGAACTCGGCAAGTTCGGCGTCACCGCGAACGCCGTCGCGCCCGGCTTCATCGCCACCGACATGACCGCCGCCACGGCCGCCCGCGTCGGCATGGGCTTCGAGGACTTCCAGGCCGCCGCCGCCACCCAGATCCCCGTGCAGCGCGTCGGCAACCCCGACGACATCGCCAACGCCATCGCCTTCTTCACCGGCGAGGCCGCCGGATTCGTCTCCGGCCAGGTGCTGTACGTGGCCGGCGGACCGCTCAACTAAGGGCGGGGACACGGACATGACCGCACTTCCCGAACTCTCCGGCAAGGTCGCCCTCGTCACCGGCGCGAGCCGTGGCATCGGCTACGGCGTCGCCGAGGCCCTCATCGCCCGTGGTGACCGCGTGTGCATCACCGGCCGCAACGAGGACGCTCTCAAGGAGGCCGTCGAGACACTCGGTGCCGACCGCGTCATCGGTGTCGCGGGCAAGGCGCACGACGAGGCCCACCAGGCCGTCGCCGTCGAGCGCACCATGGAGGCTTTCGGACGCGTCGACTACCTGGTCAACAACGCGGGCACGAACCCGGTGTTCGGCCCCATGGCCGACCTGGACCTCAACGTGGCGCGCAAGGTCTTCGAGACCAACGTCGTCTCGGCGCTCGGCTTCGCCCAGCTGACCTGGAAGGCATGGCAGAGCGAGAACGGCGGCGCGATCGTCAACATCGCGTCCGTCGCCGGCATCTCTCCCTCGCCGTTCATCGGCGCGTACGGCATGAGCAAGGCCGCGATGATCAACCTGACCGTGCAGCTGGCGCACGAGTTCGCGCCCAAGGTGCGGGTCAACGCGATCGCGCCCGCCGTCGTCAAGACCAAGTTCGCGCAGGCCCTGTACGAGGGCCGGGAGGCGGAGGCGGCCGCGGCTTACCCCCTCGGCCGGCTCGGCGTGCCCTCCGACATCGGAGGCGCCGCCGCGTTCCTCACCTCGGCACAGTCGGACTGGATCACCGGGCAGACGCTGGTGGTCGACGGCGGCATCTTCCTGAACGCCGGAGTGGGCTGACGGACGCCTCGCCGCGACCGCGGTCGGACCCGGGCGGCGCCCGGGTCCAGGTGCCACGGACGCCCGCCGTCCTGCCCGCGCGGTCACCGGCGCGCTGATCAAGTGCCCCGCCGGGAACACGGGTTCCCGGCGGGGCATCGCCGTACGATCGGCCGGTCCTCGGTGATGGCGGCCCGAGGCATGGGGAACGGGCTCGGGCCTGGGGAACGGGCTGGGGTCAGCGGCCTTCCCACGGGGGTGAGCGCTTCTCGGCGAAGGCATGGGCTCCTTCCCGCACGCCGAGCTGATGAGCCCGTTCGGCGGGCAGGGGATGGCCGGTGAGAAGGACCTCGACGGCGATGTCGCGGGGGATGCTTTCGGGCAGGCACACGATGCCGCCTTCAGGGGCACCAGGCCGACCCTCACCTCGGTGAGACCGAAGGTGGCGTCCTGGGCCGCGACGATCACGTCGCAGGCGAGGGCCATCTCCGTGCCGCCGCCCAGCGCCCAGCCCTCGACGGCCGCGATGAGGGGGGCGCGGCGGCGGGTCCGGGTGAGCCCCGCGAAGCCCCGCCCGGGGATGTTCGGGGTGTCCCCGACCGCGTACGCCTTGAGGTCCATCCCGGTGCTGAAGGTGCCGCCGGCCCCGGTGAGCACACCGACCAGCGGGTCGTCGCGGGCGCCGAGCCGGTCGAAGGCATCGGCCAGGGCCCGCGCGGTGGCGCCGTCGACAGCGTTGCGTACCCTCGGCCGGTCCACGGTGTCCCGGGACCTCGGTGGCGGCGCCGGCCGTCCACGCCCTAGTGCTCCTCGGCCGGAACCAGGGCGTGGGCGATCCCGGTGAGGTTGCCCTGGACGATGAGGATCTCCCGGCGGTTCGACCCGTCGAGATCCGCCGCGTAGACGGTCCCGGCCATGTCGGTGACGAACAGGCGGCCGCCGTCGAGATCGAGGGCGATGCCGATGCCCTCCATCAGGTGCGTCCACAGGATCTCGGGCTCCCGCCGCCCGCCGGGCGGATCCACCGGTGCGCGGTTCACGGAGTTGCCTCGCGGCGGATCCCCGCGGTCGGTCCAGTACAGCGTGCGCTCCGTCAGGTCCAACTGCAGGTCGATCGGTTCCGGGAGCCCCTGGAGAAGCACCTCGACGTCGCTGCGCCTGTCAGCGGATTCGCCGGCGGGCACATCGATCCCGGCCCGGAGGATCTTCCCCCGACCCGCGTCGCTCGGTCCCTTCTGCGACCAGTACAGGTGGCCGGCGCCGGGATCCACGGCGACTCCGACGCACCATCTGGTCTCATCGCGGCGGTCGCTGTCCGTCCGCCCCGTCCGGACGAGTGTCTCGATGTTCGTGCCGTCGAGGTCGCAGCGCATGACGCGCATCCCTTCGCGGTCACCCCAGTACAGCTTGCGGCCGACGGCTTCGAGGTGCAGTTGCTTCGGCGTGTGCGTGGCGCCGTCGGGAACGATCGTCGTCCGGTTGCCTCCGTCCAGGTCGACACGCTCGATCGAGCCGTCGTCGAGGGGCGGGGAGCCCATGTTCGTCCAGTAGATGTGCCCCGCAGCGGCGTCCACGGCGACACCGTCGGGGAACCCGCATCCCGAGACGAGGAACCGCTTGTCGGTGCCGTCGGGGTTCACCGAGAACACCCGACCGGCACCGCTGATTTCGAGCACGAACAGTCTCTGCCGCCGCTCCGTCGCGGTTCCTCCTCCCGGGCGAGGGCTCGCTGCCCCAGGGGTGACCGGTGCCTCAGGGGTGACCGGTGCCTCAGGGGTGACCTTTGCCGTCTCATGCCGGTCGGCCGGTGGTGTCGTCGCGCGGCCGGATCCCCGTACGGCCAGCAGGCTGAGCAGCATCGCGTCACGCCGGGCGGCCAGTTCGCCGACGGAGTGACCGTCCGCCTCCTCCAGGACCCCACCGACGATCTTCTCCTCGAGCTCGGGCGTGAGTCGCGGGTCGCCCAGTCCGTGCCACATCCCGGCCATCCCCGGCATGAGGGTCTCCATGAAGTGCCGGATGCCGCCCTCGCCGCCGCCGAGATGCCACAGCAGGTTGGGACCCATGACACCCCACCTGAGTCCGGGGCCCCAGGACACCGCGTCGTCGGAGTCCGCGACGTCCAGCACCCCCTGGTCGATCAGGTGGACGACCTCGCGGTACAGAGCGGCCTGGAGGCGGTTGGCGACGTGTCCGGGGAGCTCCTTCTTGAGATGGATCGGCTTCTTGCCGATCGCCGTGTAGAAGGACATGGCGTCCCGGACGGTCCGCGGGGCGGTCTTCGTCCCGCCGACGACTTCGACGAGCGGGATGATGTGCGGGGGGTTGAACGGATGCCCGATGAGGGTGCGCTGCGGATTCCGGCACTCGGCCTGGATGACACTCATCGTGATGCCCGACGAGCTCGAGGCGATGATCGCGTCCGGCGGCGTCGCGTCGTCGATGTCGGCGAACAGCCTGACCTTCAGATCCGGGCGCTCCGGCGCGTTCTCCTGGACGAAATCCGCGTCCGCGACGGCTTCTCGCATGTCGGTGGTGAACCGGAGACGGTCGGGTGAGGTTCCGGGTTCGGCGCCGAGCGTGGCCGCCGCGTCCCATGCCTCGGCCACGTACGCCCTGAGGGCCTCCTCCGCGGCGGGGGCGGGGTCGGTCGCCGTGACCTCGAAGCCCCGGGCGAGGTAGTGCGTCGCCCAGCTCGCACCGATGGTGCCGGTGCCGACGATCGCTACACGATGGACGGGTCCCTGTGCGTTCATGGCTCCTCGTCGCTCTTGCTCTTGGCTGCTCCGGTGCACCTGAAATGTCGGGCGGACCAGGGACGGCGCGGGCGGCGCGGGCGGCGCGGACGGGGAAGGCCCGCGTGCGGACCGGCCGTGCGGCGCGGCCCTCCGCCCGGCCGCCGACAGGAAGGACCCGGCCCGCCACGCCAGGTCGGGGCGGGGGCCCGGTGACGCCATGACGGCTCCATTCCAGGGTGCGGCGCCTGCTCGGCCGGGGCATCTCGGGGACGCCGAGGAGCCGTGGTCCGGCGGTTCCCGGAGGCCCCGCGGATCGTCGTCGACGATCACGATGACGGGCGGGCGGAGACGCGGGACCAGCCGGCAGCGGGGTGACAGCGGGGGCGGACGCGGAGGGGGTGACGGTGGCCGGAGGGGACCGGAGCCGACGGCCGAGGGGCGAGATCCGCCGGGTGACAGGGGAGGATCCGCTGGTGGCAAGGGGTACGGGGCCGGGTGTCAGTGGTCGCCTGTAGGTTCTGAGGCCTGGAAGTGACCGTACATCGGAGGAAGTTGACGTGACCGACACCGCCATGCTGCCCGAGTCCTGGCGCGGCGTCCTCGGCGAGGAACTGCAGCAGCCCTACTTCAAGGAACTCACCGAGTTCGTCGAGGAGGAGCGAGCCAAGGGTCCCGTCTACCCTCCGCGCGAAGAGGTCTTCGCCGCGCTGGACGCGACACCGTACGAGCGGGTCAAGGTGCTGGTCCTCGGCCAGGACCCGTACCACGGCGAGGGCCAGGGACACGGCCTGTGCTTCTCGGTGCGCCCCGGAGTGCGGACCCCGCCCTCCCTGCGGAACATCTACAAGGAGATGAAGGAGGAGCTCGGCACCCCGATCCCGGACAACGGCTATCTGATGCCGTGGGCCGAGCAGGGCGTCCTGCTGCTCAACGCGGTGCTGACCGTGCGCTCCGGTGAGGCCAACTCCCACAAGGGCAAGGGCTGGGAGAGGTTCACGGACGCGGTGATCCGCTCCGTGGCCGACCGGCCCGACCCGGCGGTCTTCGTGCTGTGGGGGAACTACGCGCAGAAGAAGCTCCCGCTCATCGACGAGGACCGGCACATCGTGGTGAAGGGCGCGCACCCCTCGCCGCTCTCCGCCAAGAAGTTCTTCGGCTCCCGGCCGTTCACACAGATCAACGAGGCCGTGGCGCAGCAGGGCCACGACCCGATCGACTGGCGGATTCCGGACCTCGGCTGACCCGGGATGGGGGACGGCTGGGCCGGGCGGGGGGCCCGGTCCCGCCCTCCCCGGCCCGGTCCGGCGGCGTACGGGGGCGCCTGAGCCGGTTTGGCAGTGGCTGCGGTTAGCGTCGGAAGAGACAGTGACGAGCCTGGAGGACGCGGTGGCGGAGCAGCAGGAGCAGACGGCGCCGGACGCCATGATGACCCGGATCGGCCAGGCCGTCATGCTGCACCACGGAGGCGACCGCGAGGAGGCCAGGGGCCGTTTCCTGGACCTGTGGTCGGAGATCGGCGAGGACGGTGACCCGCTGCACCGCTGCACCCTGGCGCACTACATGGCGGACACCCAGGACGACCCCTCGGACGAGCTGGCGTGGGATCTGCGCGCCCTGTCGGCGGCCCACGAACTCGGGGACGACAGGGTCGAGGAGCACCACCACTCGCTCGCGGTCCGGGCGTTCTACCCGTCACTGCACCTGAACCTGGCGGCCGACTACGTGAAACTCGGCCGCTCCGACGCCGCCCGCAGCCACCTGCGCCGGGCCCGGGGCGCGGTCGGATTCCTCGGTGACGACCGCTATGGAGACGGGGTACGCGCGGCGATCGGCCGACTGGAGCTGAGGCTCGACGGGGACGGACCGTCGGAGGGTTCACCGGGGGAGGGCCCCGGCCGGTTCGGCGGGCCGGGAGGGGAGACGCTGGGGCCGCCGAGACAGCGGCCCTGAGGACCGTCCGGTACCCCCCGCCGGATCAGCGCGTGGCATCGCACACGGGTGTGCCGCGAGACGGAGGGCCGGAAGGGCGACGAGGCGTCCGCGTACGGGGCGTGTCCGGAACTCCGGGACTCCGGGACTCCGGGACCCCGGGGCGCGAGGCGCCGGGCGGCTCAATGCCCGTACGTTCCCTTGCAGATGACCGCCTCGGGGCTGCCCGGCTTCCAGCCTCCGTACTTCCTGCCGAGGGCGCACACGTCCTGGGCCTTCGGTGGCTTCGTCGCCGGGGGTGGTGCGGCGGCGTGGTGGGCGGGCCGGTGCGGCTTCGGCTGGAGGTGCGGCGTGCCGGGGGCGTGACGTGGGGGGTGGGCCCGCGGTGCGGGCTGTGCGGGCGGAGCGGGGTGGGGTCGCGCCGTCGCACGGGACGGCTTCGGTGAAGGCGCCCGTGACGGCCCGACGAGTTCCAGCGCCTCCCGCGCCGGAGCCTGCACGACCCGCTGCTCCCCGGCCGCGCCGTCCGGACGCGGCGACGCCGGGGCGGGAGCGGGCGGCGGGCCGGGAGCGGATGGCCGCTGGACGGCCACACAGCCGGCGAGGGCGGTGACCGCCATGGTGACCAGGAGCGTCGCGGCCGTCGTCGTCGTTCGATGCACGCGGGCAACTCTGGTGTCTCCGGACGGCTTTGGGGAGCCGACCAGCACAGGATGCCCCGCACGGGTGATCCTTCCGCTCCTCCGGCGGGTGCCGGCGGACACAGGCTGACCCGCGGCCGCCGGCTCGTACCGTCCCCCGCCGTGTGCCGCACCCGACCGAGCGGGGACAGCGCGGACGGCTCGGACGAGGCGGGCCCGAGCCGCGCGTCGAAGCCGGGCGACGGGTCCGGCACCGCCGGACGGGGGCCGCCGTGACGCCCGTATGCTTCCGACCAGGCCAGTATCGGCGAACGAAGGAGACCTCGTGAAGGTCGGCTGCATCGGACTCGGCGACATCGCGCAGAAGGCGTATCTGCCGGTGCTCGGGGTTCAGCCGGGGGTCGAGCTGCATCTGCAGACCCGGACGCCCGCGACGCTCGCCCGGGTCGCCGACAGCCTCCGTCTTCCGCAGGGGCAGCGGCACACCGACCTGACGGAGCTGCTGGCCCAGGATCTCGACGCGGCCTTCGTGCACGCGGCCACCGTGGCACACCCCGAGATCGTCACGAGGCTCCTGGAAGCGGGCGTACCGACGTTCGTCGACAAGCCGCTCGCCTACGAACTCTCCGCGTCGGAGGAACTGGTCCGGCTCGCCGAGGAGCGCGACGTCAGCCTCGCCGTCGGCTTCAACCGGCGCCACGCACCCGGGTACGCGCAGTGCCTGGAGCATCCGCGTGAGCTGATCCTGATGCAGAAGAACCGGATAGGGCTGCCCGAGGTGCCGCGCACGATGATCCTCGACGACTTCATCCACGTCGTGGACACCCTGCGGTTCCTGGCGCCGGGGCCGGTCGACGATGTGACGGTACGGGCCCGTGTCGAGGGCGGACTGCTCCACCACGTTGTACTCCAGCTCGCGGGCGACGGCTTCACGGCGCTCGGTGTGATGAACCGGCTCAGCGGCTCGGCCGAGGAGATCCTCGAGGTCTCCGGCCAGGACACCAAGCGTCAGGTGCTCAACCTCGCCGAGGTGATCGACCACAAGGGCCAGCCCAGCGTGCGACGGCGCGGGGACTGGGTGCCGGTGGCCCGCCAGCGCGGCATCGAGCAGGGCGTGCTCGTCTTCCTCGACGCCGTACGCGCGGGCAAGGTGCTCAGCGCCCGGGACGCACTGGCGACTCATGAACTGTGCGAGCGGGTGGTGCGAGCGGTCCAGGAGCGGTCCGCCGCAGCCTGAGCGCGCGGGCGCCCTCGGTGGCGCACAGGGCCGCCAGTACCAGCAGCGCCCCGTGCACCGGCCAGTCGCCGAACCGGACGTACGGGGTGACCCCCCGGGCCAGCGGCACCTCGTACACCGCCGCCTCGCTCGCGTCCGTGCCGAGCCAGGAGCCGAGCCGCTCGCCGCTCGGCCCGTAGACGGCGGACACACCGGTCAGGGTCGCGTGCACCATCGGGCGGCCGGTCTCGGCGGCCCGCAGCGCGGCCAGCGAGGCATGCTGCTCGGGCGCCCAGCTGTCCTGGAACGACGAGGTCGACGACTGGGCGAGCAGTACTTCGGCGCCGTCCTGGGCGAGATGCCGGCTCATGTCCGGGAACGCCGTCTCGAAGCAGATCATCGGTCCGACCCGCAGTCCGTGCCCGGCGTCCATCACCACTTGCTCGGTGCCGCGCCTGCGGTCCTCGCCCGCCGCCTTGCCGACCGAGGTCGCCCAGCCGAGGAGGGAGCGCGCCGGTATGTACTCGCCGAAGGGGACGAGACGCATCTTGTCGTAGCGGGCGCCGGTCGGCCCGTGCGGTCCCACCAGCACCGAACTCTTGTATATCCCCGGTCGGTCGGAGCGCCGCGCGTCGACGTTCACGAGGATGTCGGCACCGGTCTCGCGGGACAGCGCGGCGATCCGGTCCGCCAGGTCGGGGCGGCCGGCCAGGTCGACGCCGACGCTGCTCTCGCCCCAGACGACGAGGTCGACGTGGCGTCCGGCGAGCGTGCGGGTGAGCGCCTCCTCGCGTGCGAAGCGCTTCTCCGCGCCGGCTCCGGCACCGCCGCCCAGGACGCCGGGCTGTACGACGGCGACGCGGACCTGGCCGTCGGTGTCCGGGCGCGGGGACCACACCCAGGCCGCCGAGGTGGCGGCGGCGGTGACGACGAGTCCGGTGACGGCGGCGGCCGGACCGCGCGACCGGCGCACGGCCAGCAGGACCGCGACGGCCACGTTGACGGCCACCACCAGGAAGCTCAGCAGCCACACCCCGCCGACCGAGGCGAGCCGCAGCGCGGGCGTCACCTGCCACTGGCTCGACCCGAGCAGCCCCCAGGGCCCGCCCAACCCCTGCCAGGACCGGACGAGTTCGACCATCAGCCAGCTCGACGGCAGCACCACGAGCGCGGCCCCGACCCGCCCCGCCGAGGGCACACCGCCGAGGAACCGTCGTACCAGCCAGCCCCAGGGCGCCCACAGTGTCCCGAGCAGTCCCGCGATGACGACCGTGAAGACATTGAGGCTCGGCAGCAGCCAGTGGTGCACGGCCAGCATGAAACCCAGGCCGCCGAACCAGCCGTCGTACGCGGCGCGGCTGCCCGTCGGGGCGGTGCGGGCCAGCAGGATCCAGGGCACGAGGGCGACGTAGGCGAACCACCACCACGACGGGGCGGGGAAGGCGAGCACCGGCAGCGAACCCGCCAGCACGGCGACGATCGCCCGCCGCCAGGGAGAGGCGAGCCGGCGGTCGAACCTCGTCATGGGCGCCTCCCTCCCCGGTGGTCCCTCCAGTGTGCGCTCCGGGGACGATCTCCGACAGGGGGCGTCCGGTCAGGTGACGGCGGGTTCCTGACGCGGCTGCGGCATGCGGCGCCATTTCTCCTGGACGACCACCTCGCGCAGACGCCAGCCGAGGTCCGTACGCACCAGTGCGAAGGCGTACCGGCCACCGCACACGAAGTCGGGTGCGGTGGAACCTCCGTCGTCGCCCGCGAAGCGCATCGGATTGATGTAGTCGGCCTGCACCCGGGCGGTGTCGCCCCTGTCCTGGTCCAGCACGCCGAACCGCAGGCGTCGGTTGACGATCAGGTGCTGGCGCATGGGGAACAGCTCCATGCTCCGCGCGAGCCACCCCGCCACCTGGCCGGCGTCCCCCTCGATACCGCCGGCGGAGCGGTAGTCCGCGCGGCCGTCCGGCGCGAACAGCCGCCGGTAGGCGTCCCAGTCGCCGTCGTCGACCGCCACCGCGTATTCGGTGACGAGTCCGTCCACCGCGAACCGGTCCATCAGGGTCGCGAGCTCCACACGCTGCGTCATCGGCTCAGTGTTGGCCACGGGGCCCGCGCAGCCAAGGGGCGTGCAGCGACATTCGTGGCCGGGACCGCGGGGTGTCCGCGGCGGGCCCCGCGATCTACCGCGGGAGCCGCTCCACCGGCGTCATGACGTGCTGTCGGACGAGTGCGTAGGACTTCAGACGGTCGGTCAGCGCGTGGACGGGTGTCACCAGCATGAGCTCGTCCGCGCCGGTCGCGTCCGCCAGGTCCGCCAGGTGTGCCGCGACGGTGTCGGGTGTGCCGTGTGCCTGGTGGGCTCGGAAGGCCGTCAGGGCCCGCGCCTCCTGGGGGGTGAAGGAGTGGGCGGCCGCCTGGTCGGGCGTGGGGAAGGGGATGTCGCCCTTCCCCTTGAGCAGTCCGGCCTTGACGACATCCATCGGGCCCGCGAGCCGGGCGGCCTCCTCCCGCGTCTCGGCGCACACCGTCTCGACGCAGACCAGCACGCGGGGGCGGTCGCACCAGCGGGAGGGGGAGAAGTGCTCCCGGTAGTGGTGGAGCGCGGCGAGGGTGTGGTCGGGGCGGATGTGATGGGCGAAGGCGATCGGCAGTCCGAGTTCCGCCGCGAGCGTGGCACCGGCCGTGCTCGAGGACAGCAGCCATGGCTCCGGGAGCGGGTCGAGCGCGACCTCCTCCACCAGGTACCGCAGGGTCTGCGACACGTCGTCGCGGTACTCGTCGTCCGTCGTCGGTCCCGCCCCACGCCGCAGGGCCCGCGCCGTGGACTCGTCGAAGGTGCCAGGGCCGCGGCCGATGCCCAGGTCGATCCTGCCCGCGTGCAGTGCGGCCAGCGTGCCGAACTGCTCCGCGAGCATGATCGGAGCGTGGTTCGGGGCGAGGACGCCACCGGATCCGATACGGATGGACGCCGTGGACGCGGCCGTGTGGGCGGTCAGGACGACGGGCGGGAACGCTCCGATGGCGGGGGAATGATGGTGCTCGGCGTACCAGAGCCGCTGGTATCCGAGGTCTTCGAGCCGCCGGGCGAACTCGGTGGTGTCGCGTAACGTGTCCGCGGCCGGGGCGCCCGCTTGAACCATGGCTACTTCCAGTGCGCTGAGCGGCACGGTGATCATCCGCCCAGTATAGGAAGCGGCCGTCGGCGGTCATGGGTGTTCCCCGTGCGCCGCCGGTGTCCGTGTCCCGGGCCCACGGAGGACGAACGGGCGCCGGGAGCAGCCGTGTTCGGTACGCGGCCCCCTCGGCGCCCGGGTGAGGCGCGGAACCGGTCGGCGCAGGGCGCCGACCGGTCCTGACGACGGATCAGACGGCCGGTACCGGGTAGGTCGGGTACTCGACCCCGGAGACGTGCTGGACGACCCGGATGACCTGGCAGGAGTAGCCGAACTCGTTGTCGTACCAGAGGTAGAGGATCGCGTTGTCCCCGTCGACCTTCGTGGCGCCGGCGTCGACGATCGAGGCGTGGCGTGAGCCGATGAAGTCGCTCGACACCGCGTCGGGCGCGGTGGTGAAGTCGATCTGACGCTTGAGCGGCGAGGTCAGCGACACCTCGCGGAGGTGGTCGAGGACCTCCTCGCGGGTGGTCTCGCGCCCGAGCCGCAGGCTGAGGATGGCGATCGAGACGTCCGGCACCGGGACTCGGATCGAGCTGCCCGTGATCGGGGCCTTGAGGTCGGGCAGCGCCTTGGCGACGGCGGACGCGGCACCCGTCTCGGTGATGACCATGTTGAGCGGCGCGGAGCGGCCCCGGCGGTCGGAGCTGTGGTAATTGTCCAGCAGGTTCTGGTCGTTGGTGAACGAGTGGACGGTCTCCACATGGCCGCGCAGAACGCCGTACTCGTCGGCCATCGCCTTCAGCGGCGGGACGATCGCGTTGGTGGTGCAGGAGGCGCAGGACAGGATCTGCTCGTCCGGCTTGACCGTGTCGTGGTTGACGCCGTGCACGATGTTGGGGACGTCGCCCTTGCCGGGCGCGGTGAGCACCACCTTGTCGATCCCGGGGCGCAGGTGCTTCGAGAGTCCCTCGCGGTCACGCCACTTGCCGGTGTTGTCGATGAGGATGGCGTCCTTGATGCCGTACGCCGTGTAGTCGACCTCGCTCGGGTCGCCGGCGTAGATCACCTTGATCGCGTTGCCGTTGGCGATGATCGTGCTGTTCGCCTCGTCGACGGTGATCGTGCCCTGGAACTGGCCGTGGATGGAGTCGCGGCGCAGCAGCGAGGCGCGCTTGACGATGTCCTGTTCCCCGCCCTGGCGGACGACGACGGCGCGCAGCCGCAGGCCGTTGCCGGAGCCGGCCTTCTCGATCAGGAGGCGGGCGACGAGCCTGCCGATGCGGCCGAAACCGTAGAGGACGACGTCGCGCGGCTCGCGGCGCTCGATCTTGCCCGCGCCGGTGGCGCCGGCGACGGCCCTGGCGGTGAACTCCTGTACGGAGAGGCCCAGGTCGTCGCTCCGGTACGTCGCGGCGAGCATGCCGAGGTCGATCTGGGAAGGCCCGAGATCGAGCGTCGTCAGCGCCTGGAGGAACGGCAGCGTCTCGGTGACGGAGAGCTCCGCACCGGCGATCTGCCGGGCGAACCGGTGGGTCTTGAGAAGGCTGACCACCGACTTGTTCACCAAGGAGCGGCTGTGGAGGAGGACCGTGACGTCCCGCTCCCGGTGCAGCTTCCCGATGATCGGGATCATCGACTCCGCGATCTCCTCGCGGGTCTTCCAGTTGGTGAACGCGTCGTCATTGACAGTCACAGGTCTATCTTTCGAGCTAGGCGGCGCTCATATGGTAACCCGCGCGTTCTTTTGATCATCCAGGGGGTGTACGGCCGGGGTCGCGAAGGGATACGAAGGCAGGAATCATGATCGAGAGCGAGCGCGGAGCGGGAAACCGCCCGCCGGAGGGAGGCACGCATGACACGCCCGGTCACTGTGGTCACGGGCGGCAGCCGGGGGATCGGCGCCGCGATCTGCGCCCGTCTGGCGGCCGACGGACATGACGTGGTGGTGGGCTACGTGCGGGACGCCGCGGCGGCGGAGTCGACCGCGACGGCCGTCCGCGCGGCGGGGTCGCGCTGTGTGACGGTACGGGTGGACACCTCCGACGCGGACGACGTGGAGCGCCTCTTCGACACGGCGGCGGACCGTCTCGGACCCGTCGGCGGGCTGGTGAACAACGCCGGTGTGACCGGTCCGCTCGGGCGGCTCACGGACACCGACCCCGCCGACCTGCGGCGCGTGGTGGACGTCAACCTGCTGGGTACGCTGCTGTGTTCGCGGCGGGCCGCCCGGTCCATGGCGGCCCGGGGGAGCGGCGTCATCGTGAACGTGTCCTCGGCGGCGGCGACGCTGGGCAGCCCCGGGGAGTTCGTCCACTACGCGGCCACGAAGGCCGCCGTCGACGCCCTGACGGTGGGCCTCGCCAAGGAACTCGGCCCGGACGGCATCCGGGTCAACGCGGTCGCGCCCGGCATGATCGACACCGAGATGCACGCGGCCATGGGCGACCCTGGCCGCGCCGAGCGTGCCGCCTCCTCGATTCCGCTGCGCAGGGTCGGCCGGGCGGAGGAAGTCGCCGCCGCCGTCTCGTGGTTGATGTCGCCCGACGCCTCGTACGCCACGGGGGCGGTGCTGCGGGTGTCCGGGGGGCGGTGAGGCGCCGACGGACGCGCGGCGGTACGGGGCTCGCGGGGTGGTTGCGGCGGGCGCCGGTCCGAAGGTGTTCGGGCGTCAGCCGTCCGCCAGGGTCCGAACCGGCTTTCAGGGTCCGAACCGTCTTTCAGGGTCCGAACCGTCCTTCAGGGTCCGAAGCTGAGAGCGGCTCGAACCTGGGCGGTGCCTGGAGGGGGCGGCGGATGCGCGGACGGCCTTTGCCGGACCCCGCGCTCCGTCACAGCCGTGGGCGCCAGGCGGTGATCCCGTTCGTCCGGCGCGGGGGTCCACTTCGCCGCCGGGGTTCGACCGAAGACCGGATGAAGACCGTACGGACGTGGTGACGGCAGCCCTTGGGGCCGCAACTCTGCCCCTGCGGCCCTGGGAACGCGGCCGTCCTCCGTGCGACGGTGTGGGGCTTGGTCGTCTTTGATGCCGGAGGAAGACGTATGGGACTGGCCCGCGACGAGAACACCACGACAGGGAAGGGACAGGCACCTCGGCGCCCGCCGGCGAGTCCGACATCCGCCGGAACGGCCGTGCAACGGATGCTCGCTCTGCAGAGCCGTACCGGGAACAAGGCCGTTGCCGAGATGCTGCGACGGGCCGGCCACCCTGGAGCGCGGGACCAGCATCAGCACGGTCTTGGATGCGGGCACCAGTCGCAGGAACCTCCGGTGCAGCGTTCCTTGGACGGTGCCGCCGTCGCGCGCGCCGAGGAGGAGGACGGACACGTCCGGGGCGGGGCGCGAAACGCCGGCCCGGAAGGGCAGGCCGCCCTGCTGGCCGCCGCCATGAACTCGTCGAGCGAGTCGTTGCCTTCGTCGGTGGTGGCGAAGGCCGGGGCGTTCTATCGGAACGAGGCGCTCTCCTCCACCCGCGTCCACCGTGGCGCGGTGGCCCAGCGTGCCACGGCGGCGCTGGGGGCCCAGGCCATGACCGTCGGTAACCACATCTTCCTCTCCGCCGGGACCGCGGGCGACGAGAAGCTGATCGGCCACGAGCTCAGCCACGTCGACAAGAACCTCAGAGGCATGCCCGAGACGGGCCACGGCAACGGTGCCGGAGTCACCGTCACCGACCCGAAGCAGGACTCCGAACGAGCGGCGGAGAAGGACGGGCACGCCTTCGCCGCGGGTGAGGCGACCGCCCCCTCCGTCACCGTCCCGCGCCACACGGCGAACGGTGCGCACGAGCCCGTCCAGCGGATGCGCGAACCCGTCCAGCGGATGATGGAAGAGGGGGAGCAGTCGGAGGGGTCCCAGGCCGGGAGGCGGATCGCTCTGCAGGATCAGCCTCTGGAGCTCAGCGCCGAGGACCACATCGCGGCGCTGCCCGAAGACAGCGAGCAGGAAGTCCTTCTGAAGCGCGGTGTGACGCCCACGCAGAGGAAGCATCTCCAGAAGGAGGTGATTCGCGGCTCTTTCGTCAGTCTCCCGAAGATGGTCCAGAAACCTGACGAGCACGCTACAAAGCCCGAGCGTGAGCACGTCGAAGGATACGTGAGTCAGCACCGTAACGAGGAGACCGCGAGCCTGATCGAATTTTCCACGGATGCTGAAATAGCCACCAAATTCGCGTCGGAAGCCCGGTTCGGATACGTACTCACCATCCGGATCAAGAGAAAGTATCTGGCGAAGGGCGCTACGGGCTCCGAGCACGGCTGGATCGCGAAGCAGGGCGCACCCTACGACATCGTCGGCATCGAGCGAAAGGATTCGCTGGCGGAAGGGGTGGCCCCGTTGACCGAGAACGAGTTCCGCGAAGCGGTAAAGAAAGAGGAAATGGCCGAGTATCTGCTCAAGGTTCAGGACCCGGCGGCGATGGCGGCCCATATGAATCAGTTCGAGGGGGGAAAGAAGAAGGATGAGGCCATGAAGATTCTCGGGTACAAGAGGTCGGTGTTCCAGGACTGATACTCCGGCCGTGGAGCCTGGGCTCCGTCCCCCGAATGGCGGCCGCGGGAACCGCTCGAAGCGAAGTGACGCGTCGTCCGGGGTCGGACCCTGACGCGCGCCGCCGCCGGGCCCGGCGGGCGGTCCCGGCTCTCGTGCCGCTCGGGTTGTTCCCGCGGACAGTGCGCGGTGCTCCGGCGGACAGCGCGAGGTGCTCCGGCGGACAGTGCGCGCCGCCCGGCACGACGTCCTGCGGAGCGACGAGGCTCAGGCCGCCTCGATGACCTCTCCGCGGATCGCCTCGGCCCATTTCACGACCAGCAGCTCGTACTCCGCGCGCTCCTGGGCGGACAGGGAGCCGCCCGAGCGCATCCACAGGGCGCGGATCTGCTCGTTTAACGCGGCAGCGGACCGCACGGAACCAGAGAACGTGAAGTCGGGGGACATGCGCACCAGCCTAGGGGTATGGGCTGACACTCCGCTACCGGTCGGCTACGCGCGCCGTATGCGGTTCGTCACGGCCTGCGGACGCCGCCTCGGGGAACCGGGCCGGCTCCCGGGGGACCCTGACGGGCCCGCTCGGCCGGCGGGTCCGCACCGTGGGTGCGTCCAGGGCGGTCGCCGGTCGAGAGCGTGTTCGTGTCCGGCCAGGCATTCGGAAATCCGAGGCCCGCCCCGAATCGGAGCGGGCACCCGCGTGTCCGGCAGCGCGTTCCTGACGGACGCCCGTGCGACCTGGGCTACTTGTAGAAGACGGCCACGCCTCCATGGTGCGAGCAGGCGCCCTGATGGTGCGCGGCGTAGGAATAAGTGCCGTCATTGCAGCGAGCGGTGGCGCCGTTCCCGGCAACGGCGGAGCCGCCGGAGGAAGTTGAGCCGCCGCTCCCGGACGACCCGCCGGACGAGCCGCTGCCGGAGCCGCTGCCGGAGGCGGCCTTCGCGGTGACGGTCACCTTCACCTTGACGGTCTTCGTGGCGGTCACCGTGGGCGCGGGTTCCGGTGTCGCGGTCTCCGTCGCCGTCGCCGTGGCCGTCGCGGTGACGGTGGCGGCGGGTCGCACCTTGTCGGCCGCGGCCTTGGTGGTACTGCCGTCCTGACCGCCCCCGCCGGCGGCGGTGCCGAGGGCGAAGGCGAGCCCGATGGCGGGCAGCATGTACCGCTTCCGTGCCCACTTCGGTCCGGCCGGCCGCGGCGCGGGCGTGAACGGCGGGGGCGGCCCGTATCCGGGCGGCGGCGGAGGCTGGTTGTACGACATGGTCCCCCCAAGGACGGTTCGTGGTGGGGCGACCGTAACGGGAGGTGTGAAGGAAATGTGAGTGTCCTGCGGGGGTGGTGACACAGTTGTGACCGTTCACGGCCCGGCGGGCGGGTTCGGCCGGGCCGTCTCGGCGCACGTCACCGCGGGTGCGGGAACCCGGGCCGGACCGGCGCGACCTTCACATCCGTGCGTCCGTCACACGCGAGAGCGCCGACGGGACGACCGCCTCAGCCCGCGGACTCCGCCGCATGGGGGCTGAGGACGTCCGCGCCGACCAGGGCGATGATGACGACGCCGAGCGCGATCCGGTACCAGACGAACGGCATGAAGCTCTTGTGGGAGATGAACTTCATGAACCACGCGATCACGGCGTACCCGACCACGAACGCGATGACCGTCGCGAAGATGGTCGGCCCCCAGGAGACGTGACCGCTCTCGGTGGCGTCCTTCACCTCGAAGGTTCCCGAGGCGAGCACGGCCGGCATGGCGAGGAGGAAGGAGTAACGGGCCGCCGCCTCGCGGGTGTAGCCCATGAAGAGGCCGCCGCTGATGGTCGCTCCGGACCGGGAGACGCCGGGGACCAGGGCCATCGCCTGGCAGAGGCCGAAGAGCAGGCCGTCCTTGGTGTTCAGGTTCTCGATGGTCTTGCGCTGCTTGGGAGCCCGGTGCTTGCCGCCCGACTCGTCGCGCGCCGCGAGCCGGTCCGCGACACCGATGACCACGCCCATCACGATCAGCATGGTCGCGGTGACCCGCAGATCGCGGAACGGACCCTCGATCTGGTCCTTGAGGGTCACTCCGAGCACGCCGATCGGTATGGAGCCGACGATGACGAGCCAGCCCATCTGGGCGTCGTGGTTCTGGCGCATCGCCTTGCTCGTGAGCGAGCGGAACCACGCCACGAGGATCCGGCCCACGTCCTTGCGGAAGTAGATCAGCACCGCGGCCTCCGTGCCGAGCTGAGTGATCGCGGTGAAGGCCGCTCCGGGGTCGTGCCAGCCGGAGAACGCCGCGGTCAGGCGCAGATGCGCGCTGGAGGAGACGGGGAGGAACTCGGTCAGCCCCTGGACGAGTCCGAGGATGAGGGATTCAAACCAAGACATGAAGTGAGGTGGTCCAAGCGCTGATCGAGGACGGGCCGAAGGACACGCCGTGTCGCGGTTCGCGGTGCGCGCTGATCACGGGTGTTGCAGGCAGCGTAGCGCCCCGGAGCGACCGTCCGGCCACGGGGGTTTGCCTTTACTAGGGGAACTGTTCGATTGGTCGTACGAACGTGGGAGGGTCCCGGGCGCGAGGTGACCTCGCCGGTCCCGGTGGCCGGGGTGTTGAACGGCCGCCGTGCCGCCGCATACGTTCCCCGGGATGGGAAAGCGCTTGTTGCCGGCCCCTCCCGCCCCCGCTCCGTCCCGTCCCGTTCCGCTCCGTCCCGTCCCGTTCCGTTCCGTCCGGGTGGCAGCGAGCGTCGGCCATCGTCCGACGGCACGTCCGACCGAGCGCTGATCAGGTACATGAACACATCCCGCATCGCGAGTGCCGGCCCCGGGACCGGCCTGCCCGGTGCCGTCGCTGTCTCGCACCTCCGCGTCTACGACTGGCCCGCCGCCGACGGTGTGTCCGGCGGAACCCCGCACCTGCACCTCACCTGCTCGGAGGTGCATGTCGTCACCGGCGGCCGGGGCGCCGTCCAGGCGCTGACGGCGTCCGGATACGAGGTCACGCCGCTCACACCGGGCACGGTCGCCTGGTTCACGCCCGGTACCGTCCACCGGCTCGTCGACGAGGGCGGTCCGCGCATCACCGTCCTGATGCAGAACAGCGGGCTTCCGGAGGCCGGCGACGCCGTGCTCACCCTGCCCCCGGAGTATCAGACCGACCCCGACACGTACGCCGCCGCGACGGCCGTCCCCGGCGACGCGCCCGAGGAGTAGCGCGAGCGGATCGTCCGGGCCCCGGCGCGATCTGGCCGTCGAGGGCTACCGCGGGCTGCGCGCGGCGGACGGCCCCGAGCGGCTCGCCGCGTTCCACCGGGCCGCGGCCACGCCGGTGCGGCCCCGCCTCGCCGAGTGGCGCGAGCGGTGGCGGCGCGGTCCCGAGGCCGCCGCCGCGGTCACGGGTGAGCAGCTCGCCCGGCTTGAGCGGGGCGACACGTCCCACCTCGGCGAAGCCCTTGTACGGGCCGAACAGCCCGCCGCGTGCGGACGGTTCGGCATGTGCGGACGGCTGGAGGTGCGACACGTCCCGCCTCGGCGAGGCCCTTGTGCGGGCCGGACAGCCCGCCGCGTGCGGCTGGTTCGGCATGTGCGGACGGCTGGAGGTGCGACACGTCCCACCTCGGCGAAGCCCTTGTACGGGCCGAACAGCCCGCCGCGTGCGGCCGGTTCGGAATGTGCGGACGGCTGGAGGTCTACGAGGGGAACGAGTAGGCGGGGAGGGAGCGGAGGAGGGGGAGAGAGCAGGGAGGGGAGAGAGGGCCGGGAGGGGGAGAGGGCCGGGAGGGGCAAGGGCCCCGTATCGCGAGGGAACCCGCGCCGGGGCGACCGCGGGTCCCGCGTCTGTGCCACGGCGGGTCCTGCCCGTGTGCCATCGCGGGTCCTGCGCCCGCGCCACCGGGCCCCGTGTCCACGTCCCCGAGGGTTGGTCCCGTGTCTACGCCCCCGAGGGTCCCGTCACCGTCCAGCCCGGGGACTGCGGGTGGGCGGTCAGGTCGCCGTGCTCGATCTCGTGGCCGCACTCCCGGCAGACCACCTGCGGGACCAGCTCGTGGCCGCAGGTGTGCTCCATCACCATCGGGCGGAAGCCGTCCTCCTGGAGATGACGGTCGCCCCACGCCATCAGCGTCAGCAGCACCGGTTGCAGCTCCAGCCCGGCCCGCGTGGGCCGGTACTCGTAGCGCTTCGGGCGGTCGCTGTACTCGGCCTTCTCCAGCACACCGACGTCGACGAGTCGCTTCAGACGCGCGGTGAGCACGTCGCGCGGTGCGCCGATGTTGCGGGCGAGCTGGTCGAAGCGGGTGGCGCCGAGCGTCACCTCCCGCATGACCAGCAGGGAGTACTTCTCGCCGACGAGGGCCAGGGTCTCGGCGATCGAGCAGGGGCGGGCGTCCTTCATGCCCTCAGTCTAACGGGTGGGTTGGAATGTCCAACTGACTAGGTTACTCTTGGGTCACTTAGCGAGTTTGGAAGGCAAACTCCCTGACCTCGGAGAGCAGACATGCGTGATGCCGTGATCGTCGAAGCCGTCCGCACGCCCGTCGGCAAGGGCAAGCCGAACGGCTCTCTCGCCCATGTCCACCCGGTGGAACTCCTCGCCCACACGCTTCGGACCCTCGTCGAGCGTTCCGGGATCGACCCGGCGCTGATCGACGACGTCATCGGCGGCACCGTCACCCAGGTCGGGGAGCAGGCCGCGAACCTCACCCGTTACGCGGTGCTCTCGGCGGGCTTCCCGGAGACGGTGCCCGCGACCACCGTGGACCGGCAGTGCGGCTCCTCCCAGCAGGCCGTGCACTTCGCGGCGCAGGGCGTCCTGTCGGGGGCGTACGACATCGCGGTGGCCTGTGGGGTCGAATCCATGAGCCGTGTGCCGATGGGGTCGAACGTCCTCGGTACCGAGGGCCCCTTCGGCCCCGGGATCGCCGAGCGCTACCCCGAGGGCCTGGTGCCGCAGGGCATCAGTGCCGAACTGATCAACGCGAAGTGGGGCCTGTCGCGCGAGCAGTTGGACACGTACGCGGTGGGTTCGCACCAGAAGGCGGCCGCGGCCTGGGACTCCGGTCTCTTCGGCGCCGAGGTCGCTCCCTTTCAGGGCGTGACCCGCGACGAGAGCATCCGGCCCGCCAGCACCACGGAGACACTCGCCGGGCTGAAGCCCGCCTACTACCACCCGGCCTTCGCCGAGCGCTTCCCGCAGATCGACTGGTCCGTCACGGCGGGCAACGCGAGCCCCATCAACGACGGCGCGTCGGCGGTGCTCATCATGGCGGGCGAGACCGCCGCCCGCCTCGGCCTGCGCCCGCTGGCGCGCCTGCACAGCTTCGCGGTCACCGGATCCGACCCCCTGCTGATGCTCACGGGCGTCATCCCGGCCACCGAGAAGGTGCTCCGCAGGGCTGGGCTCTCACTCGGCGACATCGACCTCTTCGAGGTCAACGAGGCCTTCGCGAGCGTTGTTCTGGCCTGGCAGCAGGAGACGGGCGCCGACCTCTCCCGGGTCAACGTGCACGGCGGGGCGATCGCGCTCGGACACCCGCTCGGCGCGAGCGGAACGCGGCTGACGACGACCCTCGTGCACGCCCTGCGCGCCCGCGGCGCCCGCTACGGACTGCAGACGATGTGCGAGGCGGGCGGCCTCGCCAACGCGATGGTGCTGGAGGCGATGTAGCACGGAGCGGACGGCGCAGCACGGACGGGCCGGCTCGGCTCGGCTCGGGACAGGCCGCGGGATCCTGGTCGGTCGGCGGCGTCCGTGCAGGTTCCGCACCCCGGGGCGGTCGACGCCGTCCGTACAGGTCCCGGATCCCGGGCGGCCGGCGGTGTCCGCGGACGTCCCGGGACCGTGGTCTCAGTGTCCGCGCAGGTGGTGACGCTTGCGCCAGGCCACGACGGCGCCGGCCAGCGCGGGCAGCGCGATGAAGCCCATCGCGATCAGGAAGGCGGGCGAGGTCGGTGCCGAGGCGCGGGCGCCGGCGACGGCGTACGCGGCGGTGTTCGGGATCGAACCCAGGGCCGTGGCCAGGAGGAACGGCAGCCAGCCCATGCGGGACACGGCAGCGCAGTAGTTCGCCGCCCAGAAGGGCACCCCGGGGAACAGCCGGGCCATCATCATCGTGCGGAAGCCGTGCCGGCTGAGCTGACCGTCGGCCGCCCTCAGCCAGCGGGCGCGCAGCAGCGGACGCAGCGCGTCCTGTCCGAGGATCCGGCCGAGCCCGAAGGCGATCCCGGCGCCGAGCACCGTACCCGCGAGCGCCGTGGCGAGACCGAGCTGGGAGCCGAACAGGGCGCCGGCGGCGAGGTTGAGCAGCGGCCGGGGCACGAACGCCACCGTGCACAGTCCGTACGCCAGCCCGAAGACCACGGCGGCCGCGGCACCGCTGAGCTGCGGTGGCCAGCCGTCCGAGAGCATCCGCTGCGGTTCGAAGAACAGCACGCTCGCCGCGGACGCCGCGAGCAGCACCAGCAACAGGGAGAGCCGGGACCAGGGCGAGAGCACCACTCTCGTGCACCGGGCGGCGAGGCCCGTGGGAGTGGAGACGGCGAGCTCCGCGGCGAGGGAGAGCTCCGTGGCGGGGGCCGCGGGGACGGCCGTGGCGGTGCCCCCAGAGCGGGTGGTGGCATCGAGCATTCGGCGACAGTAACCGACCCGTGTGTGTGATCGCCGTATGGTTCGTCTCACGGGCGTCACAGCTTCCGGAACGCCGGCTGCCCGGTTCGAGATGCCGGACGGCGGCCTCGAGGGCACGGGCCCGGTACGGCTCACCGCCGCCGGCTCCGCGGCGGCCGATCCGCAACGGTCCGCGGTCGAGGGACCGTACAGGAGCGACACCGTCCCTTCCACGGTCTGACCACGCCCTGTCGCCACGTGCCGTCCCGCACCGTCCTCCCCTCGACCGCGGCGCCCGCGGCTGCGGACCGCACCGGCGTGGCCCCGCGCGGCCGGAGCACGGGCTCCCGCGCCCCGCCGTCGCCAGACCCCGCCGCCGTGTGAGGCAACTCTCCTCCGGATGCCCGCCGGTGGCCCCTCACCACCCCACCGGTCCCTGGGGCGTGCGCCCCTGACGCACCGGCAGCATCGCGCACCGTCGTGCGGTCCGGTGGCGCGGAAAACCATTCGACGTGGCCGGACATGTCGGCGATGATCGCCTCATGTTCAGGCACGCCTTCCTCCTCGCAGCATCCACAGTCGCGGATGCGCCGAAGGCTGCCGTCCCGATCATCGCGGCAACCGTCGACGGCGCCCGAAGCTGACCCTTCCCGGATTGTCCGGCGGACCCCGCAGGGGGAGGGTCGGCAGGTCCTCGGGGTCCCCGTCCCGGCCCTGAGCGCCGGGACCCTCACTCAGCTCCCGCTGACACCCAAGAGGCTTCGAGGTACAGCCATGCCCAAGACGGCTTACGTGCGCACCAAGCCGCACCTGAACATCGGCACCATGGGTCACGTCGACCACGGCAAGACCACCCTGACCGCCGCCATCACGAAGGTTCTCGCCGAGCGCGGCTCCGGCACGTTCGTGCCCTTCGACCGCATCGACCGCGCTCCGGAGGAGGCCGCGCGCGGCATCACCATCAACATCGCGCACGTCGAGTACGAGACCGACACCCGGCACTACGCGCATGTCGACATGCCGGGCCACGCCGACTACGTCAAGAACATGGTCACCGGCGCGGCGCAGCTCGACGGGGCGATCCTCGTCGTCTCCGCGCTCGACGGGATCATGCCGCAGACAGCCGAGCACGTGCTGCTCGCCCGGCAGGTGGGCGTCGACCACATCGTCGTCGCCCTGAACAAGGCCGACGCGGGGGACGAGGAGCTCACCGACCTCGTGGAGCTGGAGGTCCGCGACCTGCTCTCCGCGCATGGCTACGGAGGCGAGTCCGTCCCCGTCGTCCGGGTGTCGGGTCTCAAGGCGCTGGAGGGGGACCCCCGCTGGACCGCGGCGATCGACGCGTTGCTCGACGCGGTGGACACGTACGTGCCGATGCCCGAGCGGTACATCGACGCGCCGTTCCTGCTGCCGGTCGAGAACGTGCTCACCATCACCGGGCGCGGGACCGTCGTCACGGGCGCCGTCGAGCGCGGCACGATCCGGGTCGGCGACCGCGTCGACGTGCTCGGCGCCGCCGTCGACACGGTGGTCACGGGTCTGGAGACCTTCGGCAAGCCCATGGCGGAGGCGCAGGCCGGGGACAACGTGGCGCTGCTGCTGCGCGGGGTGCCCCGGGACGCCGTACGACGCGGGCACATCGTCGCGACGCCCGGCAGCGTCGTGCCCAGCCGCCGCTTCTCGGCGCAGGTGTACGTCCTGTCGTCGGGCGAGGGCGGACGGACGACGCCCGTCGCCACCGGGTACCGGCCGCAGTTCTACATCCGCACCGCGGACGTGGTCGGCGACGTCGACCTCGGCGAGCGGGCGGTCGCCCGGCCCGGCGACACGGTCACCATGACGGTCGAGCTGGGACGCGAGGTGCCACTGGAGCCCGGCCTGGGATTCGCCATCCGGGAGGGCGGCCGGACGGTCGGCGCGGGCACGGTGACCTCGGTCGGCTGACGGCCGGGGCAACGGTACGGTGGACGGGTGCCCGCCGCGAAAGCGGCGGGCACCAGTTCGTCCGGCGCCCCGCGCGAGGCCGGGGCGGCACAATGGACGCGTGGACGAGCCGATACCCGTGATGCGGGCCGTGGATCACGGGACCGCCAAGCTGATGCCGGACGTCGACCGGAAGCGGGCCTGGCTGTTGACGGTCGACGGAGCACCGCAGTCGTACGTGGACCTCGACGAGCCCACGCATCTGGAGTTCGAGTACGCGCGACGGCTCGGGCACGTACTGGACACGGTCGTCGCGCCGGGGCGGAGACCGGACGTGCTGCACCTCGGCGGCGGCGCGCTGACACTGCCCCGCTACGTGGCCGCGACCCGGCCGGGCGCACGTCAGGACGTGGTCGAGGCCGACCGGGGTCTGCTGGCCCTGATCGGCGAGCACCTGCCCGTGGCCGACGACGCCGGTATCAGCGTGCACGGCGCGGACGCCCGGGAGTGGCTCGAAGCCGCGGCGCCCGCCTCCGTCGACATCGTGATCGCGGATGTCTTCGGCGGCTCGCGCGTCCCCGCGCACCTGACGTCCACGGCGTACGCGCATGCCGCAGGGCGGGTCCTGCGCGACGACGGCGTCTACCTGGCCAACCTCGCCGACTCCGCCCCCTTCACCTTCCTGCGCTCCCAACTCGCCACGCTCGCGACGGTGTTCGAGGAAATGGCGGTGATCGCCGAACCAGGCGTGCTGCGCGGACGGCGTTTCGGAAACGCGGTGCTGGTGGCTTCCCACCACCCGTTCGACACGGCCTCCCTCGCCCGTCGTACCGCCTCCGACGCGTTCCCGGCGCGGGTGGAACACGGCCCCGCGCTGCGCAGGTTCATCGGCGGTGCCGTACCCGTCCGCGACGAGGACGCGGTCCCCTCACCCGAGCCGCCCGGCGGAGCCTTCGGCATCGGCTGACACGCGCCCCGCGTCCACCGGCGGAGATCCCTGCGCCACCGGCCTGGTCCGCCGGGTCAGATTCCGTACGTCCGGTACGAACAGCACCGCCGCCGTGACCACGACGACCAGGGTCGAGCAGCCCCACAGGGCGGCCGTCCTGCCGAAGGCCTGCTCCGCCGGGCCCGCCAGGGCCGTGGCGAGCGGGACCATCGCGATCGAGCCGAACCAGTCGTACGCCGAGACGCGGGAGAGTTTGTCCTCGGGTATCTCCTGGTGCAGGGCGGTCATCCACGAGACGCCGAACACCTCTATCGCCGCCCCGCTGACGAACATCACGGCGCACAGCGGCACCACCGCCACCGGCACCGCGAGCGCGGCGGCCGGCGCGGCGAGCGGGAAGACGCAGAGGGTGCCGGCGAGCAGCAGCCGGCGTGGCTTCCAGCGGGTCATCAGCAGCGCGCCGCCGACCGTGCCCGCACCGAACGCGCCGAGGGCCAGACCCCAGGGACCGGGGCCGCCGAGGCTGTCCCGGGCGACCAGCGGACCGTAGACCGCGTCGGCTGCGCCCACGACCGCGACCACCACGGAGAACTGGGCGACGACCGTCCACAGCCAGGGCCGTGCGGCGACCTCCTGCCAGCCCTCGCGGAGATCGGAGAGCAGCCCGTCGCCGGGCCTGCGCGGCGGTATGTGGCTCACGTCCAGGAAGGAGCGCAGCGCCCCGGCGACGGCGAACGCCACCGCGTCCACCGCGAGCACCCAGCCCGGCCCGATCACCGCCACCATCGCCCCGCCGAGCGCCGCTCCGCCGAGTCCCGCGCCCTGCATCGCCATCCTGAACATGGCGAAGGCGCGACTCGCCTGCTCTCCGTCGACCGAGGACATCAGCATGCCCTCGGCGGCCGGACTGAAGAACGCCTGACCGGTACCGCCGAGCGCGGACAGCAGCAGCATCTGCCACAGCCGCGGTTCGCCCGACAGCACCAGAAGCGCGAACGTCGCCTGCGAGACGCAGTTGAGGGCGTTGGCCGCGACCATCACCCGATGGCGCGGCAGCCGGTCGGCGACCGCGCCGCCGATCAGCAGGAAGAGGACCAGCGGCAGTGTCCGCGCGGCCGCCACCAGGCCGACGTCGCCCCCGTCGCCGCCCGTTTCGAGCACCGCGAACGCCGAGGCGATCAGCGCGCCCTGGCTGCCCAGGTTGGTGACGACCGCGGCGGCGGTCAGCAAGGTGTAGTTCCGGCCCGCCCAGGAAGGACGGCGCGGGTGTCGACGGAGGTCGGCGGCAGAGGTCACCGGGCCACTTTCGCCGCCCGGTGCCCGACTTGCCAAACCCGGTGGACACCCTCCGCGTACCGCTCACGTCTCCGAACAGCGGCTCAGGAAGCCCCGGGGTCGCTCACGACCCCGTCGGCACACCGCGCGACGCTCACGACCCCGTCGGCACACCGGGGAAGCTCACAACCCCGTCGGCACACCGCGCGACGCTCACGACCCCGTCGGCTCACCGTGCAACCGGACCGTGCTCAATATCTTCTGGACCGTGGCGTCCGGCACCTCCTCGCCGACCCCCTTCGCGCCGTAGAGCGTCCAGGACACGAAGTCGCCCGCCGAGTTCTTGAAGGCGAACGTGGTCGCCTTGCCGTCCGAGTCGCACTTGCCCTTCTTCGGGACGCCGCTCGAATACGTCTTGGCGACGCTTCCCGTGATGCCGGAAGCCGTCGTGTACGCCGTGGGCTTGCCGATCCTGAGCAGCTTCTTCGACGCGTCCTTCTGGTCGGTGTAGCCGCCGAAGACCCACCAGGCCGAGTCGTTGCGCGCGACGTCGCCGGTGTCCTTGGCGCCGCTCTGGCCCTTGGTACCCGCGGCGGCCAGCGCCGTGTCGTCCGTGCGACCGTCCTTGTCGTCGTCGGACGTGCACCACTTCTCCTTGAGGAAGGCGGGCGCGGACATGCCGATGATCGCGGATCCGTCGCCCTTCTTCTCGTCCTCGAAGCCGATGAAGGTGCCGGGCGTGCTGACGTTCCAGTCCGCCGGCACGTCGAACGCGGTGCCCCACTTGGGGTTGACGACGACCTTCCAGCCCGCGACGGTCGGCTTCTCGTCGTCGGTGCCGCGCGGGTTGTCGCCGCTCGCGCTCGGGGACGTCGAGGCGGACGTCTTCGGGGACGTGGACGGATCGCCGCCCGCCTTGTCGTCCTTGCCCTTGCCGCCCAGGACGAGGAAGCCGGTGACGCCCGCCGCGATCACGACGGCCGAGGCCGCGACGATGGCGGTGATCTTCGTCCTGTTGCCGCCGCCCCCGTTCCCTCCCCCTGGACCGCCGGGCACCTGGGGCACCCCGGGCGACTCCGGGACGGTCCCCCACTGCGGCTGCCCGTACGGATTGGGCTGCTGGAATCCGGGCTGCTGATACGGATTCGGCTGCTGGTACCCCGGTTGCTGATAGGGGTTGGGCTGCTGAGGATTCTGGTTCTGCGGGTTCTGCTCGCCCCCGGGCGGCTGCTCTCCTGGCCACATGGGCAGTAACCCTAGTAGCGGCTGTGACACGTTTCGGTCACTGCTCTTCTTCAGGCATGTACCGGTCAGGGATCGGGTCCGGATTTTTTCGTTTTCTTCACATGCCCGGGTGCTGGCCAAGATTTTCTACTCGTGGGTAACATTCGGGGTATGAGCGCAGACCAGATGACGATCGGCGAGATGCTCGCCGCCACGGTCCCGATGGCCCGGACCCTCAACCTCGAGTTCGTGGAGACCACGCCGGAGAAGGCCGTGGTGAGCCTCCCGGACCAGAGCGACTATCACAACCATGTCGGCGGCCCGCACGCCGGAGCGATGTTCACCCTCGGGGAGTCGGCGAGCGGGGCGATCGTCCTCGCGGCCTTCGGGGAGCAGCTCTCGCGTGCCGTGCCGCTCGCGGTGAGGGCCGAGATCGCCTACAAGAAGCTGGCGATGGGGCCGGTCACCGCCACCGCGACCCTCGGGCGTCCGGTCGCCGACGTCGTGGCCGAACTCGACGCGGGGCAGCGCCCCGAGTTCCCCGTCTCCATCGCGATCCAGCGCGCCGACGGCGCCGTCACCGGAGAGATGACCGTCGTGTGGACCCTGCGGCCGAACGGCTGAGTGAACCATCCGACGGCGGACGGCCCCTCCGGCACCGGACCGGACGGGGCCGTCCGCCGTTCTCGGCGCCATTGTCAGAGAATGAGCGTTCTCCTAGGCTGGCCCGACGTGTCGACGTCGTTCTCCAGGAACGGAGATGTGCATGCTCAGCAAGCGCGAAGCCGCCGAAGCTGTCCGTCAGGCCAAGGTGAGGACAGGGGTCACCTGGGCACAGTTGGCCGAAGCGGTCGGCAAACCGCTCGCGTGGACGACGGCCGCGCTGCTCGGGCAGCACCCCATGCGCGAGGAGGAGGCGGCGACGGCCGCGGCGCTTCTCGAACTCGGCGACGACGCCGTCCTCGCCTTCCAGCTCCAGCCGACCCGCGGCGCCCTGGACTCCGCGGTCCCCGTGGACCCCACGATCTACCGGCTCTACGAAGTCGTCCAGGTCTACGGTCCGACGATCAAGGAGCTGATCCACGAACAGTGCGGTGACGGCATCATGAGCGCGATCAACTTCCGGCTCGACGTACGGCGCGTGCCCGACCCTCAGGGTGACCGGGTCGTCATCACCCTCGACGGCAAGTACCTGCCCTATCAGTGGGAGTGAGCCCGCCGCCGGGGGAGCGCGGCTGTACAGCAGGACCGCCGGTGCCAACCGCCGGACTCCGCCGCGCCCGGCCGAGCGGTAGGCTTCCCGGCATGCGCTCGCACGAGCGCATGCCGGGAGACACGTGACGGGGAGGAACCGGCGTTGCACGTCCAGGAATGGCTCGAGACGGTGCCCGCGGTCAGCATCTACGCGCTGGTGGCCCTCGTCATCGGCCTGGAGAGCCTGGGTATACCCCTGCCCGGCGAGATCGTCCTGGTCTCGGCGGCGCTGTTGTCCTCCCAGCACTCGGGGATCAACCCCGTCATCCTGGGGGCGTGCGCCAGCCTCGGCGCGGTCGTCGGCGACTCCATCGGCTACGCGATCGGCCGCAAGGGCGGACGGCCCCTGCTGGCCTGGCTCGGCGGGAAGTTCCCCCGGCACTTCGGTCCGGGACACATCGCGACGGCCGAGCGGTCCTTCCAGAAATGGGGCATGTGGGCCGTCTTCTTCGGCCGCTTCATCGCCCTTCTGCGCATCTTCGCGGGGCCGCTCGCCGGTGTGCTGAAGATGCCGTACTGGAAGTTCCTGATCGCCAACGTGCTCGGCGGGATCATCTGGGCCGGGGGCACCACCGCGGTCATCTACTACGTCGGTGTCGTCGCCGAGTCCTGGCTGAAGCGGTTCTCGTGGGTCGGACTGGCGCTGGCGGTGCTCATCGGGCTCGCCTCGATGCTGGTCGTCAGGCGCCGGGCGAAGCGGGTGTCCGCCGAGGTGGACGAGGCACAGCCGGAGCCGGTCGCCGCCGCCGAGTAGGACCCGTCACCGGGACGGGTGCCGCGGCACGGCGGGCCGGACTCGACCGATCACGCGGCTCCGCGCACCTCCGGGCGGGGTTTCAGCTCCCGGTGCTCTCGGTCGCGTCCTTGTGGGCCTTCGCCAGCTCCACGTAGAAGGTGCCGTTGAGAGTGAGGCCCTGGCGCTCCTCCTCCGTCAGCGGGCGCTTGACCTTCGCGGGTACGCCCGCCACCAGCGAGCCGGGCGGGACCCGCATCCCCTGCGGGACCAGGGCCTGGGCCGCGACCAGCGAACCGGCGCCGATCACCGCCCCGTTGAGGACGGTGGCCCCCATCCCGATCAGGCAGTCGTCCTCGACGGTGGCCCCGTGCAGCACGGCGTTGTGCCCGACCGAGACCCGCTCGCCCACGGTGACGGTGAAGCCGGGATCCACGTGCAGGGTGCAGTTGTCCTGGATGTTGCTGTCGGCGCCGATGACGATAGGTCCGCAGTCCGCCCGCAGCACCGCGCCGTACCAGACACTCGCGCCCGGCCCCAGGGTGACGTCCCCGACGACCACCGCCGTGCGCGCCGTGAACGCCTCCGGGTCCACCCGCGGATCCTTGCCGCCGATCCCCATGATCAGCGCCTGCTGCGTCATCGCCGCCTCCTCGTCGTCGGTACACCGGCACCGTATGCCATGATCCGCGACCCGGTGGGGCGAAGATCACAGCCGGGTTCGCTGCTGGCCCCTTCTTCCCCTGAGTACCGTGAGCGAGTGCCCAGCAACAGGAACGCGTTCTCGTCATGGCGGCGCCGTCTCGTGCAGCGCGCCGTCCACGCGGGCTGGGCATGGGTGCAGCGCACGGCCTCGGTCACGGCCGAGCACCCGGGGCGGCTGCGCTTCGGGGCGATCGGAACGGGTACCCGACTCGCCTTCCCGCTCGGCACCGTCTTCGGCGAACCCTGGATCCACCTCGGCGACCACTGCATCGTCGGCGAGCAGGTCACCCTGACCGCGGGACTGATGCCCGACCTCGACCTCGGCCCCGACCCGATCCTGCGCCTCGGCGACGGCGTGGTGCTCGGCCGCGGCAGCCACGTCATCGCCGACACGACGGTCACCATCGGCAGCGACTGCTACTTCGGGCCGTACGTGTACGTGACGTCCACCAACCACTCCTACGACGATCCGCACGAGCCCATCGGCAAACAGTGGCCCCGGATGGAGCCGGTGGAGATCGGTCCCGGCTGCTGGATCGGCACCGGGGCGGTGATCCTGCCGGGGGCGCGGATCGGGCGGAACGTCGTGGTGGCGGCCGGCGCGGTGGTGCGTGGCGCGGTGCCCGACCACGCGGTCGTGGCGGGGGCTCCCGCCCGGGTCGTACGGCGCTGGGATCCGGCGGCCGGATGGCAGCCGCCGTTGCGGACGCCGGCGCCCGTGCCGATCCCCGACGGGGTCACGCCGGAGCAGCTGCTCGCGCTGTCCGGGCTGGACGAGGCGGCCGTGGCCCGGCTCGCGGAGCTGGACCTCGCGGCCGGGGAAGCGGCCGCGGACGTACGCGCCGAGTCCTGACCCGGCCTGCCCTGATCCGGCCTGCCCTGATCCGGCCCGGCCCGTCGTGAGCGTGACCGTGCCGACTCAACCCGTCGCGAGCATGATCGTGCCGACCAGTGCCAGGCCCGCGCCCGCCGCCTGGACTCCGCGCAGCCGTTCGCTGAGGAATCCGCGCGCGGCCAGGGCCGTGACCACCGGGTAGAGCGAGGCGAGCACGGCGGCCACCGTCACCGGGCCGTGGTGGGCGGCGACGGAGTAGGTGCCGTTGGCCGCCACGTCGGCGAGTCCGACGAAGGCGAACCCCGGAAGGGCGCGCCAGGGGAAGCCACCGGCGGGAAGCCCGGCGGAGCCGTGCCGCACCGAGGCCCACAGCGCCGTGCCGCCCGCGACCACGTTGGTCACCCGCTGCACGAACAGGGCGAGGAACAGTCCCGTGACCGACGAGGACGCCTCCGCGATCAGGACGAACACCGTGCCGAAACCGAGCGCCGCGAGCAGCGTCAGCAGGATCGCCTGCCGCTGCACGGGGGCGCCCCCGAACTGCGGACCGCCCGCGAGGACCACACCGGCGACGGCGACCGCGATGCCCGCGAACTGCAGCGGTCCGGGCCGCTCGCCGAGGACGAGGCCCACGGTGAGCGGGACGGCGACGCCCAGGGAGCCGAGGGGCGAGACCACACCCATCGGACCCAGGGCGAGGGCCTTGTAGAACGAGAACAGTGCGACCGGTCCCACCAGGCCGGCGGCGGCCGCGAACCACAGGCGTGGTCCCGCCTCGCCCCAGGCGCCGGTCGCGACCACGATCACGCCGAGGACGGCCGCCGCGACCGCCTGCGAGACGACGACCACGGTGAGGGCGGGGGTCCGCCGGGTCAGCAGTCCTCCGCCGAAGTCGGCCAGGCCCCACAGGAGGCTGGTGGCCAGGGCGAAGAGCGCTGTCATGAGTCGCCTCGCAGTACAGTTCGGTGAACGATGGGGTGCACCACACCATAGTTCACTTTATTGAACTCTGTCATTTAAAATATTGGACGGAACGTGTCGGATCTCGACCTGCTGACCCAGTCCCTGGCGCGCAACGTGAAGCGCTGGCGCACCGAGCGCGGCTTCACCCTGGAAGCGCTCGCGGGCCGCGCCGGAGTCAGCCGCGGCATGCTCATCCAGATCGAGCAGGCCAGGACCAACCCCAGCCTCGGAACCGTCGTCAAGATCGGTGACGCGCTCGGCGTCAGCATCACCACACTCCTCGACTACGAACAGGGCCCCAAGGTCCGGATCGTCCCGGCCGAGCAGGCCGTACGGCTGTGGCACACCGACGCGGGCAGCTACAACCGGCTGCTCGCGGGCACCGAGGCCCCCGGCCCGCTGGAGATGTGGGACTGGCGCCTGATGCCGGGCGAGGGCAGCCCCTCCGACCCGCACCCCACGGGCACCGTGGAGCTCGTCCATGTCACGGTGGGCGATCTGACCCTCACTGTCGACGGCGTGGCCCACCGTGTGCCGGCGGGGGCGAGCGCCTCCTTCGAGGCCAACACCCCGCACCGGTACGGCAATGACGGCGACGTACCCGTGGAGATGGTCATGGCGGTATCGGTCCCGCTCGTCCACTGAGACCCCCGGCCGGGCGCCCCCGAACGGCTGTTACCGTGCGGGAATGCGCGCCCCCATCGGACACTTCGACCACGCCACGCCCGCTCCCGAGTGCCTCGGCGAACTCGTCGGCCCGGTCGCCGACGCCGTACGCGACTGGCGGGGCACCGTCCCCGCCGAGCGGATCGTGTACGTCGACACGGACCCCGCCTGGGCCGACACCGCGACCTTCGTCGAGCACTACGGCAAGGAACTGCTCGAACGGTCCGCCAACTGCGTGGTCGTCACGGGCAGGCGTGGCGCGGAGAACACGCTCGCCGCGTGTCTGGTCCTCTCCACCACCCGGGTCGACGTCAACGGAGTCGTCCGCCGCCAACTCGGCGCCCGCAAGGCATCGTTCGCTTCCATGGACACGGCGACCGGGGAGACCGGCATGGAGTACGGCGGCATCACACCCGTCGGACTGCCCGGTGACTGGCCCGTGTTGGTGGACCAGGCGGTCGTCGAGCTGCCGTACGTCCTCGTCGGCAGCGGTCGGCGGCGCGGCAAACTGCTGGTGCCGGGCAAGGCGTTCGGGGAACTGCCGAACGCCGTGGTGATCGAGGGGCTCGGAGTCGCCTGACGGACCCGACTCCCGGGCGTGCGGGTCCGTCGACCGGTTGCGGTGGCCCGCGTGCGGTCACGAGGATGCCGTCATGCCGACCTTCACCGCCCCCGACGCAACCACGCTCGCCTACCACGTGGTGGGGGAGGGCGAGCCGCTGCTCTGTCTGCCCGGCGGCCCCATGCGGGCCTCCGCCTACCTCGGGGATCTCGGCGGGCTGGCACGGCACCGCCGCCTGTACCTGCTCGATCCGCGCGGAACCGGCGGCTCCGCCGTCCCGGCCGACCCGGCGACGTACCGCTGCGACCGGCAGGTCGGGGACGTCGAGGCCTTCCGCGCGCATCTCGGGCTGGATCGCGTCGATCTCCTCGCCCACTCGGCGGCCGGCGACCTCGCGCTGCTCCACGCGGCCGCGCATCCGCACCGGGTGCGCACCCTCACCCTGGTGACCACCCGTGCGCGCGCCCTCGGTGTCGACTTCACCCTGGAACACCGCCGGGAGGCGGCCGCGCTGCGCAGGGCGGAGCCGTGGTTCGAGGAGGCGTACGAGGCCGTCGAGAGGATCTGGGCCGGGTCGGTCGCCGACGCCGACTGGGACGCCGCCGCCCCCTTCTTCTACGGCCGCTGGGACGCCACAGCGCGGGCGCACGCCGCGGCCGAGGTCGCACAGACCAACGAGGAGGCCGCGGACCTGTACGCCTCGGCCGGTGCCTTCCAGCCCCTCGCGGCCCGCGGCGCCGTCACCCCGCCGGCCGCCCGGGTCCTGCTCCTGGCGGGGGAACTGGACGGCGGCCCACTGCCGCGGGTCGCCGCCGGCGTCGCGGAGCTGATCCCCGGGGCCCGCCTGGTCGTCCAGCCGGGCGCCGGGCACTTTCCGTGGCTCGACGACCCGCGGTTCTTCACGGAGACCGTGGTGGCCTTCCTGGGCCAGGAGGGGTGACGCCCCAAGGACGTGCCGGCCGGTCGGCCCGCCGGATCGGGTCGGCCGGATCAGGTCAGCCGCAGGTCGACCCACTCCGCGGTGCCGCCCGGCAGCACGTAGCGCTCGGTCTCGGCGAATCCGTGCTTCAGGGCGAAGCGCAGCCCGTCCGAGTTCGAGGCGAGGACGACCGTCTCGATCACCTCCGCGCCCAGCGTGCGTGCCTGCTCCAGCGCCCGCTCGTACAACTCCCCGCCGAATCCCCGCCCGCGGTGCCCGGGCAGCACCCGGGCGATCACCGTCGCCGCCGGGGAGCCGTCCTTCGGCGGGCGCACGGTCGTGCAGCCCACCAGGACGTCGCCGAGATGGACGACCTCCAGGAGGTTGCGGCCGGCCCGCTCCCGGACCTCGTCGAGCGACAGGGCGGCGGGAGGCACGATCACGTTGTGGACGTGACGCCAGGCTTCGAGGCCGGGTTCGTCGGCCGGTCGCCGGAAGACAAGAGTGGACACCGCAGCAGCAAACCCGGCCGGCGCGGGCGCCGTCAACCAAGTGGGGCGCACGGGGTCCGCGTCCGTACGGGGCCCGGTCAGCCCAGGCGGGGGATCTCGATGGCTGGGCAGTGGTCCATGACCATGTCGAGCCCGGCGGCGCGGGTACGGTCGTACGCGGCCTCGTCGACGACGCCGAGCTGGAACCAGACGGCCTTGGCGCCGATCGCGACGGCCTCGTCGGCCACCGTCCCGGCGAGGTCGCTGTTGACGAAGACGTCGACGACATCGACGTCGAAAGGGATCGCGTCGAGCGAGGGATAGCCCTTCTCGCCGTGGACGGTCTCGGCCTTCGGGTGCACGGGGACGATCCGCTTGCCGTGACGCCGCAGGACGTCGGCGACTCCGTACGCCGCACGCCCCTCGTTCGACGAGAGACCGACGACCGCCCAGGTGTCGCCGAGTTCGTTCAGGATCTTGCGGATCGTCGCAGGGTCGCCGTACACGGTCGTCCTCCGGAGTGCCTGTCGGGGAATGTCATCGGTGTTCAGCCGGGAAACAGCGGACGGCACACGGTGATTCCCCGATTCCCGGGTTCCCCGATTCCCGGGTTCCCCGGTTCCCCTCTCCGGTTCCCCGGTGAAGTGCGCAGACGTCGGCCCGGGGTCGGCCCGGGTACCGATCCCCGCCCACCGCCGTCCTCCCGATGCGCTCGGTGTTCAGCGGGACGACTGTCCGGAATGCGGGTCACCTTCCTGCGCCCGGCCCTCCGGCCGCCTACGCTCACCTCGTGCTGCGTATCACCGACGCCCGAACGGGCGAGACCGTCGACGCCGTCCGCGCCCGCCGGGGCCTGACCCGCGTCGAGGCGCACGTGGAGCGTGACGACCTGTCCGCGCTGCGCGTCCTGCTGGTCGCCGACGTGCTCGCCAGAGCCCTGGAACTCGGCGGGACCCCCGTCGCCACGGTGGCCGACCCGCCCGCGACGCTCAGGGCGCGCGCGGACGCGCTCGGCATCCGCCGGGCCGAGGGCGAGCGGGGCGGCGCGGGTCCGGCCCTGCACGTGCTCGCCTCCGCGGGCGCGGCCCCCGAGGGCCCGGCCCCCGGACGCTCAGCCGCCGAGGAGGCGGTTCCTCGGGACGCGACCTCCATGGGTTCGACCTCCATGGGCGCGACGTCGACGGATGAGACCTCGACGGATGCGACGTCCACGGACACGGCCCCCGCCGGTCAGGACCCCGTGATCCCGGCGCCCCCGGACGCCGACCCCGACGGCGTCAGTATCGAGGTCGGCCCGGTGCGCGGCACCGCCGATCCCTCGCTGCTGCGGATGATCCTGCTCGCGGCCCCGCGCCGGCAGTCCCTCGACCTCGCCGCCGCCGACCTCGACGGTGCCCGCGAGACACTCGGCCGCTGGCGCGAGGCCGTCGCCGGCTGGGCCACCCGGCCGTCCAAGCCCGTTCCGGAGCACGTACGCCAGGAGCTGCGCGCCGCGTGGGAGGACGACCTCGACGTGCCCGCCGTGCTGGAGGTGCTGCGGCGGGTCGAGCACGCCGAGGACGTGCCGGACGGCGCCCGCTTCGAGACGTACGCCTACGCGGACCGGTTGCTCGGACTCGAACTCACCAGGGACATCGGGAAGCAGTGGTGATCGCACGCGCCGGAGCCGGCCCGCTGCGCAGACTGGTCGTGCTCAGACACGCCAAGTCGGCCTGGCCCACGGGCATCGGCGACCACGACCGCCCCCTCGCCCCGCGCGGCCGCCGCGACGCACCGGCGGCCGGACGCGCCCTCGCGGACGCCGACTGCCTGCCCGACCTCGCCCTGTGCTCCACCGCCGTGCGCGCCCGCCAGACGTGGGAGCTGGCGGCGCAGCAGTGGGGCACCCCGCCGCCCGCGCGGTTCGACCGGCGCCTGTACGGCGCCGGCGCACCGGAGTTGCTCGCGGCCGTGCACGAAGTCCCCGACCAGATGATGACGTTGCTCCTGATCGGGCACAACCCGGGGCTTCAGGAACTGGTCCTCGAACTGGCCGAGGACAGTCTCGACGACGCGCTGGACGACGTGCGGACCAAGTTCCCGACCTCGGCCATGGCAGTCCTGGCCTGGCACGGAGCTTCCTGGGACGCGCTCACCCCGGGCGTGGCCCTGCTGACGGACATGATCGTGCCGCGGGGCCGGAAGAAACCCTGAAAGTCCCGAGGGTCAGCCCACGTGGACGCGCGGCCGCCGTTCCGGGTCGGGCTCGGCGCGACGGAGCACTTCGCGGGTGACGGGGGCGACCTCGCCGTCGCCGAAGACGAGGAAACGGACCAGGTGGCTCAGCGGGTTGCCCTCGGTCCAGTTGAAGTAGGCGTGCGGGACCTGGCCGGTGCGGTCGCGCAACCGCATCATGACGGCCGCGATGGTGTTGGGCACGGTGGCGCCCTCGACGCGCAGCCTGCGCACCCCGTGCTTCTCGTCGCCGTGCACGGCGACGTCGGCCGTGAAGTCCGAGGAGTCGGTCACGAAGATCTCGAGGAACAGCACGGGACGGCCGTCCGGTATGTGTGTCTGCTCGCGCTGGCTGTACTCCTTGGCGCGGTACTCCCGCGTGCTGTGCTCGTGCGGTTCGTTCGCTATCAGCAGCAGCGGCCCGCTCGCCGCGGCCTCGTCGACGAACCGGGCCGCCGCCTCGTCGAAGGTGACCTCGGCGGCGCGGAGTTCGAAGGCGCGGCGCACGCGGGAGGCGAACGAGGTGAGCAGGATCGCCAGGATGAAGATCAGCGCGATCTTGATGCCGTCGGGGCGCTCGATGACGTTGGTGACCAGCGTGTAGCCGAACACCGCGGTGATCGCGCCGAAGCCGATCGCCGCCGCGCGGTGGCCGCGCTGGTGCACGGCGACCGCCGAGGCGAACGACGCGGAGAGCATCAGGACCAGCACACCGGTCGCGTACGCGCCGCTCTGGTCGTCCACGTTCGCGTCGAACCACAGGGTGATGAGCACAGCGGCCGCCATGAAGACGAGCACCAGGGGACGGACGGCGCGCGTCCACTCGGGAGCCATGCCGTAGCGGGGCAGGTAGCGCGGGACGAGGTTGAGGAGGCCGGCCAGCGCGGAGGCCCCGGCGAACCACAGGATCGCGATGGTCGATATGTCGTAGACCGTTCCGAAGCCCTCGCCCAGGTACTGGTGCGCGAGGTAGGCGAGCGCGCGGCCGTTGGCCGAACCGCCGCTCTCGAACTCGCCCTGCGGGATCAGGATGGTCGTCGCCAGGCTGGACAGCAGCAGGAAGCAGCTCATGATCACGGCGGCCGTGGTGAGCAGCCGGCGGGTCTCACGGATGCGGCCCGCCGGCTTCGCGTACGTGTCCGTGGAATCGCCCTTGACCTGCGGCATCACCGCCACGCCGGTCTCGAAGCCGGACATGCCGAGCGCCAGCTTGGGGAAGACCAGGAGCGCCACACCGATCATCGCGAGCGGCGAGGAGTGCTCCGTCGTCATCGCGTCGGTCCAGTCGCCGACCTTGTGCGGGTGGCTCAGCACCTGCCAGGCGGCGGTGACCAGGACGACGACATTGAGCGTGAGATACGTGGCCACGAGCGCCACGGCGATACCCATGGCCTCCTTGAAGCCCTTCAGGAAGACCGCGCCCAGCGCGGCCACCAGCAGAAGGGTGATCCACATGTTCGCGCCGTGGGTCCAGTGCGGGGCGAAGGGGTTCTCCACGACGTGCGCGGAGGCGTCCGCCGCGGACAGGGTGATCGTGATCAGGAAGTCGGTGGCCGCGAAACCGAGCAGCACCAGGACGAAGATCTTCCCCGCCCACCAGGGAAGCAGCCGTTCCAGCATCGCGATCGAGCCCTCGCCGTGGGGGCTCTCCTTGGCGACGCGGCGGTAGACCGGCAGCGCGCCGAGCAGGGTCAGCGCGATCAGGACGAGCGTGGCGAGCGGGGAGAGCAGTCCGGCCGCGAGGGCGGCGATGCCCGGCTGGTAGCCGAGCGTGGAGAAGTAGTCGACGCCGGTGAGACACATCACCCGCCACCAGGTGTGGCCCTGGTGGTCGCTGTCCGGGGTCGCGTGCGGGCCAGGGTGCCGGGCCGACTGCTCGCTGAGACCCTCCAGGAGCCACGCCCGCCAGCGGGGCGCGGCGACGGAGGGCCCGCGATCCGCGGGTTCGGCCGGGTCGGCGTCGTCCGCGCTGTTCGCGTTGTCCACGTCGCGTGCGTCGTCCGCGTCGTCCGTGCCGTCTGCGTTGTCCGTGTTGTCGGCGTTGTCCACCTGGGTGCCGGTCATGCTGCGATCTCCCTGCGATCGATCGGGCCGGCGGTCCGGCTTCGGGCAACGAGGAGCGAGTATCCACCACGGCGTCGCCGGGGCCCGCGCCGGGGCGACCGCGCGGAGGGCGGCGCCTTCGGGCTCCGTCGTCCGCCGCGCGCGCGTGCAGCGCATACGCTGGCCGGATGCAGGACGAGTACCGCACAGTGGCCCGCGCGGGTGTGCACGAGACCGAGATCAACCGCTCCCGCTTCCTGTGCGCCCTCGCCCCGGCGGCCACCGAGCAGGAGGCCCAGGACTTCGTCGCGGGCGTCCGCAGACAGCACGCGGACGCCACCCACAACTGTTTCGCGTACGTCATCGGAGCCGACGCCGCCGTCCAGCGCGCGAGCGACGACGGCGAACCCGGCGGCACCGCGGGCGTCCCCATGCTCCAGATGCTGCTGCGTCGCGACATGCGGTACGTCGTCGCCGTCGTCACCCGGTACTACGGCGGGGTCAAGCTCGGCGCGGGCGGGCTGATCAGGGCGTACGGCGGGTCGGTGGGCGAGGCGCTGGACGCGCTCGGCACACTCACGCGCAGGCGCTTCCGGCTGGCCACCGTCACCGTGGACCACCAGCGCGCGGGCAAAGTACAGAACGACCTGCGGGCCACCGGACGCGAGGTGCGCGACGTGCGCTACGGGGAGGCCGTCACGATCGAGATCGGACTGCCGGACGCCGACGTGCCGGCGTTCCGGGCCTGGCTCGCGGACGCGACGGCGGGGACGGCCGGGTTCGAACTGGGCGGAGAGGCGTACGGGGACGCGTAGGCGGGCAGTGCGGGCCGATACGGGAGTAGCCGCCCGTGATGTCCGACCCGCCCGTTAGTCTCGGGGATCATGAGGCTTCTGCACACGTCCGACTGGCACCTCGGCCGGGCCTTCCACCGGGTGACGATGCTCGGCGCCCAGGCCGAGTTCATCGGCCATCTCGTCACGACCGTGCGCGAGCGCGGTGTAGACGCGGTGGTCGTGTCCGGGGACGTGTACGACCGTGCGGTCCCGCCGCTCGCGGCCGTCGAGCTCTTCGACGACGCCCTGCACCGGCTGGCCGACCTCGGGGTGCCCACGGTGATGATCTCCGGGAACCACGACTCGGCGCGCCGGCTCGGCGTCGGGGCCGGGCTGATCGGGCGGGCGGGCATCCACCTGCGGACCGAGCCCTCGGCGTCCGGCACGCCCGTGGTCCTCGCCGACGCCCACGGCGACGTCGCCCTCTACGGTCTGCCCTACCTCGAACCGGCCCTGGTGAAGGACGAGTTCGCAGTGGACAGGGCGGGACACGAGTCCGTGCTCGCCGCCGCCATGGAGCGGGTCCGCGCCGACCTCGCCGCGCGGCCGCCGGGCACCCGTTCCGTGGTCCTCGCCCACGCCTTCGTCACCGGAGGGGCGGCCAGCGACAGCGAGCGCGACATCACCGTCGGTGGTGTCGCCGCCGTCCCGGCCGGGGTCTTCGACGGAGTCGACTACGTGGCGCTGGGCCATCTGCACGGCAGCCAGACCATCACCGAGCGGGTCCGCTACTCCGGCTCCCCCCTGCCGTACTCCTTCTCCGAGGCGGACCACCGCAAGAGCATGTGGCTGGTGGACCTGGGCCCGGACGGCTCGCTCGACGCCGAGCGGGTCGACTGCCCCGTACCCCGGGCGCTCGCCCGCGTCCGGGGGCGGCTGGAGGACCTGCTCGCCGACCCGGAGCTGACGCGTCACGAGGAGGCGTGGGTCGAGGCCACCCTCACCGATCCGGTGCGCCCGGCCGAGCCGATGGCCCGGCTGACCGAGCGCTTCCCGCACACCCTCAGTCTGGTCTTCGACCCCGAGCGGACTCCCGAGGACCCGGACGTGTCGTACGCCCGGCGGCTGGCGGGCCGCAGCGAACAGCAGATCGCCGAGGACTTCGTGGCCCATGTGCGCGGCACGGGTCCCGACGCCCGGGAACAGGCCGTGCTGCGGGAGGCGTTCGACGCCGTCCACGCCGACGAGGCCGTACGGGAGGTCGCCCGGTGACACCACCGGCACGCGGGTCCGGCGCCGCCGCCCGTCCCACCACCGCG
>NZ_JBHVPP010000001.1:91989-141693 GCF_042887295.1 Streptomyces sp. NPDC057950
CCCGTCTCACCACCGCCCGTCTCACCACCGCCCGTCTCACCACCGCCCGTCTCACCACCGCCCGTCTCACCACCGCCCGTCTCACCACCGCCCGTCTCACCACCGCCCGTCCCTCCGACGCCCGTCTCACCACCGCCCGTCCCTCCGACGCCCGTCTCACCACCGCTCGCCCCACCAGTACCGCCCGTCCCAGCACCGTGCGCACCGACCGGGGAGGCTTCGGCGGGGGCCGTTTCGACGGGAACCGTCCTGAGGGGAACTGCCGCGACGTGGACTGCCGCGACGCGGACCGCTTCGACGACCACGAGGGGGGCCGATGAGGCTGCACCGTCTGGACATCACCGCCTTCGGGCCCTTCGGGACCACCCAGAAGGTCGACTTCGACGAACTGTCGGCCGCCGGACTCTTCCTGCTGCACGGACCGACGGGCGCGGGCAAGACGTCCGTCCTCGACGCCGTCTGCTACGCGCTGTACGGAGCGGTCCCGGGCGCCCGCCAGAGCGGCCAGGGACTCACCCTGCGCAGCGACCACGCGGCCCCCGCCACCCGCACCGAGATCCGCCTCGAACTCACCGTCGCCGGACGCCGACTGGAGATCACCCGGCAGCCGCCCTGGGCCCGTCCGAAGAAACGCGGCACGGGCACGACCACCGAGAAGGCCCAGAGCTGGCTGCGCGAGTACGAGGGCCCGGCGGCCTCCTGGAAGGACCTCAGCCGCTCCCACCAGGAGATCGGCGAGGAGATCACCCAGCTGCTCGGCATGAGCCGTGAACAGTTCTGTCAGGTCGTACTGCTGCCCCAGGGCGACTTTGCCCGCTTCCTGCGGGCCGACGCCGAGGCCCGCGGCAAGCTCCTCGGCCGCCTCTTCGACACCCACCGCTTCGCCGAGGTCGAGAAGCGCCTCACCGAACGCCGGCGCGGAGCCGAGGCCGAGGTGCGCGACGGGGACGCCGCGCTGCTCGCCGACGCCCACCGCATGCAGCAGGCCGCCGGGGACATCGCCGAGGTGCCGCTGCCCGACCTCGCGCCCGGCGACCCGGGCCTCGCCGAGGCCGTCCTCGCCTGGGCCGCCGTCGCCCGCGGCACGGCCCGCGAGAGGCTGACCGTCGCGCACAGCGCGGTCTCGGCCGCCGAGTCGGCGCAGGCCGCCGCCGACCGCGAACTCGACGGCGTGCGGGAAGTGGCCCGGCTGCAGCGCAGGTTCACCGAGGCGCGGGAGCGTGCCGCGCGGCTGGAGGAGCGCTCGGACTCCCACCGCGAGGCACTGACACGCATGGAGCGGGGCCGCAAGGCCGAGACGGTGGCACCCGCACTCGACCTGCGCGACACCGGCGAGGCCGAGCACCGGCGTGCCGTCATGGCCGAGGCGCACGCGCGTGCCGCTCTCCCGGCGTCCTTCGCCGACGCCGGCGCACCCGGGCTCGCGGCGGACGCGCGCAGGGCGGCCGAGGAACTGGGCGGTCTGGCCTCGGCCCGCCGGGCCGAGCGCCGGCTCGGTGAACTCACCCAGGAGCGCGCCGGCCTGGACCGCCAGGAGCGCGCCGACGAGGACGTCCTGCAGGACGCCGAGAGCTGGCTCGCCACCTGGGAGACCACCCGCGCCGGACTCCAGGAGCGCATCGAGCGCGCGCAGGAGGCCGCCACCCGCGCCGAGCAGCTGGCCGTGCGGCGCGACCCCGCGCGGGTCCGGCTGCGGGCCGCCCGCGAGCGCGACCAGTTCGCCCGGGACACGGACGACGCCCACGAGCGCGCCCTCGCCTCCCGCGCGCACGCGACGGACACACGCGCTCGCTGGCTCGACCTGAAGGAACAGCGGCTCAACGGCATCGCCGCGGAACTCGCCGCCGGACTCGTCGACGGAGATCCCTGCGCCGTCTGCGGCGCCACCGAACACCCGGCGCCCGCCAGGAAGATCGCCGGACACGTCGACCGGGAGACGGAGGAGCGCGCCCTCGCCGTCCACCAGCGCGCCGACGAGGAGGCGACCGAGGACGAGCGCCGCCTCGGTGTCGTACGCGAGGCGCTGGCCGCGGCCTCCGCCGAGGCGGGCGACACACCGACCGACCGACTCGCCGAGCAGGAAGCGGAACTGGAGCGGGAGCACGGCGAGGCCCGCGCCGCCGCTTCCGGGCTGCACGCCGCCCGAGAGCGTCTCGCCCAGGCCGAACTCGAACACGGACGACGGGTCGCCGCCCGGCAGAAGGCCGAACTGCGGGCCGCGGCCCGGGTTTCCCACCGTGACACCCTCGACCGTGAAAGGGCCTCGCTGGAGGAGGAGTTGACGCAGGCCCGGGGCGCCGCCGAGAGTGTCGCCGCGCGCGCCGCGCAACTGGAGCGACGGGCCGCCCTGCTCACCGAGGCAGCGGAGGCCGTACGGGTGGCCGAGGACGCCGCACAGCGGCTCAAGGACGCCGACGCGCGACTGGCCGACGCGGCCTTCCGCGCCGGGTTCTCCACACCGCAGGCCGCGGCCGCGGCGCTGCTCGACAACGCGGCCCACCGTGAGCTGCAACGCCGCCTCGACGCCTGGCAGTCGGAGGAGGCCGCGGTCCGCGCCGTACTCGCCGAGGCGGACACGACCGCCGCGGCCCAGCGGCCGGCCGTCGACCTGCGGGCGGCCGAACAGTCCGCCGAGTCCGGCGCCCGGCGGCTGCGGGACGCCTCCTCGGCCCAGGACGCGGCCGCCCGGCGCTGCGCCGAACTGGACCGGCTCTCCGCGCGCGCGACCACGTTCGTACGCCGCCTGGGACCGCTGCGCGAGGAGTACGACCGGGTGGCACGCATGGCGGGGCTGGCGGCGGGCACCTCGGCGGAGAACGAACGCAGGATGCGCCTGGAGTCGTACGTCCTCGCCGCCCGCCTGGAACAGGTCGCCGCTGCCGCGACGGTACGGCTGGAGCGCATGTCCTCCGGGCGCTACACCCTCGTCCACTCCGACGACCGAGCGGGCCGCGGCCGTAGCGGGCTCGGACTGCACGTCGTGGACGCCTGGACCGGCCGGGAGCGGGACACGGCGACGCTCTCCGGGGGCGAGACGTTCTTCGCCTCGCTGGCGCTGGCCCTCGGCCTCGCGGACGTCGTCACGGACGAGGCCGGCGGGGTGCGGCTCGACACGCTCTTCATCGACGAGGGCTTCGGCAGCCTCGACGACCAGACCCTCGACGAGGTCCTCGACGTGCTCGACTCGCTGCGGGAGCGTGACCGCAGCGTCGGCATCGTCAGTCATGTCGCCGACCTGCGGCGCCGTATCCACGCCCAGCTGGAGGTCGTGAAGGGGAGAACGGGATCGGTGGTACGGCAGCGGGGCGCCCAGGACTGAGACGCCGGGTCAGTGCCCCAGAGGGCGCCGGGGCAACGGCGAGGAGTAGACGACGCTCGTCGTCACGGAGCCCAGCGTGCCGATCCTGCCCGAGAGCTCCTCGAGGTGACTCATCGAGCGGGCCGCGACCTTGATCACGAAGCAGTCGTCGCCGGTGACGTGGTGGGCCTCGAGGATCTGGGGCGTCGAGTCGACGAGATCATGGAACGGCTTGTAGTTGCCGTTCGGGTAGCGCAGCCGGACGAAGGCGAGGATCGGCAGGCCGATGTTCTCCGGCGCCACGACGGCCGCGTACCCCTGGATGACGCCGGCCTCCTCCAGCCGCCGCACCCGCTCGGTGACCGCGCTCGCGGACATCGAGACGGCACGGGCCAGCTCGGCGAAACTGACCCTCCCCTCACGCTGGAGGACGTCGAGGATGCGCCAGTCGGTGGTGTCCGGGGAATACGTGGTCATGAGCGAGGAATAGCAGGGAGATCCCCGGCGGATCAAGAGGGTTGCCGTGGATCGCCGCTTCAGGAGCGGGATCACCGCCCGTAGATTTTCGGCCATGACGCCCATGACGCCCGTGACGCCCGTGACGCCCATGACGCCCGTGACGCCCACGACACCCGTGGCATCCATGACGAGTGACCCGCCGGCCGTGACGAACGCCGTACTGCGTGTCGCCCCGGCCTCTCCGGCCGCGGCCGTCGCCCACTTCGGCGCGAGCCTCGCCTTCCACGCCGACGTGTCCGACGTCGCCTCCGCGCTCGCCGCCGGCGGGGACCCCGGATTCGTCGTCGTCGACTCCCGTTCCACCCAGTCGTGGGACCAGGGGCATGTGCCGGGTGCGATCCATCTGCCGACCGCGCTCGTCGCCGAACAGGCCGAGCGGTTCCTCGACAGATCGGTGCCGGTGGTCACCTACTGCTGGGGACCCGGCTGCAACGGCGCGACCCGCGCCGCCCTCGCCCTCGCCGAACTCGGCTTCCAGGTGAAGGAGATGCTCGGCGGCTTCGAGTACTGGGTGCGTGAGGGCTTCGAGTTCGAGACCTGGGAGGGGCGGGAGCGGCGCGGGCCGGACCCGTTGACCGCGCCCGTGGACGCGGAGGACTGCGGCTGCTGAACCGGGGTCGGATCAGCCGGACCGAAGGGAGACCGCCGACGGCGGCCGGGCCCCGGCGGCGGGACCCGGCCGTGGGGACCGGGCCGCCGTGCGTCCGTGCCCGGCTGCCGTCGGGGGCGGTCAGAGCCGGGACAACTCGTCCACCAGGTCGTCCAGGCCCAGGGAACCCTGCGACAGGGCCGCCATGTGCCACGCCTTCGCGTCGAAGTCGTCCCCGTGACGCCGCTGCGCGTTCGCGCGGCCCTGCAGCCACGCCCGCTCACCGAGCTTGTAGCCGATGGCCTGACCGGGGATCGAGAGATAGCGGGTCAGCTCGCTCTCGACGAAGTCCGCGGGCCGGCTGCTGTGCGCGCCGAAGAACTCCTCCGCCAGTTCGGGCGTCCAGCGCTCGCCGGCGTGGAAGGGCGAGTCCGCCGGGATCTCCAGCTCGAGGTGCATACCGATGTCGACGATCACCCGGGCGGCCCGCATCATCTGCGCGTCCAGGTAGCCGAGTCGCTGCTCGGCGTCCGCGAGGAAGCCCAGCTCGTCCATCAGCCGCTCCGCGTACAGCGCCCAGCCCTCGCAGTTGGCGCTCACGAGGCCCACGGTCGCCTGGTAGCGGGAGAGGTCCTCGACGACGTGCACCCACTGCGCGAGCTGGAGGTGATGGCCGGGTACGCCCTCGTGGTACCAGGTCGAGACGAGGTCGTACACGGGGAACCTGGTCTGCCCCATCGTGGGCAGCCAGGTCTGGCCGGGCCGGGAGAAGTCCGACGACGGCGCGGTGTAGTAGGGAGCCGCGGCACCGCCCGGCGGCGCGATCCGCGACTCCACCCGCCGTACCGGCTCGGCGAGTTCGAAGTGGGTGCCGTCCAGGGCGTCGATCGCCTGGTCCATCAGACCCTGCAGCCATGTCTGGACCTCGTCGACGCCCTCGATGTGCCTGCCGTGCTCGTCCAGGTACGCGAGGGCCACCCAGGGCGTCCCGGCACCGGGCAGGATCTTCTCGGCCTCGGTCCTCATCTCGGCGAGCAGCCGGTGGTACTCGGCCCAGCCGTACGCGTACGCCTCGTCGAGATCGAGGTCCGTACCGTTGAAGTAACGTGCCCAGCGCGCGTACCGCTCCCGGCCCACCGTGTTCGGCGCGCCCTGGATGGTGGGCGCGTACACGTCGCGCATCCAGTCGCGCAGGTCCACCAGGGCCCGGGTGGCCGTCCGCGCGGCGGTGTCCAGTTCGTCGCGCAGTGAGTCGGGGCCCGCGGTCACGAAGTCCTCGAACCAGGCACGGCCGTGCTCGTCCGGGGCGGACCACTCGGTGAGCTGGTCGACGAAGGTCGCGGTGGGGCGTGGACCCGCGTAGAGCTTGCGTTCCAGGCCGAGGGCGAGGGACTCGCGGTACCCCGCCAGCGCGGCCGGCACGGCGCGCAGCCGCTCGGCGATCGCGGCCCAGTCCTCGTCCGTCCCGGTCGGCGCGATGCTGAAGACCTGCCGGACGGCGTGCGCGGCGGTGTGCATGTTGCCGACGGCCCGCAGTCCCTCCTCGGCTTCGTGGACGGCCAGTTCGGCGGTCAGCCGCTCGCGCAGCAGCCGTGCGCAACGGCGCTCGGTGTCGCTGTCGGCGCCCGGCCGCCGCTCCGCCTCGTCGAGGCGGTCGAGGGTCGCCCGCGCCAGGTCCGCGAGGGCCCGCTGTCCCGCGGGCGAGGTGTCCGGGAGCCGGCCGGCACTCTCCTTCACACCGAGGTACGTACCGAGGACCGGGTCGAGGGCGATGAGGTCGTCGACGTACGCGTCGGCGACCTCGCGGGGCAGCGGGTTCTTCGTCTCTGACATGCCGACATCCTCATACGGGAACAGGGGCCGCGTCAGCCCGTCATCGCGTGCTTTTGGTCCGCATCAGCCCGATTTCGCTGTGGGCGTCGCGCCCGGCGCGGCTGGGGGCAGAAGAGGACCGCAGTCCCACTGCTGGAAGATCAACCGGGTCTCCACGCGGGCCACTTCACGCTGCGAGGTGAACTCGTCGAGAACCAGCCGCTGCAGGTCGGTCATGTCCGCGACCGCGACCAGCACGAGGTAGTCGTCGGGGCCGGTGAGATGGAAGACCGTCCGGGACTCCGGCAGTGCCCTGATCCGGTCCACGAACGGCCCCACCAGTTCCCTGCGGTGCGGCCTGACCTGCACGGACAGCAGCGCCTCCAGGCCCCGTCCGAGCTTCGCCGGATCGAGCCGCAGTTGATGGCCGAGGATGACTCCCGCGCGGCGCAGCCGTGTCACCCGGTCCAGGCAGGTCGAGGGCGCGACTCCGACCTGCGCGGCGAGATCGCGGTACGTCGTCCGGGCGTCGTTCTGCAGCAGACGCAGCAGATGAAGATCCACCGGATCGAGTACGACGGAATCGGCCATGGCCCGAACGTAACACGGGTTCTGGTGCCATGACCCCGGCCGGTGTTCAGGCTGCTGTGCATGGACTTCGGCGGAGATGACATGCACGCGGACATACGCGGCACACGCGACACCGGTATCGGTTCCGGCAGCGGCAGCGGCAGCGGCAGCGGGCGCGGCGGGACGACCCCGGACGGCTACGGGCCGGACGCCGGTACTGCCGGTACACCTGGTGCTGCCGGTACACCTGCCACGGCCAGGACATCTGGTACTGCCGGTACACCGGGTACCGCCCGTACACCGGGTACTGCCGGTGTCGGCGGTACCGGTCCCACCGGTCTCACCGGCGCCGTCGGCACCGGGATCGCCGACCCGCGGGGCGAATCCCGTACCCGCGCCCTCGCCACCGAGGCCGTGCACGCGGGGCGGGAGGATCTCGCCCGCAGCGGGCTGCACGCCGCACCGATCGACCTGTCGACCACCTATCCCTCGTACGACAGCCGGGGCGAAGCCGCCCGCATCGACGCGTTCGCGGCCGACGGCGCCGAACCGGAGGGCCCGCCCGTCTACGGGCGCCTCGGCAATCCGACCGTCGCGCGCTTCGAGACCGCCCTCGCCCGGCTCGAGGGGACCGAGAGCGCGGTCGCGTTCGCCAGCGGTATGGCCGCGCTGAGCGCGGTCCTGCTCGTGCGCAACGCGATGGGCCTGCGTCACGTCGTCGCCGTGCGGCCCCTGTACGGATGCAGCGACCACCTGCTCACGGCGGGGCTGCTCGGCTCCGAGGTGACCTGGGTCGACCCGGCGGGCATCGAGGACGCCCTGCGCCCCGACACCGGACTGGTCATGGTCGAGTCCCCGGCCAACCCGACGCTCGCCGAGGTCGACCTGCGCGCCGTCGCACACGCCTGCGGCTCCGTACCGCTGCTCGCCGACAACACCTTCGCCACGCCGGTGCTGCAACGCCCCGCGGAGCAGGGAGCGCGCCTGGTCCTGCACAGCGCCACCAAGTACCTGGGCGGGCACGGGGACGTCATGGCCGGAGTGGTCGCCTGCGACGAGGAGTTCGCCGGGCGGCTGCGCCAGGTGCGGTTCGCCACCGGTGGCGTCCTGCACCCGCTGGCCGGATATCTGCTGCTGCGGGGGCTGGCGACCCTGCCGGTAAGGGTGACGGCCGCGTCCGCGAGCGCCGCGGAACTCGCCGGCCGGCTCGCCGCCGACCCGCGCGTCACCCGCGTCCACTACCCGCGGATCGGCGGCGCCATGATCGCCTTCGAGGTGCACGGGGACCCGCACGAGGTCATCGCCGGAGTCCGTCTGATCACCCCCGCGGTCAGTCTCGGCAGCGTCGACAGCCTGATCCAGCATCCGGCGTCCATCAGCCACCGCATCGTCGCCGAGGGCGACCGTCGCGGTGCGGGCGTGAGCGACCGTCTGCTGCGCCTGTCGGTGGGACTGGAGGACGTCGAGGACCTGTGGGCCGACCTGGACGGCGCCCTGGGACGCGCGACCGACGCACGCGTGGCGGAGGGAGAGGGCCGGAACCCGCGGGAGGCACACGCGGGTTCGGCCACCGGCTGACCGGGGGAGGCCCCGGGCGAGGTGCCCAGGGCCTCCCGGGACGCAGACGGAACGTGAACCGGTGACGCGTGCGTGACCTGTCGCGGCCTCAGTCCCGCGTGACCCGCTCACCGCGCGGCGACGCGTGCCGACCCTGCTCCTGCCCTTGGGCGTACGGGAGCGGGGACGCCGCCGGTGTCGTGCCCAGGCGTGCCGTGATCACGAGGGTGCCCTCCTCGATCTGGTAGTCGAGAGGGAGGTCCAGGCCGCGCATCGCGGCGACCATCCCGGTGTTGGAGGACTGCGTGACGGCGTACACACTGTCGCACCCCGCCTCGACCGCCATCGCCACCAGACGGCCGAGCAGTTCGCCACCGATACCGCGCCGCTGCCAGTCGTCCTCGACGAGCAGCGCGATCTCGGTCTCGTCACCGTCCCAGAGGAGGTGGCCGAGCCCGACCATGCGCCCCGACGGTGTCCGGACGGCGAGAGTGCGGCCGAAGCGCGGGCTGAGCAGGTGGTTCAGATAGCGGTCCGCGTCCCCGACCGGCCCGTGGTACCGCATGTTCAGCGTGCGCGACGAGCAGCGCTCGTGCATCGCCTTCGCGGCCGCCAGGTCGGACACGTCGACGCGGCGGACGGTGATCTCGTTGCCCTCCGGCAGCGTCAGCATGTCCTGGCCCCGGGGGATGCGCGGACCCAGGCGCGCGTCCAGTTCGACCAGGGCCCGCGCCCGCGCGAACTCGGTCGGCGTGAACGGCAGGTACGGCCGCTCCACCGTGATCACTCCACCCTCCGGTGCGCGCAACCGCATCTCCGTGTCTTCCAGCGCTCCCTCGACCGGCGCGCCCTCTTCCGCCCGGCCCGATCCAGGAGACCTGGCGGGCAGTGAACGAATGGTGCACCGACCGAGCAACTGCCGGAGGGCCAGCGGAAGTTCCGCCGCGTCAAGGGCCGTTCGCGTGGCCAGGCCGAGGACGCGGGTGGGCGCGTCCACCAGGTCGTGGGCGTCGGCGCGCTCGATCCAGGTGCCGGAGCCGCCCGCCAGCGAGAGCGCGCGGGTGATCTCGGGCGCGGCCAGTCCCGCGGGCGCGCGGAGCAGGAACTCGTCCACCGTTCCCTCCGCGAGCGGGTGTGTCTGCAGGCTGAGGATGTCGACCCGCAGGTGCGCCAGCGCCGTGCACAGCGCGGCCAGCGAACCGGGCTCGTCCTTGACCGTCGTCCGCATCCGCCACAGCACCGTCGCCCCGGGGGCGGTCTCCGGGGTCGTCCCGGACTGCTCGGCTCCCCCGGTCCTCCCGGTCTCCTCGGGCCGCCCGGACCGCCGCCCGTCGGCGAGCGTCCGGGCACCGGTATCGCCCGGCGGGGGAGCGTGACCGTGGCGGCGTGCCCACCAGGTGTGGAATCCGGCCGTGGCGACCAGGGCGGCGGCCGAGATCACCAGCAGGGCCGCCCCGTCCGGGCCGTGCCCGATCAGGTTGGCGACGGCGTCCGCGACCGCGACGGCTGTGAACAGTGCGGCGAGCTCCACGAGGTCCCGCCGCCAGTGGTGAACGGGACGACCGTGCCTCGCACGGGTCACATCAGACATGTCTGGAGTCATGGAGCCACTGTGAAGGAGTGGTGTTGCGTGATCACGAACGGTCTGTGACTGATCGGTAAAGTGTCCTTCTATCCCTTTTGTAGTTCTTTTTGCGGTTGTTTTGCCTCCTTCGGAGCACCTGAGTTTCGCGCCTGGTCAGGCGCCCTCCCGCGGCGCCGGTGCGGCCCGGAGCCGACGAGCCCGTGTCACCACTTCGGACGAGCCACGTCGGTCAGCCGTCCGCGCGGGATGAGACGGGATCACCACGCCTCCCGGACCGCGTGGGCGTCCGGCGAAGCACGCGCCGGCGAGTGCGGCCACGCGGGCGCGCACCGGGGGATGACTCCGGTGCGCGACCCGACAGGTCGAGGGTACGGGAGTCGGGGGAGGCCGTGGAGCTACTGACCCACACGTCCCGGCTGGAGCACCCGGGTGAACAGCACGCCGCCGTCCTGTTCCCGCAGACGCACCGTCAACTCCCCGCTGTCGCCGTCGATGTCGACCTCGCCGAAGAACTGGTAGCCCTCGGCCGGCGAGACGTTGGAGGCCGTGGGCGCCTTGACGAAGACCCGGTCCGGTCCGAAGGTGCCGTCGAGGGCGCTCGCCGGGAACGCACCCGCGTTGAGCGGTCCGGAGACGAACTCCCAGAAGGGCTCGAAGTCCTTGAACGCGGCTCGCGACGGGTGGTAGTGCTGTGCCGAGGTGTGGTGCACGTCGGCCGTCAGCCACACCGTGCCGGTGATCCTCCGGTGCTTGACGAACCGCAGCAGTTCCGCGATCTGCAGTTCGCGGCCGAGCGGAGCGCCCGGGTCGCCCTGGGCGACGGCCTCGAAGTTCGGCTTGCCCTCACCCGGGTCGGGCACGACCAGCCCGAGCGGCATGTCGTTGGCGATGACCTTCCACACCGCGCGCGAGGCGGCCAGTTCGCGCTTGAGCCACTCCAATTGCGCACGTCCGAGGATGCCCTGCGGGTCCGTGGTCTGGTCGTCTGCCGAGTTGGCGTTCCGGTAGGTACGCATGTCCAGCACGAACACGTCCAGCAGCGGGCCGTGGTGGACGGTCCGGTAGATCCTGCCGTCCGGGCGCCCGCTGATCGTCGAGATCGGGAAGTACTTCGGAGAAGGCGCGCCGGGAGCGGACCGCCAGGTCGTCGAGTGCCGTACCGGGCGGGTAGGGCGTGCCGGTCCCGATGACCTCTCCGGGGTACCAGTTGTTGCGGACCTCGTGGTCGTCCCACTGGATGACGTTCGGCACCTGGGCGTTGAAGCGGCGCAGCGCCGGATCCAGCAGGTTGTAGCGGAAGTTGCCCCGGTAGTCGGCCAGGGTGACCGCGACGTGCGACTTCTCCTCGGTGGTGAGGCTCCGGTAGACGCTACCGTCCGGAAGCGCCGCGGTGGCCGCGATCGGGCCGTCGGCGTAGATGTTGTCGCCGCTGCCCAGGAAGAAGTCCGGGTCGACCTTCGCCATGGCGTCGAAGATCCGGTAGCCGCCGATCGCCTCGTTGATGCCCCAGCCCTGTCCGGCCAGGTCACCGGACCAGACGAACCGCACGTCCCGACGCCGTTTCGCGGGCGCGGTGCGGAAGGTGCCCGTCACCGGCTCGCCGGTACGCCGGGGGTCGTCGGCGTCGGCGAGCAGGACGCGGTAGTGGATCTGCTCGCCCGCGGGCAGCCCGTGCAGCCGTGTCGTACCGGTGAAGTCCGTGTCCGCGCCGAGCGAGGGCCCGTGCCATCTGCGCGGGTTGCGGAACGACTCCGTCGCGGACGTCTCGACGATCATCCGGGCCGGACGGTCGGAACGGACCCACACCAGACCGGAGTCCGCGGTCACGTCACCGGCCTGGACGCCCCAGCCGGCCTTCGGCCGCCCGGAAAGGGCCAGCGCCGGGGCCGCGCCGAGCGCGGTGGGCAGCGTCAGCGCGGCCGAGGCGGCCAGCGTGCCGCGCAGCACGCTGCGGCGGCCGGGGAGCGGTAGGGGGCCTTGCGGACGGTGTGACATGAATGCGCCTCCAGGGACGGATCCGGCCGGTTGCAAGGCCACAACTACTGGTGCGCCGCAGCGGGTACGGAAACCGCGGGTGAACAACTGACCCCGCAGGCAACGGAATCGGCGGCGACCTTCCGAGCCGCATGCGCGTCCTCGCGCGTCCGTACGGGTGGGTGAGCCGGGCCCGCGCGGGTGGGTGAGCCGGGCCCGTCACGCGTTCCCCCGTAGGTTCCCCACCCGGCCGCTCACCCGGCCGGCTCGGCCCGTACCGCCTCCGCCAGCAGCCGTACCCCTTCACGGATCAGCGCGGGCGACCGGTGCGCGTAACCGAGGACCAGACGCACGCCGCCCGCCCTCACGGCCCGCTCGTAGTCCGTCAGCGGACGCACCGCCACCCCGGCCGCGCCGGCCCGCAGCAGGAAGTCGTCCCGAGGCCCGTACCGTTCGGGCAGCGCGGCGATGACATGCAGACCCGCCGCGATCCCGGACACCTCCGTGCCGGGGAAGTACTCCGCGAGGGCGGCGACGAGGGCGTCCCGCCGTTCCCGGTAGGCGCGCCGGCAACGGCGCAACTGCCGGTCGTAGTGCCCCCGTTCCACGAAACGCGCCAGGAGCGCCTGGTCGACGACGGGGTTCCCCAGATCCATGGTCCGCTTGCGCGCGACGACCTCCGGGGCGAGTGACGCCGGTACGAGCAGCCAGCCGAGCCGCAGACCGGGCGCGAGCGACTTGCTGACCGACCCCGTGTAGGCGACACACTCGGGATCGAGCCCCTGCAACGCCCCTACCGGAGCGCGGTCGTAGCGGAAGTCCCCGTCGTAGTCGTCCTCGATCACCAGTCCCTCCACCGAGCGCGCCCAGTCGAGGAGTTCGGCGCGGCGCCGCGCGGAGTACGCGATCCCCGAAGGGAACTGATGGGCGGGCGTCGTCACCACCGCCCGTACGCCCGACGCGCGCAGCGGTCCCATGGCCAGCCCCTCCCCGTCCAGGGGCAGCGGTACGGTGCCGACCCCCGCCGAGGCGTACAGGGCGTCGTGCTCCGGACTGCCGGGGTCCTCGACGCCGACGGCGCGCAGCCCGCGCGCGCGGAGCACGAATCCGAGCAGCGTCATCGCCTGCGCGACACCGGACACCACGACCACGCGCTCCGGTTCCGCGACCACGCCGCGGCGTCGCACGAGCAGTTCCGCCACGGCGGTGCGCAGCCGGGGCAGACCACGCGGATCCGGGTAACCCAGTGCGTGGTGCGGCAGTTCGGCGAGCACCCCGCGCTGGGTGGCGGCCCAGGCGGCGCGCGGGAACAGGGACAGGTCCGGTGTCCCGGGAAGGAAGTCGGCGCCGGGCCCGGTCGGCCGCGGGGCGAGATCACGGGCGGCCGGGCGGCCCGCTCGGACGGCGTCGCCGACCCAGGTCCCCGCGCCCCGGTCGCTGCGCAGGTACCCCTCAGCGGTCAACTGCTCGTACGTCTCGGTGACCAGTCCCCGCGACACACCGAGATCGACGGCCAGTTCGCGGCTGGACGGCAGTCGGGTGCCCGGCGCCAGCCGGCCCGCACGGACCGCCTCCCGCAGCGCGGCCTGAAGCGCGCGGCCACGCGCGCGTGCCGGCGCCGAAGCGGCCGGCAGGAGCAGTTCCCAGGCGGCGCTCCACAGGGCGGGGGCCGCCGGGCCGGGGCCGCTCGCGGCGGAGGCGGCCGGGGGACCCGCGGCGGCGTCGTCCGGCTCGCCGGGACTGGTCCCCGATGACGTCATGGAAGTGGACCTTAAACCGGACCACGGCGCTTCGTAGCGTCACCGACATGAACGCCACCACCAGGGGGTCGCTGCTCGCCGCCCTCGCCTGTGTCCTCGTCGGAGGCTCCTTCACCGCCAACAGCGTCCTGGGCCACTACCCGTACGCGGGGGGCCAGTTCCTGCGCTACGGGCTCGCCTGCGCGCTGCTGCTGCCCCTGGCCGGCCGCAACGGCACGGCACCGCTGCGCCGGCTCGCGCCCCGGCAGTGGGGCCGGCTGGCGCTGCTCGCGGCCGTGGGCATGGTCGGCTTCAACCTCGCGGTGCTCGCGGCGGAACGCACGGCGGAACCGGCCGTCCCAGGGGTCTTCGTGGGCTGTGCGCCGGTCGTCGTGGCCGTGTTGCTCCCCCTCGCCGAGGGGCGCCGCCCGCGGCGCCGGGTCCTGTACGGGGCGACGCTCGTCGCGCTCGGCGCCTGCACGGTCCAGGGCTGGGGCCGTACCGACGGCGCGGGCATCGTGTGCTCCGTGTGCGCGCTGGCAGGCGAGGTGGGGTTCGCGGTCCTCGCCGTGCCGGTGCTGCGCCCCCTGGGCCCACGGCTCCTGTCGGCCACCGTGTGCGGGATCGCCGCGTTCGAGTCCGCGGCGGCCGGGATCCTCGCCGGCGGGCGCGGATGGCTGCGGCCGCCCGACGCCGCCGAGGCCACCGCGCTGCTGTGGCAGGCGGTGGTGGTCACGGTGGTCGGCTTCGTGGCCTGGTACATGGGCGTGCAGCGCATCGGCGCGGAGCGCGCCACGCTCTTCTCCGGCCTCATCCCCGTCGTGGCGGCCTGGACGGCGCCGCTCGTCGGTACGGGCACGTACGGTGCCGCGCAGGCCGTCGGCAGCGTGCTGGTCGGTACGGGAGTGGCCCTGGGCTCCGGAGCACGGGGGATCCGTGCCGGGAAACGCGCCCCTGCCGCCGGCGCGCCGTGTTCAGCGGCTGCCGTCCAGGATGACGCGGGCGACGAGCGCGGGGTCGTCGTTCATCGGGACGTGCCCGCAGCCGGGCAGCCGTACCAGCCGGGCCCGCGGAATGATCCGCTTGGCGCGGATCCCCTGACGGCGCACCAGCAGCCGGTCCCGGGTGCCCCAGGCCACGGTGACGGGCAGTCCCGGGACGTCGTCGGTGAACCGGACGTCGATACCGGCCCGCAGTGTCTCGGCGAATCCCTCGGCGTGGGCCAGCGCGAGGGTCTCGGCGACGACCGCCTCGGGTGAACGGCGGCCGGGCCGGGCGTAGATGGTGCTGGTCAGGGCGGCCCGCCCGACCACGGAGCGCGAGAGACGTTCGACCGCCGGAAGCGGCAGGCGTCGCGCACCCTGCCGCATCGCCATCAGCACTCCGAACGCGTACCGCCGCTCGGCCGTCGTCCAGAAACCGGCGGGCGACAGCGCGGTGACGGACCGTACGAGCTTCTCGCGGCCCAGTTCGAGGGCCAGGAGTCCGCCCAGCGAGTTGCCCGCCACATGCGGCCGGTCGAGCTCCAGCGCCTCGCACAGCGCGCCGAGCACGGGGACCACCGTGCCGAGGCCGTGCGTGAGCCCGTCGGGCAGGGCCGGGGACGCGCCGAATCCGGGCAGGTCGACGGCTATCACCTCGCGCTCGGCGGCCAGGATGTGGACGACCGGGTCCCAGGCCTGCCGGTGGTGACCGATGCCGTGCAGCAGGAGCAGCGGTTCGCCGGTGCCCACGCGCGCGTAGGACATGGTCACGGTCTTCGGGCCGTGCGCGGAGGGGAGGTTGAAGGAGACCGTGGCGGACATAATGCTGCTCCTCGTCTGGTGGCACGCTGTCGGATCCGACGTCGTAGACAGCTTGTCAGCAACTGCTACCGGCGGGTAGCCCCCGAAGGCCGGGAACCGCGCGACACCCGCGCGCGTGCCCCGCCCTCACGCCGCGCCCACCCCTCGTACGCCCGTCAACTCCCCCCCGCATGCGCACGGATCACCCTCCCGTCGCTCCGCGCGGGGCACAGGCACGTGCCGCCTGGACAGGACGGGACGCGTCGGCTGGGATGGAGCCGTGACCACCGACACCGCGACCGAGGTCTTCGAAGAACACCGTTCCGTCCTCATGGGCGTCGCCTACCGCATGCTGGGGCGGGTGGCCGACGCGGAGGACGTGGTCCAGGAGGCGTGGCTCCGCTGGTCGGGCGCGGACCGGAGCGAGGTCCGCGAACCGCGCGGCTACCTGGTGCGCGTCACCACCCGGCTCGCCATCGACCGGCTGCGCCAGGTGCAGTCGCGCAACGAGGCGTACGTGGGCCCGTGGCTCCCCGAACCGTACGTCACCGACTTCGGGGACGCCGTCGCGGACACCGCCGAGCGGGCCGTGCTCGCCGACTCCGTCTCGCTCGCCGTCCTCGTCGTCCTGGAGTCCCTGTCCCCCCTGGAACGCGCGGTGTTCGTGCTCAGGGAGGCATTCGGCTTTCCGTACGCGGAGATCGCCGCCGTTCTGGACCGAGGCGAGCCGGCGGTGCGCCAGCTCGCCGGGCGGGCCCGCAAGCACGTCGGGGAAAGGCGCCCGCGCTACGAGGTCGACCCGGCCGAACGCCGTGATCTGACCGAACGGTTCCTCGCCGCGGCGGCGGAGGGGGACCTGGCCGGGCTCATGTCCCTGCTGGCCCCGGACGTCCGGCTGGTCGGCGACAGCGGCGGTCTGTCCAAGGCGCCGCTGCGGGTCATCGAAACGGCCGACAAGGTGGGCCGCTTCCTCCTCGGCGCCGCACGGAAGGGCGCCGCCGACCTCTCCTTCCGCCTCCTGGAGCTCAACGGCGGCGCGGCGGTACTGGCGCTGTCCGGGGACAAGCCCGACAGCGTCTTCCAACTCGACGTCGTGGACGGCCGGATCGAGTGCGTCTACATCGTGCGCAACCCGGAGAAGCTGGTGTCCCTGGGCAACCAGTAGTCGCAGCGGCCCCTTACCAGCCGAAAGCCCCCGTTCTGCGGACGGGGGCTTTCGGCGTCATGTCACGAACATCGCCCGGCGCGAACGGTCCGTGAACGCTCCGCGGCACCCGCCTATGCAATGCGTAAGGGATCCAGGATTGGTCTTGACCAAGGGTGAGGGCGGCTTTATGGTCGCAGAGATAGTGCAGGAACCTTTAATAAACAAGGGCGCTAAACGCCGCCGGGCCACGGCGATTGCGGAGGACAGGGTGGGGACCACGCAGCTGGAAACGGTGCCGGAGCCTAAGTACTGGCATCTCAGGACAGTGCTCAGTGAGGCACTGGACTCCGAGTTCTCGGTGGGGGAGATCCTGCCGAACGAGCGCGATCTCGCGGCCAGGTTCGGGGTCGCCCGGGCCACTCTGCGCCAGGCGCTCGAACAGCTCGAGCTGGAAGGGCGTCTGCAGCGGCGCCGCGGAGTGGGCACCACGGTGGCCCCGCCGCGCGTGGGCGTGGCCGTCGGATCCGAGCAGCACGTGTGGCCGGGGGCGGTCGGTGACGCCTGGCAGCCCACGGACTGCGCGACGGCGGTTCCGCCCGCCTCGGTGGCCGACGCCCTGGGGACGGGCCACGACGTCGAGGTGCACACCATCCGCCGCTCCCGGGGTACGCACGGCCAGCCGGTGGCCGCCGAACTGCTCTACGTCCCGGCGTCCTCGGTGCCCGACCTCTCGGCGATAGACGCGCCGGCGGGGGCGGCACGCGCGCGTGCCGTGCTGCGCGAACTGCAGCGCCTCGACCTCGACGGCCAGGACCGCGCCGTCGAGCTCGGCTCGGCCCGCGCGGACGACGCCAAGGAGCTGGACCGCCTGCCCGGAGCACCCGTCCTGGTCGTCACGACCCGGTTCCACGCGCGGGGTCGTACCGCGGCGGTCTCCGTGGCCACGTACCGCGCGGACACCTGCCGGCTGACCTTCGGGGACTCCGGCGGCGTGGAGATCCACCACGACCCGGAGCGCCGGGCCTCCTGAATTCCTGAAGCTCGGGCTGCCGCCGAGCCGTAGCCGTCGCGCCCCGGACACTCCGGGGCGCGACGGCTTTTCGTCAACCGGGCCTCGCCGACCGGTCTTCGGCGTGGGGCCCGGCGTGCGGTCCCCGGCGTCGGGCCGGGCGACGCCGAGCGACCCTCAGCGGCGTGCCGTCACGGTCCCCTCCACCGCGAACAGCTCCTCCTCCACATGGTCGAGGGCCAGCCGCAGTGCACCCGTCGCGATGGCGGCGTCGCCCAGGAGGGAGAGCGTCACCTTGGGCGGCCGCAGACAGTAGCGGGCCAACTCGCGCCGCAGCGGCTCCAGTACGCCGTCCAGGCCGGCCGCCCAGCCGCCGATCACGACGAGTTCGGGATCGAGGGCGAGGGCGAGGGCCGCCACGTCGTGCACGAGCCGCTGGATGAAGCGGTCGACCGCCGCGCGGGCCCGCTGGTCGCCGCCCTTGGCGAGCGCGAAGACCTCGGCGACGGCCTGCTCGTCGAGCGGGTGCAGCGGCTCGTCCGTGGTCGACAGCAGCGTCTCGGGGGTCGCCTCGCTGCCCAGCAGATGCAGCGCCCCGATCTCTCCGGCGGCGCCCCCGTATCCCCGGTGCAGCCGACCGCCGATCAGCGAACCCGCGCCGGGGCTCAGCCCGGCCAGCACGAACACCATGTCGTCCGACTCGGTCGCCGAACCCTTCCAGTGCTCGGCGACCGCCGCCGCGTTGGCGTCGTTCTCCACCAGCACCGGGCACTTGAAGGAACGGCTCAGCCGCTCGCCCAGCCGCAGCCCCGTCCACTCCGGCAACGCCGTGCCCAGCCGTACGGTGCCGTCCGCCTCGACGATCCCGGGGCTCCCCACGCCCACCGCGCGCAGTGAGCTGCGGGCGATGCCGGCCCGCCGCAGCAGCTCGGCGACCGCTGTACGCAGCCGGTCGAGCCGCTCGTCCGCCGGCGCCGTCTCGTCGACCTCCTTGGAGAGCGCGCCCAGGACGCGTCCGTCCAGATCGGCCAGGAGCACGCTGACGCGGTGCGGACCGATCTCCAGCCCCAGCAGATGACCCGCCTCGGCCCGGAACCTGAACCGGCGTGCCGGGCGCCCCTGGCGCCGGGCGGCGCCCTCCTCGGCCGCCTTCTCGACCACGAGTCCGGCCTCGATCAGCCCTTCGACGACGCCCTCGACCGTGGGTCGCGACAGCCCCGTCACCCGGGTGACCTCGGTGAGGGTCGCGCAGTCGGTGGCCCGCAGCGCGTGCAGCACCACCGCGGAATTGATCCTTCGCAGCAGAGAAGGGTCCCCGCCGGTCAACCGCCCCAACGTCCGTCCTCCCAGCTAGCGCGCGTGTTGGCCGGATCGTACTCGGCGCGGCGCGCTGCGGCGAGGGCCGGGGACCCCTTCGTCACCGGCGGGTCGTTCTCAGCCCGGGGCCACGAACCCCGACTCGTACGCCGCGATCACCGCCTGAGTGCGGTCCCGGGCGCCCAGTTTCGCCAGTACGGCACTGACATGCGACTTCACGGTCTCCGTGCCGACCACCAGCCGCGCCGCGATCTCCGCGTTCGACAGCCCTCGCGCCATCAGCCGCAGCACGTCCGTCTCCCGCTCGGTCAGCGCGGCCCGCTCCATGGCCGCCCGTGCCGCGGGACTGCCCGTGCCGTTCCCGTACGCGGCGGCCAACTGCCTTACGGACGCGGGGAAGAGCAGGGACTCGCCCTCGGCGACCAGCCGTACGGCGTGCACGATCTCGGCGGGCCGTGCCCGCTTCAGCAGGAATCCGTCGGCACCCGCGCGCAGCGCCTCGTAGACGTACTCGTCGTTCTCGAACGTCGTCACCACGAGGATCTTCGGTGGATCGCTGACGGTCCGCAGCACCGCCCGGGTGGCCTCGATGCCGTCCATGAGGGGCATGCGGACGTCCATGGCGACCACGTCCGGCCGCAGCCGCCGTACCAGGGGGATCACCGCGGCGCCGTCGGCCGCCTCCCCGACCACCTCGATGTCCGGCTGCGACTCCAGAACGGCGCGCAGCCCGGCCCGTACGAGGGGTTCGTCGTCGACGAGGAGAACGGTGACCGGCATCGGGCCAGCGTAGATCACGTCCTACGGACCGTCAGGGGCGCGGCCCGGCAACCGACCGGAGCACTACCGGAGCACTGTGCGCGGCCGGTGCCGTCCGGCACGGTTCAGTGGATGCCGACCGGGATCAGCGCAGCGGCAGGTCCACGCGCACCTGCCAGTCACCCGCGTCGGGTCCGGTTCGCGCCCGTCCGCCGAGCAGCGCCGCCCGCTCCCGTATCCCGCGCAGACCGCTGCCGCGGCCCGGCCCCGGTACCTCTCCGTTCAGCGGACTGCGGACCTCGAGGCCGAGGCTGCCGCCGTCGACCGCGATCCGCACCCGGACCGGCACACCGCCCGCGTGCCGCAGCACATTGGTGAGCGACTCCTGCAGGATGCGGTACCCCTCGCGGGACACCGGCCCCGGCACGGTCTCCAGCGGACCCGTCACCTCGGCGTCCACCGCCGCCCCCGAGGCGCGCGCCGAGTCCAGGAGCCGGTCGGCCTCGGTCAGCGTCGGTCTGCCGCTCGCCGGCCGCCCCGGCTCCCGCAGCACACCGAGTACCCGTTCGAGATCCTCCAGGGCCGCCCGGCCGGTGTCCTCGATGGCACCGAGGGCCCGGTCGGTGAACGCGGGGTCGCCGGCCGCCCGCGCGGCGCCCGCCTGCACCACCGCCACCGTCAGCGCGTGACCGATCGAGTCGTGCAGCTCACGGGCGATGCGCGTGCGCTCCAGAAGCTGCTCGGTGCGCTCCTCCAGGGCGGAGAGCCGCTCGGCGGGGGACGGACCGAGAAGACGGCGCGCGACGGCCGTGGTCAGCTCGCCGAGGCCGACCACCCCTCCGTAGAGGGCGAGCAGCGGGAACGGGACGAGGAGCGCGTAGGCCCAGTGCGGATGGGACACCGACACGACCGGGCCGTCGACCGGGCTCCACGCCGCCCTGAGCACGTCGACGGCGATCGCCGGCGCCCAGACGGACAGCACGGAGACCGCCACACTCATCACCATCCGCGCCTCCAGCCAGAGCACGGTCCGCCATCTGTCCCGCCACGTGGCCGAGGGCGTGACCGAGATGGCCGAGTCCTCGCTGTCGCGCGCCAGCATGTGGCGCGCCTGCACGCCCTCGCCGCGCCGCACGGCCGGGATCAGCCCCAGCGGGATCAGCAGCGCCGCGGGTACCCAGGGCTTCGACATGTCGATGAACAGCCACACGCTGACGAACAGCATGGGCACCCACAGATGCAGCAGGCGGGTGTACGTCGTCCCCCGGCACAGCGGGCGCAGAAGGCGGGCCATCGCGCCATCGTGCCAGGCGGCACGGGCGGTCGGCCTCCCCCGGGCGGGGGAGACGATCGCCACCCGCGGGGGAGGTGACGGCCGGTCAGCGACGGCCAAGCTGATCCCATGACCAGCATCGACGTCCAAGACCTGACCAAGGAGTACGGCGGCGGACGCGCCGTGGACCACCTCACCTTCCGTGTCCTCCCGGGCCGCGTCACCGGATTCCTCGGCCCCAACGGCGCCGGGAAGTCGACCACCATGCGGCTCGTCCTGGGCCTGGACCGGCCGACGTCCGGCAGCGCCCGTATAGGGGGCCGCGCCTACGCCGGCCTCCACGAGCCGCTGCGGCTCGTGGGTGCCCTGCTCGACGCGGGGGCCGCGCACGGATCGCGGACCGCCCGCGACCATCTGCGCGCGCTCGCCGCGAGCAACCGCGTCACCGAACGGCGTGTGGACGAGGTCCTCGAGGAGGCGGGACTCGCGTCGGTCGCGCGGCGCCGGGTGAGGACGTACTCCCTGGGCATGCGCCAGCGCCTCGGCATCGCCGCCGCGCTCCTCGGTGACCCGCCCGTGGTGCTGCTGGACGAGCCGTCGAACGGGCTCGACCCCGAAGGGATCATCTGGATCCGGGAGTTGATGCGCGGGATGGCCCGGGAGGGCCGCACGGTCCTCGTGTCCAGCCACCTCATGAACGAGACCGCGTCCTTCGCCGACCACCTCGTCGTCCTCGGCCGGGGCCGGCTCCTCGCCGACACGCCCATGCGCGAGTTCATCGACGCGCGCGTACAGCCCCGGGTACGGGTGCGCACCACGGAAGGGGCCGCGCTGGGCGACCTGCTGTCCCGGCACGGCATCGAGGCGGTCCAGGGGGAGGACGGACGCTGGACCGCCCTCGACGCCCGCGTGGACGACATCGGGCGCCTCGCGGCGGCCGCGAACCTGCCGATCCTCGAACTCGCGGCGGAGGAGGCGACGTTGGAGCAGGCATACCTGGATCTGACCGCGAACGAGACGGAGTTCGCCGGCAGACCGGCCCCGACGCAGCCTCAGGAGGCATGACCATGGCGTTCGTACCCGCGCTCCGCGCCGAGTGGATCAAGATCCGTACGCTGCGGTCGCTCGTCGGGGGACTCGTCGCCGTCCTCCTGGCCACCACGGCCTTCTCGGCGCTGGCCGGCCTCGACGACTCGGGGGACCAGGACTTCGACCCGCTGTTCTCGGTGTTCTTCGGCGTCAGCTTCGGGCAGATCGCGGCGATCACCTTCGGCGCGCAGGCGGTCTCGGCCGAGTTCCGGGGCGGCGCCCTGCGCGTCTCGCTCGCCGCGGTCCCCGACCGGGTGCGGTGGTTCCTCGCCAAGGCGGTGGCGATCGCCGGACCTGCACTGGTGACCGGTCTGGTCACAGGAGGTGCGAGCCTGGCCGTGGGCACCTCGGTGCTGGGAGACAGGGCGAGCGGGCTGAGCACGGGGGAGGAACTGCGCGGCGTCGTCGGCTGTGCCGTCTATCTTACGCTGATGGCCCTGTTCGCCGCGGGGCTCGCGGCCGTTCTGCGCAGCGGTGTCGCCACCCTGAGCATCCTCGTCCCGTTCCTCCTGATCGTTTCCTTCGTCGTCGGGGGAGCCTCGGGCACCGTGGCCGACTTCCTGCCCGACAGGGCGGGACAGGCGGTACTGCACGAATCGGCGGACGGCGGCCCGGGACCCTGGGCCGGGCTCGGGGTGACCGCGCTGTGGGCCGTCGGCGCACTGCTCGCGGGCGCGTGGAGTGTGCGCCGCCGGGACGCGTGACCCGGGACGTGTGACCCGGGGCGCGTGACACCGGGGCGCGTGACACCGGGGCGCGTGACTGGTGCGCGTGACGCGGCGAGTCGACGCCGCCGGGACGCGTGACCCGGCGACTAACCGTGCCGGTCCCCGGCGGCGGCCGACCGCAGGCGTCCGAACTCCTCCGCCATCGTCGCGGCCGTCCAGTGCGCGTTGAGCCCACTGGGATTCGGCAGCACCCACACCCGGCTGGACCCGATCGTGCGCTCCTGCGGGCCGATCGCCGCCCGGCGTTCGCCGAACGCCGACCTGTACGCGGTCACCCCCACCACCGCGAGCAGGCGCGGCCGCAGCCGCTCCACCTTCGCGACGAGCAGCCGGCCGCCCTCCCGGTACTCGTCCGGGGTCAGTTCGTCGGCCCGCGCCGTCGCCCGCGCCACCACGTTGGTGATGCCGAGCCCGTACGACAGCAGTTCGTCCTGTTCCGAGGGCTTCAACAGACGGGGTGTGAAGCCCGACAGGTGGAGCACCGGCCAGAACCGGTTGCCGGGTCGGGCGAAATGATGGCCCGTGGCGGCCGTCATCAGACCGGGGTTGATACCGCAGAACAGAACGTCGAGGCCGTCCGCGACGACATCCGGCACGAGCCGGTCGCGGGCGGCCTCCAGGTCCGCGGGGGTCAGCCGCGTCAGAGGATCGCCCCCGGCGTGTAGCCCGCGGCCTCCGGGTGCTGCTTCACGATCTCCTCGATACGGCCGACGACGACGGCGACCTGGTCGGCGGCGGCGCCCGTGAAGGACAGCTTGTCGGCCATCAGCTCGTCGAGCTGCGCGCGGTCGAGCGGGATGCGTTCGTCCGCGGCGAGCTTGTCCAGCAGCTCGTTGCGTTCGGCGCCCTGCTCGCGCATCGCGAGGGCGGAGGCGACCGCGTTCTCCTTGATCGCCTCGTGCGCGACCTCGCGGCCGACGCCGGCCCGCACCGCGCCCATGAGGACCTTGGTGGTGGCGAGGAACGGCAGGTAGCGGTCGAGCTCGCGGGCGACGACGGCGGGGAACGCGCCGAACTCGTCGAGAACGGTGAGGAAGGTCTCCAGCAGACCGTCGAGCGCGAAGAACGCGTCGGGCAGCGCGACCCGGCGCACCACCGAGCAGGAGACGTCGCCCTCGTTCCACTGGTCGCCCGCCAGCTCACCGGTCATCGAAGCGTAGCCGCGCAGGATGACCATCAGACCGTTGACGCGCTCGCAGGAGCGGGTGTTCATCTTGTGCGGCATGGCGGACGAGCCGACCTGGCCCGGCTTGAAGCCCTCGGTGACCAGCTCGTGCCCGGCCATCAGCCGGATCGTCTTGGCCAGCGACGACGGGGCGGCCGCCAGTTGCACCAGCGCGGTGACGACCTCGTAGTCCAGCGACCGCGGATAGACCTGGCCGACGGAGGTGAAAGCCTGCGAGAAACCGAGGTGTCCGGCCACGCGCTGCTCCAGGTCCGCGAGTTTCGCCGCGTCCCCGTCCAGCAGGTCCAGCATGTCCTGCGCCGTGCCGACCGGGCCCTTGATGCCGCGCAGCGGGTAGCGGCCGAGCAGCTCCTCGACCCGGCCGTACGCGACGAGCAGCTCGTCGGCGGCGGTCGCGAAACGCTTGCCGAGGGTGGTCGCCTGCGCCGCGACGTTGTGCGAGCGGCCCGCCATGACCAGCTCGGCGTACTCGCCGGCGAGCTTGCCGAGCCGCGCCAGTACGGACACCGTGCGGTCGCGCATCAGCTCGAGCGAGAGCCGGATCTGCAACTGCTCGACGTTCTCGGTGAGGTCCCGGGACGTCATGCCCTTGTGCACCTGTTCGTGCCCGGCGAGGTCGTTGAACTCCTCGATCCGCGCCTTCACGTCGTGCCGGGTGACCTTCTCGCGCTCGGCGATCGACGCCAGGTCGACCTGGTCGAGAACCCGCTCGTAGTCGGCGACGGCGGCGTCCGGCACCTCGATCCCGAGGTCCTTCTGCGCCCGCAGCACGGCGAGCCAGAGCTGACGCTCCAGCCTCACCTTCTGCTCGGGGGACCAGAGCGTGGCGAGCTCGGCGGAGGCATAGCGTCCGGCGAGGACGTTGGGGATACGGGGCTTTGCGGGCGCGACAGTCACGTGTACGGATTCTACTGGCGGTTCCTGCAGGTCGGCGCCGGGGGGTTTGTCGGAGGAAGCTACGAAAGCGCCCCGGAACGGAACGCCTACCCCGGCGGACCCTCGTACGGCAGCAGCTCCGGCCGTTTGGCCGGGCGCCCGTCGCCCGACGAGCGGCCCGTGAGCCGTCGGCCTATCCACGGCAGGAGGTGCTGCCTGGCGAAGCGGACGTCGGCGGTGCGGCGGGCCGTCCAGCCGGGCGGCGCCGTGGGCGGCACCGGCGCGTGCCAGTCGGGGTCCTCCGCCGCGAGGCCGAGGGTCTGCCAGACCGCCTCGGCGACCCTGCGGTGCCCGTCGGCCGTCAGGTGCAGCCGGTCCACGTCCCACATCCGGGGATCGGAGAGCGACGGCGCCCCGTACAGATCGACGACCAGCGCGCCGTGCCGCTTCGCCAGGTCGTCGACGAGACCGAAGAGCTCCTCCATGCGCGGCCGGAACCGTTCGAGCACCGGGCCGTTGCGGCCCGGGCTGCGCATCAGGACGAGCTGCTCGCAGGCGGGGGCGAGCCGCTCCACGGCCTCCTCGAGCAGCCCGCGGACCCGCCCCATGTCGACCTTGGGGCGCAGGGTGTCGTTGAGGCCGCCGACCAGGGTGATCACGTCGGGCCGCATCGCGACGGCCACGTCCACCTGCTCGGCGACGATCTGCCCGATGAGCTTGCCGCGCACCGCGAGGTTGGCATAGCGGAAGCCGGGGGTCAGCGCGGCCATCCGGCCGGCCAGGATGTCGGCCCAGCCGCGGTACGAGCCGTCGGGCAACAGGTCCGACATGCCCTCGGTGAAGGAGTCGCCGACCGCGACAAGACTGGTGTAGGTGGCATTCGTCTGCATGGCGGAAAAGATGGTAACCCGCGCGCATACTCGTCGGTCGGTCGGGCCTCCCGGGTGCGGGGCCGACGGGCGGGCCCAGCGCGTCGGCCCCCGTCACACGGCTCCCGTCGCACGGCCCCCGATGTACGACGCGTGGGCACCCTCGCCCGTCCGCCCGTCCGCCCGTCCGCCCGTCCGCCCGTCCGCCCGTCCGCCCGCCCCGCGCCGACCGGCCGAGGCGTCACACCACCTGACCGAACAGCTCCCGCAGCACGTCCTCCATCGTCACCAGCCCCGAGAGACGTCCGTCGCTGCCCATGACCGCCGCGAGATGCGTCCGGCTGCGCCGCATCGCGGTGAGGACGTCGTCCAGCGGGGTGCTCTCCCGGACGCGCGCGATGGACCGCATGTCCGCCACCTGGAACGGCACGTCGCGCGGCACCGCGTCCAGCGCGTCCTTGACGTGCAGATAGCCGACGATGCGGCGCCCCTCGTCCACCACCGGGAAGCGCGAGAACCCGGACTCGGCGGACAGTCGCTCCAGCCCCTCGGGGGTGACGCCCACACTCGCGTACACGACGCCCTCCAGCGGGAGGACGACGTCGCGCACGGGCCGGCGCCCGAGCTCCAGGACGTCGTGCAGCCGCTCCTGGGCGCGGTCGTCGATGAGCCCGGCCGCTCCGGAGTCCTTGACCAGCCGGGCCAGTTCGTCGTCGGAGAAGGCCGCCGCGACCTCGTCCTTCGTCTCGACCCGCAGGAGTGCCAGCAGGCTGTTGGCGAAGGCGTTGACGGTGAAGATCACCGGACGCAGGGCGCGGGAGAGTCCGATCAGGGGCGGCCCGAGCACCAGCGCGGTGCGCACCGGCTCCGCGAGCGCGATGTTCTTCGGGACCATCTCGCCGAACAGCATGTGCAGATACGTCGCCAGGGTGAGCGCGATCACGAACGAGACCGCGTGACCCGCGCCCTGCGACACGCCCGCGGCGTGGAACACCGGCTCCAGCAGGTGGGCGATCGCGGGCTCGGCCACGATGCCGAGGACCAGCGTGCACAGGGTGATGCCCAGCTGCGCGGCCGCCAGCAGCGCGGACACGTGCTCCAGGCCCCACAGCACACTGCTCGCCCTGCGGTCGCCCCGCTCGGCATGGGGCTCGATCTGGCTGCGGCGCACCGAGATCAGCGCGAACTCGGCACCCACGAAGAATGCGTTCACGACCAGCGTCGCCAGGCCGATCAGCAGTTGTACGGCGGTCATCGCGTCCCTTCCTCGTGGTGGTCGAGCGGTGCGTGCAGCAGCACCCGTGCGGCCCGCCGCCCCGAGGCGTCCACCACCTGGAGCTGCCACCCGGCGACCTCGACGCTGTCCCCGACGGCCGGAATGCGGCCGAGTTCGGTCGCGAGGAAGCCGGCCAGTGTCTCGTACGGGCCGTCCGGGACGCGCAGCCCGAGGCGGGCCAGCTGGTCCGTGCGGGCCGCCCCGTCGGCCGAGTACAGGCTGCGCCCCTCGCTGTCGGCGTCGGCCGGTGCGAGGTCCGGGGTCTCGTGGGGGTCGTGCTCGTCGCGGACCTCACCGACGACCTCCTCGACGATGTCCTCGAGGGTGGCGACCCCGGCCGTGCCGCCGTACTCGTCGATGACGACGGCCATGGTGCGCTTGCCGGAGAGCCGGTCGAGCAGCCGGTCGACGGTCAGCGACTCCGGTACGAACAGCGGCTCGCGCATGATCTGGGAGACGGGGGTGCGGACCCTGCGTTCGGCGGGCAGTGCCAGGACGTCCTTGATGTGCGCGATGCCGACGACGGCGTCGAGACTGCCGCGGTGCACCGGGAAGCGGGACAGGCCGGTCGCCCGCGTCGCGTTCGCCACGTCCTCGCAGGTCGCCTGGAGGTCCAGCGCGATGACCTGGACGCGCGGGGTCATCACGTTCTCCGCGGACAGGTCGGCGAGGTTCAGTGTGCGCACGAACAGCTCCGCGGTGTCCGCCTCCAGGGCGCCCTGCTTCGCGGAGTGCCGGGCGAGGGCCACCAGCTCCTGGGGCCCGCGCGCGGAGGCGAGCTCCTCGGCGGGTTCGAGGCCGAAACGGCGTACGACACGGTTCGCGGTGTTGTTGAGATGCGTGATGAACGGGCGGAACGCGGCGCTGAACCAGCGCTGTGGCGTCGCCACCCGCCTGGCCACGGCGAGCGGCGCGGAGATCGCCCAGTTCTTGGGCACCAGCTCGCCGACGACCATCAGGAAGAGGGTCGACAGCGCCGTACCGATGACCAGGGCCACCGACATCGACGCGGAGGGGGAGATCCCGGCCGACTCCAGGGGCCCGGCGATGAGCTTGGCGATCGACGACTCGGAGAGCATGCCGACGACCAGATTGGTGACGGTGATGCCGAGCTGGGCGCCGGAGAGCTGGAAGGTGAGGTTCCGTACGGCCTTGAGGGCGCCCGCGGCGCCGCGCTCGCCGCGTTCGACGGCACGCTCCAGCTCGCTGCGCTCGACCGTGGTCAGCGAGAACTCCGCCGCGACGAAGGCGCCGCAGGCCAGCGAGAGCAGTACCGCCACCAGCAGGAGGAGTACTTCGGTCATCGGGTCACCTCCGTCCCATGATCGGCCAGGGTCGGGGGGATCGCGCGATGTCGGGTACCGGGAGGTTCGCCCATGGGCGGACGCTCACACCTTTCACTGAACCGACTGAGCCGGCCGAGCCGACGCAGCCATTGGAGGATGTGGTGATCTGACGATCCTCCAATGGTAAAGGATGAGCAAAGAGTCCCTCCCCCGGGGGGCGGGTCCTAGCCGACGAGCGGTTTCACCCACCGTCGCCATGCCTCCTCCGGCGCGTACCCGGCCGCCCGCCACGCATGCTGCGCGGTCTCGTTCCGTCGCAGCACCATCGCGTCCCCGCGCCGCCCCCCGAGCCGTACGAACCGCTCCTCGGCCGCGGCGAGCAGCGCCGAGCCGATCCCGAGCCGCCGTCGCCCGGGACGGACCGCCAGGCGGTACAGATGGCAGCGCCAGCCGTCGAAACCCGCGATCACCGTCCCCACGAGTTCTCCCTCCCGCTCGGCGAGGATCAGCGCCTCGGGGTCACGGGCGACCAGCCGCTCCACGCCGTCCCGGTCGTCAGTGATGCTCGTGCCCTCGGCGGCGGCCTTCCAGAAGGCCAGCACGGCGTCGAGGTCCTCGGGCGTCGCGGGCCGGATCATCAGGTCGGTCATGCGCCGATCCCATCACGCGCCCCGAGGGGCGACCCGGAATTCCACGATCTGGGACGCCATGATCCGGACGGCCCCGAGGGCAGGCCGCAGGACGGCCACAAGGGCAGGCGGCGGCCCACGGCGCGAGGACGGACAGGCCGCGGCCCACGCCGCGAGGACGGACAGGCCGCGGCCCACGCCGCGAGGACGGACAGGTCGCGGCCCACGCCGCGAGGACGGGTCACAGGATGCGGCCGAGGGCGGATCGCGGGAACAGGCCCGCGGCGCGCCCTGGCCGCGCGCCGGTCGCCGGCGTCACGTTCCGCGCAGCGCCTCCACGACGGGCGCGAACACCTCCATGTTCGGCTCCAGCACCGTCAGGTAGGAGAACCCGTACCGTTCGCGCAGCCTCCGCACCCGCTCCACCACCTGCTCCGACGTGCCCGCCAGGACGATCGGCAGCTCCAGGACCCGGTCCTCGGTCAGCCCCGGTAGGCGGGGGAGCCAGGGCCGGACCGCGGCGCGGGGGTCGTCGGTGACGGCGACGATCTGGATCAGCAGATTGAACTCGGCGGGTGCCGCGCGTACCGCGGCGTGTTCCCGGTACACGGCGACGCGTTCGTCGAGTTCCTCGGCGGTGAGCGGTTCCAGCGCCCCGCCCGGCGTGGTGCGCGCTCCGGTGAACGCGACGATGTCCGCGTGCTCGGCGGCCAGCCGCAGCATCCGGTCGCCGTTCGCGCCGATCAGCAGCGGCACGCGGGGCTTCTGCACGGCTCGCGGCCGGTGTCCGTCGGGGCCGAGGAGCCGGTCGAGCTCCTCCACCGTGCGCAGGAGACGGTCGACGCGCTCTCCCGCGGAGCCCCAGGGGAGGCCCGCCGCGTCGTGCTCCGCCCGGATGTACCCGGTACCGAGCCCGAGTTCGAGACGGCCGCCCGTGAGGGCGTCCGTGCCGGCCACCTCGCGCGCCAGCAGCGTGGGGTTCCAGAAACCGGAGTTGAGCACGAAGGTGCCCAGACGCGGGCGCGCGGTGGCCTCCGCCGCGGCCACCAGGGACGGGAACGGAGCGGGCATGCCCAGATGGTCGGGGACCAGGATCACGTCGTAGCCGAGTTCCTCGGCCCGGCGGCACTTCGCGCGCCACGCGTCGGCGGGCGCGGGGGAGAGCAGGTTGACACCGAAACGGAACGGGCGCACGGACGAAGGCACGAACTCTCCTCACTCACGGGCGACTTGTCGCCAAGGGGTCGGAGCGGACCCGCGCGCCTCACTCGTGCGCGATCGCCGCCAGCACGTTCATGCGCGACGCCCGCAGCGCCGGCAGCAGTGCCGCGACGATGCCCACGACGGCCGAACCCACTACCACCGCGGCGATGGTGGCCCAGGGAACGGCGAACGCCGTCAGGCCCTGGAGCGCGAGCACCTGCTGTACACAGACGCCCCAGACCAGTCCCAGCACGAGACCGAGGACCGCGCCGAACACGGCGATCACCACCGACTCCAGGCGGATCATCCGGCGCAACTGGCGGCGGCCGAGGCCGATGGCGCGCAGCAGTCCGATCTCCCGGGTGCGCTCGACGACCGACAGTGCCAGGGTGTTGACCACACCGAGCACCGCGATGACGATCGCGAGTCCGAGCAGCGCGTACACGAGATAGAGCAGTACCGCGATCTGGTCGTGGACCAGCTTCTTGTAGTCGGCCTGGTCGCGCACCTGTACCTGCGGATACGGCTCGAGCGTCTTCTCCAGCAGGGGGCGCAGCCGGTCGGCGCCCGTGCCCGAAGCCGCGTTCACGTACAGCGTGGAGTCCTGTCCGCCCGGCACGTACTTCTCGATCGTGCCGAAACCGACGTACAGGCCCCCCTGCATGCCGAACCCCTCGGCGGACTCCTGGTCGGTGAGCGCGGCCACCGTCAGCTCGGCGTGCCGCCCGGCGGGGAACTCGACCGGGACCGTGCTGCCCACCCGAACCCCGTGCTCCCGCGCGAACTTCGCGTCCATGGCGAGATGCCCCGCGCCCAGCGCCGCCGCGGTGTCCCCCTGGGCGTAGGTGAGATGGGCGACGTCGTCGAGCCGTGGATCGTAGCCCGCGGCGGTCGTCTTGATCCGCTTGCCGTCCGGCAGTCGCACCGCGACCGGGGTGAACCGCTGGCGGACCACGAGAGCGACGCCGTCCGTGCCCCGCACCTTGTCGGTGACCTCCGGCGAGAACGGCACGAAGTTGCTGTTCTGGATGACGAAGTCGGCGCCCAGCGTCTTGTCGATCTGCTGGTCGAAGGACTTGCTCATGGAGGCGCTCGCCACGGACATCCCGCCGACCAGGGCCAGGCCCACCATCAGGGCGGACGCGGTGGCACCGGTGCGCCGGGGATTGCGCAGCGCGTTGCGCTGGCTCATCCGGCCGACCGACCCGAACAGCGCGGGGAAGGCCCCGCCGAGAACCTTGATCACCGGTCGGACCAGGAGCGGGCCCGCGATCACCGTCGCCACCAGGGTCAGTACGACCCCGAGTCCCAGCAGTGAGCCGGCCGTCGAGGTCTTCGACGCCGCGACGCACCCGCCGAGCGCGGCGACGCCCGCCAGCCCCACGACCGAGCCCGCGACCCCCCGTACCCGCATCGGCCTTCCCAGTCCCGCGACCTCGGCGTCCGCGAGGGCCGCCATCGGGGAGACCCCGGCCGCGCGGCGGGCGGGGAGGTACGCCGCCACGAAGGTGACGCCCACCCCGACGACGTAGGACGCGACGGGGGTCCCCCAACCGATCACCATCTCGGTCGACTTCAGGTTCATCCCGAACGCGGTCATCAGCTTGATCAGCCCGAGGGCGAGCCCGATCCCGGCGGCCAGACCGAGTGTCGAGCCGACCAGCCCGAGCAGCAGCGCCTCGGTCAGCACCGACCGTCGCACCTGCCGTCGGTCCGCGCCCAGCGCACGCAACAGGCCCAGCTCGCGGGTGCGTTGGGCGATGAGCATCGAGAAGGTGTTGACGATGAGGAAGACACCGACGAGCACGGCGATCCCGGCGAAGCCGAGCATCACGTACTTGATGACGTCCAGGAAGCCGCCCAGTTGTGCGGCGGCGTCCTTGGCCTGTTCGTCGGCCGTCTTCAAGTCGTACGTCCTCGTGCCGAGTTCGGCCGCGACGTGCTGCTTGAGCACGGCGTCGTCGACACCGGGCGCCGCGTCCAGCGAGATGCTCGTGGCGGCCGCGGTGCTGCCCAGCAGCCTGGTCTGCGCGGTCGGGGTGTCGAGGAACAGCAGCGCGGCACCGGGGTTGGTGGTGGTGAAGGTGGCGATGCCGACGATCCGCACCTCGAACGTGCCGGGTTGCGCCTGCACCGTCAGGGTGTCGCCCATGCGGACGTGCTTGCGGTCGGCGGTGTCCGCGTCGAGCAGCGCCTCGCCGGCGCCGTGCGGAGCGTGACCGGAGGTCAGTTTCACCGGACTGCGTTCACTGGGCTGCCAGTTGGTGGCGATGGTCGGTGCGCCCGAGGTCGGCCCGACCGACTCGTTCCCGCGGTCGACGATGGTGAGGTTCTCGACGGCCGCGTCGACATGGGCGGCCGCGACGCCGTCGACCTTCGCCAGCCGGTCCGCGAGCGAGGCGGGCAGGGTCGGGGTGGCGCCGGTCGGGATCTGTGAGTCGAGGTCGTTCCTGGGCGACACGGTCACATCCGCCGAGGTGGAGGCGAAGAGCCGGTCGAAGGTACGGGTGACCGTGTCCGAGAAGATCAGGCTGCCGGCGACGAACGCCACGGACAGCACGACGGCCAGCGCGGAGAGGAGCAGCCGCCCCTTGTGGGCGAGGAAGCTGCGCAGAGTCGCCTTGAGCACGGCCGCCTCAGTCCTTGTCGTGGGATACGTGGCCGGTGCCGCCGTCGGCCGTCACACCGCCGGAGTCCGCCCCGGAGTCCGCCCCGGGGGATGCCGCGCGGTCGGCGCCCGCCTGGGGCGGAACGCCCCCCGCGCCATCCGCGTCGCCCTTCCGGAGGTGGGGGTCCCCTTCGCCGGGTGCGGAGTCCGCGAAGCCCGCGCGGACCGTGTCGAAGCGTTTCATGCGCTCCAGCACCGCTTCCGCCGTCGGCCGTGCCATCTCGTCCACGATCCGCCCGTCCGCGAGGAAGAGCACCAGGTCGGAGTGGGCGGCCGCGCCGGGATCGTGGGTGACCATGACGACGGTCTGGCCGAGCTCGTCGACCGCCTCACGCAGGAAGCCGAGGACCTCCAGACCGGCGCGGGAGTCGAGATTGCCGGTCGGCTCGTCCGCGAAGATCAGCTCGGGGCGCGAGGCGAGCGCCCGCGCGCAGGCGACGCGCTGCTGCTGGCCACCGGAGAGCTGTGCGGGACGGTGCTTGAGCCGGTCGCGCAGCCCGAGCGTGTCGATGACCTGGTCGAGCCACTTCCGGTCGGGCCGCTGACCCGCGATGTCCATCGGCAGCGTGATGTTCTCGGCCGCGCTGAGCGTCGGGATCAGGTTGAACGACTGGAACATGAACCCGATCCGGTCCCGGCGCAACCGGGTCAGCTCGCGGTCCTTGAGCCCCGTGATCTCGGTGTCGCCGAGCCACACCTGTCCGGCCGAAACGGTGTCGAGCCCCGCCAGACAGTGCATCAACGTCGACTTCCCGGAGCCCGAAGGGCCCATGACCGCGGTGAAGCGGCCGCGCGCGATGGCGACGTCGACCGAGTCGAGGGCGAGGACGGCCGTCTCGCCCGAGCCGTACGCCTTCGTCAGGCCGCGGGCGCGGGCCGCGATCCCGTCGGCGTCCCCTTGGCCGACGGCGTGCTCCGCAGCTGATGTGGGCAAGGCCGCCTCCTGGGTGGTCGATGTCCCGGCATCCGTGTCCCGGCAGAGCGTAATGTGATCCGGCCCACAGGGGGTGTCCCTCCGGATTATTGGGCCGTCCGTCCTCCGGCCCTTGCGGGCGCTAGCACTTCGGCGCTAGCTTCGAAGTATGGCGAAGACCCAACTGAACGTGCGGGTGGACGAGGGCACGGCGCGGGCCGCCCGCGAGCGGGCCCTGGCGCGCGGCATGAGCGTGAACCGCTACATCGAGGAGCTGGTCAGACAGGACACCGGTGAGGTGGGGCACACCTTCGTCGACGCCGCCTCCGACTTCATGAAGCAGTACGAATCCGTCTTCGCCGAGGAATTCGGCGCGGACCGCGAAGGCGCCCGTGAAGGCACCCGCCAAGGCTCCCGCGAAGGTCGTCGTTGATCCCTTGAGCAGTCTCAGAGTCGACCTTGCCTGGCTTCTCATGATCGCCGAACAGAAGACGCCCGGAGACCCCCAGGTCACCGACTGGGGAGCCCTCGTCGCCGCCGTCAGCCGGCACGAGGCGGAGATATTCGGCATTCCCGTCTACGACAGCCCGCACGCCCGCGCCGCCGCACTGCTCCAGCTCCTGCTGCACGTCCCGGCGCTCGAACGCTCCAACGCGATGTTCGCCTCCGCCGTCGCGTACGCCTATCTCGTCGCCAGCGGCCTCAAGGTCGTCACCTCCCCCGAGCAGGTGCGCGAACTCGCCCGCCTGGTGAAGGGCGGCGAGGCGAGCGTGCACGACATCGCCCAGGAACTGCGCCAGTGGAGCCTGTGACGCGCCGGCCGCTGGGACACGCGCGCCTCGCACGACATCGCACAGGAACTGCGCCAGTGGAGCCTGTGACGCGCCGGCCGCTGGGACACGCCCGCCTCCGTGTACACCGGTCCCTATGACGCTCCGGTCCCCAGGACGTCGGGCCGGTGCGCGAAGCCCAGCACACGGTACGAGGTGGGCAGCCGCGGCCCCTTCTCGGGCATCAGGAGCCGCCGGTACGGGCCGAGTTCGAACCCGGCGGCGCGCAGCGCGGCGATCGGGTCACGTGCCAGATGACAGCCGCCGGCCGGCCGCGGCCACACCGTACGGTCCAGGCCGCGCCGGGCGGCCGCCATCACGCGTCCGCCCCCCGTGCCGTGCTCGAAGAACCGCGGGGTGCCACCGGGCCGCGACACGCGCCGAAGCTCCGCCAGGGCCCGCGGCACATCGCGCACGCCGCACAGCACCAGCGAGACCACCGCCGCGTCGAAGGCATCGCTCTTGACCGGCAGCGCCTCCGCCACGCCCGGCGCCATGTCGACGGGGACCTCCGCGCGCAGCGCCGCCTGAACGGCCAACCGCCGCAGCCGCCGCTCCGGTTCGATCGCGACGACCTCGGAGACGGTCTCCGGACAGTGCGCGAAGTCCAGACCGTTGCCCGCGCCGATCTCGATGACCCGGCCGAAGAGCCCCGGGAGCAGCCGGTCGCGTACGCCGCCCATGCCCGTCCGGGTCTCGGCGGCCACACTGACACGGGCGTAGTACCGGGCGAACAGCGGGTGGTGCACCGGATCCCGTGACACCTTGCCGGAGGCGGCCGGCCCGAACGCCATGACGGACCTCGCGGGAGGACGGCACCTACCGTGATTGTCCCCGTGGAGGTCCGTCACACCCTTCGGTGACCTCTCAGCAGGATCCGCCGAAGATGTCCGCGTTCCAGGTGCCGCCCAGTGCCGGTGCCAGCCAAGCCGGTGCCGCGGCGCGGAATTCGGCGGGCGGCCGGGCGCCGGCCCCCGCGGGCAGCGCGCCCAGCAGCGGCGCTTCGGCCACCACCGGCAGGTCCGCGAGGTTGCAACGGGACGCCAGGTCAGCGGAGTCGGGCCAGCTGCCGATGACGAGCCCGGCCAGGCCGAGGCCCCGGCGCCGGATCTCACGCGCGGTCAGCTCGGTCGTGTTGAGGGTGCCGAGTCCCGCCGCCACGACGAGCAGCACCGGCGCGTCCAGCAGCGCCGCCACGTCCGCCAGCGTGCCGCCCTCGTCGTCGAAGCGGACGAGCAGACCGCCCGCCCCCTCGATCAGCACGAGGTCGTGCTCGACGGCCAGCTTGGCCGACGCGTCCGCCACCTCCCCGGGCCGCACCGGAGCCAGCCGGGCCCGCCGCGCGGCCGTGGCGGGGGCCAGGGGCTCGGGGTAGCGGCCGAGTTCGAGGGTGGTCACCGCGCCCGCGAGCCGGGCCACCTCGTCGGCGTCCCCGCGCTCGTGCGGACCCACCCCCGTCTGCGCGGGCTTGAGGACGGCCACGGACCGTCCGTCGGCGACGGCGGCGGCGGCGACGGCGGCCGTCGTGACCGTCTTGCCCACCTCCGTGCCCGTTCCCGTGATCACCAGGACCGTCATGTCATCCCTCCCGCGCCGCCGCGCGGACCGCGCGGGCGATCCGTGCCACGTCCTCGTCACCGGTGACGTACGGCGGCATCGTGTAGACGAGGTCGCGGAACGGCCGCAGCCACACGCCCTCGCGCACGGCGGCGGCCGTCGCCGCCGCCATGTCCACCTCGTGGTCGAGCTGGACGACACCGATCGCGCCCAGCACGCGCACGTCCCGGACCCCCGGCATCGAGGAGGTCTCCGCCAGCCCCTCCCGCAGCCCCGCCTCGATCCGCTTGACCTCGGTCTGCCAGTCCTGCCCGAGCAGCAGGTCGATCGAGGCGCAGGCCACCGCGGCGGCCAGCGGATTGCCCATGAAGGTCGGGCCGTGCGCGAGCACCGGGACCTCGCCGCGCGAGATGCCCTCGGCCACCCGGGCCGTGCACAGCGTCGCCGCCATGGTCAGATAACCGCCGGTCAGTGCCTTGCCCACACACATCACGTCCGGCGTCACGCCCGCGTGCTCCGCCGCGAAGAGCGTCCCCGTACGGCCGAAGCCGGTCGCGATCTCGTCGAACACCAGCAGCACGTCGTGCGCGTCGCACGCCTCCCGCAGCACCCGCAGATACGCGGGGGAGTGGAAGCGCATGCCGCCCGCTCCCTGCACCACCGGCTCCACGATCACCGCCGCCAGCTCGTCGGCGTGGCGCCCGATCAGGTCGCGCAGGTGCGCGGCGTACGACTCCTCGTATGCGGCCGGCGGGGCGTCGGCGAACACCTGGCGGTGCAGCACGCCCTGCCACAGCTCGTGCATCCCGCCCTCGGGGTCGCACACCGACATCGGCTGCCAGGTGTCCCCGTGGTAGCCGCCCCGCCAGGTCAGCAGCCGCCGCTTGGCCGGGCGGCCGAGCGAACGCCAGTGCTGGAGGCACATCTTGACGGCGACCTCGACCGAGACCGAACCGGAGTCGGCGAGGAAGACGTGCTCCAGACCCTCGGGGGAGATGTCGACCAGGCGCTTGGCCAGCCGCACGGCGGGCTCGTGCGTGAGCCCGCCGAACATCACATGGCTCATCCGCTCCAACTGGCCGCGCGCCGCGTCGTTCAGCACCGGGTGGTTGTAGCCGTGGATGGCCGACCACCATGACGACATGCCGTCGACCAGATCACCGGAGCCGTCCGCCATCCGCAGCCGCACCCCGCTCGCCGACTCCACGACGAGCGGTTCCTGCCGGCCCGGCATGGGCCCGTACGGATGCCAGACGTGGCGCCGGTCCAGATCGAGCAGCTCCCGCAGGGACAGATCAGGCATTGGGCGCGAGATCCGTTCCGGCACCCCGGCGGCGCACGGCGACCAGATCCGTACGCGCCTCGGCGGGCACCTCGACCCGCGCCGAGCCGCACACACCGCCGCCCGCGTGCGCCCCGCACCCACCGCCCTCGTGCGACCCGCACCCGGCGTCCCCGTGGGACCCGCACCCGGCGTCCGCGTCCGTGTGCGCGCCGCAGCCGGCGCCCGCAGCGGCCCGGTGCTCCGGCAGCGTCACCTCGCCCGCGCCCTCGACCTCGAACCCGGCGTCCGCGATCATCTCCAGGTCGGCCTTGCCCGCCTGGCCCTCGCTCGTCAGGTAGTCGCCGAGGAAGATCGAGTTGGCCAGGTTGAGGGCGAGCGGCTGCATCGTGCGCAGATGGACCTCACGGCCGCCCGCGATGCGGACCTCGGCGTCCGGGCAGACGAAGCGGACCATCGCCAGGATGCGCAGACACCGCTGGGGTGTCAGGTTCCACTCCTTGGCGAGCGGGGTTCCCTCGAAGGGGATCAGGAAGTTCACCGGAACGGAGTCGGGATCGAGCTCGCGCAGCGCGTAGACGACGTCCACGAGGTCCTCGTCGCTCTCGCCCATGCCCGCGATCAGACCGGAGCAGGCGGACAGACCGGCCGCGTGCGCCTTCTGTACGGTGTCCACCCGGTCGGCGTACGTGTGCGTGGTCGTGATGTCCCCGTACGTCCCCTCGGACGTGTTGAGGTTGTGGTTGTAGGCGTCCGCTCCCGCCTCCCGCAGCCGCTCGGCCTGACCGTCGGAGAGCAGGCCGAGGCAGGCGCACACCTCGACGTTCTCGTGCTGGTCCTTGATCGCCTTGATGGTGTCGGAGACCCGGTCCACGTCGCGGTCGGTCGGACCGCGGCCGCTGGCCACCAGGCAGACCCGCTTGGCGCCCCCGGCCAGCCCCGCCGCCGCGGCCTGCGAGGCCTGGTCGGGCTTGAGCCAGCTGTACTTGAGGATCTCGGCCTTGGAGCCGAGCCGCTGCGAGCAGTACGAGCAGTCCTCGGGACACAGCCCGGACTTCAGGTTGACCAGATAGTTGAGCTTCACTCGACGACCGAACCAGTGCCGGCGGACTTTGCCGGCCGCGGCCACCACGTCGAGCACGTCGTCGTCGGACGTGGCCAGCACGGCCAGCGCCTCGTCACGGGTCGGCAGCTCGCGCCGAAGCCCCTTGTCCACCAGCGTGTTCAGCAGGTCCATGAGATCCGATCCTGACGTATCCGAGCGGGTGCGGCCAAGGAGAGATCGCACAACAGAGTCGGTTCGACGTGTGGGTATTGCCACATCCTGGGTGCCGGGCCGTCCCGCTAGGGTCTGTGCACTGCCTACAAAACCACCACCCCCAGGGCCCGGAGGCGCCAGCATGGCCGGATCGCCGTTCGCATGGATCGACGAGCAGGCGTACCAGCGCCGACAGGCCGGACTCGTCCGCACCCTGCGCCCGCGCCCCGCCGACTCGACGCTGCTCGATCTGGCGAGCAACGACTATCTCGGACTCGCCCGCCACCCCGAGATCACGGCGGCGGCCGCGGCCGCCGCCCATCGCTGGGGAGCCGGTGCCACCGGATCGCGGCTCGTGTCCGGCACTACCGGACTTCACGCCGAACTCGAACGGGAACTCGCCGACTTCTGCGGTTTCGAGGCGGCGCTCGTCTTCTCCTCCGGGTACGCGGCCAATCTCGCCGCGGTCACCGCGCTCGCTCCGCACGGCTCGCTCGTCGTCTCGGACGCGGGCAACCACGCCTCGCTCATCGACGGCTGCCGGCTCGCCCGCGGCGCCACGCAGGTCGTCGCCCACGCCGACCCCGACGCCGTGGGCAAGGCGCTCGGGACGCACGAGGGACCCGCTGTCGTCGTCTCCGACACGGTCTTCTCGGTGGACGGCGACGCGGCGCCGCTGGCCGGACTGGCCACCGCCTGCCGCGCACACGGGGCGGCGCTGGTCGTCGACGACGCGCACGGACTCGGGGTGCTGGGCAGGGGCGGCCGGGGCGCTCCGCACGCCGCGGGGCTCGCCGGGGCTCCGGACGTCGTCGTGACCGTCACGCTCTCCAAGTCGTTCGGCAGCCAGGGCGGCGCCGTCCTCGGGCCCGCACCGGTCATCGACCACCTGGTCAACGCGGCGCGCACCTTCATCTTCGACACCGGTCTGGCACCGGCCGCGGCGGGCGCGGCCCTCGCGGCACTCGGACTGCTGCGCCGCGAGCCGGCGCGCGCCGACCGGGCCCGCGCGGTGGCGACGGCGCTGCACACCCGGCTGACCGCCGAGGGCCTGGAGGCCGTACGGCCGGACGCCGCCGTGGTCTCGGTGCGCGCGCCGTCCCCCGAGCGGGCCGTGCGGTGGGCGGCGGACTGCCGGGAGGCGGGGCTCGCCGTCGGCTGCTTCCGCCCCCCGTCCGTGCCCGACGGCATCTCCCGGCTGCGGCTGACCGCTCGCGCGGATCTCACCGACGCCGAGATCGAGCAGGCGGTACGGGTGGTCTCGGAGAACCGGTGAACGAGGCGGCGGTCAGTCCAGTCCGGCGATGAACCCCTTCCAGCTGGCAGGGGTGAACAGCAGGGCGGGGCCCGCCTCGTTCTTGGAGTCGCGCACCGCGACGAGTCCGGCCCAGGGGCCGGGGCCCGGTCGTGCGGTCTCGACGCAGTTGTTCATTCCTGTACTGCGACTGCTGCGCAGCCAGCGCACATCAGGGATCGAAGTACTGAGAGGTACGTACCGAGGCAGTGCGGTCATGGGGGTGCCTCCTTACGCGCCGTCACCTATCGCGGCGATGTAGTCCAACGAGTCCTCGGGTGAAAGGGCGTGGAACCGAAGGGTGTTGAAGACCTTGGTGTAGGCCTGAAGGTCTTCTTTCCGCTCGAGGTAGAGGCTACTCGTCAAGTGGTCGAGAACAACCACGTCCAGATCAGTTGTGTTCGGAAATGAGAAAATAACGAAAGGTCCGGTCACTCCGGCGTGCGCGCCGGCGGCGAACGGCAGTACCTGAAGGCGCACTTGGGGGAGAGCCGCAGCCTCCCGCAGCCGGGTCAGCTGCCGGGCCATGACCTCGGGACCGCCGACCTCACGACGCAGCACGGCCTCGTCCAGGACCGCGGTCAGCTCCAGCGGCGGATCCGAACGCAGAACGTCCTGCCGGGCGAGGCGCACCTCGACGAGCGCGTCCAGTTTGTCGTCCTCGAGTCCGCCCACGGCCGCCCGCGTCACCGCACGCGCGTACTCCGGCGTCTGGAGCAGCCCCGGTACCACGGACGTCTCCAGCGTGCGCATACCGCTGGCCTGTGACTCCAGACTGATGAAGTCCCGGTAGGCGGGCGGCAGGACCCCCCGATAGGCGTGCCACCAGTGATGACGCCCATTGCCCTCGGACCCGGCCAGTCCGAGCAGGAGCTCCCGTAACCCGGGTTCCCCCACCCCGTACGCGTCCAGGAGGCGCTCCACGTCGGCCGGTCTCACCCCGCTGATCCCCGTCTCGATCCGGCTGACCTTCGACTGGTGCCAGCCGACGAGACGGGCCGCCTCACCACTGGTGAGGCCCGCACCGGCGCGCAGCGCGCGCAGTTCGGCACCGAGTTTGCGGCGGCGTACCGCGGGACCGTGCTGCATGGCCGTACTCCTTACTCCTTCCGAGCCGCCCAAATACGGTCTGCCGTCGCAGAGTTCACCGCTTCGAGCGACAGATATATGCATATCTCGGTGGATCGTGCCCGTGACCGGCCCAGTGATGGCAGTCTGGCGCGAAGCACCAGTCCGGGACCGTACTCGAACCATCCGCTCCGTGTCGGACTCCGGTCCCGTGGGAAAGGGACGACGTCGTCATGGCAGATCACCAGGAAGCATCCGTCACTCTGCCGAGCGATCCCGCCTCGGTCTCCGCGGCCCGGAATTTCGTCGTCGACGTGCTGGCCGAATGGGGCCTGCCGTGTGACGCCGAAGCCGCGGACACCGTACGCCTGATCGTGTCCGAACTAGCCACCAACGCCGTCCAGCACACCTTCGGCCAGTCGCCCACCTTCACGGTGGACGTCCGGCTCGACCGGGACGAACAACTGCGGATCGGCGTCACCGACAGCCATCCGCGTTTTCCGAAACGTCTGCCCGCAGCCGTCCAACAGGACAACGGGCGCGGGATGGTGATCATCCGTTGGCTGACCGCCGAGTGCGGCGGCAGGGTTCTCGTACGCCCCACCCGGGAGGGCGGCAAGACGGTCTCCATCGAGTTGCCGTGGACGGTGCCGGCCCAGCCGGTGGTGGCCGGGGGCCCGCAAGAGCCCTGAGGAAAAGATCAGTTGGCGGGCCGGGCCGGGCGTCCCTACCGCGTGGCACGCCCGAACGCACCGCGCAGCAGGGCCCGGAACGCCTCGGCCGCGGGTGCCTGCCGGTCGGTCCGGTGGACGACGGAGATCGTACGGCGCAGATCTCCCGGTTCCAGCAGCCGCAGCCCCACCGGGGTCGCCGCCGTCCTTGCCACCATCTCCGGCACCACCGCGACCCCGAGCCCCGCGCTGACCAGCGCGCACACCAGGGCGTACCCGGGGCTCTCGACCCGCACGGCCGGGGTGGCCCCGACCCGGGCCAGCGCGGCCTCCACGCCCTGCCGGGGCGGATGGTCCGGGGCCATGCTGATCAGCGGCTGTCCGGCGAGTCCGGAAAGCGGCAGCCGGGCCGCACCGTCCGCGAGGACGTGTCCCGGAGCGGTCACGAGCACCAGCTCCTCGACCAGCACCGGCTCCGCGTGTACCGACGAGGGGAGGGGCACCGGGTCCGCCGGCTCGTAGGTGTGCGTCAGCGCGAGATCCACCTCGCCCGCCGCGACCGCCGAGACACCGTCCGGAGGCTCGTAGTTCGCGACCGTGAGTTCCACGTCGGGGTGGGCCCGGCGGAAGGCGCTGAGCACCGGCGGCAGCAGATGGATGCCCGCCGTCTGGAAGGTGCCGAGCCGCAGCGTGCCGCCCGACAGGCCGGTCAGCCGGGCCAGTTCGTGCCGGGCCCGCTCCATCTCGTCGAGCACCCGCCGCGCCCGCGTCACGAGCAGTTCGCCCGCGTCCGTGAGCCGTGTCCCGCGATGGGAGCGCACCAGCAGGGGCGCGCCCGCCTCCCGTTCGAGTTTGGCGAGCTGCTGGGAGAGGGCGGGCGGGCTGTAGCCGAGGCGTTCGGCCGCCCGGGTGATGGATCCCGCCTCGGCCACCGCCACCAGGGCGGTCAGCCGTGTCGGGTCGTACATCGAACGGCTCCCGGGTCCGGGGACCCGCGGCGGGGGCCGGGTCCAAAGGATTGCTTAAGACAGACCCAGGATATTCGACATACCCGCTGAAGGTCCGGGCCGGGCAGCCTGGCGGCCATGGACGCACAGCTCATCGCCTTCACCGGAGTGGCCGCGGGGATGGTCGCCATGCCCGGCGCGGACTTCACCGTCGTCGTGCGCAACGCCCTCGTCTCCCGCCGGGCCGGGGTGGCGTGCGCGCTCGGGGTCGCGGGCGGGCTTCTCCTGCACACGGCGCTGGCCGTCGCCGGTGTCGCCGCCGTCCTCGCGGCCGTGCCCGCGCTGTTCCGGACGCTGCAGCTCCTCGGCGGCGCCTACGTGCTGTACCTGGGGCTACGGACGCTGGACGGCCTGCGACGGCGGCGGGACCGGGAGCCGGACCGGGGACGCCCGGAGGTGTCCGGCGGGACGCCGTCCGGCGAGGACGTGGCCGGCGGCCCTGGGGACGGGAAGCGTCCGCTGCGCCAGGGCTTCGTCACCAACGCGCTCAACCCGAAGGCGCCGATCACCTTCCTGAGCCTGCTGCCGCAGTTCGTGCCCGCGGGCAGCCCCGCGATGCCCCGCACCCTGGTGCTGGCCCTGATCGTGGTGGCCGTCGCCCTGGTGTGGTTCCCGGCGGTCGCCCTGCTGGTCGACCGGCTCGGCCGGTGGCTGCGCGGGCCGCGGGCGGCCCGCGCCGTGGTGGCGGTCACCGGGAGCGCGCTCACGGTGCTCGGCCTGGTGCTCCTCCTGGAGCCCCTGACGGCCTGAGAGCCCCCGGGTTCGTGCCGCGAGGGGCGGCGGCCCGGCACCGCCGCCCCTCGCTCGGGTCAGCTCACCCGGCCGTACCAGACGCTCTTCGTCCAGATCTTCTGGAGCTTCACGACCTCCCCGCTCTTCGGGGAGTGCCAGATCTTTCCCTTCCCGGCGTAGATGCCGACGTGGTACACGTTCCGGCCCGAGTGGAAGAACACGAGGTCGCCGGCCTTGCGGTGCGAGGCGGAGATGTGGTGGCTCTTGTTGTACTGCCCCGCGGCCGTACGAGGCAGCTTCTTGCCCGCCTTCTTGTACGAGTACAGCGTGAGCCCGGAGCAGTCGAAGCGCCGCGGCCCGGTGGCACCGTACTTGTACGGGGCGCCCTTCTTGGATGCCGCGACCTGGAGTGCCCTCGTCGCCGGTGTGGCCGCCTCGGCGTCGGCTGCGACGCCCGGGACCACCAGGCTGCCGCCCACGGCGGCGATGGTCAGAGCCGAGGCCGTACCGGCCCGGGTCAGCAGCGACGGGACACGATTGAGCGCAGTCATGCGCAACCCTTCGTCAACCGCCTGTGAAGGATGACCTGTCGGATTCGGGCTGGCGAAGTAGCCCGGCCGCTTACGCGGCTTCACCCCAAGGACCGCCCGGATCTCTCCGGCGGCCCGTCTTGCTGGGTCCTCCACTCCTGCCGATGCACATCTGTCGACCGGTCATCCGGGCGGCGGCAGGACTCGGCGTCCGCCCGGACCGCCCCGCCGGTGTGGCGGGGGCTTGTCGTCGGAAGGGATCTTCACGCATGGATGTCGGAAAATCCGAGCGGAACCGATGATTTGTGGGGTTACTCACCACTCACCCGTTCGGGTGGACACTCCTCTGTTCGAGGGGTGTTGGGGACGTCGGCAACGCTCTTACCAGCACCGGAAGGCTTCATTCCGCCTTTTGGCTACGCGTGTTGCGCAACTTTCGGGGCCACCCGAAAGGACGCGCGTCTACGCCGTTGGGGGGTACGTCGACTGGTCCGTTTGAAACGCGGGCCGGGCGCTCCACGGATCGGTGTGAGCGGCGGCCCGGTTCTGGATGCCTCAACCGCCGGAGTCGGGCGGCAGGGTGACGCGGGCGGTCCGCCGCTCGCCGTCGAGGACGCGCAGGGCCTGCGCGAGGGTCGGCGCGTGCACCTCGCTCTCGCCCCGCTGGTGCATCAGGGCCAAGGCGTCCCGCAGCGCGGTCGCCTTGCCCACGAGTGCCTGGGCGGCGCGCAGCCCGCGATAGGTGTCTCCCGGCCGGGCCGGGTTGATGCGGCCGACCAGGTCGACCACGTCGAGGTAGCGGTCTATCAGCTCGGCCTCGGCGTGCGTCAGTGCGGGCAGCGGAGGCAGTTCGGGCACCATCGGCGGATCACCTCGCGTCGGGTGTGGCGTTCCTCGCACCGGGCGCGGTGCGCGAGTTCTTGCGGCTCGGGATGATCCCGTCCACCAGCCCGTACGCCAGCGCGGCCTGCGCGTCCAGAATCGTGTCCCGCTCGATGTCGGCGGCGACTTGTTCGGGATTTTGCCCCGTGTGCCGGACGAGCATGTCCTCCAGCAGCCTTCGAGTGCGGGTCAACTCCGCTGCCTGGAGGACCAGATCGCTCGCCCGGCCCTGTACCGGTCGGGGGAGCGGGGGCTGACGGATCGACATCCGGGCTCCCGGCAGGGCGAACCGTTTGCCCGGGGTGCCGCCGGCCAGCAGGACGGCGGCGACCGACGCGGCCTGCCCCAGGCACACGGTCTCCACGTCGCAGGAGACGAAGCGCATCGTGTCGTAGATGGCCGTCATCGCGGTGAACGAGCCGCCGGGGGAGTTGACGTAGAGCGAGATGTCCCGCTCCGGGGCCTGGTGTTCGAGGTGCATGAACCGGGCCGTCACGTCGTTCGCGGACGTGTCGTCGATCTTCGTCCCGAGGAACACGATCCGATCGCCGAGCAGTTCGGAGTACGGATCGAGGGTCCGGTGTCCCGTGATCGTGCGCTCGGTGAACCCGGGCGGGGCGTGGCGGGCGGACGGTTCGTACATGTCTGGCGCCTCCTCCGGGCGACTCCCCTGTGCGGTCGCTCCTTGTGAAAAATGTACAGGACGTACAGATCGTGTCGAGGGAATCGGCCGACAGCGAAAAAGCTCCGGCGGAGAAGACGGAGAAGGCGGAGAAGACGGAGAAGAGGGAGAAGAGGGAGAAGAGGGGAGAACGGGTGGGAGACGCTCCGCGAATACGGCGCCGGCGATCCGGGACGGGCGCGGCGCCGGCGATCCGGGCCGGACGTGGGACGGGGGCGTCGCGTCGGCGGACGTCGTTCTCGGCAGAACCGGTGGACATCGTCCGTTTCGGGAGAGTGTCAGGGGTCCGGTCTAAGCTGGTGGGCATGGCCTACGAGATTCCGGTGACGCAAGCCAGGGCTGAGCTCGCCGACCTGATCAACCGGGTGGTGTACGGGGGCGAGCGTGTCGTCGTGACGCGTCACGGGAAGCCGCTCGTCGCCCTCGTCTCCGCCGCCGACCTGGAGCGGCTCGAAGAGCTGCGGGAGTCCGCCGGGGAACAGGTGGTCAGCTCCCTCTCCCGCGTCCGCGAGGCCACGTCCGCGCCGCGGGAGCACCGGCGCTTCGGGATCGCCGCGGAGCATCAGGGACCCAACGTCTCGTAGAGGAAGGGCGATCGGGGGCGCACGCCGGCCGACAGCCGTACGCCGTACGCGGTGTCGACCCGCGCGGGCCGAGGGGGCGCGCCGTATACGGTCCCGGCTCCGGAAGGTGTCCGCCGCGGACCGGGCCGGCCCTCGAGGCGGCCGTCCGTCGGTCGCGGGGCGGACCGGAGCCCGGAACACCGAGCGGCCCGGCGCCTGCCGTGACCCGGCGCGCCGCTCCGCCGAGGCGCGCGCTCCGAGTGAAGATCGGCGGGGTCCACCGGTCACCGGACCCCGGGCGGGTCCGGGGGTCGCCCCGCGCGACGGCAGATGTGGACCACAGGCCGGTTAACGTCCACGAAACGACGGCCAACTAGCGTGCGCATCCATGCCACCAGGGGTTTTGGTGGCTGCGGCCACCGGACCCCGCACGGTCCGGAGCGAGGACTGTGAGGTGGGACGCCATGCAACTGACCCCGCACGAGCAAGAGAGGCTGCTGATCCACGTGGCCGCCGACGTGGCCGAGAAGCGCCGGGCCCGCGGACTGAGACTGAACCACCCCGAGGCCGTCGCCCTCATCACGTCGCACATCCTCGAAGGCGCCCGGGACGGCCGCACCGTGGCCGAGCTGATGTCCTCCGGACGCAAGATCCTCACCCGCGACGACGTCATGGAGGGCATCCCCGAAATGATCCACGACGTCCAGGTCGAGGCGACCTTCCCGGACGGCACCAAACTCGTCACCGTCCACGACCCGATCGTCTGACGGGGGAGCGAACACCGTGATTCCCGGAGAGATCCTCTTCGCCGAGGGGCCCGTCACCTTCAACGAAGGCCGCGAGGTCACCCGGCTGACCGTCCTCAACGCGGCCGACCGACCCGTCCAGGTCGGCTCCCACTACCACTTCGCCGAGGCCAACCCCGGCCTGGAGTTCGACCGCGCCGCCGCGCGCGGCAAGCGGCTCAACGTCGCCGCCGGCACCGCCGTGCGCTTCGAGCCGGGGATTCCCGTCGACGTCGAACTCGTACCGCTCGCCGGTGCCCGTGTCGTACCCGGCCTGCGCGGTGAGACCGGAGGTGCCCTCGATGCCTGATCTCTCCCGCGGCGCTTACGCCGATCTGTTCGGCCCCACCACCGGCGACCGCATCCGCCTCGCCGACACGGACCTGCTCGTCGAGATCGAGGAGGACCGCTCCGGCGGCCCGGGGCGCGCCGGAGACGAGGCCGTGTTCGGCGGGGGCAAGGTCATCCGGGAGTCCATGGGCCAGTCGCGCGCCACACGCGCGGAAGGCACTCCGGACACCGTCATCACGGGCGTGGTGATCATCGACCACTGGGGGATCGTCAAGGCCGACCTGGGCATCCGCGACGGCCGGATCACCGGCATCGGCAAGGCCGGCAACCCCGACACCATGGACGGCGTCCACCCCGACCTCGTCATCGGTCCTGAGACCGAGATCATCGCGGGCAACGGACGGATCGTCACCGCGGGCGCCATCGACGCGCACGTCCACCTGATCTGCCCCCAGATCGCCGACGAGGCACTCGCCTCCGGCATCACGACCCTGGTGGGCGGCGGCACCGGTCCCGCCGAGGGTTCCAAGGCCACCACCGTCACCCCCGGCCCCTGGCATCTGGCCCGGATGCTGGAATCGATGGAGGGGTATCCGCTCAACTTCGGACTGCTCGGCAAGGGCAACACCGTCTCGCACGACGCGATGCTCTCGCAGATCCGCGGTGGCGCACTCGGACTGAAGCTGCACGAGGACTGGGGGTCCACGCCCGCCGTCATCGACGCCGCGCTGACCGTCGCCGACCGCACCGGCATCCAGGTCGCCATCCACACCGACACGCTGAACGAGGCGGGGTTCGTGGGCGACACGCTCGCCGCGATCGGCGGCCGGGGCATCCACGCGTACCACACCGAGGGTGCCGGCGGCGGCCACGCACCGGACATCATGACAGTGGTCTCCGAGCCGCACGTGCTGCCCAGCTCCACCAACCCGACCCGGCCGTACACCGTCAACACCGCCGAGGAACACCTCGACATGCTGATGGTCTGCCACCACCTCAACGCGGCCGTTCCCGAGGACCTGGCCTTCGCCGAGTCGCGTATCCGGCCGTCCACCATCGGAGCCGAGGACATCCTGCACGACCTCGGCGCGATCTCGATCATCTCCTCCGACTCGCAGGCGATGGGCCGGGTCGGCGAGGTCGTCCTGCGAACCTGGCAGACGGCCCATGTGATGAAGCGCCGACGCGGGTCCCTGCCGGGCGACGGACACGCGGACAACCACCGTGTACGTCGCTATGTCGCCAAATACACGATCAACCCGGCGCTCGCGCAGGGACTCGCCCGCGAGATCGGCTCCGTCGAGACCGGCAAGCTCGCCGACCTCGTGCTGTGGGAGCCCGCGTTCTTCGGCGTCAAGCCGCACCTCGTCATCAAGGGCGGGCAGATCGCGTACGCGCAGATGGGCGACGCCAACGCGTCCATTCCGACGCCGCAGCCGATTCTGCCCCGGCCGATGTTCGGGGCGATCGGACGGGCGCCCGCCGCGAACTCGTTCAACTTCGTGGCACCGCTCGCGATCGAGGACGGGCTGCCGGAACGGCTCTCGCTGAGCAAGAGGTTCATGGCGATCGACTCGACCCGGGGGGTGACCAAGGCCGACATGCGGGAGAACGACGCCCGGCCGCGCGTACAGGTCGATCCCGACAGTTTCGCCGTGCACATCGACGGAGAGCTCGTCGAGGCGACACCGGTCGCGGAACTGCCCATGGCCCAGCGTTACTTCCTCTTCTGATGTCCCGCGCGGCACTTCTCGTCCTGGCGGACGGCCGCTTCCCCGCCGGAGGGCACGCCCACTCCGGCGGGGCCGAGGCGGCGGTCGAAGCCGGGCGGATCAGCGGGGCGGCGAGCCTGGAGGACTTCTGCCGCGGGCGGTTGCACACGACGGGGCTGGTGTCGGCCGCCCTCGCCGCGGCGGCGGCGCTCGGCGTCGACCCGGTTGCACTGGACGCGGCCGCGGACGCCCGGACGCCGTCGCCCGCCCTGCGCGGGGCCGCGCGGCGGCTCGGACGGCAGTTGATGCGGGCGGCGCGGGCGGCTTGGCCGTCCGAGGAACTCGACGCGCTGGCGGGGAAGTTCCCCAAGGGGGCGCATCAGCCCGTGGTGCTCGGGGTGGCGGCACGGGGCGCCGGACTCGGGCCCCAGGACGCGGCGTACTGCTCCGTGTACGAGAGTGTCAGCGGGCCGGCGACGGCGACCGTGCGGCTGCTCAGCCTGGATCCCTTCGATGCGACGGCGGTACTGGCCCGGCTGGCGCCGGAGTTGGACCTGGTCGCTCAGCGGGCGGCCGAGGTGGCGCGGCGCGTGGTGGCCGACGGCGTCGACGCGTTGCCCGCGGGGGGTGCTCCGCTGCTGGAGATCAGTGCGGAGGCGCATGCCGCTTGGGCTGTGCGGTTGTTCGCGTCGTAGGGGGGTGGGGGTGGGGGTGGGGTGGGAGTGGGGGTGGGCGTTGGTGGCCCTGCCCCGGGGGGGGGGGGGGGCCCCCCCCCCCCCCCCCCCCCCCCCCCCCCCCCCCCAACCCCCCCCCCCCCCCCGCCCAACCCCCCCCCCCCCCCCCCCCCCCCACCCCCCCCCCCCCACCCACCCCCCCCCCCCCCCGACCCCCCCCCCCCCCCAGCA
>NZ_JBHVPP010000001.1:141703-477784 GCF_042887295.1 Streptomyces sp. NPDC057950
CGCCCGCCGCCGCCCCCGCGCCCGCCGGGGCCGCCGCGGCGCCGCCGCGGGCGGGGGGGGGGGCCGTTGGTGGCCCTGCCCCCGGGGGCTCCGCCCCCGGACCCCCGTTCGCCCTGAGGGCTCGTCCTCAGACGCCGGACGGGCTGGATGCGCGGGCCGGAGCCGGAAGGCCGGGAGCAGGAGACGGCCCGAGGGGTCCGGAAGGTTCGAAGGTGCCGGTTGATCCGAAGGCGCCGGAAGGTTCGAAAACGCCGGGAATGTCGAGGGTGCCGGATGGTCCGAGGGTGCCGGGAATGTCGAAGGCGCCGGATGGTCCGAGGGCGCCTTGAAATGTCGAAGGCGCCGGGTGGTCCTAGGGTGCCGGAAATGTCGTAATCGTCGGAGAATCCGGCCTCGGCCGGGGAACGGAGCCGCACTCATGCATCTCGACCCTCTTCACACTCACGGCGGGACGTCCGCCGTGAGTGCCGACGCGCGGCGTCCCGACGGCTCGCGCCGGGCCCTGCGGATCGGGCTCGGCGGGCCCGTGGGATCCGGTAAGACCGCGACCGTCGCCGCACTCTGCCGGTCCCTGCGCGACGAGTTGTCGCTCGCGGTCGTGACGAACGACATCTACACGCGTGAGGACGCCGAGTTCCTGCTGCGGGAGGCGGTGCTGCCGCCCGAGCGGATCACCGCCGTCGAGACGGGGGCCTGCCCGCACACCGCGATCCGGGACGACATCTCGGCGAACCTCGAAGCGGTGGAGGACCTGGAGGACGAGGCCGGGCCGCTGGACCTGATCCTGGTCGAGTCCGGGGGCGACAACCTCACGGCGACCTTCTCCAAGGGGCTGGTCGACGCGCAGATCTTCGTGATCGACGTGGCGGGCGGGGACGACATCCCGCGCAAGGGCGGCCCGGGGGTCACCACCGCCGATCTGCTCGTCGTCAACAAGACCGACCTCGCGCCCTACGTGGGATCCGACCTGGCGCGGATGGCGGCCGACGCCAAGGCCCAACGAGCCGAACTTCCGGTCGTCTTCCAGTCCTTGAGGAGCGAGGGCGGCGTCGCGGCCGTCGCGGACTGGGTGCGGGAGCGGCTCGCCGCGTGGACGGCGTGACGACAGCCGGTGTGCGGGCCACCGCACGGATCGGGGCACGCGCGGACGGCCGGGGAGGCACCTCGCTGCCGGTGCTGGACGGCGAGGGCCCGATCGCGCCGCGCCGCACCCGGGCACACGGCGACGAGGCGCGGGTGATGCTGGTCGGCGCGATGAGCGGCCCGCTCGGCAACGACCGTCTCGCCGTGGAGGCGACCGTCGCGGAAGGGGCGCGACTGCACGTCGGTTCGGTCGCCGCGACCATCGCCCTGCCGGGGCAGGCCAAGGGCGAGGCCCGCTACGACGTACGGCTGCGCGTCGCCACCGGCGGTGAACTGCACTGGCTTCCGGAGCAGTTGATCTCCGCGAGCGGGAGTGATCTTCACGTCACCTCGGGAATCGGGCTGGAGCCCGGCGCGCGGCTGGTGTTCCGTGAGGAGCAGGTGCTCGGTCGCGTCGGTGAGCAACCGGGGCGGCTCACCAGCCGGCTCACCCTGCGCCTCGGCGGACGGACGCTGCTGGACCAGGAGTTGTCGTGCGGCCCCGGCGCGCCCGGCGGCTGGGACGGGCCCGCCGTCCTCGGGGGACACCGTGCTCTCGGACAACTTCTCATCGTGCGACCGGAGTTCGAGAAGGACATGCCGCGAGCACGCCTGCTGGGGGAGTGCGCGGCCGTCAATCCCCTGGCCGGACCGGCCGTTCTGGTGAGCGCGCTGGCACCTGACGCGCTGCGGCTGCGGCGGGTCCTGGACGAGGCGTTGAGGTCCTTCGGCTGACTATCCGCTCAACGGAGCGCTGTACACCGCTTATCGGATTAGTAAAGAAGCCCTGTCCCCCCTGTTCTCAGGGACCTCACAGCCGAAAGGATCCCCGTACCAATCGCAACGATGTACGGGGAGGTCCCACTTGAGGGCTTTGAGACCGACGAGACGAGTGACAGCGCTCGGCTCGGCCGGAGCGCTCGTCACGGCGACCCTGATAGCCGGAGCCATGGCGGCGCCGTCGGCCACCGCCGCCTCGCGCCACGGCCAGGACCGCGAGGCCCGTGGTGCGGCGATCGCCGCCGCACGGGCCGAGAAGGCCGGCATCAACTGGCAGGACTGCCCGGCGGACTGGGGCTTCGTGAAGCCCATCCAGTGCGGCTGGGTCAGCGTGCCGCTGGACTACGCGCACCCGAACGGCAAGCAGATCAAGCTCGCCGTCGACCGCATCGGGAACACCGGGACGAAGGCGGAGCGCCAGGGCGCCCTCGTCTACAACCCGGGCGGTCCGGGCGGCTCCGGCATGCGCTTCCCCACTCGTGTCACCGGCAAGAACCCGATCTGGGCGAACACCGCGAAGGCCTACGACTTCGTGGGCTTCGACCCGCGCGGTGTCGGCCACTCGGCGCCCATCTCCTGCATCGACCCGCAGGAGTTCGTGAAGGCGCCCAAGGCCGACCCGGTCCCGGACTCCCAGGCCGACAAGCGCGCCCAGCGCAAGCTCGCCGCCGAGTACGCGGACGGCTGCGCCGAGCGCAGCGGCAGGGCCGTGCTGGCGCAGATGACCACGCCGAACACCGCGCGCGACCTGGACGTCATCCGCGCCGGACTCGGTGAGAAGAAGCTCAACTACCTGGGCGTCTCGTACGGCACCTACCTCGGCGCCGTCTACGGCACGCTCTTCCCGGGACACGTCCGCCGCATGCTCGTGGACAGCGTCGTCAACCCGTCGCGGGAGAACATCTGGTACCAGGCCAACCTGGAGCAGGACGTCGCCTTCGAGGGCCGCTGGAAGGACTGGGAGGACTGGGTCGCCAAGAACGACGCGGCCTTCCACCTCGGCGACACCCGCGCGAAGGTGCAGAACCAGTGGCTGAAGCTGCGCGCCGCCGCGAAGAAGAGCCCGCTGGGCGGGGTCGTCGGACCCGCCGAGCTGATCTCCTTCTTCCAGAGCGCCCCGTACTACGACTCCTCGTGGGTGCCGGTCGCGACGGTGTTCAGCAAGTACGTCGCCGGTGACACCCAGGCGATGGTGGACGCCGCCGCTCCGGACCTGTCCGACACCGCGGGCAACATCAGCTCGGAGAACGGCAACGCCGTCTACACCGCCGTCGAGTGCACCGACGCCAAGTGGCCCACCAGCTGGAACAAGTGGGACAGGGACAACACGCGGCTCAACAAGGACTACCCGTTCATGACGTGGGCCAACGCGTGGCTGAACCTGCCGTGCGCCACCTGGCCGGTCAAGCAGCAGACGCCGGTCGAGGTCAGGACCGGCAAGGGGCTGCCGTCCGTCCTGATCGTGCAGTCCACGCGTGACGCCGCCACCCCGTACCCGGGCGCGGTCGAACTGCACAAGCGCTTCAAGGGCTCCCGCCTCATCACCGAGCAGGGCGCGGGCTCGCACGGTGTGACCGGCCTGGTCAACCCGTGCATCAACACGCGGGTGGACACCTACCTGCTCACCGGCAGGACGGACGCGGCCGATGTGACGTGCACGCCGCACGCCACGCCGGCGCCGTAACACACCGCACACGAAGGGGCGGCCGGTCCTCCGGCCGCCCCTTTCGCGTCGGTGTCGCTGCCGCACCGCACCGCACCGCGACCCGTCCCACCGGACGGTCAGCTCAAGGGCATCCGCGGGAACCTGCGCGCTTTCTCCGCGCTCTCGGCGGCCGCCTCGGCCTTGACGTCGGCCGCGTACCGGTCGACGTACTCCTGCCCGGAGAGGGTGAGGATGGCGTACATGATCTCGTCGGTGACGGCCCGCAGGATGGCCTTCTCGTTCTCCATACCGGCGTAGCGGGAGAACTCGAGGGGCTCGCCGAAGCGGATCACCACGGGGTGGAGGTTCGGGATCTTCTGGCCCGGCGGCTGCGCCTCGAAGGTGCCGATCATCGCGCAGGGGACGACCGGCACCCGGGCCTTCAGGGCCATGGCCGCGACGCCGACCTTGCCCTTGTAGAGGCGCCCGTCGTGCGAGCGGGTGCCCTCCGGGTAGATGCCGAGCAGCTCGCCCTGGCGCAGCACACCGAGCCCCTCGCGGATCGCGGCCTGTCCCGCCTCCTTGCCGGAGCGGTCCACCGGGATCTGCCCCGCGCTGCGGAAGAACGCGGCCGTCAGCCGGCCCTTGATACCCGGCCCGGTGAAGTACTCCGCCTTCGCGAGGAAGGTGATCCGCCGCTTGAGGATCGCGGGCATCAGGAAGTGGTCGGAGAAGGACAGGTGATTGCCCGCCACGATGGCGCCCCCCGACGACGGTATGTGCTCAAGGCCCTCGATCCGAGGCCGGAACGCCAGCCTCAACAGCGGACCCAGAAGCACATGTTTGAGCACGTAATAAAACACCTGAGGCGCTCCTCTGTTCCTCCGGGTCCTCCCCGGGGAGCGATCAGTTTAGGCGTGCCCGTCGCCGGGGGTAACCGTTCGGGGGTCACTCTCTGTGGCCTCGTGGCCGGTATCAGACCCCTTGCGTCAGAACCTTCTCGAGGGCCGCGAGAGCTGACCGGAGTTCGTCGGCGGTGATGGTCAGCGGCGGGGCCAGCCGGATGGTCGAACCGTGGGTGTCCTTGACCAGGATCCCCTCGCGCATGAGGCCCTCGCTGATCTCGCGGCCGGTCCCGATGGACGGGTCGATGTCGACGCCCGCCCACAGCCCGCGCGAGCGGAAGCCCAGCACTCCTCGGCCCACGAGCGCCTCGAGGCCGCCTCGCAGGACCACACCCGACTCGGCCGCCCGGCGCTGGAACTCCCCCGTCTCCAGGAGCTCGACGACCGCCGAGCCGACCGCCGCGGCGAGCGGGTTGCCGCCGAACGTGGAGCCGTGCTCGCCGGGCCGCAGTACGTCGAGAACGTCGCGGCGCGCCACCACCGCCGAGACCGGCACGATGCCGCCGCCCAGCGCCTTGCCGAGCAGCAGCATGTCCGGGACGACGCCCTCGTGGTCGACCGCGAGGGTGGTGCCCGTCCGCCCCAGACCCGACTGGATCTCGTCCGCGACGAACAGGCAGTTCGCCCGGCTGGTCAGCTCGCGCACACCGGCCAGATAGCCGTCGTCGGGGATGACGACGCCCGCCTCGCCCTGGATGGGCTCGAGCAGCACGGCCGCGGTCGTCTCGTCGACGGCCGCTTCGAGCGCCGCGAGATCGTTGTACGGAACGATCCGGAAGCCCGGGGTGAAGGGGCCGAAGCCGCTGCGGGCCGTCTCGTCCGTGGAGAAGCTGACGATCGTCGTCGTACGGCCGTGGAAGTTGTCCGCGGCCACGACGATCGTGGCCTGGTCCGGGGCGACGCCCTTCACCTCGTACGCCCACTTGCGGGCCACCTTGACGGCGCTCTCCACCGCCTCGGCGCCGGTGTTCATCGGCAGGACGGTGTCCAGACCCGTCAGCGTGGCCAGGGACGCGGCGAAGTGGGCCAGCTGGTCGTTGTGGAAGGCGCGGGAGGTCAGGGTGAGCCGGTCGAGCTGGCGGTGCGCCGCCTCGATCAGCACGGGGTTGCGGTGGCCGAAGTTGAGGGCCGAGTAGCCCGCCAGCATGTCGAGGTAGCGGCGGCCCTCGACGTCCTCGACCCAGGTGCCCTCGGCGCGGGCGACGACGACGGGGAGCGGGTGGTAGTTGTGCGCGAGGACGGGGCCCTCCGCGCGGATCAGGTCGGCGGACGTGCGTGTACGGGCGGGAGCGGTCATGAGCGGATCTCCTGGGTGCAGCACTTGATGCCGCCGCCGGCCTTGTGGAACTCGGAGAGGTCGACGGGGACGGGGACGTAACCGTGCCGGGCGAGTTGGCCGGCGAGGGCCTCGGCACGCGGCGAGATGAAGACGTGACGGCCGTCGGAGACGGAGTTCAGACCGAAGGTCATCGCGTCCTCGCGGGTCGCGATGACCGCGTTCGGGAAGAGCCGTGCCAGCACCTCGCGGCTGCCGGGCGAGAACGCCTGCGGGTAGTAGGCGATGTTCGCCCCCGGCCCCTCCTCCAGGACGAACAGGGCCGTGTCCAGATGGTAGAAGCGCGCGTCCACCAGCTGGAGGCTGATCACCGGGACACCGAAGAACTCCTGGACCTCCCGGTGCGCCTCCGGGGTCGTACGGAAGCCGGTGCCCGCCAGGAGGTAGCGGCCCACCGGGACGAGGTCGCCCTCGCCCTCGCACACGGACTCGGGACGGTAGACGTCGAAGCCGGCCGCCTTGAACCAGGTCTCGTAGGCGCTGGACTCAGGACGGCGCTGGGGCGCGTGGAAGAGCGAACCGAAGACACGGCCCGCGAGGACGAGCGCGGAGTTCGCCGCGAACACCATGTCGGGGAGATCCGCCACGGGCTCCACGATGTCCACGGTGTGCCCATGGGCACGATAGGCGCTGATCAGCGCCTTCCACTGGCCATGGGCCAGATCGACGTCCACCTGGGTGTCGGGGTGCATCCAGGGGTTGATCGCGTACTGCACGGCGAAGTGTCTGGGTTCGCAGACGAGAAAGCGCCGGGGGCGCGGCACACGGCTGTCAGGCACAGAGAGGTTCCTCCGCTTCCTGCGGTGTTGACGGGGGTGCCTCAAAGGTAGGAAACGGGGGATACGGGCGACAAGCGACGAGAGCTGCGCGTGTGCGCAGCATCGCTGCGCAATCGCGGTGGTCAGCGCACGTTCGATGCGTCCTGGGTCTCCTGCGGGGCGGCATGGGTCGCGCCCGCCTCAGGAGCCTCCGGCAGCAGATGGGACAGCACCATGTAGCTGATCGTCTTCCGGATGAACGGCTCGGTACGGATCCGCTCCAGGACCTCCTCGAAGTGGTCCACATCGGTGGCACGCACATGCAGCAGCGCGTCCGCGCCCCCGGTCACGGTCATGGCGGCGGTGATCTCCGGATGGTTGCGGACCACCTCCGCGAGCCGCCGGGGCGGCGCCGCGCCCTCGCAGTACACCTCGACGTACGCCTCCGTGCGCCAGCCGAGCGCCGTCGGCTTCACCGTGGCCGTGAACCCGGTGATCACGCCGGTCTCCCGGAGCCGGTCCACCCGCCGCTTGACGGCGGTCGCCGACAGCCCGATCGCCGCGCCGATCTCGGCGAAGCTCGTCCGGGCATTGGCCATCAGGGCTGTGATGATCTTGCGGTCGAGTTCGTCGAACATCCCGGACTTGCTGTTCATGGCGGCACTGTATCCAGCGAGAACGTCCATGCCCCGCACATGTCCAGACGTACGAATCGCTCTTACACTCCACTTCCATGCTGCGCGTGCTCGCCGTCGACGACGAACAACCGTCCCTGGAGGAGCTTCTCTATCTCCTCAACGCAGATCCCCGGGTCGCCGCCGCCGAGGGCGCGAGCGACGCGACCGAGGCGCTGCGCCGGATCAACCGGGCCCTCGCCTCGGGACCCGACGGGCCCGAGGCGATCGACGTCGTCTTCCTCGACATCCACATGCCCGGACTCGACGGACTCGACCTGGCCCGGCTGCTCACCGGATTCGCCCACCCGCCGCTCGTCGTCTTCGTCACGGCGCACGAGGGATTCGCCGTCCAGGCCTTCGACCTCAAGGCCGTCGACTACGTACTGAAGCCGGTGCGCAGGGAGCGCCTCGCCGAGGCCGTCCGCCGGGCGGACCAACTCCGGCGCACCGCACCGCTGATCCCGGTGCACGAACCCGACCCGGACCACATCTCGGTCGAACTCGGCGGCGTGACCCGCTTCGTGGCCGTGGAGGACATCACCCACGTCGAGGCGCACGGCGACTACGCGCGCCTGCACACCGCGCAGGGCAGCCATCTGGTCCGCATACCGCTGTCCACCCTGGAGGAACGCTGGCGGACCCGCGGCTTCGTCCGCATCCACCGGCGCCACCTGGTCGCCCTGCGCCACATAGGCGAACTCCGCCTCGACGCGGGTACGGTGAGCGTTCTCGTGGACTCCGTCGAACTCCAGGTCAGCCGTCGGCACACGCGCGAACTGCGTGACCTGCTGATGCGCCGGACCACCGGCTGAGGGGGGACGGCGTGCCGCAGGACCCGACCGACCGTCGCGTGGTCGTCACCGGAGCGCCCCGGCGCACCCGAAGGACGTCCGGCTACTACCGGCCCAGGACCGAGATCGACGAGCAGACCACGCTCGGCCACACCTACGTGCGCTCGCTGATGCGCAGTCAACTACGAGCGGCCTTGGTGGTGTTCGCCGTCCTGGTCCTCCTCGTCGGACCGCTGCCCCTGGTCTTCGCGGCGATCCCGGACGGCGCGGGCCTGGAATGGGCCGTGCTCGGATTCTGCGTCTACCCGCCCCTGGTCCTGCTGGCCCGCTGGTACGTGCGCCGCGCGGAGCGCAACGAGAGGGACTTCGTGCGTCTGGTCGAGGACCGTTGACCGGCCGTCGACGACCGGCGAGGGGCGACGCGTGAGGGGATTCGCGGGACGCGGGAGAGCGGTTCCCGGCGGCCGTGGCGCGGGAGGCCCCGTCCGGTGAACCAGAACTACGCCGTCCCCGCCGTCGCCCTCGTCGTCGTCGCGACCGTCCTGGTCGGGGCGTTCGGCCTGCGCATATCCCGGACCACCTCCGACTTCTACGTCGCCTCCCGCACCGTGGGCCCCCGGCTGAACGCGGCCGCGATCAGCGGGGAATACCTCTCCGCGGCCTCCTTCCTCGGCATCGCGGGCCTGGTCCTCGTCCAGGGCCCCGACATGCTCTGGTACCCCGTGGGATACACGGCGGGCTACCTGGTACTCCTCCTGTTCGTCGCCGCCCCGCTGCGCCGCTCCGGCGCCTACACGCTGCCCGACTTCGCCGAGGCGCGACTCGGCTCGCAGGCGGTCCGACGGCTCGCCGGTGCCTTCGTCGTCGGCGTGGGCTGGCTCTACCTGCTGCCCCAGCTCCAGGGCGCGGGACTCACGCTGGCGGTACTGACCGACGCGCCCGACTGGTTCGGCGGCGTGCTCGTAGCCGTCGTCGTGGTCGCCACGGTCGCCGCCGGCGGCATGCGCAGCATCACCTTCGTCCAGGCCTTCCAGTACTGGCTGAAGCTCACCGCCCTGCTGGTCCCGGCGATCTTCCTGGTCCTCGCCTGGCAGAGTGACGGCGCTCCACGCGACGCCTTCGACGAACCGGCGACCTTCCGCGCGCAGCGGGTCGTCCGCGTCGACGACACCCTCGACCTGAGACTGCCGGACCCGCTCGCCGTCACGGCGACGGGAACCGTGGACGGCCACCGCTACCAGGGCGAGCGGGTCCGGCTCCCGGCCGGCGTCCACCGCATCGCGCGCGGCACCCGGCTGACCTTCGAGAAGGGGGACCCGGTACCGGCCGCCGACCGCGCCCGCGACGGCGGCATGTCGACCTCGCTCGCGGCCGGCCGCGAGGAACGCCCCCTCTACGCCACCTACGGACTGATCCTCGCCACCTTCCTCGGCACCATGGGACTCCCGCACGTGGTCGTCCGCTTCTACACCAGCCCGCACGGAGTCGCCGCCCGCCGCACCACCGTCGCCGTCCTCGGCCTGATCGGCGCCTTCTACCTCCTGCCGCCCGTGTACGGGGCGCTGGGCCGGCTGTACGCCCCCGAACTCAGTCTCACCGGGAACGCGGACGCCGCCGTCCTGCTGCTCCCGGACCGGGTGATCGGCGGACTCGGCGCGGACCTCCTGGGCGCGCTGGTGGCGGGCGGCGCCTTCGCGGCGTTCCTGTCCACCGCGTCCGGACTGACCATGGCTGTGGCCGGGGTCCTCACCCAGGACGTGCTGCCCTCACGCGGCGTGCGCCACTTCAGGCTCGGCACGGTGCTCGCCATGGCGGTGCCGCTCGCCGCCAGCGTGATCGTGGGCGGACTTCCCGTCGCCGACGCCGTGGGACTCGCCTTCGCCGTGTCCGCCTCCTCCTTCTGCCCGCTGCTGGTCCTCGGCATCTGGTGGCGGCGCCTGACACCGCCCGGCGCGGCCGCGGGCATGCTGACCGGCGGCGGCGCGGCCTTCGTGGCGGTCGCTGCGACCATGGCGGGCTACCCGCGCTCCGGCGCGCTGCACGCACTGCTCGCCTGGCCCGCGCTCTGGTCGGTGCCCCTCGGCTTCCTCACCATGATCCTGGTGTCGCTGGCGACGCCGGGCCGGGTACCGCAGGGCACGGCGGCGATCCTGGCCCGGTTTCACCTCCCCGAGGAACTGTCCGACGGCCAGGTGCGCGCGGCCGCGCACAGCAGGGGGGCCGAGGCGTGAGCGGATTCCTGGCCGGGCTGTGCGTGGCCGTGCTCCCGCTGCTCGCCGCCGGGTTCTGGCTCGGCAGGCGGACCGCGCGGCCCGAGAACCTCGGCGGGCTCGGCACCGCCGTCGAGCACGCCACCTTCGAGACCCTGCACACCGCCTCGCTCGCCGCACCCCCGCTGCGCGCGGGCCTCACCGGCGAGACCGCCCGCAGGTCCGCGCGCCGGCTGCGCACCCTGCTCGGCACCGACGCGCTCTGCCTCACCGACCAGGACACCGTCCTGGCCTGGGAAGGCGTCGGGGAGCACCACCGCACCGAGATCATGGACCGGCTCGGCGGCCCGCTGGAGAACGGCCGCGGTGAGGCCTTCCGGCTGCGGTGCGACGAGCCGGACTGCGTCCTGCGGTGGGCCGTGGTCGCACCGCTCACCGTCGACGACCGGGTGCACGGCGCGCTCGTGGCCTGCGCGCCCCGCGAGTCCGCCGTGCTCGTCCGGGCCGCGGGCGAGGTCGCCCGCTGGGTCTCCGTGCAGCTGGAACTCGCCGACCTCGACCGGTCCCGTACCCGCCTGATCGAGGCCGAGATCAAGGCCCTGCGCGCCCAGATCTCCCCGCACTTCATCTTCAACTCGCTCGCGGTGATCGCCTCGTTCGTCCGCACCGACCCCGAGCGCGCCCGCGAACTGCTCCTGGAGTTCGCCGACTTCACCCGCTACTCGTTCCGCAGGCACGGCGACTTCACCACCCTCGCCGACGAACTGCACGCCATCGACCACTACCTGGCACTCGTGCGGGCCCGCTTCGGGGACCGGCTCTCGGTCACCCTGCAGATCGCGCCCGAGGTGCTGCCGGTCGCGCTGCCCTTCCTCTGCCTCCAGCCCCTGGTGGAGAACGCCGTCAAACACGGTCTGGAGGGCAAGGCGGACAAGTCGAACAAGAGCCACATCAGCATCACCGCGCAGGACGCGGGCGCCGAGGCGCTGGTCGTCATCGAGGACAACGGCACCGGAATGGAGCCCGAACGGCTGCGCCGCATCCTCACCGGCGAGGTCAGCCCCTCGGACGGTATCGGGCTGTCCAACGTCGACGACCGACTGCGCCAGGTCTACGGGGACGACTACGGCCTCGTCATCGAGACCGCCGTCGGGGCCGGTATGAAGATCACCGCGCGGCTGCCCAAGTACCAGCCGGGCGTGCACTCGGCGGGCCGGCGTCCCCGGCAGTGAGCGCGGCGCCCGTCACGCCCCGCGGGCGGCGACCATCGCGATGGTGATCAGGCCGAGCACCACCCAGCCGAACCACAGCCAGCCGTTGCTGCCGAGCGCGACCGTATAGGCCGTCACGACAACCAGCCCACCGACGGTGAGCACCCCCATGGTCTTCGTCGAACCGGGCATCGCGGCACACCCCTCTCCCGGCGGGTCCGCTGCGCGGGCCGTGGCCTGCGGCCATTTTCACCCGGCGGGAGAAGGTTCGCCAGGGCTGGTTCAGCCGTCGAGAGGTGATTCAGTTGCTGCGGGCGTTGAGCGACGCCAGATAGGCGTTGTACGCCTCGAGTTCCTTGTCGCCGTCGCGGTCCGCCGCCCGGTCCGTGCGGCGGGCCTGCCGCTGCTCGGAGCCGTACCACTGGAAGAGCAGCGCGAGCAGCACCAGGACGGAGGGGATCTCGCTGAAGGCCCAGGCGATGCCGCCCGCCGCGTTCTGGTCGGTGAGCGCGTCGATGGCGAGCGAGGCGGGCGGGTTCTTGTACGTGTCGACCATCGGCGTGGACGCCATCATCAGCGCGATACCGAAGAACGCGTGGAACGGCATGCCGGCGAACAGCTCCAGCATCCGCATCAGGTAGCCCGGCCGGTGCGGTCCGGGGTCCACACCCATGATCGGCCAGAAGAAGACCAGGCCGACGGCGAGGAAGTGGCACATCATCACGGTGTGCCCCGTCCTCGACCCCATCAGGAAGTCGAAGATGGGGGAGAAGTACAGGGCGTAGAGGCTCGCGATGAACAGCGGGATCGTGAACGCGGGGTGCGTGATGATCCGCATGTAACGGCTGTGCAGGAACATCAGCAGCAGTTCACGCGGCCCCTTGGTGCCCCGCGTGGCAGCCACCGGGAGGGCCCGCAGCGCGAGCGTGATCGGTGCCCCGAGCAGGATCAGGATGGGCGTCAGCATGCTGATCACCATGTGCTGCACCATGTGCACGCTGAACATGACCATGCCGTAGTCGTTCAGCCTCGTGCACATCATCAGCAGCACGGTCAGCACACCGACGACGAAGGAGACGGTCCGTCCCGCCGACCACTTGTCGCCGCGGCGGACGAGGCGCACGACCCCCCAGCCGTACAGCCCGAGCCCCACCAGACAGGCCACGAGGAAGAAGGGGTCCGGGGACCATCCGAGCCCCCTGCCCAGCGTGAACGGCGGCAGATCCATGGTCATGCCGTGCCCGCTGTGTTCCATCCGCCGGCTCCTGATTAGTACGGGTTGTGCTGTCTGTCCGCACCAGAGTAGAACCGGCCCCGGTCACCGTTCCGGCCGGGGTGGGCATCCGTGCCCCGGCGGGGGGCACGGGCAACCCGCGGACAAGGCACCGCGAACCCCGCGGCCGGACGGCCGCCTCAGGGCCTCAGAGCACGCACTCCGCTTCGGCGTACCGCTCCTCGGGCACCGTCTTCAGCGTCTCCACCGCCTCCGCGAGGGACACCATCACGATGTCGGTCCCGCGCAGCGCGGTCATCATGCCGAACTCACCCCGGTGCGCCGCCTCCACGGCGTGCCAGCCGAACCGCGTCGCGAGCACACGGTCGTACGCGGTCGGCGTGCCGCCGCGCTGGACGTGTCCGAGGATCACCGGACGGGCCTCCTTGCCGAGGCGCTCCTCCAGTTCGAGGGAGAGCTGGCGGGCGATGCCGGCGAACCGCTCGTGCCCGTAGACGTCCTTCACGCCCTCGTCGAACGCCATCGTGCCCGCGCGCGGCTTGGCGCCCTCGGCGGCCACGACGATGGCGAACCGCTTGCCCGCCTCGAAGCGCTCGCCCACCTTGGCCGCCAGCTCCTCGATGTCGAACGGGCGCTCCGGTACGACGATGGCGTGGGCGCCGGCCGCCATGCCGGAGTGCAGCGCGATCCAGCCGGTGTGGCGGCCCATGACCTCCACGATCAGCACCCGCTGGTGGGACTCGGCGGTGGTCTTCAGCCGGTCCAGGGCCTCGGTCGCGACGCCGACGGCCGTGTCGAAGCCGAAGGTCACGTCCGTGACGGCGATGTCGTTGTCGATGGTCTTCGGCACGCCGACGATCGGCAGGCCGCCGTCCGAGAGCAGCCGGGCGGCCTTGAGGGTGCCCTCGCCGCCGATCGGGATGATCGCGTCGAGGCCGAGCTCCTCGACATGCCCCTTGGCCCGCTCCACGCCGTCACGCAGATGCGCGGGCTGGACCCGGGAGGAGCCGAGCATCGTGCCGCCGCGGGCCAGGATGCCACTCACCGCGTCGAGGTCGAGCTTCAGGTAGTCGCACTCCAGAAGCCCCTTCCAGCCGTCCCGGAAGCCGATGACCTCGTCGCCGTGGTCGACGACGGCGCGGTGCACGACGGACCGGATGACGGCGTTCAGGCCGGGGCAGTCGCCGCCGGACGTGAGGACACCAATGCGCATAGCCCGAAATACCTTCTCAACGTGGGCCGGGGACCGGACCACGTTGTCCGGCTGGAATCCCGATCACCCTACCGGCGGGACGGGGTCGTGCCGTAGCGGGCGTCCGCCTGGTGGACTCGGCCGCACAAGTGAGCGGACCAGCTGTCAGGCGGGCTCTTGCGCACACCGTGCCGTAAACACCTTGGGCGCGCTTGAGGTTTCCCTCAAGCGCGCCCTGTGGACGTCATGCCCGGACTGCCGGACTGCCGGACTGCCGGACTGCCGGTTCACGCGGTGGCGCGTCCCGGTGGTGGCCGGTCGGCTCAGGCCGGCTGCTGGGCGGAGGCGATGCGCTCGCCCCGGAGCGCCTCGTACCAGCGGTCGTCGATCGGCGGCAGCGCGTTCACGTCGAGCGCCAGCTTCAGCAGCAGGTCGGCGATCTGCGGGTTACGGGCGAGCACGGGCCCGTGCATGTAGGTACCGAAGACCGTGTCGTTGTACGCGCCCTCGGTGCCGTCGCCCGTGCCGTTGCCCTTGCCGAGCCGCACCTGCGCGAACGGGCGCGCGGTGGGGCCGAGGTGGGTGACACCCTGGTGGTTCTCGAAACCGGTCAGCTGCGGCAGGTTCAGGCGCGGGTCGATGTCGCCGAGCACGTCGCCGACGCAGCGCTCTCCCTCGCCCCGCGTCGAGACCACGTCGAGCAGACCGAGGCCCGGCTCGCGCTGCCCGAGGTCGTTGATGAACTCGTGGCCGAGGATCTGGTAGCCGGCGCACACCGAGAAGACGATCGCGCCGTTGCCGACCGCGCGGTGCAGGCCCCCGTCGCGGCGCAGCCGCTCCGCGGCGAGCCGCTGCGGCCGGTCCTCGCCGCCGCCGATCAGATAGATGTCACCGGAGGTGGGGATCGGCTGGTCGCTGCGCACGTCGAGGCGGGCGACGTCGAGTCCGCGCTGGCGGGCCCGGCGTTCCACGACGAGCGCGTTGCCCTGGTCACCGTAGGTGCTCAGCAGGTCCGGATAGATCCACACCAGACGCAGGCTGTTGTCACTCATTCTCTTCGTCCTCCGTGGCTCAGTTGCCGACACGACGCCTCAAATCCTGGAACGCGGTGTAGTTCGCGATGACCTCGATGCGGCCGGGCGGCGCGAGCTGCACGGCCTGGTCGAGGGTCTCGCAGACCTGGAAGGACTGGTTGGCGACCTCGAGGCGCACCGCGAGGTCGAGCTTTCGATCACCGAGGACGAAGATCGGGTGCCCGGTCAGCCGGGTGTAGTCGACGTCCCACAGCCAGGAGGTGTCGGTGCCGTCGGCGCCCCGCGCGTTCACGGACAGGATGACCGGGGTGGGCGGCGGGTCGATCAGGGAGAACGTCTCCAGCCAGCCCGCGGGGTTCTTGGCGAGCAGCAGACGCAGGTCGCGCTGCATGAACTGCACCACGTCGTAGCGTCCGGCCACCGCCTGCACCTGGTACATGCGCTCCAGGGCGACCTGCGGGGGCACTCCGAAGACGGCGGCGACGGCGGCCGACGAGGCGGCGTTCGCCTTGTTGGCACGGCCGGGCAGCTGGAGGTGGATCGGCCAGGCGGAGCCGTGCGGGTCGAGGACGTGGTCGCCGGAGAGCGCCCAGGTCGGCGTCGGACGGCGGAAACCGCAGTCGCCGCAGAACCAGTCGTCGCCGGGGCGCTGCATGACACCGCCGCAGGACGGGCAGGACCAGGCGTCGTCCTTCCACATCTGACCGGCCGCCACCCACATGACGTTCGGCGAGGAGGACGCGGCCCATACGACCAGGGGGTCGTCGGCGTTGGCGACCACGACGGCCTTGGAACCGGCAAGACCCTCACGCCAGTGCTCGGCCATCATCCGGGTCTCGGCGGCCCGGTCGAGCTGGTCGCGGGAGAGGTTGAGCAGCGCGATGCACTTCGGGTCGGTGTCGCGCGCCACACCGGAGAGGTACTTCTCGTCGACCTCGATGACCGCGAACTTGGCCTCCGAGCCGCCGGCCAGCGCCGAGGTGATGCCCGCGGGCATGTTGGCGCCGAGCGCGTTGGACACGACCGGGCCCGCGGCGCCCAGTGCCTCCGCGATCAGCCGGGTGGTCGTGGTCTTGCCGTTGGTCGCCGACACCAGGATCACGTCCAGGTGTGTGGCGAGCCTGGCCAGCAGGTCGGGGTCGAGCTTGAGTGCCACCCGGCCGCCGATCACCGATCCGCTGCCGCGTCCGGCGGCCCGCGAGACGGCCGCCGCCGCCTTGCCCGCCGTCACGGCCAGCTTGGCCCGCGGCGTCAGCGGGTCCGAGTTGCCTGACATCGTTTCTCGATCCTCCTTGCGTACGCGCCGCGCCTCTGCCCCCGGCACCGTGTGGGCCTCAGCCTATCGAGATCCACTCACGTGCCCGAATCGCGGCACCACGACGGTGCCCGCGCGACGTTCGCGCGCCAGTAAGGACCGTACCCTTGCCGCCATGCGACACGGCTCCATCCCCGGCTCCCGAGGGCGCGTCCGCCCGGTGACCCTGCTCGGCGACCCCGTCCTGCACGCGGCGTGCGAGGAGGTCACCGACTTCGGCCCCGAACTGGCCCGGCTCGTCGAGGACATGTTCGCGACGATGTACGCGGCGCGGGGCGTCGGCCTCGCCGCCAACCAGGTCGGTGCGGCCCTGCGGGTGTTCGTGTACGACTGCCCGGACGACGACGAGGTCCGTCATCTGGGACATGTGGTGAACCCACGTCTTGTCGAGGCGGATGGTGTGGTCCTGCGTGGTCCTGAGGGCTGTCTCTCACTGCCGGGCCTGGAGGCGGGCACCGAACGGTACGACCATGCCGTCGTCGAGGGGTTCACCGCGGACGGGGAGCCGGTGCGGGTGCACGGCACGGGATGGTTCGCCCGGTGCCTGCAGCACGAGTACGACCACCTGGAGGGTGGCCTTTACGTGGACCGGCTGAGCGGGTGGCGCCGGCACCGGGTGATGCGGCAGGCGGCGCGGGCGCCTTGGGGCGGGTGAGCCTCGTCGCCCGGCCTCAGAACCCGGGACCTCCGACACGGTCTCCCGCCGCGGCCAGCCGGCCCCACAGAAGATCGGCCAGGCTCCGCACCAACTCGGCGCGTGTGCACGGCCGCTCGCCCAGCCACCAGTCCCCGGCGGCATGCATCATGCCGACGATCCCGTGGCCCCACACGCGCGCCAGCTGCTGACTGCCCGGACCGAGATCCACCCGTTCCTCGATGACCTCGGCCAGTTCCTCGCCCATGCGCCGCAGCAGCGGCGCGGAGTGCTTGCCCACGTCGAAGCCCGGGTCACCCGGCTGTCCGCCCTCGGAGGGGTGCATCAGGAAGCGGTACACCTGGGGGCGTGCCTCGATGGCCGCCAGATAGGTGTCGAGGGTCGCCTCCACCCGCTCCCGGCGCTCGGCGGGCGCGTCCAGCGCGGCCCGCAGCGCTCCGAGGAGGGCGTCGGTGTGCCGCTTGGCGAGCGCCGCGTAGAGACCGCCCTTGTCGCCGAAGTGCCGATACAGGATGGGCTTGGTGATGCCCGCCTCGGCGGCGATGGCGTTCATCGAGGCGCCGGGGCCGTCGCGGAGCACCACTCTGTCCGCGGCCTCCAGCAGCTCTCGCCGGCGGCGGTCGGCGGACCTCTGCTGATCGGTCCGCTGTGTGGTGTCCATGATCTCTCCCCACCCATGGTGATTCGGTGACGCCTGCGCAAACTAACACTCATCAGCCCATGCACATCGAACGGGCTGCCGGGCGGGCCTCGGGAGTTGACTTTCTCTACTGGTCAGTAACAGACTCCAGTTACCGCAAGTAACATTTTAGTGCACCGCTGGAGGGGACATGGCCGAGTTCACCATGGAGCTCAACGACGAACAGAAGGAGGTCCGCGACTGGCTCCACGGGTTCGCCGCCGATGTGATCCGCCCCGCGGCCGCCGAGTGGGACGAGCGTGAGGAGACTCCCTGGCCGGTCATCCAGGAAGCCGCGAAGGTCGGAATCTATTCCCTGGACTTCTACGCCCAGCAGTACTTCGACGCCACCGGCCTCGGAATACCGATGGCCATGGAAGAACTGTTCTGGGGCGACGCGGGCATAGCGCTCTCCATTGTCGGCACCGGTCTCGCCGCCGTGGGCGTCCTCGCCAACGGCACCGAGGAGCAGATCGGTACCTGGATTCCCCAGATGTACGGGGATGCCAACGATGTCAAGGTCGCGGCCTTCTGCTCCTCCGAGCCCGACGCCGGCTCCGACGTCGCCTCCATGCGCACCCGGGCCGTGTACGACGAGGCCAAGGACGAATGGGTCCTCAACGGCACCAAGACCTGGGCGACCAACGGCGGTATCGCCAACGTGCACGTCGTCGTCGCGGTCGTCGACGCGGACCTCGGCTCCAAGGGCCACGCCTCCTTCATCGTGCCGCCGAGCACCCCCGGTCTCTCGCAGGGCCAGAAGTTCAAGAAGCACGGTATCCGCGCCTCGCACACCGCCGAGGTCGTCCTGGAGGACGTCCGTGTCCCCGGTTCCTGCCTGCTCGGCGGCAAGGAGAAGCTGGACGAGCGGCTCGCCCGCGCCCGTGAGCGGGCCAGGGCGGGTGGCGGTGAGCGCGTGAAGAACGCCGCGATGGCCACGTTCGAGGCGTCCCGTCCGGCCGTCGGCGCGATGGCGGTGGGCACCGCCCGCGCCGCGTACGAGGTCGCCCTCGACTATGCGATGACCCGCGAGCAGTTCGGGCGGCCGGTCATCGACAACCAGGGTGTCGCGTTCCAGCTCGCCGATATGCGTACCTCCATCGACGCGGCGCGCCTGCTGGTGTGGCGTGCTTCGTGGATGGCGGTCAACGGCAGGCCGTTCACGGCGGCCGAGGGATCGATGTCCAAGCTGTTCGCGAGTGAGACGGCGAAGAAGGTCACCGGACAGGCGATCCAGATCCTGGGCGGCAACGGCTACACCCGCGAGTACCCGGTGGAGCGGATGCACCGGGACGCCGCCATCTACACGATCTTCGAGGGTACGAGCGAGATCCAGCGGCTGGTGATCGCGAGGACGCTCTCCGGGATGCCGATCCGGTAGTGGCGGGGCGCCGGCCTCACCGGTGCTTCAGAGCGGGGCGCCGGCCTCACCGGTGCTTCAGAGGGGTGAGCTGTTCGATGTCGTACCGCTTGCGCAGCGCCTCGATCGCCGCGTGATCCGGTGGGCCCCCGTTGCCCAGGATCTCCAGCAGCTCCTCGAAGTAGCGCTCGTGGTCCGGCGGCGGTGACGCCTGGAAGAACAACTTCGCCGGTGTCTCGGTGGGGTTGGAGAAGGCGTGCGGGCAGCCCGGCGGGACGACGATGACCGTGCCGGGTGTCGCCCGGACCACCCGGCTGCCCGAACGCGACTCCCACTTCTGCCAGTTGTCGGGTGTGCGGATCCGGGGTTCGAAGGCGAGCACGTCCAGCTCGCCTTCGAGCACGTAGAACAGTTCCTCGCTGCGGGTGTGCACATGGGCGCCCACGTCGAACCCGGGCGGCACCAGTACCTCGAAGGTGGAGGCCGTGCGGGAGTGCGAGCCGGTCACCTTGAACGTCACGTGCTGGGCGGGCGTCCGCACGACCCGGCCGTGACCCGGCGGTACGAGGAGTCCTTCGGGCGCGGTCATCGTCCGCTCACCACCTGACGGGCAGGGCCTCGGGGCCGCGGATCAGCGCTCCCTTTCTGAACGGGACCTGTTCCGGGGCGACGGCGAGCCGCAGGCCCGGCATCCGGTCGAGGAAGGCGTCGACCAGGAGCTCCGACTCCAGCCTCGCGAGCATTCCGCCCGGGCAGTAGTGCGGGCCGAAACCGAACGCCACATGCGGGTTGGGACTGCGGGAGAAGTCGATGGTCTCCGGGTCGGAGAAGACCTCCGGGTCGCGGTTCGCGGCCAGGTACGACACGTAGATCGCCTCGCCCGCCCGGATCCGTACGCCCTTGATGTCGACGTCCTCGGTCGCGATGCGGGACAGACCCACCGCGCTGCGGTGCGGGATGTAGCGCAGCAGTTCGTCGATGGCCTGTGGGCGGATGTCCGGCTCGGCCCGCAGCCGTTCGGCCAGGTCCGGGCGGGTCAGGAGGAGGAAGAACAACTGCCCGCAGTTGTTGGTGACCGCCTCGCCGCCGATCTGGAGGAGGACGGCGAGTCCGACGGCCTCCTCCAGGGTGATCTCGCCCTGGCCCACGGCCGCGCCGAGCAGCGAGGTGACGTCCTCGTCGGTACTGCCCCCGCGGTCGCCGATGAGCTTCGCGAAGTAGGACCCCATCTCGTTCTTCGCCTTCTCGCTGACGTCGGCGCCGTGCGAGGAGGACAGGATGAACTGGGTCCAGCTGTGCATGGTGTGCCGGTCGATGGCCGGCACCCCCATCAGCTCGCAGATGACGGCGATCGGGAAGGGGCCGAGGACCGTCTCGGTGAGATCGGTGGGCGGACCGTCCTGGAGCAGCTCGTCGATCAGCTCGTCGAGCAGCCGCCGGGACTTCTCGCGGACCCGTTCCACCCCGCGCGCCGTGAAGGCGGCGGCCACCGAGCGGCGCAGCCGGGTGTGGTCGGGCGGGTCGAGGAAACCCACCGCTCCGCGGGCCGGGATGAAGTGCGGGGCGAGCCGGGTGACCGGATGGTCCATGACCGCCTCACGGCTGAACCGGGGGTCGTTGGCGACCATGCGCACGTCGTCGTGGCGGGTCACCAGCCAGGCCCAGCCCTCGCCGTTGGGCAGCTTGACCCGGGTGACCGGGCCCTCGCGCATCAGCTCGGCCAGCACGGGGTCGAACTCCACGCCGGACAGGTCGAGGGCGGGCCAGTCGCGGACGGCCGGGACCGCCTCGGCGATCGTCTCTTCGGTCATGCCGCTCATGCCGGCTCCCCGTCGTTGTTCCAGCGGCCCAGAGACATCTCGGCGGTGATGCCGGGACCGAAGCCCGCGAGGAGTCCGCGCGAGGCGTGCTCGGCGCCGCCCTCGTCGAACAGCCGGCGCGCGGCGTCCAGGACGACGGCACTGGCGATGTTGCCGTACTCGGTGAGCGTGGCCCGGCTGAACCGGAAGGCGTCCGGCGGGACCTCGAGGAACTTGCTGAGGTCGTCGAGGATCCGCGGGCCGCCCGCGTGGATGATGTAGAAGTCCAGGTCGGAGGCGTCCCAGCCGTGCTGTCGGGCGAGCGAGTGGAGGGCGGGGGCGAGCGGCTCCATGGTCCCCGGCACCCGCTTGTCCAGCAGGAAGTGGAAACCGGTGGCCCGGACGTCGTACATGATCCACTCTTCGGTCTTGGGGATCAGGTACGAGCCGTTGCGTTCGAGCTTGATCCCGGTTCCGCCGCGGCCCCGGACGACGGCCGCGGCGATGCCGTCGCCGAACAGTCCGTTGGACAGCAGGGAGCCGACGCCGAGGTCGGTCGGCTGGTAGCAGAGCGAGCAGAACTCGCAGGCCACGATGAGGGCGTTGCCCTCGGGGTAGGCGGTGCAGAAGTCGTGCGCCCGGTTGATCGCGGCGCCGCCCGCGGCACAGCCCAGCTGGGCTATGGGCATCTGCCGGGTGTCGCTGCTGAAGTCCATCGTGTTGATCAGCCAGGCCGTGAGCGAGGGCATCATGAACCCGGTGCACGACACGTAGATGATCATGTCGATGTCGGTGGTGAGGAGTTCGGCGTCGTCCAGCGCGCGCTGCACGACCGCGGGGACGCGGGCCTTCGCCTCGCTCTCGTAGACCTTGTTGCGGTCCTCGAAGCCGGGGTGCTTGAGCGTCTCTTCGATGGGCTGCACGATGTGCCGGGTCTTGACACCGGTGTTCTCGATCAGTCGCAGTGCCAGCGGCAGTTGGGGGTGGTCCGGGTGGCGGGAGCTCGCCAGTTCCAGCGTCTCCTCCATCGTGATCACGTGTTCCGGGACGGAGACCGAGGGTTTGCACAAAGTCGCCATTGAGCGCGCCTTCTTTCGCCTTCCGGGGAACTCGCGTCCCCCGGCGGAAGGATGGATCACCCACGATGCGAAGGGTGGTCCACCCACGATCACCCGGAAGCGTGGGGATATCGCGTCGGACTACTCCATTGCGGGGAATTTCGGGACGAAGTGGGATGCTGGTGGAAGGTCCCCCGGACAGGCGAATCGAAGGAGTACGTCATGGCGCGCACGGCCAGGGAGCTGCTGGAACGCACGGCCGGGAAACTCGCCCCGGACCCCCATGCCAACCGGCTGCTGCCGCTGATCGCCCGGGGCGCGGCGCGGCGCTCCACGCTCACCGCCCTCGCCCTGGAACAGGGCCATGTGATTCCCGCGGACCGCCGGGCGTTCCTGCATCTGGCCGAACGGCCGGACACCGGACCCGACGGCGCGGCCTTCTTCACCGAGCTCGCGGAGGGCGAGGCCCTCGCCCTGGACCGGCTGGCCGCCTACGCCGACGCCTGCGGGGCGGACGAGGCGAGAAGGGCGGCGTACGAGCCGCTCGCGGGCTGTCAGAGCTATCCCGCGTATGTCGCCTGGCTCGCCATGAACGCTTCACCCGCTGACGTGGTCCTGGCCCTGACCGCCAACTTCGCGGCCTGGGGCGGCTATTGCGGGACGATCGCCGAGGCCCTGCGCCATCACTACGGCTTCGACGACGAGGCCTGCGGCTTCTTCGACCACTTCGCCGAGCCCGCGCCGGAACTGCGGCAGCGGGCGCTCGCCGCCGTGCAGGAGGGGCTGGGGGCCGACCGGATCGACGAGGGCCGGGCACATCACCACGGGTGTCTGCTCCAGGCCTACGAGACCGCCTTCTGGCACGCCCTGTGGGAACAGGACCAACGCGTGGCGTGACACGCCCTCGGGGCCCGGCACCGTCGGCGCCGTCGGGATCAGGGTCGCACCGGGCGCCAGGCACGCCCTGTGGGAACAGGGCCAACGCGTGGCGTGACACGCCCTCGGGGCCCGGCACCGTCGGCGCCGGCGCCGTCGGGATCACGGTCGCACCGGGCGCCAGGCACGCCCTGTGGGAACAGGACCAACGCGTGGCGTGACACGCCCTCGGGGCCGGACACCGTCGGCGCCCGCGCCGCCGGGATCACGGTCGCACCGGGCGCCAGGCACCCCGGTGAACGAACGACCACGCACTCCGGGACCCGGTTCGAGCCCCGCTCCCGGGACCGCGCCGCGGAGCGGCCCCCGGCTTGAGGGGGCGGGACCGGCTCAACTCTTCCGGGGCGCGGGCCGGTCCCCGGCTTTTCGGGGCACAGGGTCAGGCGGGGCTCTGAGGGCCGTGGGGGTCAGGCGGTGCTTTGAGAGGCGCAGGGTCGGGTAGGGCTTTGAGGGGCGCGGGGAACTGCGCACCCGGCCACAGCCACGACGGACCCGCACCCGAAGAAGACACCCCTGTCACCCACAACCCCACCCCTCCGACCCTAGCCGGAGGCGCCCCCGCTGCTGTGGGCGATGCACGCCACATCGATCCGGTCGGCGAGCTTGGCGAGTTCGATGGTCAGCTCCGCCACCGTGTCCTCGTCGAGCCCGCCCTCGCCGGCCTCCACCAGACGCAGCCACCGGCCGCCCAGCGTGCGCAGCAGTTTGCTGACGTCGGCGGCCGCCACCTGCAACGTGCCGCGGTCGTCGACGATCAGAGGCAGGGTAACTTCGCGGTTCACACAGGGGATCGTAGCCGTGGAACGCTCACGCTCCGTGCCATACCGTGGTGATGTTGCAGAACTCGCGGATCCCGTGCTCCGCGAGCTCGCGACCGTAGCCGGACCGCTTCACCCCGCCGAACGGGAACGCCGCGTGCGAGGCCGTCATCCCGTTGACGTACACGGCCCCCGCCTCCAGATCCCGTACGAACCGGTCGATCTCGCTCTCGTCGCGCGTCCACACGTTCGAACTCAGGCCGAACGGCGTGTCGTTGGCGAGTGCCACCGCCTCGTCCAGGTCGGCGGCGCGGTACAGCGTGGCGACGGGACCGAAGGTCTCCTCCTGGTGGACGCGCATCTCGGGGGTGATGTCGGCGAGGACGGTCGGCGCGTAGTACCAGCCGCGCTCGCCGAACCCCTCGGGGCGCTCACCGCCGCACAGGACGCTCGCACCGTTCTCCACCGCGTCGTCGACGAGTTCCTCCAGATCGCGACGGCCCTGCTCGCTGGAGAGCGGACCGACGTCCGTGTCCTCGTCCAGCGGGTCGCCGACCTTCAGGGCCGCCATGCCCGCCGTGAAGCGCTCGGCGAAGGCGTCGAACACGTCCGTGTGGACGATGAACCGCTTGGCGGCGATGCACGACTGCCCGTTGTTCTGCACCCGCGCGGTCACGGCGGTCCGTGCCGCCCGGTCGACGTCGGCGGACGGCATCACGACGTACGGGTCGCTGCCGCCGAGCTCGAGGACCGTCTTCTTGATCTCGTCCCCGGCCACCGACGCGACGGCGCGCCCGGCAGGTTCACTCCCGGTGAGCGTCGCCGCCCTGACCCGTGGGTCGCGCAGGACGTCCTCGACGGCGCCCGAGCCGATCAGAAGCGTCTGGAAACAGCCCTCGGGGAAGCCCGCCCGACGGAACAGGTCCTCCAGGTAGAGGGCGGTCTGCGGCACGCTGGAGGCGTGCTTGAGCAGGCCGACGTTGCCCGCCATCAACGCGGGCGCGGCGAACCGGATCACCTGCCAGAGCGGGAAGTTCCACGGCATGACGGCCAGGACCGGGCCCAACGGGCGGTAGCGCACCAGCACGCGGGAGGCGCCGGAGTCCTTCACGTCGGAGTCGGCGGGAAGCTCGTCGGCGAGCAGCGCGGCCGCGTTGTCGGCGTACCAGCGCATCGACTTCGCGCACTTGGCGGCCTCCGCGCGGGCCTGCTTGACGGGCTTGCCCATCTCCGTGGTCATCACCCGGCCGATGGCGTCCTGGTCCGCGTCGAGGAGGTCGGCGGCCCGGTGCATCAGGTCGGCCCGTTCGGCGAAGGACGTGGTGCGATAGGTGCGGAACGTGGTCTCGGCCGTCTCGAGCCTGCGCTCGATCTCCTCGGCGCCGAGCGCGTCGTACGTCCTGAGCGTCTCGCCGTTCGCCGGGTTCACCGTCGCGATGGGCATGGCCGACCTCCTGGAGCGGGCTGTTCCTCGACCCTCGCGCGCGCCGGGGCGCGGCGCAACGCGAAGGGGGCTGCTCAGTCCTGGTGCTCCGCCAGCCGGTCCACAAACGCCACCTGCGCCGGAACCATGACGGCCCGCGCCCGGTCCAGGCCGAACCACTCCACCCGGTCCAGTTCGGGGAACTCCTGGCGGTGCCCCGACCTCGGCGGCCACTCCATCTCGAAGGTGCCCGGGACCACGGTCGCCGGGTCGAGGTCCGCCTCGATCGCCCAGGCCGTGACGACCTTGCCGCCCGCCTGCCGGACCTCGCCGAGCGGCACCGCAACCCCGTCGGGCGGGGGCAGTCCCAGTTCCTCCCGGAACTCGCGGCGCGCGGCGTCCCAGGCGGTCTCGTCGGGCTCGTACTCGCCCTTGGGCACGGTCCACGCCCCGGCGTCGCGGCGGGCGAAGAACGGGCCGCCCATATGGCCGAGCAGTACCTCAAGGCCGTCCTCGGCGCGCCGGTACAGCAGCAGTCCCGCGCTGCGCCTCCCCGTCACGGGGCCACCTCCGGATGCGCGGCGAGCAGCGCCGCGACGGTATCCGCCCCGTCGGCGGTCTTGTCCTCGCGATAGCGCACCACGCGGGCGAAGCGGAGGGTGACACCGGCCGGGTACCGGGTCGACCGCTGCAGGCCGTCGTAGGCGATCTCGACGACGAGTTCGGGGCGTACGGTCACGACATGGCCGTCGTCCCCCACGGCCAGCTCCTGGAGCCGCCCGGTCTGCCAGGCCAGCACCGCGTCCGTCATGCCCTTGAAGGTCTTGCCGAGCATCACGAACGACCCGTCCCCCGCACGCGCGCCGAGGTGCAGGTTGGAGAGCTTTCCGGTGCGCCGCCCATGGCCCCACTCGGCGGCCAGGACCACGAGGTCGAGGGTGTGCACGGGTTTGACCTTCAGCCAGGAGGCGCCGCGGCGGCCCGCGCTGTACGTCGCGTCCAGGGCCTTGACGACGACTCCCTCGTGGCCGCGGCGCAGGGTGTCGGCGAGGAACTCCTCCGCCGCGGCGAGGTCCGCGGGTCCCTCGACGAGCGCGCGCCGCACCCGCATCGGCTCGGGCACCAGACGCGCGAGCGCCGCGTGCCGTTCCGCGAAGGGCAGGTCCAGCAGATCCTGGCCGTCCGACGAGAGGGCGTCGAAGAAGACGGGTGAGACGGGTACGCTCCGCGCGGCCGTGGCCACATCCACCCGTGAGCCCACACGACCGGCGGTCTCCTGGAAGGAACGCGGTCGCCCGTCCTCGTCCAGTGCGATGACCTCGCCGTCCAGGATGAACCGGCTGTCCCGCAACCGCAGGGCGGCCGCGGTGAGTTCGGGGAGACGGTCGGTGATGTCGTCGAGGGTGCGGGTGTAGATCCGTACGTCGTCGCCGTCGCGGTGGAGCTGTACCCGGATGCCGTCGAGCTTCTCCTCGACGGCACACGCCCCCAGCTTGTCGACGGCCTCGGACACGGACGCGGCGCTGTGCGCGAGCATCGGCAGCACCGGACGGCCGACGGTGAGCCGGAACCCGTCCAGCGCCCCGGGGCCCTCGGCGAGCAGCGCCCGCGCCACCGTCCGCAGCGACCCGGCGAGCATCACCGCCCGGCGTACGTCGGCGGCGGGCGCGCCGGTCGCCCCGGCGAGCCCCTCCACCGCGATCGCGTCCAGCGCTCCCTGCCGCACCTCGCCGGTGAGCAGCCCGAACAGGAAGCGCTGCTCGCTCTCGGTGGCCGCCGCCCGCAAGGCGTCCACCAGACGTCCGCGCGCGGCCTGCGAGCCGGTGCCCGTCACCGCGCCGATCTCCGTCAGCCGGGCGTCCACGTCCCGCACGGTGAGCGTGGCCTCGGCGGCGGGCGGTACCGGACGGCTCAGCAGCTTCCAGCCGATGCCGAGCCGCCCCTGCGGTAGGCGCCCGGCGAGATACGGGATCACGATCGGTACGTCGTCCGCGTCGGCGTCCCGGAACAGCTCGGCGAGCAGAGCGATCTTCCGGGACCGCGCGGAGGCGGCGGCGACCTCCTGGGACACGTGGGCGAGCCGGCTCAGCAGCATGCAGCCATGGTGCAACGCGGACGGGCGGTCCACACCCCGGCGTTCAGTCCCGTCGCGGGACGGCGTCGAGGTCGGCGAAGAGCAGCTCTCCGTTGAGGGTGGCGGCCGCGCGGTAACCGGCGCTCGCGGCGTTCACCACCTGCTCGGCGAAGGCGGCCGCGTTGCCCGCCGCCCAGACGCCCGGCACGCTCGTCAGCCCGGTCTCGTCGACCACGGGATACGTGCCGAACGGGGTCTCGCGCAGCTCGGCCCCCAACCGCTCGAAGAGGTCGTTGCGGGGGACGGCGCGCGGAGCCACGAACAGCACCGAACGGGCGTGCGACGAGCCGTCCGTGAGCCGGACCCCGGTGAGCCGGTCCTCCTCGACGACGAGCGCGGCGACCTCGCCGGGCACCACGGCGACCCCGGCGGCGGCGAGCCGGCGCCGGTCGTCGGGCGACAGCTCCTCCTCGGCCACCTCGTGCAGGAACAGGGTGACGTCCTTCGACCACTGGGAGACCATCAGCGCCTGGTGGACACCCGTCGCCGAACCGGCCAGCACCCCGAAGGCCTCGTCGCGGACCTCCCAGCCGTGGCAGTACGGGCAGTGCAGCACGTCCCGCCCGAAGCGCTCGGCGACACCCGGCACCGTCGGCAGCTCGTCGGCCAGCCCGGTGGCGAGGACCAGCCGTCGCGCGTACGCCGTCCGCCCGGACTCGAGCGTCACCCGGAAGTCCCCGGAGCCGATCCGGATCACGTCGAGGGCCCGGTCCCGGACCAGTTCGACCCCGTAGCGCGCGACCTCCTCGCGTCCCAGGGCGAGGAACTCGGCGGGCGGCACGCCGTCCCGGGTCAGATAGCCCTGCAGATGCGCGGCGGGCGCGTTGCGCGGCTCGCCCGCGTCGACGACGAGCGTGCGGCGCCGTGCCCGTCCCAGCACCAGAGCCGCGGACAGCCCGGCCGCGCCGCCTCCGACCACGACGGCCTCGTACTTGTCGGTCATGGTGACCACCTCCGAGAAGACCGTCGCCCGACCGTTCACGGATTGACAAACGGCTTTGCCGAAACTGCAATGCCCGTATGACCACGGATGAAGTCCTCGCCGACGTCGGACCCCGGCTGCGCCGGATCAGGAAGGAGCGCGGTGCCACGCTGGCCGGGCTGTCGGAGGTGACGGGGATCTCCGTCAGCACCCTCTCCCGTCTGGAGTCCGGGCTGCGCAAGCCCAGTCTGGAACTGCTGCTGCCGATCGCCCGCGCCCACCAGGTGGCGCTCGACGAACTGGTCGGAGCGCCGCCGGTCGGCGACCCGCGCGTCCGCTCCGAACCGATCGTCCGCAACGGCCGCACGCACTGGCCCCTGACGCGGCAGCCCGGCGGACTCCAGGCGTACAAGGTGCTCGAACCGCAGCGCGAGCTCGACCCGGACCCGCGGACCCACGAGGGCTACGAGTGGCTGTACGTGCTCTCCGGGCGGCTGCGACTCGTGCTGGCCGAGCACGACGTGGTGCTGGGGGCCGGAGAGGCCGCCGAGTTCGATACGCGTGTTCCGCACTGGTTCGGGTCGACGGGGGAGGGGCCGGTGGAGTTCCTGAGCCTGTTCGGGCCGCAGGGGGAGCGGATGCACGTACGGGCCCGGCCGACCCGCCGGTGAGACGGGCCCTTTCGCGCGCGTGACGCACGAGACTGTTCCCCGATCGGCAAGCGACCGCTTAGTATGCGGTCGACCCCGGTCAGACGAAGCAGTCCCGTGGAGGCCCCGCATGCAGGCATGGCAAGTGCACCAGCTCGGCGAACCGAGCGAGGTGATGCGGCTCCAGGACGTGGAGCGGCCGGTCCCCGGTGACGGACAGGTCCTGCTCAAGGTGCGCGCGGCGAACATAAACTTCCCGGACGCGCTGATGTGCCGCGGGCACTACCAGGTCCGGCCGCCGCTGCCGTTCACACCCGGCGTCGAGATCTGCGGCGAGACCGAGGACGGGCGCCGCGTGCTCGCGAACCCCGCACTGCCCTACGGCGGATTCGCCGAGTACGCCGTCGCGGACGCCGCCGCCCTGCTGCCCGCCCCCGACGCCCTGGACGACGCCGAGGCGGCGGCCCTGCACATCGGGTACCAGACGGGGTGGTTCGGTCTGCACCGCCGGGCCGGCCTCGAAGCGGGCGAGACCCTGCTCGTGCACGCGGCCGCGGGCGGCGTCGGCAGCGCCGCCGTACAGCTCGGCAAGGCGGCCGGGGCCACCGTCATCGGTGTCGTCGGCGGAGCCGACAAGGTCGCCGTCGCCCGGGAGCTGGGCTGCGACGTGGTCATCGACCGGCGCGGCCAGGACGTCATCGCCGCCGTGAAGGAGGCCACCGGCGGCCGGGGCGCCGACGTGATCTACGACCCCGTCGGTGGCGATGCCTTCACCCAGTCCACCAAGGTCGTCGCCTTCGAAGGCCGGATCGTCGTCGTCGGCTTCGCCAGCGGGACCATCCCCAGCCCGGCGCTGAACCACGCCCTCGTGAAGAACTACTCGATCCTCGGTCTGCACTGGGGCCTGTACGGCACCAAGAACCCCAAGCTGATCCAGCACTGTCACGAGCAGCTCACCGAACTCGCCACGCGGGGTTCGATCAAGCCGTTGATCAGCGAGCGGGTGCCGCTGGCCGGTGCCGCCGCGGCCGTGCAGCGCGTCGCCGACGGCGTCACCACGGGCCGGGTCGCCGTGCTGCCCTCACTTGAGAACGGAGCCTCGGCATGACCGACGCCGCACACCGGGGCGGTGCGCCCGACGCCACCGAACTGCGCCGCCGCACCAGGGAGTTGCTGGCCGCCCACCCGCCCCTGGAGACCGGACGGACGGCCTTCCTGGAGGCCCGCTTCGACGCCGGACTCGCCTGGGTGCACTACCCCGAGGGCCTCGGCGGACTCGGCGCCCCGCGCACCCTCCAGGCCGTCGTGGACGCCGAACTCGAGGCCGCGGGCGCACCCGACAACGACCCCCGGCGCATCGGCATCGGCCTCGGCATGGCCGCGCCGACGATCCTCGGCTTCGGCACCCGGGAACAGAAGGAGCGCTTCCTGCGGCCCCTGTGGGTCGGCGAGGAGGTCTGGTGCCAGCTGTTCAGCGAGCCCGGCGCCGGATCGGACCTGGCCGCGCTGGGTACGCGCGCGGTCCGGGAGGGCGACGACTGGGTGGTCGACGGCCAGAAGGTCTGGACGTCCAGCGCCCATCTGGCCCGCTGGGCCATCCTCATCGCCCGCACCGACCCGGACGTCCCCAAGCATCGCGGCATCACCTACTTCGTCTGCGACATGACCGACCCGGGCGTCGAGGTACGGCCGCTGCGCCAGATCACCGGCGAGGCCGAGTTCAACGAGGTCTTCCTCACCGGCGTACGCATCCCCGACAGCCACCGCCTCGGCGACGTCGGCGACGGCTGGCGGGTCGCGCAGACCACGCTCATGAACGAGCGCGTGTCCATCGGCGGCATGCGCATCCCGCGCGAGGGCGGGATGATCGGCCCGGTCGCGAAGACCTGGCGCGAGCGGCCCGGACTGCGCACCCACGACCTGCACCAGCGGCTGCTGAAGCTCTGGGTCGAGTCCGAGGTCGGCCGACTCGCCGGCGAGCGGCTGCGCCAGCAGCTCGTCGCGGGACAGCCCGGCCCCGAGGGCTCCGGCCTGAAGCTCGGCTTCGCCCGGCTCAACCAGGAGATCAGCGGCCTGGAGGTCGAACTCCTCGGCGAAGAGGGCCTGTTGTACGAGGACTGGACGATGCGCCGCCCCGAGCTGGTCGACTTCACCGGCCGCGACGCGGGCTACCGCTACCTCCGCTCCAAGGGCAACAGCATCGAGGGCGGGACCAGCGAGGTCCTGCTGAACATCGTCGCCGAACGCGTGCTGGGACTGCCGTCCGAGCCGCGCACCGACAAGGACGTCGCGTGGAAGGACCTCGCCCGATGACTACGCAGGGCACGCAACCCGATCTGCTGTACTCGGAGGAGGAAGAGGCGCTGCGCGCCGCCGTGCGCGACCTCCTCGCCGACCACTGCGACGCCGGCCGTGTCATCGCCCGCACGGAGTCGGACACGCCCTACGACCCCGCGCTGTGGAAGGCGCTCTCGGACGGGATGGGCCTGGCGGGCCTGCTGGTGCCCGAGGCGCTGGGCGGCCAGGGGGCCACCCACCGTGAAGTCGCCGTGGTCCTGGAGGAGTTGGGCCGAGCCGTCGCTCCCGTGCCCTATCTCACGAGCGCCGTCGTGGCGACCGAGGCGCTGCTGGCCTGCACGGGGGAGGACGTCGACGCCCTGCTGACGGAGCTGGCGTCCGGGCGGACCGTCGGCGCGCTCGCCGTCGCCCTCTCCACGGCACCGGACGGTGCCCACCGGACCGTACGCGACGAAGACGGCCTGCTGTACGGCGAGGTGACGGGGATCGCGGACGCGACGGCGGCGCACGTGCTGCTGGTCCCGGCGGCGGACGGCGGCCTGTACGCGGTGGACGCGAGCGCCGTCACGGTCACACCGCAGATCTCGCTCGACCTCACCCGGCCGCTCGCCACGGTCACCCTCGACGGGGTGCGGGGCCGCCGACTGGGCGACGCCGGACCCGCCGTACGACGGGGCCTGCGGGCCGGCGCCGGACTGCTCACCTCCGAGCAACTCGGGCTCGCCGACTGGTGCCTCACGGAGACGGTCCGCCACCTCAAGGAACGCAAGCAGTTCAACCGGCCCGTCGGCGGCTTCCAGGCGCTCAAGCACCGGCTCGCGCAGCTGTGGCTCGAGGTCGTCAACACGCGGGCCGCCGCCCGCAACGCCGCCGACGCGCTCGCGGCAGGCAGCGCGGACACCGACGTGGCGGTCGCCGTCGCCCAGGCGTACGCCGCCCCGGTCGCCGTCCACGCCGCCGAGGAGGCACTCCAGCTGCACGGTGGCATCGGCATGACCTGGGAGCACCCGGTCCACCTGTACCTGAAGCGCGCGAAGGCGGACTCGATCGCCTACGGCACGGCGGGCGCGCACCGTGAGGCACTGGCGCGGCTGGTCGACCTCCAGGCGCCCTGACCGCCAAGCTCACGTGAAGCCCGTCCCACCTGGGGCGGGCTTCCCGGTGTGCGCCGCCGCGACGAAGTGAACCCATGACGGCAGTCCGGCCAACTCCCCACACCTCACCGCTCCTTGGCTTTCGCGCGCCTCATACTCGCCGGTATCCGGTACGGCACTTCCAGGGAGGCAGAGCATGGACCGCACCACCCGTCGCAGAGCCCTCACCACCCTCGGCGCCGCCCTCGCGGGCGCCGTCGCGCTGCCCGCCGTGCACGCGCGAGCCGACGAACGGGGACACGGCGGGCGCCCGCTGTGGCGCGCCCACGCCCACAACGACTACGACCACCCGCGTCCCCTGTTCGACGCCCTCGCCCACCGCTTCGGGAGCGTCGAGGCCGACATCTACCTCGTCGGCAACCAGCTCCTCGTCGCCCACGATCCCGTCGATCTCGATCCGACCCGCACCCTCGAAGCGCTCTACCTCGACCCGCTCGTCTCCCGGGTCAGGGCCAACCACGGCTCCGTGTACCGGGGTTACCGCAGGCCGCTGCAGCTCCTGATCGACATCAAGACCGAGGGCTCCTCGACATACCTCGAACTCGACCGTCATCTGCGCCGCTTCCCGAACCTGTTCACGACCTACGACCACGGCCGGGTGCGCCCCGGTCCGGTCACGGCCGTCATCTCCGGCGACCGCGCCGCCCGCACCCCCATGGAGGCGCAGAACCTGCGGCGTGCCTTCTACGACGGCCGGCTCACCGACCTCGGCAGCGCGGCGACCGCGTCCTTCGTCCCGCTCATCAGCGACAACTGGACACTCAACTTCACCTGGCTCGGGGACGGCCCGTTCCCCGAGGCGGAGCGCGCGAAACTGCGCGAGATCATCGCGGCGGCGCACTCACGTCGGCAGAAGGTGCGGTTCTGGGCCACACCCGACCTCGCGGGACCGGCCCGGGACGCGCTGTGGCGCGAACTGCTGGCCGCCGACGTCGACTTCTTCAACACCGACGACCTCGCCGGACTCGAGGCGTTCCTCGACACACACGAACGGACACGCGAACAGCCGCACGAGCGGTCATAGACACCACACGTTCGGAGGACACGTCAGCCGCCCGGACGAACCCTCCGCTACGCGACACTTGCCGCCGAAAGCCGCGGTGTCGACGTGGCGGAGGAGGTTGACGATGGCCATTTCCATCTCTGTGGTGGTACTGCTGCTGATCCTCGCGGTGGTGTTCCTGCGCAACGGCGCGCTGAAGCCCTCGCACGCGGTGGTGTGCGTCCTGCTCGGCTTCTTCCTGTCGGGCAGCAGCATGGCGCCGACGATCCAGAACGGGCTCACGGCCACGGCGGACATCGTGAGCAGTCTGCATCCCTGACCTCAGTCCCGTGGGACGACGCCGACGCCGTCGGGCAGACGGCCCGAGCCGCGCCCACCGGTGCCGCCTCCCGCCAGGGCGGCACCGGTGGGCGCGCTGCATGCCGGGAGAATCGCCGGTACGGTTTTGAACCGTCCGCCACGGCGTGCGACAGCGGCCCCTGACGTCCCGTCGAACGCGCCGCGATCAAGGGGCGTCGACCGGAGGGCGATGCCCGGCGAGGCGGCCCTCAGCCGACGACGCGGGAGCGAATGAGGAAGCGCACTCCCTCGGGAGCCTCCAGCGAGAAGCCGCTGCCCCGGCCCGGGACGACGTCGACGGTGAGCCGCGTGTGACTCCACAGCTCGTACTGGCTCTTCGACATCCAGAACGTCACCGGTTCGTCGAGCCCCTCCACCTCCAGCTCCGCGAGCAGGATGTCGGAGCCGCCGGTGCGGAACTCGCCCGCCGGATAGCACATGGGCGCACTGCCGTCGCAGCAGCCGCCCGACTGGTGGAACATCAGCGGGCCGTGGACCGCCCGCAGCCGCCGCACCAGGTCGGCGGCCGCCGGAGTGAGCGTTACGCGCGGGACGACGTCCATCGGGGATCTCCGTCGGGTCGGGGACGAACGGTGACAGGGGCGGGAGCCGGCCGTGGTGGAGAGCGGGGCGGGCCACCGTGCATCCGACCATCCGGCAGGTTGCGAGAGGGTTGCACGAATCGAAAGCGGCGACGCGGGGAGGCACGGCCCCACCAGGAGACCACCCGGCCGGACCCGTCCGGCTCCGCGCGCGCACCGGCGGACCGGCCTCACGGAGGGGCATCGGCCTCGCGAAGGGGCCGCCGGGCGGACCTCACGCAGCGACCGCCGGACCACGCCCGATCCGCGTACCTGCGGAAAAGCTGGGATCGTGAGGGAGGGAACGCTGCCCGAGACCTGACGGAAAGCGGTGGTGCGCGCCGTGGCTGCCCTCGACGAGAACGGTACGGGTCCGGCTCCGGCTCCGGCACAGGTCGATCCCCTGGGCGACCCCTTTCTGCGCACGCGGTTCGCCCTGCCCACCAGACCCGCCACCTTCCTGCGCCGCGCCCGGCTCACCGCGCACCTCGACGAGGCTCTCCTGACACCCCTGACGATGGTCAACGGAGCGGCCGGGGCCGGCAAGACCCTGCTGGTCGCCGACTGGGCCGCCGGCCTGGGGAGGCCGGTCACCTGGCTCACCACCGACGCGGCGGGTCAGGGCCCCGGGATGTTCTGGGCGTACCTCCTCCAGGCCCTGGACGCCTCCGGAGTGCCGGTGCCCCCCGGGATCCCCCGCCCCGCGGACGCGAACGGGGTCGACCACGAACTGCCGGCCCGTCTCGCCGCCGAACTGAGCGGCCGCGACCGGCCCGTGATCCTCGTGCTCGACGAGTACGACCGGGTGACCGCCCCCGAGATCGCCGAGCAGCTGGAGTTCGTGCTCCACCACGCCGGGCAGGGCCTGCGCCTGATCCTCGTCACACGCACCGAACCGCTGCTGCCGCTGCACCGCTACCGCGCGGCCGGGGACCTGACGGAGATACGCGACGCCGAGCTGGCCTTCACCCCCGAGGAGGCGTCCGCCCTCCTGGACACGCACGGTCTCCACTTGCCCCCGGCCGGCGTACGCGCACTCGTGGACCGCACCCGCGGCTGGGCCGCCGGCCTGCGCCTGTGCGCCCTGGCCGCACGGGAGGCCCCGGACCCGGAGACCTACCTCAAGGAGTTCGAGGCAGGGCAGAGCACGGTCGCCGACTATCTCCTGGCCGAAGTGCTGAAGCGGCGCACGGCCGAGACCCAGGACCTCCTGCTGCGCGTCAGCGTCCTGGAGCGCTTCTGCCCCGAACTGGCGAACGCGCTGACGGAGCGCGCCGACGCCGAGCCCATCCTCGCCGGGCTGCACCGCGAGAACGCGTTCGTCGAGAGCCTCGGACACTCCTGGTACCGCCTCCACCCGTTGTTCGGGGAGATCCTCCGCGCCCATCTCAGGGTCCGCTCTCCCGGACTCGAACCCGAACTCCACCGGCGCGCCGCGCGCTGGCTGCGGCGGTCCGGATCGCTCCCCGAGACACTCGCGCACGGGGCCGCGGCGGGCGACTGGGAATTCACCGCCGCCGCCCTGGTCGACGACCTGGCCATCGGGCAGCTCTTCACCGGACTGCGCTCCGAGGACCTGACCGCGCTGTTCTCCCGTATGGGGCCCGAGGCCACGGGCCCCGCGACCGACCTCGTGCGGGCGGCCCGCGACCTCGCCCGCCACGACCTCGACCGTGGCCTGGCCCACCTGCGTCACGCCCGGGAGGGCCTGGCAGCGGAGGGCGCGGCCCAGGAGGGTCCGGCCGGGACGGGCCCGGACCTCGGCCCGGCTCGGCTCAGCTGCGCCCTGCTCGAGGCGCTGGCGGCCCGGCTGGCCGGTTCCCCCGCGAACGCGGAGACGGCGGCGGTGGCCGCCGAGGAGCTGCGGCAGGCGGTCCCCGCCCACCTCCTGGAGCGGCATCCCGAACTCTCCGCCCTGCTCCTGACCCATCTTGGTTCGACGCTTGTGTGGGCGGGACGCTTCGAGGAGGCGCGCGCCGCCCTGTCCACGGTCGCCGACCCGTGCGGCACGGTTTCGGCGGGGCTGCCCCGGGAGGAGTCCCTGGCGCACCTTGCGCTCATGGACTACCTGGACGGCTGGCCCGGCCGGGCGGAGAGCAAGGCCCTCGCGGCCACGGCCGGGACGGAGCACCTCGGCCCGCGGCGGTCGTCAGGCTCCACCCTCGGCCGGCTGGTGCTGGCGGCCGTGGCCGTCGACCGCGACGAGCTGGACCGGGCCCAAGCCCTCCTGGACGAGTCGGCCGACGCCGGGCGCGGGCCGCGGGATCCGGTGACGGCGGCGGGCCGGGCCCTCACGGCGGCCGGGCTGCTGCTGGCCCGCGGCAGGGCGGGAGCCGCGCTGACGGCAGCGTGCGCCGCGATCCCCGCCGCCGTGGCCTCACCCTGGGCGGACGGCCACGCGGCGCTGGTCGCCGCCGCCGTCCACCTGGCCGAGGGACGTACGGAGAGAGCCGCCGAGGCGCTGCGCCGGGTACCGGACGGCCAGACGGCCTGCGCGGTACAGGCCGCGCGCGTCCAGCTCGCGGCGGGCCACCCCGGCGAGGCGATCGGGATCCTCGACCGTCTTCACCTGGAGGGCCGGCCGGGCCGGACGGGTCCCGCCCTGACCGTGCGGGCCACGCTGGTACGGGCCCAGGCCGCGGAAGAGGCGGGGGACACCGTGACCGCCCGCGGGCTCGTCGCCCGCGCGCTCGTCGAGGCCCGCCGCGAGCGGCTGCGGCGCCCCTTTCTCGACGCCGGACCCTGGATCGGGCGACCGCTGGGCGAGGCGCCGCTCCGGGCGCTGGCCGAGGGCTGGCTCCAGGCCGGTCCGACCCACGACGGCGATCCTCCCCGGCTTCCGTCCCTTCCTCCGGCGCTCGTCGTGGAGGAACTGAGCGGGCGCGAACTCGACGTTCTCCGGCGGCTGGCCGAGATGATGTCCACCGAGGAGATCGCGGCCGACCTCTACGTGTCGGTGAACACGGTGAAGACCCACCTCAAGAGCGTCCACCGGAAGCTCGCGGTGAACCGGCGCAACGAGGCGGTGCGCCGTGCGCGCGAACTGGGACTGCTGTGACCCGCGGCGATGCGGGTGCGAGGCGGTGCGATGACACCGGCCCGGATCGATGCCGGTGCGATGACACCGGTGGACGGCCGGCCGGGCGCCGGGTCACCTGCCCAGGGTGAGGGCGGCCCGCGCGCCGAGGCGGAGGATCACGGGTAGGGCGTCGTCCGTCCGCCCCGGGCCGCCCGCGGGAGAGCAGCTGATGCGCTACGAGATCCGTGTCGACGGACATATGTCGGAGACGCTGGCCCAGGCATTCCCGGACATGGAGCACGTGGTGATGTCCGGTCAGACCGTCCTGTTCGGGCCCGTCCTCGACGAGGCCCATCTGTACGGTCTGCTGGCGCGCTGCCGGTCACTGGGACTGCGCGTCCTGGAGATGCGTCAGCTGCCCGAGTGAACACGGGCGGCGGGATCGTCACCCTCCGCGCCGGTCCGGTGCCCAGGCGCCCCGGCCGCGGCTCGGCGCTCGGTTCCGGTCGGTTCCGGCCTCGTCTCCGGTCGGTTCCGGCCTCGTCGACGGATCGCCTACGTCTCTGCCTCCGGCTCAGCTTCGCCGTCCTCGCCGTCCTTGGTGTCTCCGGCGTCCTCGGTGTCCGCCCCGGTCTCCTGCCCGACGGGCCCCCTGCGCCGCAACCCCGCCTGGACCGCGCTCGCCAGCACGCGCGCGGCGAAGCCCACCAGGACCAGCCCTCCGGCCATCTGCAGCATGGTCATCACCCGGCCCGTCTCGGAGCGGGCGGCGATGTCGCCGAAACCGACAGTGCTGAACGTGGTCAGCGTGAAGTACAGGGCGTCCGTCCTGGACAGCGGCTCGGTGAACGAGCCCGGGGCGGAACGGTCCAGCAGGTAGTAGGCACTGGCGAAGAGCACCAGGAACAGCACCAGCGTGGCGGCCAGGGCCTCGACGGCCTTCAGCCTGGGGTGGGGCGAGCGGATGATGGTCCGCAGCTCCCACACGAAGACCAGGACCACCGCCAGCAGACCGGACAGCAGCAGCACCGAGGTGCCGCGGGCGCTGTACCCGTCCAGGGGCAGCAGGTAGTAGGCGGTGACGAGTCCGGCCGCGATCAGGAAGGCGCGGGCCACCACCACGACTTTCGTCCACCGGGTGCGGCGCTTCGTTCGGCCCCGCCGGTAAGGGCCCTTCCGCGGCCGGGGGCGTTCGCTTCGGCCGGCCGCTCGATCGCTCATCGCGTGTCTCTTCGTTCGGTTCGCCGGGAGCCGGGCGGTCGGCCCGTCCAGCCCCCACCTCATCGCCCTGGCGGCCGGAAGGGATCACCCGCCGCGGGTGACCCGGCGGACGCCGGCGCGGAGCACGCTGGCCCGGTGAGGTTCCCACGCGCCCGCCTGCCGGCGGTCCGGCGGTGACCTGCTCGACCGTGCGAGGAGGAGCCATGACCGTACCGCGTGGTTCGGCGCCGCCGACCGGACCGGAACACCGGCCCGACGGACCGGCGCCCACTCCGGCGGGTGACCCCGCGGAGCTGCTGGCGGCACTGGGCGGCTCGTGGACCTGGATCCTCGGTTCGGCGGTGGCGACGCTGGTGCCGGGCGTCCTGGTGCTGGTCTGGCCGAACGAGAGCCTGCATGTCCTGGCGGTTCTCATCGGCCTGTACCTGCTCGTGATCGGGGTCTTCCGCTTCGTCGCGGCCTTCTCCCGGCGCGAACAGGGTGAACGGCTTCCAGGACTGCTTCTCGCCCTGCTGTTCGTCCTGGCGGGCGTGCTCTGCCTGCGGAACCCGATGCAGACCATCGCCGCGCTCTCATTGATCGTCGGGGTCGTCTGGCTGGTGTCCGGCATGCTGACCGCCTACACGGCCCTCGCCACCCGGGACCTGCCGCACCGCGGCGTCGTCCTCGCCGCCGCCGCGCTCGGCATCGTCGCGGGTGTCGTGGTGCTGGCGCTGCCGACCGAGTCGGCCCGTGCCCTCACCCGGCTGCTCGGTCTGTGGCTCGTGCTGCTCGGTCTGGTCGAACTCGGCGTCGCCTTCGCGTGGCGGGCCGCACTGCGCAGGGCGGCCGCCGCGCACCAGGGCGGTATCGCCGCACCGTTGTGAGCACGGCCGTCGCGCGCCGGTCCGCGATGCGCCGGTCCGCGCGTCGCCGGTCCGCTGACCGCCGGTCCGGTGCCCGACCGTGGTCGCGCCCGCGGCGCCCCGCTCACCCGCCTGATCACCCGCCTCGGGTGATGCCGCCCGATCCGGGCCGTGCGCATGCTGAGGACGGCAACGACTGCCGGGCACACGCCCCGGGAGGGAGAGAGACATGAGCGAGCCGATGTACCTCGCGTACGACTACCCGCTGCTGAGCATCTTCTGGACCATGCTCTGGTTCTTCCTGTGGATCATGTGGTTCGTCCTGCTCTTCCGGGTCATCGTGGACATCTTCCGCGACGACGCGCTCAGCGGGTGGGCCAAGGCCGGCTGGCTGGTGTTCGTCATCGTGCTGCCCTTCCTCGGCGTCCTCGTCTACGTGATCGCCCGTGGCAGGAACATGGGCACGCGGGAGATGAAGCAGGCACGCGCGCAGCAGGAGGCCCTCGACTCCTACATCCGGGAGACCGCGGCCGGCGCGTCCCGGTCCGGCAGCGTCGACGAACTCGCCAGGCTGTCCGAGATCCGCGCCCGCGGGGACATCACGGACGAGGAGTTCCGCAGGGCGAAGGAACTGGTCCTGAGCGGCCACGGCCCGTCGGACCGTTGAGCCGACGCCGACGCCGACGCCGACCCCACGTCCCGGACGGGACGCCGACGCCGCGTCCACGGGAGGGCAGACACGCAACGCCCCGGCGACAGGAGACGAGGGAGCACGATGGCCGCGACACACACCGGGCACGGACACACACGCTCGACGAGGCAGCAATGGGCCGGGGGCCTGACGGTCTTCGCGGGCGTGATGCTCATGATCGCCGGACTCCTCGACCTCTTCCGGGGCGTCATGGCGATCGCCGACGACGACGTCTTCGTCTCGACCCCGCGCTACGTCTTCCGGTTCGACCTCACCGGCTGGGGATGGATCCACCTCGTCCTGGGGGCGGTCGCCGTGGTCGTCAGCCTCGGACTGTTCCAGGCGGCGTTCTGGGCGCGTGTCCTCGGCGTGGTCATCGCCGGACTCATCATCGTCGCCAACTTCCTGTCCCTGCCGTACTACCCGGTCTGGTCCGTCGTGATGATGGCCTTCTCCGCGCTGATCATCTGGGCGCTGTGCGTGGCACGGCCCGAGACGTCCTACGACGTACCCGGGGACGACGGCTGAAGGACGGGTGAAGGGCGGGAAGAGGGCCCCCGCGGACCCGCGCGGCCCCCCGAGAGGAAGCGGGCCGGCACTCGCGCGAGCCGGCGGCACCCGGCACTACTGTCGACGGCATGACCGACAACAGCCTGCGTTCCGTCAGCATCGAGCGGACCCGTACCGGCCACTTCACCGCGACGAACGCCCGCGGCGGCACGATCGTCTTCGGCACCGGTTCCGGCACAGGTTCCGACCCCGAGGACGCCACCGGCTTCACCCCGGTCGAGTTGCTGCTCGCCGCGATCGGGGGATGCACCGCGGCCGATGTCGATGTCGCCACCGCCCGCCACGCGGAGCCCACCGAGTTCACCGTCATGGTGAGCGGCGAAAAGATCAGTGACGAGCTGGGCAACCGGATGACCGACCTCACGGTCACCTTCACCGTCCGTTTCCCCGACGGCGCGCCCGGCGACCGCGCCCGAGCGATTCTCCCGAGGGCGGTCACCGCCTCCCACGAGCGGCTGTGCACGGTCAGTCGCACGGTCGAGACCGGTACCCCGGTCACCGCGACGGTGGCGGACGTCTGACCGTGCCGAGCCGGGCACCCGCCCGCTGATTCCCTCCGACGCGGCTGGCCGATGGCCACGGCGCCCACGGGGGTTTCGTGCGTCGGTGCGGTGCGGTGCGGTGCGGTGCGGTGCGGTGCGGTGCGGTGCGGTGCGGCGCGGTCCGGCGTCCGGCGGCCGGGGCAAGAGGGACTAGTGCCGGGACGACTGGGACGACTCCTGGGACGGCTACGGCTCCCGGCCGATCTCGTCCAGGGAGTCGCCGAGCAGGGCCTTGGCACGGGTGAGCCAGTCCGCCAGCACGGCGATCTCGTCCGGGGTGTAGTCGGCGAACAGGGCACCGAGACGCTCGTAGAAGGGGCCGTAGACCTGGAGGATGCGCTCCTGGGCGGATTCCTCCATGACCACATGGACGCGGCGCCTGTCCTGGGGGTCGGCCCGGCGGCGGACGTAGCCGGCCTTCTCCAGCCGGTTGAGGACGCCGGTCATCGCTCCGGTGGTCAGGCGGGCCTGCTCGGCGAGGTCGCCCGCCGCCGGTGTCCGGCCCTCTGTGGAGGCCTCGATGATGAAGCCCAGGCAGGTGAGGTCGGTGACGTTGAGGCCGAGCCGCCGTGCGATGTCCTGCTGGCCGAACTGCGCGGTCGCGATCATCCGGTCCATCGCGTAGAGCGCCTGGCCGGCCGTCGCCGCCGGGCGCTGCTTGCCCTCCACCACGCATCCCCTTAGTGTCTAAGTTACTTATCTCGCGAGCTAAGATGGTTCGCGTCGGGTGTCCGCCGGACTTGTTCGCCCGACCCGCCTTCCCGAGGAGCAGAAGTGGGCATGCACGGAGACCATGATCTGGGCCACACGGTCGCGGGCTGGGCCGGGACCACCATAGCCGTCACCGGTTGCGCGGTGACGGCGGTGGCCCTCGCGGCCGGATCCTCCACCGGGCTCTGGCTGGGCGGTGCCGTCGTCGTCCTGGCCGCCCTCACCACTTGGCTTCTCCACCTGGCGGGCTGGGGAAAGGCCGGCGGACCGCGCCCCGTGGGCAAACAGCACTGGCGTGTGCGTGACACCTCCGCCCGGCTCGGCCACCCCGACTGCCTCGGCTGTCGCATGGCCGGCCGCGGCGCGGCCGCCGCGCCGAGCGCCACCCCGGCCGGCTCGCCCGCTCCCACGGTTTCTGGGCAACCGTCGTGACCGTGGCCGAAGGCCCGGGTCGCCTTGGAAGTGCTCCGGCTTCCAGGCGGTCACCGCGACGGTGACGGCACGGACCCGGCCCCGCGCGGCTGGATCGGGGAAGCGCGGATCACGTCTCGGATCATGCCTCGGATCACGCCTCGGTCAGGCGCACCTTGTAGCCGTCCTCCTCCATGAGGACGACGGTCACGCCGAACGGGTTGGGATGGTCCATCTCCATCGGGACGAAGGAGAACTCGACCGCGGCCCGGATCGGGGGCACGAGCTCGCCGCCGGGCTGCGGCGCGGGCGCGTCCCGCCAGTCGGGATCGATCGAGGCGACGCCCTCCGGATCGCGGGCCAGCACCCGTTCCTCGTAGGGGAACCGGTGCAGCACATGGCCGTCCCGCGTGGCGTGGACCATGTTCAGGCACGGGGCCGGGTCGCTGAGGGGCAATTCGCACGCGGTGGCCACGTCGTGGGTCTCCCAGGCGAGGACTACCTCGTCCGCGCCCGCCGCCGCCGCAATGTTCGACAGCTGCGCGATGCCGGTGAGCGCGTCCTCGCCGGACTTGAGCGGGCGCACCCAGATCAGCCCGACCAGTCGGCCCCGCACCAGGGGCATGATCACCGGCCGCGGCACGGCGCCCTCGGCCAGCCCCGCCGCGTAGGCCCCCTTCATCGAGTCGGCCAGCGCGTTCCACATCTGGGTCTCCACGGACTCCCCTTCACCCTCGTCCTCGGACGGTCCACGATCACCACCGACCCTGTCACGCTTGGGCGCGGGCGTGCCAGGGCCACCGGTCGGTCGGGGGGCCGGACGCATGCAGGAGCTCCGTGCGCGCGTACGAGGCTCCCGCCCGATCGGAGCGGCTCCAGGGTCTCGGGGCGGAGTCAGTCGTCGCCCTGCTGCATCAGGACGGACAGCACGCGGAGTGCCTCCAGGTAGATCCATACCAGGGTCACCGTGAGGCCGAACGCCGCGATCCACGACTCCTTCCGGGGAGCGCCGTACGCGACGCCGTCCTCGACCTGCCTGAAGTCCAGTGCCAGGAAGCAGGCGCCGAGGACGATGCCGGCGGCCCCGAAGAGGATGCCGAGCCCCCCGCTGCCCAGGCCGAGGTCGTCGCCGCCGCCGAACACGGAAGCCGCCAGGTCGACCACCATCAGGAGCAGGAAGCCCGTGGCCGAGGCCAGGACGAAGCCGTGGAAGCGGCGCGTGACGCGGATCCAGCGCGACTTGTAGGCGATCAGTACACCGGCGAAGACCGTCAGGGTGCCGAGGACCGCCTGGACGACCGCACCAGGTGCGACGTACGCCGAGGTCGCGTGGGAGATCACGCCGAGGAACACGCCTTCGAACGCCGCGTACGCCAGGATCAGGGCCGGTGACGGCTCGCGCCTGAAGGACTGGACGAGTGAGAGGGCGAACGCGAGCAGGCCCGCGCCCGCCGCTATGCCGTACGAGCCGCCCGTGCCCGCGTCGTGCAGAGGCGCAAGGACCCATGAGAGCACCGCGGTGAGTGCCACCGTGCCGAGCGTCAGGGCCGAGCGCGTCACCACGTCGTCGATCGTCATGGCGCCGTCGGCCGCCACGGCGCGGGATCGGTCAGGGGGCGGAGCGTCCTTCGACGGGCGCGGGCTCCGAGAACCGTCATCGGCGTACGGGTTCGCGGTGTACGGCCCGTACGACCCGGCGCCGACCCGGAGTCCGACCGAGCCTCCGGCCGCTGCGCCGACGGTTCGCGGCTCCTCGGGGTGCCGCTCGGTGCGGGCGGCGTCGCGCGCGAACCCCCGTCGGGAGAAGACCGGATTGCTGCTCTTCATGTCACTCCTCCACGGCCGCGTCGCGCGGCCTGCGCCCTGGTCGCACCGAACCCTGTGCGTCACCACCTTGACAGGTGACGCGATGAACGACAAGCATCGTCACCAGGCGAACCGGTGATGGTCGCGACATGGAGCCCAGGGCGACCGGGGTGAGGACCAGGGACCACAAGAACCCGCAAAGACCAAGGAGAGGGAAACCCCATGAAGGCATCGAGGATTCTCAAAGGGCTGACGGCGATCGCGGCCGTGGTCGTCATTTCGGTCGGTTGTTTCGCGCAGATCTTCTGACGGGCTGCGGCCGCCGCGGCGCCGTGGAGTGAACCTCGCCCGAGGTGTACTGTCCAGGTAAAGTGTCCGGTCATATTGACTGCCTGGGCGTCCCTGGGGGCCCACAGGACAGAGGAGGTGTCGCGTCGTGCCCAAGCCGTCCAAGCGTGACGACCTGCTGGCGTCCGCGCTGGAGACGTTCCACACGCGCGGTTTCCACGGCACCGGCATCAAGGAGATCGCCGACGCCGCCGGAGCGCCCAAGGGGTCGTTCTACAACCACTTCTCCAGCAAGGAGGAGTGTGCCATCGAGGCCCTGCGGCTCTACGGCGCCGAGCGCCGCATGGACATGCTCGCTGACACCACGTCGCCCCCGCTGGAGAGGATCCGCCGGCACTTCGAGTTCCTGCGGGACGAGGTCGTCGACCGGGACTTCACACGGGGCTGCATGTTCGGCAACTTCGCCACGGACGTGATCGACCACAGCGAGGAGATCCGCTCGGCCGTCGCGGACAGCCTGCGGACGTGGAACGGCGCGATCGCGGCGGCCCTGACGGAGGCCCGCCGCGACGGTGCCGTACGGGCGGACCTCGACCCCGATGCCACGGCCCGCTTCCTCGTCAACGCGTGGGAGGGAACCCTGATCGAGGCGCGCGCCACCAAGTCCGCCGCCGCTTTCGACACGTTCTTCCGCATGGCCTTCGAGGCGCTCCAGCGCTGACGTGCGCGGGCCGTGGCCGGGCGTTGGCCGCTCGGGCACGGCCGCCCGAGCCTTGGTGGCCCGAGCCCGGGTGGCCCGAGCCCGGGTGGCCGGGCTGCCTAATCGAACAGCGGGCCGACCGTCCTGGTCCGCTTGATCTCGTAGAAGCCGGGTGTGGAGGCGACGGTCAGTGTGGCGTTCCACAGACGGACGGCTTCCTCGCCCCGAGGAGCCGGTGTGACAACGGGACCGAAGAAGGCGATCTTGTCCGTGCCGGGTCCGGGCACCGCGATGATCGGGCTGCCCACGTCGGACCCGACGAGGGTGATGCCCTCGCGGTGGGAGGCGCGCAGCTCCGTGTCGCAGGCGTCGGTGTCACCCGCGTCGGCGAGGCTCGTGGGCAGTCCGGCGTCGCGCAGCGCGGCCTCGATGGTCGGGCGCGTCCTCGGCTCCTCCCGCAGGTGGAAGCGAGTACCGAGCGCGGTGTAGAGGGGCTCCAGTACGGCGGGGCCGTGAGCCCGGGCGGCGGCCATCAGCACGCGTACCGGTGCCCATGCCTGGCCCATCAGCACGCGGTGCTGCTCGGGCAGTTCGCCGAGCCGGCCCTCGTTGAGGACGGCCAGGCTCATGACGTGCCAGCTGATGGTGAGGGGCCGGGCCTTGCCGACCTCCAGCAGCCAGCGGGATGTCAGCCAGGTCCACGGGCACACCGGGTCGAACCAGAAGTCGACGTTGGTGCGGGGGAGCGAGTCGTTCATGAGAGGTTCCAAACGCGGTGGTGGTGGCGGGCCGAGGGCCTGGTCGGCGGTCGGCGGGGAATGGGCTGCGGGAAAGACGGTGGAGCGACTCCTGAGCGGGCGAGGGCCTGGCGGTGGAGCAACCCCCGAGCGGGCGACGGCACGGGGAGCGACCGCGTCACAGAGCCGAGGCCAGGCGCGCCAAGGTCTGGCCGGCACCCTCACGGCGCGCCTGCCGGTGGCCGGTGCCCGCCCACAGGTGCAGAGCGTCGGCGTCCCCCGCTGCGGCCGCCCGTTGGCGGAGCCGGCCCGTGAGGTGATGCAGCGCGGGATACCCGTACGGGGCGTGGTCGCCGTACAGATCGGTGAAACGGTTGCGCAGGGCGCGGGCGGGGCGGCCGGTGAAGGCACGGGTCAGCACGGTGCCTCGGCCCCCGGGGTCGGCGAGAGCCGCTTGGTGGACGGGGGAGGCCCCGCTTTCCTCGGTGCGCAGGAGCACGGTGCCGACCATGGCGGCCTGTGCGCCGGCCGCCATGACCTGGGCGACGTCGTCGGGCGTGGCGAGTCCGCCCGCGGCGATCAACGGCAGGCCGACAGCCCGGCGGATCAAGGCGATCAGATCGTTGACCGGCACCTCGGGCGGCGGCAGCCGCGGTGTCAGGGTGCCGGAGTGGCCGCCTGCCGCGGCGGCCTGCACCACGAGGACGTCCACGCCCGCTTCGGCCCCGGCGCGCGCCTCGTCGACACTCGTCACCGTCTGGGCCACCAGGCTTCCCGCCGTACGCAGCCTGGCCACCACGGCCCGTTCGGGGATCCCGAACGTGAAGCTGACCACTGGTACGGGGTTCTCGGTGAGCAGGTCGATCTTCTCCGCGAACGCGTCGTCGTCCTCGACCGGGACGTGCCCGCTCAGGTCGACGTGGTGGCGGTCGGCCGTTCCCTGGACGAGCGCGGCGTAGCGGTCGAAGGCCGCGCGGTCCACCGGGAGCGGATTGGGTGCGAACACATTGACGCCGAACGGGATCCGCTCGGCACGCGCCGCGGCGACGCGCTCGGCCAGCGTCCGAGTGGTGGCGTAACCGGCCGGGACGAAGCCGAGGCCACCGCTGCGAGCCGCGGCCACCAGCAGCGCGGTGGTCGTGGCACCACCCGCCATCGGCGCGGCCAGGACCGGCGCCGTGACGCCGAGAGCCGCGAGCAGGCTGTTCATGGTGCTGTGCCCTTCTTCCTGACGTTGACCGTGACGGTCGCGGTGACACCGACGGTGACGCTTCCTGATGGCCGGCCGGCCCGTCGTGGCCGCCGGCCCGTGGCGGGTCACGGGGCGGCGCCGACGCAGGGGAACGCCCGGCACCGACGCGCGGTGCTCGCGGCCGGGACAACGGCGGACCTCCAACCTCCACGGTGCCGCCTCCGACGCGGTCGAGGCCACGACCGGCTTCCTCCCTGCTGGTAGGTGCGGCCTCGCACTGACCCGGGTGTCGGCGGCGGTGCCGTTCGCGCGCGTCCCGTCCGCACGGTCGCCGAGGAGTCGCGCTCGCCGCACCGTCGGTGGAAGGCGGTGCCTTCCACCGGGGAGGAAGCCGGTCGTGGCGTCCGCCCCGGCCGTAGCCACACGATGAGGACATGGACACCCGACAGCGCGCCCCCGGAGCGGCGGCCGCCGCCGTCATCGGCTTCGAACCGACCGGGCCACGGCTATCGGCACCCGGCGTGCCGCGTCAGCCCATCTCGGTCTCGAGACACCCCGCGGAGAAGACATCGTGCGAGAGTTCCTGGTCGAGCTGACCACCACCATCCCCGAAGGCACCGACCCCGCCGAGGTCGACCGGCGTCGCGCCGCGGAAGCGGTACGGGCCGCCAAACTGGCGGCCGCCGGACACCTGTTCAGACTGTGGCGCCCGGTCGGTGAGCCGCGCAGCATCGGTGTCTGGCTCGCCGCGGACGAGTACGAGCTGCACGAAAAAGTGATCGGCACACTGCCGCTGCGCGCGTGGATGACGGCCAGGGTCACCCCGCTCGTGTCCCACCCCGACGACCCGGCCGGACCCGACGCCCTCGCGTGACCGACGCGTCACCCCGCGAGGACCGCGTACGCACCCACAAGGACTTCCTCATGAGCGCACCCATCCTGCGACGCTCCCCGGACCGGTCGGCGGGCCCGCTCGGTTCACCCTGGGGCCACGTGGCTCAGGCGGCCGCGGCCCTGGCGGCCGGTATGGGCGTCGGGCGCTTCGTCTACACGCCGATCCTTCCCCTGATGCACGCTCAGGCGGGTCTGTCCGCCGGGGCCGGAGCGCACCTCGCCACCGCCAACTACGTCGGCTACCTGATGGGCGCGCTCGTCGGCATCCTGCGTCCCGCGCTGGTCCGCTCGCCCGGAGCCCTGCGCGGCTCCCTGATCGTGCTGACCGGCACGCTGGCGGCGATGCCCTTCACGCACAGCACCACCGGGTGGATCGGGCTGAGGCTGACGGCCGGTGCGGCCAGCGCCCTGATCTTCGTCATCGCCGTCAGCTCGCTGCTCAGTCACCTGCGCGACCACCCCGCGCACCTGCCCGGCTGGGCCTTCGGCGGAGTCGGCGCCGGGATCGCCCTGTCCGGCCTGCTGGTCCTCGCCCTGCGCTCGGTCGCCGACTGGCAGGCCGCGTGGTGGGCCTCCGCGGGCCTCGCCGCGGTCTTCGCCGCACTGTCCTGGAACCTGCGCGTCGAACTGCCGCGCGCCGAGGTCACAGGCGCCGGGGCCGTGACTCCGACGCGGTCCGCGCGTACGCACCGCTGGTTCACCGCGCTGTTCGCCGGGTACACCCTCGAGGGCGTCGGCTACATCGTGGCCGGCACCTTCCTGGTCGCCGCCATCGACCAGGCGTCCCCGGGGTGGATCGGCAGCGGCGCCTGGGTGCTGGTCGGGCTGGCGGCCGTGCCGTCCTCGGCGCTGTGGGCCTGGCTGGGGCGCCGCTGGTCCCGCCCCGACCTGCTGTTCGCCGCGCTCGTGATCCAGGCCGTCGGCATCGCGCTGCCCGCTCTGGTCGCAGGAGTGGCGGCGGCGCTGATCTCCGCGTTCCTGTTCGGCGCGACGTTCCTCGGGATCGGTACCATCGCGCTGGCCACCGGGGCCCATCTGCGGTTCCCCCGCTCGGTGGCTCTGCTGACCGCGGGATACTCCGTCGGCCAGATCATCGGGCCCCTGGCCGTCGCGCCACTGCTCCACCACGGTTACCACCAGGCCCTGATCCTGGCCTCGGCCGTCGTCCTCGCCGCCGCCCTCACCGCGGTCGTCCTGCGGATCGGCTTCCCCCACGACATGTCCGACGAGATGACCGCCGAGATGCCCGATGAGCGGGTCACCCGGCCGGTCTCGTAGATTCGGATCGCGCGCAAGGAACCGGGTCCGCGAGTGCCGGCGGCCCGCGGCGGCAACCGGGTTTGTGGGTGTCAGAGGCCCGGGGCGGCAACCGGGTTTGTGGGTGTCAGAGGCCCGGGGCGGCAACCGGGTCCGCGGGTGTCAGAGGCTCGCGGCGGCAACCGGGTCCGCGGGTGTCAGAGGCTCGCGGCGGCAACCGGGTCCGCGGGTGCCAGCGGCCCCCGGCGGCCAACGGGTTCGCGAGTGCCGAAGGCCCCGGTGGCCCGGACGGAGGCCGCCGGGAGTTCGGTCAGCGGCCCGGGAGCCGTGTCGTGATCTCCTGCAGCACCCATCCGTTGCCGTCCGGATCGCTGAACGACAGGAACGAGGAGTAGCTCCGGCGTTCCGGGTCCGGGCCCGGTACCCGGCCCCCGGCTCCGACGCGATGGAAGACTCCGCCCGCGTCGTGGAACACCTCGCTCACCTCGACGCCCCGGTCCGCGAGCTCGGCGCGGGCCGCCTCGATGTCGGAGACGACGAGGTGCAGGCCCTCCGACGAGCCGGGCGAGGCCGTGCTGATGCCGGTGCCGAAGATGACCGAACAGGGTGAGCCGGGCGGGGTGACCTGCACCACCCGGAAGTCCTCCCCGTCGGTGACGTCGGCGTCGAGCCGCCATCCGAGCTTCTCGTAGAAGGCCTTGGCCCGGTCGACGTCGGCGACCGGCACCACCACGACCTCGAGCTTCATGTCCATGACGGCTTGCTCCTGTCCTCGGGCATACGTTGCTGTCGACCGGCATCAGAGGACATCAGCTGACATCGGCCGGTCCTCTCTACGTCCACGGTTGGGCCGGGGGTGGCCGCTCGCAACCCGTACGGGGCGCGCCGGCCCGCTCCGACGACCGCTTCGGCGCAGGCCCCGGGTACTTCCCGGTGCGCGACCTGGAGGCGGGGGCCGAGACCAGGCCCGGTCGGGCCCGATCAGGCCGGGTCAGGCCGGGTCAGGCCGGGTCACGCCCGGTCACGCCTGTGCGGCGTCGAGCACGACACGGAAGCGCGCCTCGCCGGACATCATGCGCTCGTATGCCTTCGGTGCCTCGGCCAGCGGCATCCGCTCGATCAGCGGAAGGACGCCGTGCCGCACGCTGAAGGCCAGGTTGTCCTCGTTCTCGATCGGGGTTCCCGTCAGGCTGCCGGTGATGGTGCGCGTGCTGAGCACGAGGTCCGGCGTGGACACCGATATCGGGTCGGTGCCGACCCCGACCACGATCATGCGGCCGCGGGGGGCGAGCCCGGTGAGCAGGGGGGTCATCGAGCTGCCGCTGGCCGCCGTCGCGACGATGCCGTCGGCGCCGCCCAGTCGCGCCAGCGCCTCCCCGGGGTGCTCGGCGGCGCTGTCGATGTAGTCGTCCGCGCCGAGCGAGGCCGCCAGCAACGCCTTCTCCGCCCCGCGGGCGATCGCCACGACCCGGTGGCCGAGCCTGGCCGCGTACTGCACCGCGAGATGTCCGAGCCCCCCGATGCCCTGCACGGCCACGAGCGACCCGGGCCGGCTGTCCAGCTGGCGCAGGGCGCTGAGGCTCGTCAGGCCGGCGCACAGCAGCGGGGCCGCCTCGGCCGACGAGATGCCCTCCGGAATCCGGGCCAGCGCGTTGGACCTGGCGTACATCACCTCGGCGTACCCGCCGTCGACGCTCGTGCCCGTCTGCTCCTGGTCGGCGCAGTTGACGAAGTCGCCGCGTCGGCACGGATCGCACTCACCGCAGTGACCGGCCAGGAATCCGACGCCCACGCGCTCGCCGACCTGCCACGCCCGCACTCCCTCGCCCACGGCGTCGATCGTCCCGACCACCTCGTGACCCGGGACGACGGGCTGCGACGGATCGGGCCTGAGGCCCTCGACGGCGAGCACGTCGGAGTGGCACACCCCGCAGCTCTCCACCCTGATCCGTACGTGGCCCGCGCGGGGCGGGACGAGCTCACGGGTGGTCCGTGCGAACTGCCGTGATCCGGTGACTTCGAATGCCTGGTACGTGGACACGTTTCTCCTGGGGATGCGCGGCGCCCGGTCCGAGTCCCGCGTGGGGACCCCCATCGGCCTGCCGGTCCTCGCGGTTGCGGGCGGCACGGCCGGGCCCGCGGACGATCCGCGGAGGCGCTACGAAGACAATATGACCGGTCGTCTTAGACGTCAATGCATCCCCCGATCGGGCGTACCCCAGATCGCGCGTACCCCCGATCGGGCGTATCCCGGCGTATCCCTGAAACCCGGGAATCGTCACCCCTTGAACCAGTGACTCTACTCTTCCGTGCGGGGCGACGCCCCCTCGGGCTCGTAGGCACGCAGGCCGTCGACGGCGCGGTGCACGGTCTCCGTATGCCCGAAAAGGCCCGGCAGCCCGCCGGTGTGAAGGAGGACACTGCGCTGCCCCGGGCGGATGTCGCCGTCCCGGACCGCGGCGACCAGGCCGGCCATGGCGCGCCCGCTGTACACCGGGTCAAGGACGAGACCCTCGGTGAGCGCGGCCGTTCGCATGGCCTCCAGGACCGGTTCGTGCAGCACCCCGTATCCCGGGCCCACCTGGTCGGCGCGGATCCGCAGGGCATCGGGGGCGATGTCGCGGCCGGTCAGCGCGCCCGCGAGTCCGGCGACGGTGACGGCCGGCTCCGCCACCGCCCCGCAGTGAACGCCGAGGACACGCCGCTCCCCGAGCGCGCCGATCAGTCCCGCCATGGTGCCGCCGGAACCCAGGGCGACCACGACGTGCTCCACGTCGGGCAGTTGGGAGAGCAACTCCTCACCGCCGTCCACATATCCCCGCGCCCCGAGGGGACTTGAACCGCCGAAGGGGATCGCGAAGGGGCGTGCCCCGTCGTCGCGCAGCTGACGGCACACCTCGTCGGCGACGTCGGCCATCGTGCTCGGGTCGCTGTCGCCGGCCCAGAAGACCCTGGCTCCGAAGAGACTGTCGAGAACGAGGTTGCCGGAGCCGTTCACGGCACTCTCGCGGGTACCGGGGAAGACGAGCACGACGTCGAGCCCGAGGCGGGCGCCGGCGGCCGCGGTGAGACGGGCGTGGTTGCTCTGCGCGGCACCGGTGGTGACCAGTGTGTCCGCACCGGCCGCGAGGGCGGCGCCGACGGTCCACTCCAGCTTGCGGGCCTTGTTGCCGCCGCCTCCCAGACCGATGAGGTCGTCCCGCTTGATCCAGAGGTCGGCCCCGCCCAGCCCCAGCGCCGCCGCCAGCCGCGGCGCACGCTCCAGGGGGGTGGGCCATGTCGACAGGGCGATCTTGTCATTCATGAGGTCTCCAGCTCGAGTGGTACGCGCACCACCGGGGGCGGATGGGGGAGGAACTGTTACGGCGGAGCACGCGGTCACCGTACGTCGGGCCGTTCCCGCTCCCGTCGCCCGCCCGCCGCGGACGGGGACGGGGAGCGCGCGGCCGCCCCCTCCCGGGCGGGGACTACAGGGCCAGCAGGGCCTGTTCGACCACTTCGGTCAGTGCCGGGTGGATGTACAGCTGGTCCCGGGCGATCCGGTCCACCGTCAGACCCAGCTCCATGGCCTGGATCAACGGCTGAATGAGCGTGGCGGCCTGGGGCCCGATGATGTGCGCGCCGAGGATCGTCCGCTCGACGGGATCGGCCAGGATCTTCACGAAACTGGTGGTGTCCTCCAACGCCCATCCGTACGCGGCGTCCCCGTAGGCGCGGACACTCACGAGGTGGTCGATGCCGCGACGGCGGGCCTCCTGCTCGGTCAGCCCGATGCCGGCGATCTGCGGGCTGGTGAAGACCGCGTGCGGGGCGACCTGGTGGGGCAGCGCGCGTACGTCCTCGGGGTGGAGCAGGTTGTGCCGCACGAGCCGGACCTCGGCATTCGCCACGTGCTTGAGCTGGAAGTGATTCGCCGTGTCGCCCAGGGCCCAGACCCCCGGTACGGACGTGCGGTAGGCGCTGTCGGTCACGATGTGGCCGTGCCGGTCGAGGTCCAGACCACCGGCGGCGGCGTCCAGCCTGTCGGTGTTGGGCCGGCGGCCGACGCACACCAACAGCGCCGCGGCGCGCACGACATGGTCGCCGTCCGGGCAGGACACGGTGACCGCGACGCCGTCCTCACGCCCTTCGACGGAGGTGACCGCAGCGTCGAGGAGCACACGATGGCGCCGCGACGCCAGGTCGGTGAAGCGCGCCGACACCTGCTCGTCCTCCGCCATCAGTAGGCGCGGCCCCCGCTGCACGATCGTGATGTCGGAGCCGAACGCGCCGAAGACATGGCCGAACTCGGCGGCGATGAAACCGCCACCGATGACGACCATGGACGCGGGCACCTCGTCGATCCGCATGATGGTGTCCGAGGTGTGGTACCTGACGGTGTCGAGACCGGGGATGTCCGGCACCACGGGCCGTGATCCGACCGCGACGACGAACGTGTCGGCGGTGATCCGCTCGTCCCCCGCCTGCACCACCTTCGGCGCGACGAACCGTCCCTCCTCGGTGAACACGTCGATGCCGTTCTCCCTGCGGTAGTCCAGCGCGCTCGCGTGCAGCGGATCGATGCGGTGGAACACCCGGTCGCGGATGGCCTTCCAGTCGACGTGCTCGACGGTCGCGTGGACACCGAGACGGGCCGCCGCTCGCGCGTCCTCGACCGCGTCGGCGGCGACGACGAACATCTTGCTCGGAATGCAGCCTCGGTTCAGGCACGTGCCGCCGAAGCGGTCGGGTTCGACGATGGCGGTGCGGAGATGGGCGAGTTCTTCGTCGGGCAGCATGTTGCCGCTGCCCGCTCCCAGAACCACGAGTTCGTAATGACGCACGTGCGTTCACCTTCCGTCGACGGACCGTCCGGCCCGGCCGTGCGCGGCCCGGCGGTGAGGGCGTGGTCCGCGCCACCCTGTTTCCCTGTCGCGCGGGCACTTCGACTCACTGGGGGCGATCCGGTTCATCCGGAGGACCCCGCGTCCTGCAGGGGCTGTTCCGCCCAGACGGTCTTTCCGTGCTGGTGATGGCGGGCGCCCCACTGGCCGGCGAGGCTGGCGACGATGAACAGCCCACGGCCCGTCTCGTCTACCGTGCGGGCGTGTTTGACGTGGGGGGCGCTGCTCGAGCCGTCCCTGACCTCGCAGGTCAGCATCCGGTCGAGGATCAGCCGTAGGCGCAGGGGCGGGGCGCCGTGACGGATCGCGTTGCCGACCAGTTCGCTGACGATGAGTTCGGTGGTGAAGGCCGTTTCCTCGTCCACCCCCCAGACTTCCAACTGGTGGCGCGCCGCGCGACGGGCGATGGGCGCGGCCTCGGTGTCGGCCGGCAGCGGGACCGTCCGCACCCGGTCCGCGGGCAGCGCATGCGTACGAGCGAGCAGTATCAGTGTGTCACCGGTGGGGCGGTCATCCGCGAGCGCGGTCGCGAGGTCTCCGCAGAGTTCCGGCAGGGGTCTGGTACCGACGGAGTCGAGGAGCGGGCGCAGGGAACCGGAGGGGGCAAGGACCCTGCCCGCCGCGGTGGTCGTACCGATCGCCAGGGTGCTGCCTTCGGGGAGGTCCACGGTGGTCGAGGGGAAGGGGGCGCTGCTCGTCTCGGCGAGGAGGGGGCCCGGTGGGACGGGCAGTTCGCTGGAGGTGCCGTCGGGCAGGACGGCGACGGGCTGTGGGAGCCCGGCTCGGGCGAGGGTGCAGGTGAGCTCCACCGGGTCGTAGATCGCGACGGCACAGCCGGCGGTGAGCGACTCGCGGCACATCGGGTCCCCCGGCGGCAGGGAGGCGCAGGCCCTGGCGAGACGGCCCGCGGTGTCGCTCAGCCGTGCCAGCAGATCGTCGGGCTCCAGGTCCAGGGCGGCGAGAGTGTGGACGGCCGTGCGCAGGATTCCCACCGTGACGGCCGCTCCGATGCCCTCCTTCGCCACGTCACCGACGACCAGCGCGGTCCGTGCGCCGGGCAGCGCGATCGCGTCGGACCAGGCCCCGCCGCCGTCCGGGTCGGGAAGGAACACCCGGGCGATCTCCATGGTGTTCGGTGTGCCCGAGTGCTGGGGCAGAAGCCTGCGTTGGACCGTGGCGGCGATGATCCACTCACGCATGAACCGACGGGCGGTCTCGACGCAGAGCGAAGCGTGCGCGCACACGGCCGAGGCCACCGCGACGTCGTCCTGGGTGAAGGGGTCCTCCTGCCCGTGGCGGTAGAAGCTGACCACGCCCAGAGCCTGGCCGCGCACCGCCAGCGGGGCCACGATCAGGGAGTGGGCGCCGGACCGCTCGATGGCTTCGGCGCGGGGCGGGTCGGCGGTGAGCCAGTCGGTGTCCTCCCCGATGGGGAGAAGGCGTGGCCGGAGGTCGGACAGCACACGCGCGAACGGGGTGCCTCTCGGCAGGGGGCGCACGTCTCCGACCGGGTAGGCCGAGAACGGACCGCGGAAGGCGGCCCGCCGCAGCATGGTGTCCTCGTGCACGGGCACCTGCGGAGGCTCCTCTCCGTGGACGACGTCCTCGATCACCTCGACCACGGTGATGCCCGCGAACCCGGGTACGACCGCCTCCACCAGCTCCTCGCACACGGCGCCCACGTTCAGCCCCTGCCCCACGTGGGTGCGCACGGACTCAAGCAGCGCCAGCCGGTGATGCGCGTTCTCGCGCTCGGTGACGTCGAGCGCGGATGCCACCAGGCCGAGCACATCGCCGTGGGAGTTCTCGAGACGGACGTAGGAGAGGGAGTAGATGCGTCGTCCGAACCCCCCCGGCGCGTCGGCGACGGCCCGTACGAGCCGGCTGACCACCGGTTCACCGCCGTCCAGCACCTGTTGCGCCACCGCGGCCTCTTTTTCGGGGTCTTCCAGGTCGTAGGCCTGGGCGAAGTGCGTGCCGGTCAGGTCCTCCACCGGCGTGCCGGGCGGACCGTGGCTGGCGCCGGGCGCGCGGGCCACCCGCAGCTGCTGGTCGAGGACGTGCAGTCGCGCCGGGGAGTGGGCGAACACGGCCTCCAGGATCGCCACGTCCTGCCCCGACACCACGTCCTGCGCCGCGAGGACCTGCCACATCACGGACGTGCCCCGCAGTACCGGCTTGACCAGTACCGGAGCGCCGGCCGCGAACCGTTCCCGCCGTCCTCCCTCGTCAGCCGTCGCCTCGCGCACGAGCGCGGTCACCGCCCGGCCGACGGCCTCCTCGGCGGACCAGCCGAACAGCTGCTCGGCCTGGCGTCGCCACTCGACGATCCGGCCGTCCTCATCGATGAGCACGAGCACGTCACCGCTGGACATTCGACAGCACCTCCGCTTCCCTCGGTTCCTGCCCGCCCCGCTCGTATGAATGAACGGGCTTGCCCCATGGGTGACTTGGGCGTTCGGGTCGGCGAAGTGGATGACGGCGGGCCGCACCGGGACGGCGGCACGGACGGCGGCCGGGGACGAGGCGGGAACATCGCGGGGGAGAAGTGCCACCGCGCCTCTGACCGGGGGACACCGTCCCGGTCAGGACACGAGGGAGGAACTGCCGCGTCATGGCCGGTCTACCGCCGCAGCGCGTCCATGTGGAGCGCGGCGTCGGCGGCCGCCTCGTCGGGAGTCCGGCCGTGCCCACGGGCGGTCATGTAGGCGGCGTACCAGTTCCACCAGTCGTGTTCGGGAGCGGTCGCCTCATAGAATCCGTGGTGTTCCTCGGTCTCCCGCAGGAGTGCTGCCAACGTGGTGACGTCCATGACGAAACCTCCTCGGTCGTACGGGATCCCGTCACCGTCCGGGAAGGCGTACGTCGTGGAACACCTCATTCACGTCTCGCGTCGGCGCCCCCGGACCCCGCGGAACCGCGGGGCGCGGTCGACGTCGGACGGACCGGCTGACGTCACAATTGTCGCTTACTGGACAAGGTCCGGCGAGGCGAGTCGTCGTACCCGGCGCCGCGCCCGGTTCGGGGACACGCCCGACTACCGTCCGCTTCGATCCAGTTACGTTCGGAAAAGGGATTTGCGCGGCGAGGCGGTGACGACGTCCGCCGAGTTCGAGCCCCCGGGTTCGACGCGGCGCGGAGGTCGCCCGTCAGTGGGCGGTGCCGGTCTGCCAGGCGATCCGGTCGTCGATCGCGATGACCATGTTCCCGTCCTCCAGCACCTTGAGCGTCGAGCCGTTGGCGCCTTGGGTGTTGCTGGCCCACAACGGCTTGGCCTGGGCGCTGTAGACCACCAGGTTGCCGTCCGCCTGGAACACGGCCGTGTTCCCCGCGCCCTGGGTCCGGCTCGCCCAACGGGCCTTGCCGGACTCGTCGTAGAGCACCAGGTTGCCGTCCGACTGCATGATCAGCCGCGAGCGCACGGTCCGCACGAACTTCCCGACCTCGAACGTGAAGGGGGGCTTGAGCACCAGGGCGTCGGGCAGGTTGCCCCCGTCCGTGGAACCGTCGGCGCCTGTGCCCGTGTCCGAGCCGGAGGGCGCGTCGGTGCCTGCGTCGGGGGTCGCGCCCGCGCCCGCGGCGGACGGGGACGCCTTCACCGCGCTCTCGGAGGGGCCGGCCGACCTGTCGGCGGCACGGTCGGCACGGGCGGACGGTGTGGCGCGCGCGGACCCGGAGCCTTCGTCGCCGAAGGCGTGGAACAGCAGCAGCGCGGCGGCGGCGACGGCGACCAGCGCGCCCGCGCCGATGGCGGCAGCCCTCCCGCGCCGTCCGTTCTGGTGTCCTGCGCCTTCCGGCCGCGCGGTCGGAGCGGTCACCGGGTACGCGTCGTCCGGGTGGGCGCCATGGGTGTCCGCCGCGTGCGGGCGCGCGAGGGGGCCGGGGCCCGCTCCCGGCGCGAGGAGGGTGACGGCGTCCGCTTCCCGGGTGCCGGCCGCGGTGGCCGTCGTCATCGGCGGGGCGAGCGGCGCCGTCGCGTCCGAGACGCCGACCGACATACCGCCGCTTCCCGTACCGCTTCCCGTACCGCTTCCCGTGCCGGCGACGGCCGCGGCACGTTCCCGTTCCGGTGCGGGGCCCATGGCGAGCGCCCGCTGGTAGGCGGGATGCTGGACCAGATCGGTCTCGGCCTGGCAGAGTTCCACGATTCGCTGCAGGTGGGGGCGCCGGGCCGGATCACTGTGCGCGCAGGCCGAGATGAGCTCGGCGACGCCGGGGTCCACGCCCCGCAGGTCGATCTCCCCGTGCACCGAACGGTAGGACACGGCGGCGAACGACCCGTCCCCGTAGGGCGGTCGGCCGGTGACGGCGAAGGCGAGAGTGGCGCCCAGGGCGAAGACGTCGGCTCCCGGACCTGTCCCGCTGCCCGTGATCGTCTCCGGTGCGATGTACCCGGGACTGCCCATCGCGCCGCCGACCTGGGTCAGGTCGGACGGACCGCTGTTCCGGGCGATGCCGAAGTCGATCAGCTGGGGGCCGGTGGCGGAGAGGATGACGTTGTGCGGCTTGAGGTCCCGGTGCCACACACCGCGGACGTGGATCGCGTCCAGGCCCTCGGCCAGCGCGGCCAGCATGATCCGCGCCAGGTCGGCGGGGAGCGGTCCGTGGGCCATGACCGCGGCGTGGAGCGTGGGCCCCGGCACGTACTCGGTGGCCAGCCAGTACGGGGGTGTCTCCAGCTCCGCGTCGATGAGTGACGCCGTGTACGCGCTGCGGACCGTGCCCAGGGTCTCCACCTCGCGCCGAAACCTGCTGAGGGCGTGCTCGTCGTCGCGGAGGTGGTCGTTGATCACTTTGACGGCGACCGGACGGCCACCCGGCGAACGCGCGAGGTACACCCTCCCCATGCCGCCCTCACCGAGCCTGCCGACCAGCCGGTAGCGGCCCATGTGTGACGGATCGGAGCCATCGAGCGAATGCACTGGACCTGTCCTCCTGAAGTGGAACCCACAGTCACCGGATCCGCCGTGAGGTCGGCTCGGCCGGGCTCCAACTCCGTTGCCCAGTGGGGTGCGAGTACCAGTCCGTCGACTCCACGTCTGGACCGGACACCGACATAGTAGAGGGAGACGACACCCTCGCCTCACCCGATGCGGTGGTGCCACCCCGGCTGCGCGGTCTGCCCTTCACCGGGGAAGCCGAAGGCTGCCTCAGGCTTCAACTCGCTTATTCAATAGGTCAGTTACCGGACGGGTCCTCGGGAGCACGCGGCGGGGAGGGGGCCGTCCCAGTTTCGAGGGCGCAGTTGTCGGCCGGGGGAGGGGGGCGGCGGTGCCCAACGGCGTGTGGGGCAGGGGGTCTTGGGGCCCGGTCCTGGTACGCCCCGCCGCGGCACGGCCCCGTCCTGGGTGGCGTCACCACCGTACGGGCTCCGCCCGCGTCGGCCTACGGCTTCCGGCCGGAGCCGTCCTGGGCGGGGAGGCCGCCCTCGCCGGCGTCGCCTGGACGGCGGGGACGATGGGCGTGGACGGCGTCGGCGAGGGCGCCGTCCTGGTCCTGGTCGCGGCTCCGGAGCCCGTGGACGACACCGCTGATGTCGGTGTCGGAGCGGTTCTGGCTGAGTTTGAACTTGGCTTCGATACGGGTGATGGAGAGTTCGACGCCGACGATCGCTCGCAGTTGGCCTCGGATGTAGGCGGCCGGAGCGTCGTCGACGGACCAGGGGACGGCAGCGGCGGCTTCGTGTTTGTCGGTCAGTCGGCGTACCTGGTCCTCGACCCACGCGGGGTCGTCGTGGACGAGGAGGTGCCCGTGGACGTGCGCGGTGATGTAGTTCCAGGTCGGAACCTGTCGATGGTGCTCGGCCTTGGAGGGGTACCAGGTGGGTGTGACGTAGGCGTCGGGGCCACGCACGATGACCATGGCCTGGCCGGCCGTGGGCAGTCTCCACTGGTCGTTGTTGCGGGCCATGTGCCCGATGAGGGAGCCGTGCGCACCGGCCTGCGGGTCGTGGACGAAGGGCAGCAGGGTGGCCTGGAGGCCGTCCTCCGTGACCGTGACCAGGTCGGCGGCGCCATGGCGGTTCAGCAACCGCCGGACGTCCTCGTCGGTGGGGGAGAAATGTCGCGGAACGTACACGGTCGGCCTTTCGTGGACGGGGGCGGGTGGGCCGCCCTGTCCCTGGGGGGACTGAATTGCACCGACATTGTGCTAGTACAATATGTCATTTGAATTAGCGTAAACGTAGCGAACGCCCGTCTCCCGCGAAAGGGACGCGAGGCGGCGGGGGCGCAGCCGCCGGTGGGAACGCGGCGGCCGACGGCCCGCGCGGGGGTCGGGCCGGCCGACGGCCCGCCCGGCCGGGCGCGACCCGCCGCGGACGCGGGTGGGTGCGCGTCCGCGGCGGGATCGAAGCGGGTCGGTGCCCCGGCGTCAGCCGCAGTTGGTGCCGTACCTCTGGAACGACGTGCCGTCCATCGCGCCCCACCAGTCCACGCAGGAACCGGCGGCGGCGACGTAGACCGGGCCGACGTAGGAACGGAAGGCGCCGCCGTCCTGGTCGGCGTAGATCTCACCGCCGCCGCGCCGGATGTACAGCTCCATGGCGACCGGGTCACCCGCGACGTTCCGGATGGCCACCGCGCAGTTCTTGCCGGTGGCGGAGTTGTAGGTGAGGTAGGCCGTGCCGATCCCGCCGATCGGCGTGGAGTTGACGGTCCTGTAGCCGGTGCCGCAGGCCCCGTTGTAGGCGGCGGCCGCCGGGGCGGGTGCCGCCGACGCCACCGGTGCCAGAGCCGTGAGGGCGACGGCGCTCACTCCCGCCGCCACCGCGCCCTGCACCACACGCGTCATCCGTGACATTTCGTTCCCCGTTCGTCTCGTCGGTCGAGTGGGCGTCGGCGGCCCGGTTCTCACTGGCCGCCCGATGCTTTTTCCGTACGCCGAGTACGACCTGCCGACGCCCCCGCCCGTTGTGGCCGCCACGGCGACGACTCCGTGCCACACGTCATGGACGCGCACCAGTTCGGTGAACTCCCCGCGATGGGGGTTGCGGTGGCGCCCACGAGGCCCCGGGACCCGGGTCGGGCCGGGTCGGCAGCGCCGTCGGCCGGAACGTCTCACACCGCGACCAGTAGATTGGGCGATCCTTGGAAACGCGCAGGCCCACGCTCAGGGGAACACGGTGGGACCGGTGCGCGAGCCGCACCGGTCGAGGTTGCCGGAGAACGGGGGAGGGATGTCGGACAAGCGCCGGGACGGCGGACGCCCGCACGGCGAGCCCGTCTCGGATGTGCCGACCGTGCCGGAGGAGGCCGGCGAGCCGATGACCGCGCGGCAGGTCGACGCGGCGCCCGACAGGGAGCCCACGAGGACGACGAGGGCCACCGTCCTGACCCGGCTCCACGCGAAGGGCACGCTGCGCCGCATCCTGTCGGGCCGGTGCCTCGCCCGCGAGCCGGTGCGGGACGCGACCGGGTTCGTCGCCGGGCGCACGCGCCGCGGGCTGGAGAGCGAGCCGCGTCGGGAGCTGGTACCGGGACGCTTCGTGTCCTGCCTCCTGTCCGAGAGCGACGAGGACACGTCGCGGCGCCCGCTCCTCGAAGCCGGGGACGGCTCCCGGTGACCTACGTCCTCGTCCCTGTCGTGCTGGCTCTGGCGTTTCCGTGGGGCGCCTCCGTGGCCGCCCGCCGACTGGCCGGTGTTCTCCCGCCCCGGGAAGCGTGCTGGACCCTGACCGCCGCGGCGGTCCTCATGGCGGGCGGCACGATCGCGGTGCTGACCGGCCTGTTCCACGTGCCGTTCCTCGCGGCACTGGAACAGGTGCCCCTCACGCGTGTGCTGGAGGTCTGGCCGGCGGCGGTGCCGATGGCCTGCGCGTCCGGTGCGGTCATGTTCGTCCAGCTCGTGCGGCTGGTGCGGCGGTGGTTCCAGCACCGCTCGCTGCTCAGGCGCGCCTGGCGATCGGCCGCCGAGGGGACGGGCGCCGGGGACCTGCTGGTGGTGCCGGGCAGCGAGGTGGACGCCTTCGCTCTGCCCGGCCACCGGGGGCGCGGCGGCCAAGTCGTCGTGACCTCCAGCATGATGCGGGCCCTGGGGGCCATGGAGCGCGAGGTGCTGCTGGCCCACGAGCGCGCCCACCTGTCCGGCCGCCATCACCTGCTGTCGGCCGTGGTCGACCTGTCCACGACCGTTCACCCCGCGGCGCGGAGCCTGCGGGAGTCGCTGGGGTTCCACCTCGAGCGATGGGCGGACGAAGCGGCGGCGGCCGCCGTCGGTGACCGGAAGGTGGCGGCGGCCGCCATCGCCAGGGCGGCCCTGGCCGGAGCGTCGCAGAAGCGGCGTACCGGCGGCGGGTATCCGCTGCTGTCGGTGACGACCGGGCCCGTGCCCCGGCGGGTCGAAGCGCTGCTCCGGCCGGCGCCCGCGGCACCGCAGGGGGGAGCCCGGCAGGCGGGTGCCCTGGGTCTGGCGGTGGCTGTGGCCGCTCTGGCGTCGGCGGCACTCGCGGCGGCGTACGGGCTGCACGAGTACGTGGAGTGCGCGGCCGTCGCCGTTCGAGGAAGCTGAGCCGCGGCCGGGCGAGGAACCCGGCCCCCGACCACCGTCCGGGCGACGGGACTTGTCGCTTCGTCTCCGGTGGAGGGACCCGGCCGGACCGCTCCGGCCGTCAGGCCGGCAACGCCGTGCGGCGTTCCTGGACCTGGGCGTAGGCCATCAGGCCGAACAGGGCGGCGAGCAGCACGGCGGACGAGCCCACGGTGCCGAGGTCGAGGCCGCCCTTGGCGTGCGGCTTGGTGAGGAAGTCACCGGCGGTGGCGCCGAGCGGCCGCGTGAGGACGAAGGCGATCCAGAACAGCAGGACGTTCGGCACCACCGGGACCTTCATCAGCGCGACGAGGACCGCCAGCACCCCGGAGACGAGCAGCGCCCCGCCGAGGTAGCCGAGGCCGGAACTGTCGGAGAGGAAGTCGCCCATGGACGTACCGAGCGTGTTCGAGACGAGGATCGCCGACCAGAACAGGGCCTCACCGCGGAAGGTCACGATGTCGCGGATCTGGAACGTCATCCCGCTCAGTTTCCAGGCGAGGAAGATCGCGAGAAGGATCGAGACCAGGATGGCGGCGCCTTCGGGGTAGCCCAGCCCGAGGCCCTGCGGGCCCCGGCCGAGTGACGTCGCCCCCTCGGAGAGGTACTCGGCACTGGCGTCGCGGTTCATGAAGTCGGACATGGTGGTGCCGGCCATGCTGGTGGAGAGGATCACGGTCCAGTAGAAGAACGGGTTGTAGCGACGGGACCTGAGCTGGACGACCAGTGTCACCACGAACATCAGGAACAGGGCGATCGTGGTCACGAAGTAGCCGAGCTTGAGGGTCTGGGCGAACAGGTCGCCCGCCGTCTCGCCCAGGGTCGTCGCGGCGATCTTCATGATCCAGAACGCCAGAGTGACCTCAGGCAGCTTCTTCATCACCGAATTCGTCGAAGTCAAGAGAACGCTCCCGTCGTGCCTGGGGGAGTCGGCGTCCGCCGGACCCCGGCAAGGTCCGGCCGAACTGGTCCCACCACCCCTTCATGGCGGACGGCACACACCGCCGCCGGTTCAGAGGTCCCCGCCGGAAGGCGCTCGATCCCGCTCGGCCCCGCGAATCCACCCGACGGAGCGACGGCGAGGTGTCTCCCCTCGCGGCACCGCCGCAAGAGGCGTACGGAGCTATGCGTCCGGGTCCGGCGCGCCGTCCCCGCGGCCGGCGGCGTCGTGCTCGTCGTGCCGCTCCTCCTGGCGGACGGGGACGAGCAGGGTGAACGTGGTGGGGTCGGTGTTCGTCAGCAGAAGCCGCCCGCCGAGGGAGGCGGCCAGGTCGCGGGCGAGCGCGAGGCCGATACCCGTGCCACCGGAGTCACCGACCGAGTGACCGCGGTCGAACAGGCGGCCGGGCTCGATGTCCAGTACGCCCTCGTCGGCGACGTCGAAGGCCAGCGCACCGGCGAGGTCACGGACCGAGACGCGCACGCTGCCACGCCCGTGCGCCCGAGCGTTGTCGAGTACGACGCCGAGGATCTCGGCGACCGGTCCGCCCGGAACGCGTACGTCGGCCGGGGTGTCCTGCACCCCGCACTCCAGGCGCCGTCCGTCCTGCGCGAAGAGTCCGTGCCACAGTTCGTCGGTCTCCTCCAGGAGCGCGGCCACCGGGCGGTCGGACGCGGGCCGGTTCGGGGGGAGGGGTGAGCCCGCCAGGCGCAGCACCTCCTCCACGGTGTGGTGCAGCCGCGTGGTGGCGGCCAGGGCCTCCCGCAGCACCGGCCGCAGCCGGCCGTCGTCCTCCTGCGAAAGGCCCGCCTCCAGGATGAGCTGGAGCCCCGTCAGCGGTGTGCGCAGCTGGTGGGAGGCGTTCGAGGTGAAGTTCCTCTCGTGCCGCAGGAGTTCGGACAGGCTGTGCAGCATGTCGTTGTGCGTGAGGGCGACTTGCCGGATCTCGGCGATGGCGCTCGGGGCGGCCCTGGCGTTCAGGTCACCGGCGGTGACGGCCCGGCAGTGCCGGGAGAGGTCCTCCAAAGGGCGGGCGAGGGCGCGTGCCTGGTGCCGGGCGACGAGTACGCCGACGGCGAGGGCGAGCACGGCCGCGCCGAGCAGCGCCGCCCAGCCGAGGAAGACCTGGGTGCGGACGGCCGACACGGCGGAGGCGGTCCGGACGACGCCGATGACCTTCTCGTCGTGGGAGACGGGCACGGCGACGACGAGTTCGCCGCCCGACCGGGTGCGGGCGATGACGCCGCCGAGCGACCGGCGCACCGCCGCGTCGCCGGTCCGAGGGCCGCTGCCCGCGCGCAGCCGCGGAGCGGGGTCGTAGAGGCCCAGGTGTCCGGCCCCGCCCGGTGACGGCAGTTCGACCGGGTCCCCCGTCGTGTAGTCGGGGCTGACGCGGACGGCGGCGGCAAGAGCGGACCGTTCGAGCGTGTCGCGCTGGTGGGCGTACAGGGAGGACCTGATGGCGAGAGCCAGGGGGATCGCGAGGAGGATCAGCGCGACCAGCACCGCGGTGACCGCCACCCGCACGACACGCTGTCTCATGCCCCTCATCATGCGGGCCCCCGGCTTCGGGGCGCGCGGCGCGCCACGCGCTTTTGCCGTCGTCTAACCCTCGTCGTGCGGAGCGTTAACCAGGCGGTTCCTAGCGTTGCCGACATGACCGCCCGTCCCGGGGCGGTGGCCGGTTTCCCAGGAGGGCAGTGGCCATGTCACGCGTACGTACCCACGGCGTCGTCGCACTCGTACTCGCGGCGGCGGTGAGCACCGGATGCTCGGGGGCCTCCGCCGGCGCGGACCCGGGCTCCGCCCCGGCGGCGAAGGACACCTCCGGCGCCGCCGCGCCGCCCACCGAGTCGAATCCCCCCGGTGACATCCCCGACAACCAGGCATACGTCGCCTACCGGCCCTCCGGAGGCGGTTTCACGGTCAAGGTGCCCGAGGGCTGGGCCCGTACCGCGAAGGGCACCGCCACGGTCTTCACGGACAAGCTCAACCAGGTCCGCGTCGAGGCCGTCCCGGCGTCCGCGGCGCCCACCGTCCCCTCCGTCACCGCCCAGGTCGTCCCGCGGCTGAAGGGGCAGGTACCGAAGTTCGGCGGGGCCGGGGTGACGCGGGTGACCCGGCACGCGGGACCGGTCGTCCTGTTGAAGTACCAGGGCGACAGCGCGTCCGACCCGGTGACCGGGAAAGTGGTGCGCGACGCGTTCGAGCGGTACGCGTTCTACCGGCAGGGGCACGAGGTGGACGTCACGCTGTCCGGGCCCGTCAACGCCGACAACGTGGACCCCTGGCGGATCGTCAGCGACTCCTTCTCGTGGCAGTGAGAGGGAGCATCGTGCCTGTCCTCGCGTCCCCGTTCTGGTCACGGCTCCGCTCACGCACCCTGCCCCCGTCACCGTCACCGTCACCGTCCCCGCACCGGCCTCCCGCGCAGTCCCCGTCCGGGTCCCAGGACGCCCTCGAAGCACGGGAGCTGTACCGCTTCCTGCGCGCGGGTGACGAGGAGACCCTCGCGCTGCGCGGAGTGTCGCTGCGGGTCCGGCGCGGCGAGACGGTCGCCGTCGTCGGACCGTCCGGAGCGGGCAAGTCCACCCTCCTGTCGTGCCTCGCCGGCCTCGACGAACCCTCGGGCGGCGAGGTGCGGGTGGCGGGCGTGCGCATCAGTCACCGCCCCGAGACCGAACGCGCGCGGCTGCGCGCCCGCCACATCGGCGTGCTGCTCCAGACCCGCAACCTCGTGCCCCATCTCGACGTGCGCGACAACGTCCGCCTCGCGCAGAGCGCCGTGCGCGGCCGGCCCGACGTGCGGGCCACCGACCTGCTGGAACAGGTCGGGCTCGCGGGGCGGACCCGTGCGCTGCCCCAGCAGCTCTCCGGCGGGGAACTGGCACGGGCGGGGCTGGCGGTCGCCCTCGCCAACTCCCCGGAGGTGCTGCTCGCCGACGAGCCCACCGGTGAACTCGACGGCGACAGCGAACGCCTGATCCTGCGCATGCTGCGCGACCGCGCCGATCTCGGCTGCGCCGTACTGATCGTCACCCACAGCGCCGAGGCCGTACGGGTCGCCGACCGGGTGATCACCCTGGACGACGGGAGGGCGGGCGATGTCCCCGCGTGAACCACTGACGCGCCACGGCGAACCCGCGACGGCCCCCGCGGACGAGCCCGGGGGCCCGGACGAGCCCGGGGGCCCGGACGACGCTCTGGTCGTCTGCCGGGACGCCGCCCTCACCTTCGGCCGGGGCACCAACGCCGTGGTCGCCGTGCACGGGGCGTGTCTGACCGTGCGGGCCGGTGACCGGCTCGCCATCGTCGGGCCCTCGGGGTCGGGCAAGTCCTCGCTGCTGCACCTGCTGGCCGGACTGGAACGGCCGACGAGCGGCACGGTCGTCCGGCCTGCCCTGGACGGCCCCCGCGACATCGGGCTCGTCTTTCAGGGCGACAGTCTGATCCCCGCCCTCGACGTCGCCGAGAACACCGCGCTGCCGCTCGTGCTCTCCGGGACGACCGACGCTCTGGCACGGCGGGCGGCCGTCGAGGCACTGGCTCTGGTGGACGCCGCCGACCTGGCGGACCGCCTGCCGGAGGAGATCTCGGGGGGCCAGGCGCAGCGCGTCGCGGCCGCCCGCGTCCTTGCCCAGGCTCCCCGGCTCATCCTGGCCGACGAGCCGACCGGACGCCTCGACCACGCCACCGGTGCCCGTGTGCTGACGGCCCTGCTGACCGCGGCCGACGAGACGGGCGCGGCCCTCGTCGTCACCACTCACGACCCGGCGGTCGCCGCCCGTCTCGCCACCCGGCTCACCATGCGCGACGGCCGGCTGCTCGGCACGGCGGAGTCCGCACCCGGTCAGGAGGCACGGCCGTGAACCTCCTCGCCACCCGGCCGGTCACGCACACCGCTCCCGATTCGGAGATCCCGTCATGAACACCGCATGGGCCGGCGGGCTGGCCCGGCACCGCACCGGCCGGCTGCTGGCCGCCGTCGCAGGGGTCGCGCTGGCCGTCGCCCTCATCGCCGCTCTCGGTTCCTTCCTCACCGCGTCGAAGGCCACCATGACCCAGCGCGCCGTGCGTTCGGTCGCGGTCGACTGGCAGGTCGAGGTGCAGCCCGGCGCCGACCCGCGGGCGACGTTGTCGCTGATCCGGCACACGCCCGGCATCCGCACGGCCGTCCCGGTCGGGTTCGCCCGCAGCAGCGGGTTCACCGCGCGGACCGGGGGCAGCACACAGACGACGGGCCCCGGCACGGTGCTGGGCATGCCCGACGGATACGCGCACCTGTTCCCGGGCCAGGTACGGCGGTTGACCGGCGCGGCCGACGGTGTCCTGCTGGCCCAGCAGACCGCCTCGAACCTGCACGTCGCTCCCGGCGACACCATCGGCATCCGCCTCCCCGGAACCGGTCGGCAACAGCTCCGGGTGGCCGGCGTCGTCGACCTCCCCCAGGCCGATTCGCTGTTCCAGAAGGTCGGCGCCCCCACGCAGTCGCAGCCGTCCGCACCACCCGACAACGTCGTCCTGGTCCCGTCCGCCCGGTTCGCCTCGCTGACCGCCCACGCGGGCGGCGCCGCCGTCACCACCCAGATCCACGCCTCACGGAATGCCCGGCTGCCCTCCGACCCCGCCGCCGCCTTCACCGCGGTGACCGGAGCCGCCCACCACCTCGAGGCCCGTGCCTCCGGTGGGGCGCTCGTCGGCGACAACCTGGGCGCCGCCCTCGACTCCGCCCGCCAGGACGCGCTCTACGCGCAGATCCTCTTCCTGTTCCTGGGCGTCCCGGGCGCGGTGCTGGCCGCCGCCCTGACGGCCGCCGTCGCGGCCGCCGGCGGCGAACGGCGCCGCCAGGAGCAGGGCCTGCTGCGACTGCGCGGGCTGCCGCCCCGGCGTATCGCCGCGCTGTCGGGTCTGGAGGCCGCGCTGGTGGGCGTCACCGGCGCCCTGGCCGGAATCGGGCTCGCCGCGCTGACCGGCCGATTCGCCTTCGGCTCCGCCTCCTTCGGGGCACGGACGGCCTCCTGGCTCGTCTGGTACGCCGTCGCCTTCCTGCTGGGCGCCGCGGTGGCGGCGGCAGCCGTACTGGTCCCCGCGCTGCGCGACCTGCGGTCCGTGACCGTCGCCGACACCCGCAGGCCCGGACGCCGTACGGGGTCCGCGTGGTGGACGCGGTACGGGCTCGACGTCGCCCTGCTGCTCGGCTCCTGGCTGGTCTTCCGGGCGTCGTCGGGCAATCAGTACGCTCTCGTCCTCGCCCCGGAGGGCGTGCCGAGCATCTCCGTGTCGTACTGGGCGTTCCTCGGCCCCGCACTGCTGTGGGCGGGTTCCGCGCTGCTGCTGTGGCGGCTCACCCTCCTCTCGCTGACCCACGGCCGCCGCCTGCTGACGCTGCTCTCGCGTCCGCTCGCCTCGGACCTGGCCGGGACGACGGCGGCCGTCCTGTCCAGACGGCGGCGCCCGCTGGCCCGTTCCGTGGTCCTGCTGGCGCTCGCGGTGTCGTTCGCGGTGTCCACGGCGACGTTCAACACGACCTACCGCCAACAGGCCGAGGTCGACGCGCGGCTGACCAACGGCGCCGACGTCACGGTCACCGAGCCGCCCGGGGCCGCTGCACCGCCCGGCGCGGCGGCTTCCCTGAAGGTCCCCGGCGTGCGCCGTGTCGAGCCGCTCCAGCACCGGTTCGCCTACGTCGGCTCCGACCTCCAGGACCTCTACGGGGTACGGCCCCGGACGATCGCCTCGGCGACCTCACTCCAGGACGCGTACTTCTCGGGAGGCGGCGCCCGCGCCCTCATGGACCGGCTCGCCCGCCGACCCGACGCGCTGCTGGTCAGCGCCGAGACCGTGCACGACTTCCAGCTGGCGCCCGGTGACACCGTCAACCTCCGTGTCCAGGACGGCCGGACGAAGACGCTGCGCACGGTGCCCTTCCACTACGTGGGGATCGCCAAGGAGTTCCCCACGGCGCCGAAGGACAGCTTCTTCATCGCCAACGCTGCGTACGTGGCCCGGGCCACCGGCACGGACGCGGTGGGCGCCTTCCTCGTGGACACCGGCGGCAGGCGTCAGAAGGAGGTCGCCGCACGACTGCGACAGCGCCTGGGCACGGGCTCGACCGTCACGGACCTCACCACCGCCCGGGGCGCCGTCGGCACGAGTCTCACCTCCGTCGACCTGGCCGGACTCACCCGGATCGAGCTGGTCTTCGCGGTGCTGCTGGCGGCCGGCGCGGGCGGTCTCGTCCTCGCGCTCGGCCTCGCCGAACGGCGCCGCACCTTCGCCGTCGCCACGGTTCTCGGCGCCCGGCGGCGTCAGCTGCGCGGCATGGTGGTGACGGAGGCGCTGCTGCTGACGACGGCCGGCCTGGCCGGTGGCGCGCTCATCGGCTGGGCGTTGTCGGACATGCTGGTCAAGGTGCTGACAGGGGTGTTCGACCCGCCGCCCACGGCTCCGGCGGTGCCCGTCGGCTACCTGGCGCTGACCGGTCTCGCGGCGGCGGCCGCCGTCCTGGCCGCTGCTCTGAACGGGGTGCGCGGGGCCGCCCGGCCGGCTGTCGAGGAACTGCGGGATCTGTGACGGTGCCACCACGTTCTACGCTGCCGGGCATGCGCACGCCCACCGCAGCGGACCCCGCCCGAACCCGTCCGGTCCAGGTCCTCGTCGTCGAGGACGACGAGACCATCGGCCGGCACCTCGACACCGGCCTGCGCGGCAACGGCTACGCGTCCACCTGGAGCAGGACGGGTTCGGGCGCGCTGGCCGAGGCCGCGCGGTCCGTCCACGACGTGCTCCTGCTGGACCTCGGGCTGCCGGACATGGACGGGCTGGACGTGGCCCGTACGCTGCGCGCCCGCTTCCCGGACCTGCTGATCGTGATCCTCACCGCCCGCACGGACGACATCGACGTCATCGCGGGGCTCGACGCGGGGGCCGACGACTATCTGGTGAAGCCCTTCAGCCTGACCGTGCTCCTGGCGCGGCTCCGCGCCCACATGCGACGCCGGACGATCACCTCGCCGCCGAGGGAGCCGATCCGGCTCGGCGACTTGGTCGTCGACATCACGGCACGCCGTTGCACGCTCCACGAAAACGAAGTAGGGCTGCGCCCGAAGGAGTTCGAGCTGCTGGCGGTACTCGCCCGGCACGCGGGCGAGGCCGTGTCCAGGGAAACCCTGATGGCCGAGGTCTGGGACGAGAACTGGTTCGGGTCGACCAAGACGCTCGACGTGACCATGGCGGCGCTGCGGCGCCGGCTCACGGGCGCGGTGGCCCAGCCGTCCCGTGTTCCACGCGTCACCACCCTGCGCGGGCACGGCTACCGGCTCGAACTGCCTTGAGGACAGCGGGACACGTACGGGCGGGGGCACGGGACCGTCGCGACCCTGCGCGGGCACGGTTACCGGCTCGAACTGCCGTGAGGACAGCGGGACACGCGCGGGCGGTGACACGGGACCGACGACACCCCGGTCGTCTTCCCGGCGCCGTGACGGCGGATGCCACCGGCCCGGCCGTGCCCCCTTCCGCTCGGGGCGTCGCCCCGTCGACGCCGTGGAGGGCGACGGGGGAAGCGGGAGGAGACGGGCGGGCCCCGCGCACAAGTGGCCGCGGGAGCGGGCTCAGTCGGCCCCCGGTCCGTCCGATGGCGCCTGGGGGTTGTCGCGCCGCACGAGGCGGTAGCTCATGTGGTCCGCGGAAGCCGGCCACAGCCGGTGGCGTGCGGGGGCGGCGAGGTGCTTCGACTTCCGCGGCCGTACGCTGCGCGCGGCGTTCACCAGGGCGACCATGGCCGGCGAGGCGCCCCACAGCTTGCGGTACTGGTGCGCCGAGATGCCGGCGAGCCGGGCGGCCACCGGCCGGGTCTCACCCCGGCTGATGGCGATCAGCATGACCCTGAGCCGCGCGGCCGTCACCTTGCCGTGGAGGTGCGGTCCGTGGGTGGCCGCCAGTTCACCGGCCGACTTCACTGCCGCGGCGAAGGCGGGGTTTTTCTCCAGCCGGCCGTGAAGCACCCGGTCGGGCACTCCCGCCCATGTCGCGGCCGCGTCGGGGCCGAGTCCCAGTGCCGTGGCCTGCAGTACGCCGGCCATCCGCGACGCCGTCTCGTCCTGCTGGCTCGGCGGGCCGCCGAGAGGCCCGCGCAACGCGTTCTCCACCTCTTCGCGTGCGCTGAGCCATGCCACGACGTGGGCCGCGCGCCGACCGCTCGCCGGCTCCTCCGGTTCGTACACCGCCCGCCCCCGCTCCGCGACCTGAAGTGAGTGAGTGACCGACAACGAGCGACTACGACGGAGTAGACGGTCTACCGAACTGTGGACGATCGGCGGGTCCCGGGTGTTCTCGAGTGCGCGGAGGGCGGGAGGCGTTGTCCCGCCGTCCGTGGTCGCGCAGCGGGCCCACCTGGAAGCCCCGACTCGCACAGGTGTCGAGTATCCGGGGGAGGGCACCCAGGGTCGCGCGCCAGGACTCGGGCGCCGAGGTGCAGTCGGAGTCGTGGAGCAGGACGGTGCCGCCGCCGTCCAGGTCGGCGGTGACGACGCGGTGGACGGACTCGGGGGTGGCGTGTGCCGTCCAGTCCTCTCCCCAGCAGGTCCACAGCACCGGGGTGAGGCCGAGGCGGTGTGCCGCGAGGTGGGCCGCGGTCGACATGACACCGTACGGCGGGCGGAAGAGGGTGGGCGGTCGCCCGGTGAGGGCGGCGACGGTGTCGCGGGCACGGGCGAAGTCGTCGTACGTGGCGCGTGGGCCGCGGAGGAGGAGCGGGCGGTGCAGCCAGCCGTGGACGCCGATCTCGTGGCCGGCGGCGGCGATCTCCCGCACGACGTCCGGATGGCGCCGGGCCTCTCTGCCGAGCAGGAAGAAGGTGGCACGGACCTCGCGTTCCGCGAGCAGTCGCAGGAATCGCGGGGTCGACCGCGGGTCGGGTCCGTCGTCGAAGGTCAGGGCGACGTGGTCGGGGCGGCCGCGGCCCGAGAGGCGGGGCATGGCGCGGTTGCGCAGCGGTCCGAAGGTGGAGACCACGGGTGCGGCGTGGACGGCGACGAGAGCCGGCAGGGCGGCCAGCGCGGCCGTGCGGAGCGTGCGGCGGGCGGTCATGAGTGGTGGCCTCCGGATCCGGCGCCGTGGCCCTCCCCTTGGCGGAGGTCGTCCAGGTCGAGGCCGTGGCCGATGGTCCGCACCAGGCTGGGTCCGTCGGGCGCCGTGGCGCCTCCCGTGACCACGGCACACGCCCATACGGCGCACGCGACCGCGGCCGTGGCGGCGAGCCGACGGGGCGCGGGGCGCACCCGAGCGGCCGGGGCCGAGTGTTTCCGTGCCGGTGCCGGGTCTTTCCGCGCCGGTGCCGGGGCGGGCGACGTTCGCCCGTCAGGGAGGGGTGTCCGGTGCGGGCTCTCCGCGGGCCGGCCGGAGGTCCTCGTGCCGGGGGTACCCGGGTTTTCGGCCGGTGCGGCGAGTGGGAGCACCTCCCGCGCCCTCGAGGCGGCGGGGGAGCGTACCGGGCGTCGCGACGGGGCGGACCTCGCCTGCCACGGCGCCGTCGTGTGCCGGTGCCGCCGCGCGATCTCAGCCGCCGGGCCCTGGCCGGGAGTTCGGCCGAAGAGGGCGAACGCGGCCACGCGCTGCCGGACTCCGAGTGCGCCGTCCGTCAGATCGGTGAGCACGGCCTTCAGATCCGACGGGTCATGGATCCACGCGGCCACGCCGGCTTCGTGGAGCGCTGCGGCGTTGGTCAGGCCGTGGCCCGGTATGCAGCGGTAGCTCGCGACCGGCAGCCCCGCCGCGAACGCCTCCAGCGAGGTCAGACCGCCCGCGTTCTGCACCAGGACGTCGGCGGCGTTCATCAGGGCGGGCATGTCGTCGACCCACCCGTAGGCGTACTCGATGCCGTCGGCGCGCAACCGCGCGGCCAGCGCCTCGTTGCGTCCGCAGACGACCACCGGTACGACCGCGCCCGAGTCACGCAGTTCCAGGGCCACCTGCCGGACGGGCCCGACGCCCCACGATCCGGCGACCAGGAGTGCCAGCGGGGCCCTCTCCGGCAGGCCGAACCTGTCCCGTGCCCGGTCACGTTCGGCCCCGGTGCAGGGCCGGAAACGCGGATCGGTGACCGGCCCGCACACCCGCACGGTCCGGGCGCCGGCGGCACGCGCCTGGGCAGCGGTCACCGGGTGGGCGGCCAGATGCACGTCCACGCCGTCCGCCACCCACAGCGGATGTACGGAGAAGTCGGTCAGGTAGGTCAGGACGGGAACGGCCAGCCTGCCGTCCCGGCGCAGACTGCCCAGCACCTGACTGGCCCCGGGGTAGGTGGAGACGACGGCGCCGGTACCCGGGTGCAGGGCGTGCAGCACCCGGCGTTCGGCCGCGCGCAGGAGCGCCCGTGCGGCCGGGCCGCCGCCTCCGGCGCGCTCGCTGCTGGAGTAGATCCGCTGATAGGCCCACGGGGCACGGACGAGCATCCGGTGGTAGCCCGTCCGGACCGCCCGGCCGAGACCGGCGGGCAGCAGGTCCAGCAGGTCGTGGCGGTCCACTGCGAACCCGTCCGCCGTGAGGCGGCGGGCCAGTTCGGCCGCCGCGCCGTCGTGGCCGGCGCCGACGCTCGCGGAGAAGACCGCGATCCGGCCCGCATGCGGCGTCATGGCCGTGCGAGGGCCCGACAGGGCATTCGCGACCACCGGCCCCGGAGGCACCGGTCCCGGAGGCACGGGTCCGGGGAGCATGCGTTCGGCGTGGGGCATGGGCTGTTCCTCCACCGTCAGAGGGCATGCGGGATCTACAACATGTAGTAGTTCACGCTTTGAAGCCCGGAGCTTACCTCCTACGTCTAGTAGGAGATCGCCGGGTAGTCTGTCCCGAACGCGGGAGCGGGAGGTGGACCGTGAGCGAACAGAGGGGACAGGAACCCCCTCGCGGATCCGGCAGACGGGCCCGCGGCGAGCTGGAGAGCGACGTACTCGCCGCGCTCTGGGCCGCGGACGGCCCGATGACCGCTCGTCAGGTACGAGAGCGTCTGGCCGCCGGCCTGGCGTACACCACGGTTCTGACGATCCTGACCCGTCTCCACGGCAAGGGCATGCTGGTCCGGCACCGAGAGGGCCGGGGATACGCGTACACACCGGCTCGGGACGAGGCGTCGCACACCGCCCGGCGCATGCGGTCGCTCCTGGAGGGCGGACCGGACCGCGAGGCGGTGCTGACCCGCTTCGTCTCCGAACTGTCCGAACAGGACGAGGAACTGCTGCACACCCTGCTGTCCGAGCACGAGGGGCGCGGCGGCGACGAGACGTCCGACGGAAGGCCCTGAGCCGGTGCGGATCAGCGTCTACGTCCCGTTCCTCGTGTCCGCCCTGCTCACGCTTCCGGCGCCGCGTCTGGCGAGGCGGCTGGCCCCGCGCCCCGCGGCATGGGCCCTGGCCTGCGCCGCGCTCGTCACGGCGGCCGGATGGACGGGATCGCTGGCGCTCCTGGCCTTCACCGGCATCGCGCAGATACCCCAGGTCGCCGCCGAGGGTCACTGGTCGGTCCGGGCGCTGCGGGCGGAGGACCCGGTGCACCTCACCGTCGCGGCGGGCAGTGCGCTGCTCCTGGCCGTGAGCCTCGTACGGTTGGCCGCGGCCGCCCTCCGGCACGTCCGCCGGGCCGCCCGCGCCCGGCGGGAGTGCGCACGGCTGCCCGGAGACACCGAGCTGGCCGTCCTCGACGACGACGCACCGCTGGCGTTCGCGCTGGCGGGTACGCCCGGACGGATCGTGGTGTCCCGAGGCATGCTGCGGTGCCTCGACGACGACGAACGCAGCGCCCTGCTGGCGCACGAGCGGGCGCATTTGAACGCCGGGCACCATCGCTTCCTGACCCTCTGGCGGCTCACGGCGGCGGTGAACCCGCTGCTGCGGCCCCTGGCCGACGCCGGCTCGTTCGTGCTGGAACGCTGGGCGGACGAGGAGGCCGCCGCGCGGGTCGGCGACCGCGCGGTCGTCGCCCGCGCCGTCGGGCGAGCCGCCCTGGCGTCCGCGGGCGTGTCACGCCCCAGCGTCCTGGCGGTGACGGGCGGGGTCGTTCCCCAGCGGGTACGGGCCCTGCTGGCCCCGCCTCCCCCGCGCCGGACGCTGCCCTTCGTGGCGGGCGCACTGCTGCTGACCCTGTGCTTCGCGAGTCTGGCCGACGCCGCGTCCGACAGCGACGAGATGGTCGACAGCGCCAAGCGTGTGCTGTGTGCCGCGCACCGCGCTCCAGCCGGGACGACGGCCGCCACGACGGACCACCCGCGGAGGCGGCACGACTTCTGTTGCGGTCACCGGGACCGTGCCGAGGCCCGGGGCCACCGCGTATAGCCGAGCGGTACGTGCCTCCCGAGGGCCGCGGTGGTACGAGCCCCCCCCAGGGCCATGGCGGTCGCGCACTTCTGTGGCCGCGGCGGTACGCGCATCCCTGTGGCCGCGGCGGGTGGTGGCATCCTCGGCCCCGTCGTGGCCACCCCTTCGTGCGGCCCTGGCGCGACAACCCGGCGTGATCCGGGCGCCGGTGGCGAACCGTCACCCGTCAGGGGCGCCGGTCACGGCGTCTTCCGGGGACGGCCCCGCCCACGACGAACCGGTCAGGCGTGGCCGCCGCCGCCCAGCCCTGCGTCGCGGGCCAGCAGGGCCGCCTGGACACGGTTACCCGCTCCCAGAGCGCCGAGGATCCGGCTGACGTGTGCCTTGACGGTACTCTCGCGCATTCCCAGTGCCGCGGCGATCTCCGCGTTGGAATCACCGTGTGCGAGCCGCGCGAGGACATCCCTCTCACGAGGCGTCAGGCCCCCGACGCGGGTGCGTGCTTCGAGCACTTCCGGGCGGCCGGCGTGGTGGAAGCGGTCGATCAGGCGACGGGCGGCGAACGGATGCAGGATGCCCTGGCCGGCCGCCACCACGTGCACCGCGCGGATGATGTCGCGCGGTGCGGTGTCCTTGAGCAGAAAGCCGTCCGCGCCGGCGGCGAGCGCGTCGTAGACGTACTCGTCGAGGTCGAAGGTGGTCAGGGTGATCACTCGTGGCGGGTCAGGGAGCGCGCGCAGCCGACGGGTCGCGGTGATGCCGTCCATCCGGGGCATGCGCACGTCGACCAGGGCGATGTCGACCCGGTGGAGGCCGGCCTGTTCGACGGCGGCCAGGCCGTCCGACGCCTCGGCGACGACGTTCAGTTCCGCGTCGGTGGAGAGCAGGTCGACGAGGCCGAGCCGGACCAGGGCGTCGTCGTCGGCCACCAGGACATTGATCATGAGCGGTACGCCGGGGGAGGGGCGGGGGTGGACGTGGGCAGACGGGCGGAGAGCCGCCAGCCGTCGCCGGAGGCACCGGTGTGCAGGTCACCGCCGAGCGCCGCGACCCGCTCCGCCAGGCCGATCAGGCCGTAGCCGCCGGGAGACGGGGAACCTTGGGGAGACGCGGCACCTTCGGTGGTCCCGACCCGCTCGGCCCGCTCGGCGCGCCCGTTGACCACTTCCACCGTGGTGACCGGTGGCCCGTAGTGCACGCTCACCGCGACGGGCGCGTCATGGGCATGCTTGCGCGCATTGGTCAGGGCCTCCCGTACGAGCCGGTGCACGGCCAGCCGGTGACTGGTGGACGCGTCCCGCGTATCGCCGGAGACCACCGACTCGATGACCTGACCGGCGGCTCGTGCCTCGGCGAGCAGCTCGTCCAGGTCCCGCAGAGCCGGCGCCGCGACAGGTGTCGCCCCCTCTGACCCGGCGGGCCGGTCGGAGCGCAGCGCGCCCAGCACCTCGCGCAGATCGTCCAGCGCCTGCCCGGCCGTGTCGCGCAACAGAGCCAGTCGCTCGCGGCCGACCGCCGACATCCCCTCCTCGCGCAACTGAAGCACTCCGGAGTGCAGCATCAGCAGGCTCAGCCGGTGGGCGAGCACGTCGTGCATCTCGCGGGCGATGCGGGCCCGCTCCGCCGACCGGGCCTGCTCGGCGCGCAGTTCGTGCTCCACACGCAGTTGTTCCACCTGGTCCCGCAGCGCGCCCAGCAGTCTGCGGCGGCTGCCCGCCCACATGCCGAGGGCCAGGGCCAGGGCCACCAGTACGGCGTTGCCGACGCCGGAACCCGCCCAGGTGGTCAGCCGTATCCAGGAGAGCGGGCGGCCCAGCGCCAGCGCGACAGCGAGCCAGGGCAGTCCGGCGCCCAACGCGGTCCCCAGACACACCCACACCGCCCGCAACCTGCCCCGCGAGGCGAAGTGATACAGCGTCACCAGCAAGGGGGCCACCGGGCCCAGGGAGACCGACACCAGCGCCAGGCCCGCGACCGCTCCCGGGAACCGATGGCGGCCGAGCGCTCCGATCGACGCGGCGGCCCCGACCCACGGGGCGGGATCGGCCAGGGTGTCACCGGCCGAACGAAAGCCCTCCAGCGTGGATATCAGGGCGAGCAGCACCGCCGCCGGTGTCTCCACCCACAGCGGTACACCACGTTCCGGTCCGGATCTCACCTCGTCATCCTAGGGACGGCCCCGCCCCCGTACCCCCGACGAAGGGACATCGCGACCCCCGACTTTCGTCGGGTGCCGGCGCCGCACATCGGCCGATTCCATGGCACCCGGAGCTGCCTAGCGTCCATGCCATGAGTTTCCTTTCGACGCGCACCCCCTCCGTCCGGCGGACCCCGGCCCGGCGCATCGCCGACCGCCGGCTTTTCTTCGCCGAGACCCTCCGGACCTTCCGTACCACCGGGGCCGTGACCCCCAGCGGCCGTCACCTCGCCGAGGCGCTGGCCGCGCCGCTGGCGCACCCCACGGGGCAGCCGCGGGCCGTGCTGGAGGTGGGTGCCGGAACCGGTGCGGTCTCCCGCGTACTGGCGGACCTGCTCGGCCCCGAGGACACTCTGGACCTGGTCGAGGCGAATCCCCGCTTCGCCCGTCTGCTCGCGGCCGACCTGCGTGCCGATCCGCGTCTTGCGGCCCTCGGGGAACGCGTTTCGCTGATCGCCGGTCCGGTCGCGGAGCTCGACCCCGAGGCGCGCTACGACGTGATCGTCTCCGGGCTGCCGTTCGCCAACTTCCCTCCCGGCGAAGTGTCCGGCCTGCTCACCCGCTATCTGTCCGCGCTCAAGCCCGGCGGCCATCTGACGTACTTCGGATACCGCGGTACGGGCCGCATGCGCGCATTGCTGGGCACCTCCCGGAGTCTGGCCCGGCACAGCGGCGTCATCCAAGTGCTCGACACGTTCCACCAGGCCCATGGCGCCGACTTCCGCACCGTGTGGGGCAACCTTCCACCGGCCCGCGTGTGGCACCTGCGCGCACCGGCGGTGTCACCTCGTCCGCTCCCCGTGGTGTCCGCCCGGACGGCACCAGTGCCGGACCCGTCGGCCCGGCTCTCGCCATCGGTATGACCTCCGCGCCCGGCCGAAGACGGGCGGCCGCCTCGCTTCATCGCCCCGACCCGACGGCGCGAGGCTGGTCGGAGCCGGGAGCCGGGAGCCGGGAGCCGGGAGCCGGGAACAGGCCGCCGGAGACACCATGATGATCTGCCGCTCCGGCACGAAAGGCACGCGTCTTGTCCTCGACCTCGGACCACGGCGTCGAAACAGCGCGGTCCGGCATACGGCGCCAGGCCACTCCGCGGACGAAGTCCGCACGGTACCCGCCGCGTTCGGCGTCGTACGGACTCCCCGGGACACGCCCCGCGCACCCGACAGCGACGACGAGGGCGGCCGGATGAACACGGACGGATGGATCTGCTCGGTACTCGACAACGCGGGCGCCAAGCTGCTCGCATTCGAGGAAGTCGGCCTGTTTCCCACCGAACTCCGGGGCAGCGGCGGCCTCTACGACAGCTTCTCGCGTCCGCGGCATCGCGAGTTGTCCGACGGCCTTCCGCTGCTGGTGCTGGGCACGGCGGTGACCGAGGACCCCCAGCTGACAGCCGACGAATTCCTGCTCGGGCCATGAACGGCTCCGCGTTCCGGACAGCGGGCAGACGAGGGGCGCCGGACCAACGGCTCCGGTGATGCGCGCGTCGTGACGGTCCAGGCTCGGCTGTTGATGTGTTCGACGGACACGGATGTCTCCTCGACGCGCCCGCACAGGCAGGCGTACACCATGGGGTGGGGCGCGGTCTGTGCGTACGCCGGCGCCGTCGCGGTGGTCGAACCCGAAGGCCGGCGGGCCGAGCGCCTCCCCCGTCAAGGGGGTGGCGACGCGCACCTCGACCGTCTTGCGACCGGACCCCACCTGGCGGCAGCAGCACCCCAGGAGGGAGAAGCGATGCCGCCGCGTGGAGGCGGGCGCCGGGTGTTCGACGCTCCCCGTGCCTGATGACGTGCCCTGTGTGCCGGTCGCCCTGGGGTGTCCTACGGCGTGGTCGTGCCGGTCCGGCACGGGTCACGCAGGATCACGAAGGCCAGGCCTCCGGCGTCGTGCACCGTCGTGCTCGCCCAGTCGGTCCGCAGCGCGGCGAGTTCGTCCTCGTCGAGCGCGAGGCGACGCCGCTGGGCCGGGGTGTCGGCGGCACGCGGTGCGACGACCACGATGGCGCCTTCGGGGCGCAGACGTCGGCCCAGGGCATGCAGGGTCCGGGCGCGGGAGTTGAGCAACGGAAACACGAATCGGAGGGTGATGAGGTCGTAGCCGTCCGCGTGCAGTGGTGTCCCGTCGTCGCTCTCGATGTCGAGGCGTAGCCACCGGACGGCCGTGCCGTGTCGGGCGGCGGCTTCGGCCAGCGCGGTTCCGGACCAGTCGACGGCGTCCACGGCGTAGCCCAGCGTGGACAGGTGGGCCGCGAGTTCACCGACTCCGCAGCCGATGTCGAGGGCCCTGCCATCGGCCGGCGGTGGTGTGTGCGTGGCCAGCAGCGACCGTTCACGGTCACCGAGTGGGCTGAAACGACGACCGTCGGCGTAGCTACGGTCCCATTCCTCCTGCGTGGCGAACCTGTGCACGGCATGTCCTTCCTGGGAGACGGTGGCCCTGGGGGGGGCAGCGGACGGGGCGGTGTCAGGTCCGGCCCATGGCGGTGCGGCGCGGGTGTCGGCGGTGGGAGGCGTCGTCACGGACGGCCCTTCGAACGGCCTGGTCGTGCGTGATCCGCGACGGTGGGCGAGCTGGGGTTCGGGATGCCGGCGCTGGGTGCGTACTGGGCGGCTTGGGCGGCGAACATGGCGGCGTACCGCCCGCGGGCGGCGACGAGCTCGTCGTGGGTGCCGTGTTCGGCGAGATGCCCGTGGTCGAGGACATAGATGCGGTCCGCGTGGCGGACCCCGGACATGCGGTGGGTGACCAGGACGACGGCCCGGTCCGGAGCGGCGAGACGGCGGATCCGGTCGAAGGCTTCGATCTCGGCCTCCGGATCGAGGGCCGAGGTGGGTTCGTCGACGATGAGGATGCTGTCGGCGGAGCAGGTTGAACTGCGCCAGTGCGTACGGGCCAGGCCGATCTTCTGCCATTCGCCACCGGACAGCTCGACGGCTCCTCGGAAGACGCGTGCGAGCAGGCTCTCGAGCCCGTTGGTGAGTTTGGCGACGACGGGGCCGGCTCCCGCGTAGTCGAGGGAGGGCTGGAGGTCTTCCGGGCGCGCGTCGTGGTCCGGGCGGCCGATGCGGATGTTCATCGCCGCGGTCACGGGCCAGCGCTGGAAGTCCTGGGTGAGCAGCGCGACACGGTCGAAGACCTGGGTGCGCTGCAGGTCCGCGACATCGGCCTCGTCCCAGCGGACCGACCCTTCCTGGGGCAGCAACAGCCCGGAAAGGACCTTCATCAGAGTGCTCTTGCCGGAGCCGTTCTCGCCCACCACGGCCGTGACCGACCCCATGGGGAGGGTCAGCGACACGCTGTCCAGCGCCGGGCCCTCGCGGTCGGGGTAACGGTAGGTGACCCGGTCGAGGACGATGCGCTCGACCTTTTCCGGGAGCGGCGCGCCGCCCGACGGGATGGCCCGCTCGGCGGCCTCCTCCAGGAAGCGTCCGTGGTCGCGGACGTACAGGGATTCCTCGTGCAGCTGGTTCACGTTCATCACCAGGGCTCCCAGGCTGGCGGAACCCGATCGGACGGCGATCACGGCGGTGCCGGCGACCGCGAGGCTCATGTGTCCGCTCGCGATCAGCCAGATCATGACGCCGTAGGTGGCGGCCATCGCCAGCCCGGACAGGGCGGAGGCGGCCCATTCGGTGACGGCTTTGCGGGCGGCGAGCCGCTCCTGCTCGGCTTCGGCGCTGTGGGCCATGCGCTCGTACCGGTCGAGCAGAAACGGCCCGACCCCATGGATGCGGACCTCCTGCGCCGCCGTGCGCTCCGTGAGGAGACTGCCGATGAGGCGGCTGGCCCGCAGGTGCTCGATCCAGCTCATCATCGACACGTAGCGTTCCTGGGCCACCCGCATGGCGCCCCAGCCCCGGGGGGCCGCGATGACCAGCAGCATGGGCAGCAGCGCGGGGTGCAGGACGGTGAGCACACCGGCCGTGGCGACTAGAGAGATGGTGCTGTTCAGAGCCGAGACACAGGCACCGATCATGCGGCGGGCGGAGGCCGGCCCGTACTGGGCGATGTCGATCAGGCGACGGAAGTCCGGGTCGTCGATGGCTTCGAGTTCGACGGCGGTCGCCGCGGCCAGGTACTGCGTGGTGGCGATCCGCTCGACCAGTGGTTCGAGGCGACCGGCCCGGGAGGTCGACCAGCCGGCCAGAGCGGAGTTGACGACAGCGACGCCCGCGGCGGCGAGCAGTCCAGGCAGCAGCGCGTGCAGCCGCTCGACGGCGCTTCCGGTGCCGAGCAGGGCGTGCATGACGGCGTTGACGGCGAGCAGGCTGACCGCAGCGGCGACGCCCTGGGCGATTTCGCTGATCGCCACGGCCACGAGCGCACGGCGGTCCGCGCGCCACGCCATGCGCAGGGTGGCACCGACGAGCGTGGGCATCTGTCGCAGTGCCGACCCCATGGTCAAGTCCAGCCCCGCGTGCTCGTGTTGGGACCAGCCCATGTCATAGCGCAGTGGCCCGCCGAACAGTTCGCGCTCGGCGTCGGACACCTGGGGCTCGGCCAGGCGGACTTTCCCGAAGAAGTTCTTCACTCGTCGTCCCCCTGTGTGTGCCGGTTCAGCGCCCGGTAGGACGGGCCGTGGGCGAGCGTGCCGAAGATGTCGGCGGCTCCAGGGTGGCAGTCCGGCGGGGGATTCTCGATCGGAACCCGGGACGAGGGACAGACCCGGCCACTGATCCCGGCCGACCGAGCAGGGGACACCCTGGTCGGCCCGCTGTGTACTCGCCGCACTCACCGATGGCGTGGACCGGGCGGGAGCGTTCACCGGGTTCGTGGCCGGACATGCCCGTGACCGGGATTCCGTCCGAGCCCCGGCTTTCCCGCCCCGTTACGCCCGTGCACCGTTTCGCGAGCGAGCGCCCTTGTGGCAGCCTGAGACGCGGTCGGCCGTACCGTGATGTCCGGGGAAGGCACGGCGGTCGGCGACGGGGGTGGTCATGACGGTCCTCATCGGTCTGCTCGGAGCTGCTTTCGGCGGTCTCGCCGGGGCGGCGGCAGGGTTTCTGACGAACCGCGCCAACATGCTCATGCAACTGCGCCATTCCTACGACCTCTCCGTGCGTGATCGCCGTCTCGAGCACTACGCGACGCTGTTCCATCTCACGGAGCGCGTCCCACGGAAGTGGCGTCCGGGAGAGGAACCGGACCGAGCGCAGCTCCTGGCGTTCTCGAGGACATTTCACGCCTGGTATTTCAGCGAGAAGGCGGGGGGCATGTTCCTGACGCCTGCGGCCAAGGCATGCTATTTGGCGCTCCAGGATGCCTTGATCGCCGCCGGATCCCAGGACTCGCACGGCGGCCCCTGCGGCCCGCCCCTCGCCGAGCACGAGTCGCGGACGGTCCGGCATCTCGCCAGCGAGCTGCGTCACCAACTCGCCGAGGACGTGGGCACGGCTCACCCGTCCCACCTGCGGTGGGAGCGCGTCGACCCGACCATCGAGGACCCCCGTGCCGCGCCGCCCACCCCGCCGGCCACGCGCCGCTTCCGCCTTCCGCGCCACGTGCTCGGACGGCGACCGGCCTCAGGCCCCGGACGTCGGTAGCGCCTTCCTGGACCTCGACGGTCCAGACCTGGTCGTCCGTCGAAGAGTGGAAGGGGCGGTCGCCGGCGGCCCGACCGGTGCGGTTGGGCCCCTGGCCCCTACCGGCCGTCGGTGTTCCGGGCGGTGCCGGCGCGGACGGCCACCGACCGGAACCCGCGGCCGTCGGGCTCGCTCTCCTGGAAGTCGACGGCCCAGCCACCTGTGGCCGGATTCCAATCGATCACGTTGAACGACAACGGGGAGTCATTCGCGCCGAGAGAGGTGCCGCAGCCCACGGTCGTCAGCTCATGCCTACGGAAAGGAACGCCGCTGACGGGGATGGTGTCCGTAACCAGCCGGCTCCGGTGCCGATGCCCATGCAGTACGAGGCTCACGTCACGGGCCGCACACCAGTTCAAGAACTGCCGGGCATCCTCCATCTCGAGCAGGCGTTCCCGAGGCAACCGGCTCCAGACTCGCTTCATCCAGGTCTGTTTGTGCCCCGACACCGGATCCTCGCTGGGGTGGTGGCCCGGCCTCGGTTCCTCGTCAGGCAGTGGGTACGGGTACGGGTGGTGGTGCAGGACCGCGATACGCAGACAGTCGTCGTACCCCGCGACCCGCCGGGCCGCATCGTAGGAAGTGGCGACGTCCAGCAACTGCTTGTCACCGATGCCGCCGCGCGCGGCATCACCCTTCTTCGAGGAGTTGAAGCAGAGGAAGACGAGCTTGGCGTCCCGGTCGTGCACGGCCCCGCGGTCCCACCGCACCTCGGCCAGTTCACCGCGCCGGCTCCCCACTCGCCCGACCTTGTTGCCGAAGATTCGTTGGTCGTGGTTTCCCGGCACCACGACCGGCTCGGCCCGAGTGAGATCGCGGAGCTGGTGCACGAATTCCTCGTACTGCTCTCGATGACGAGCGCGGGGCTGGTCGAAGAGATCACCGGTGATGACGACTCGATCCAGGGGGTCGAGACGTGAGAGCGCGCGGCTCAGGTACTCGCGCCGCCGGCCCGTCTGCAGGGTCCCCAGATGAAGGTCACTGAGATGCAACAGCCGGCGGTGACTCCTGCGGGCGGTCGCTGTCTGGAGCTCCGCGCCCTCCCGAGCCGCGTGCAGCACCGACCTCAGGTCGGCGTCCGCCGACGCCGCGCGGGCGACGGCGGCGTAAGCGGCGTCGAAGGGAACGAAGAACGAGCTCTCGCCGCGGACGGCGAAGACCGCGCCCGGCCATTCGTCGCTGCGCTTCACGGCATCGTTGACCCCGTCGTCGGGGTCCAGGACGAGCACGTTCACTTTCGGCATGTACAGCTGCGGCATGAGAACGAGCAAGCCGTGTCCGGGCGCGTGCGCCGCCTCCTGGGCGAACCGGCTCAACCGGTCTTCGTGTTCCGAGGTACCGACGGGGAGGACGACGGCTTCGTACCGGCCGAACAGCTCTTCCAGCGGCCGCAGTACGTGCCGGACGTCAGGTCCTGCCAGTACGTCCGAGCGGTCAGGGAGCCCGCGCAGGCGCTGGGCGGATGCGACAGCCCGATCCCGTACCTCCTCGGCCAGCTCGGCCGAGGAGGAGATGAACCGGTCCTCGCGATGCTGCATGACGTGCAGGAAGTAGGAAATCTCACTGCGTTGCAGACGCGGGGGCCTACGGTCCGGATCGAGCAGATGGGCCACGACGTTGGACGTCGCGAGGTCGAAGCGGAGTCCCATGGCACTCCCGGAAGGAGGTCTCTGGCCGAACCCCACCCCAGGGACGGCTGTCTCCACTGTAGAGACGGACGTGAGGTCGGGTGGGCAAGTGAGGAACAGGGGGCGGTGGGCCGGTTGCCGGAGTCGGCGCGTGAGCGGGCGACGCGGGTCAAGACACCTAGATCCAGCCCCTCTTGGCGGCCTCGGCTCCCACCTGGAAGCGCGTGTCGAGGCCGAGCCCGGCAGCGATCGTCGCGATGCGGCGGGTCACGGTGCGCGCGCTCGTCCCCAACTGCCGGGCGATCGCCTGGTCCTTGTAACCGGCCTGCATCATCTTCAGCAGCAGCAGGTCCTGCGCGCTCGGCCCGTCCGGTGCCTCCGGAGCGGTCGCGACGAGGGACTGCCCACGCTGCCAGTAGGAGTCGAACAACTCGAGGAGTGCGTCGAGCAGGCCCGACCGGTGGACGACGGCGATCCTGTCGTAGCGGCCCGGGACCAGCGCGACCAGCGCGACGCGCCGGTCCATGATCCGCAGTCTGAACGGCAGGGCCGGCAGGATGCGGGCCTGCTCGCCGATCCGGGCCAGGTGGGTGATCAGCTCGAAACGCTCCGGCTGCGCCAGTGCCTCCGGGGTGTAGACCGACCGTATGTCGACCCCGCGGCCCAGCAGGTCCATCGTCAGCTCCTCCTCCAACTCGGTGCTGTAGGGACCGAGATACGGGGGTCGGTCCAGCACCCAGAAGTGGGTGCGGACCGACTGCATCAGTTCGGCGACGCGCACGGTGATCTCCGCCTCACCGGTGATCACCTCCACCAGTCCGGTCGGATCCTCCTGCAGCCGGCGTGCGCGGTACTCGTCCGCCAGGTCGTCGACGGTGCCCCACACCGCGGTGAACGCCGCCTCGGTCTCGGCCCGGCGTCTGGCGAGCAGTGCCCTCAGCGCGGTGTGCGGGCTGACCGGCCGGTACTGGCCGGGCCCTTCCCTTCTCAGCATGCCCAGCTCCGCCAACCGGGAGACCGTGCGCCTGACCCGGCTGGGTGTGGTGCCCAGGCTCTCGGCGATCTCGGCAACCGTCCGGTCCGACTTGGTCAGATAGATGCGGTAGACCCGTTCGTCGAACTCGCTGATCCCCAGGGTGCTCAGCACCGGACGACCTCCCAGCGATCACCGCCCGGCGAGCAGCCGGGACGGTCGTGACGCGAATCGCCAACTGGCGATGTGCGACATGAGTTTGATCTAGACATTCCTCGTTCACAAGCTTTCACTCTGAACGTTCACGCCACCTGTGGAAGGGCTCCGGGCATCCTCGATGCCGACGAGCGGTCAGGCGGCGCCACCGCAGAGCCGGGAGAGACCTTGTGAAAGCGCACCACCGCAGACGCTGGAGTGTGCCGGTTGCCGCCGGTGCCCTGGTACTCGCGCTGGCCGGCCCCTACGACGCGACGGCCTCGGCAGCCCGTTCCGGCGCCGCCGACTCCCCGACCCCCGCAACCGCGTCCGACCGGGTGCCCGCCGGCGACCACTCCGTCACCCTGATCACCGGTGACGTGGTCACCACCCGACAGAGCACCGGCACCGACGGCAGGACCGGAGGCACCGTCAGCGTCCGCGGTGCCGACGGACGCCCGGTGCAGACCCACATCCTGACGTCGGGCGACGACCTCTACGTGTTCCCCGAGTCCGTGCTGCCCTTCGTGGCCAAGGGCACCCTGGACCGGCAGCTGTTCAACATCACGAACATGATCGCCGACAGGTACGACGACGCGCACCGTGACCGGCTGCCGCTCATCGTCTCCTACACGCACTCCGCCGACTCGCGCGGCAAGGCCGCCGCTCTGCCCGACGGGGCGACCCGGGTCCGTACCCTCGACGGCATCAACGGCGCCGCACTCACCGCGGACCGCTCGCACGCCGCGGACTTCTGGAAGTCCGTGGCCGGAACGGCGACGACCGACGGAGCCCGCAAGCAGGCCGCCGCACCGGCCTTCGCCGGCGGGATCGCGCACATCTGGCTGGACGGTCTCGTCCACGCCGACCTCGCCGACAGCACCACGCAGATCGGCGCCCCGCAGGTCTGGGCGGACGGCGACACCGGACGGGGCGTGGACGTGGCCGTCCTCGACACCGGCGTCGACGCGGGACACCCCGACCTCGCTGACCGCGTCGCGGGCCGGCAGAGCTTCGTACCGGACGAGAACACGGACGACCACTTCGGTCACGGCACGCATGTCGCGTCCATCATCGCCGGTACCGGCGCCGCCTCCGGCGGCAAGGAGAAGGGCGTCGCCCCCGGCGCCCGCCTCGACATAGGCAAGGTGCTGGACGACACCGGGTCCGGTCAGACCTCCTGGGTCCTGGCCGGCATGGAATGGGCCGCCGTCGACCAGCACGCCAGGGTCATCAACATGAGCCTCGGCGACGGGCAGGCGTCCGACGGGACCGACCCCCTCAGCCAGGCCGTCGACAGGCTCAGCGCCCAGACCGGTGCGCTGTTCGTCGTCGCCGCGGGTAACTCGGGCGCACCGAGCACCATCGGCGCACCAGGCGCGGCGAGCCAGGCGCTGACCGTGGGCGCCGTCGACGCCGACGACGCGGTGGCCGGGTTCTCCAGCCAGGGTCCCCGCGTGGACGGCGGCCTGAAGCCGGAGATCACCGCACCCGGGGTCGGCATCCTCGCGGCCAACTCGCAGTTCGACGGCAATGGCGAGGGCGCCTACCAGACGATGAGCGGCACCTCCATGGCCACGCCCCACGTGGCCGGCGCCGCCGCGCTGATGGCCGCCGCTCACCCGGACCTCACCGGAAGCCAGTTGAAGGATCTGCTGGCCAGCAGTTCCCGGCAGACCCCGCGGTACGACGCCTTCCAGGCGGGCAGCGGCCGCCTCGACGTTGCCGCGGCCTCGCACGCCGGAGTCTTCGCCACGGCGACCGCGTACGCCGCGCAGGTCCCGCAGAATCCCACCGACGGCGTGCGGCGCCCGGTGACGTACACCAACACCACGGACGCACCCGTCACCCTCGCGCTGAGCGTCGAGGCGGCACACGCCCCCGCCGGGGTGTTCCGGCTCTCCGCCTCGCGAGTGGTCGTGCCCGCGCACGGTACCGCCGGTGTCACCGTGACGATCGACGGCTCGGGCGTCACCGCCGACGGCCGGTACACCGGGCAGGTCGTCGCGAAGACCGCGACCGGCACGGTCGCGGCGCACACCGCCGTCTCCCTCGGCGATGTGCAGCACAAACTGACCATGGCGTTCAAGGACGCCCAGGGGCGGCCCATGTCCGGCGTGGTCGAACTGCTCAGGTCCGGTGACGACGTCCCGCAGTTCGTCGTGATCGACGACTCCGGTACGGCGCAGATGTACCTGCCCAACGACGTGTACTCGGTGCTGTCCTTCAAGACCGTGCAGGGCGTCCACGGTCCCCACTCGTGGGGCATGGCGCTGCTGGGCGACCCGGACGTCCGACTGGACCACGACACCACTGTCACGCTCGACGCGTCCAAGATCGACCGGATCGACATGACGGCCCCACAGCGGACCGAGACGACCTACCAGCGACTGGACTACACCCGCCTGATGGGCGGCCAGAACTGGCGGGATTACATGGAGACCCAGACCAACTACGACAGCCTGTGGGCCCAGCCGACGACCCACAAGGTCACCCACGGCGACTTCTACCTGGCAGCTCGGTGGCGCAAGGAGCAGCCCGCGCTGTCCGTCTCCACCCGGACGACCGACTTCACCGACGTGCTGCGCCAGGACGGCGTCACCCCCCTGCCCAAGGGCAGCGTCAAGCTTCCCCTGGTCTTCGCCGGTCAGGGCGCGAGCGCTGACTACGCCCACCTCGACGTGCACGGCAAGGCCGTGGTGGTGCGCCGTAACGACGACGTGTCCGACATGGACCAGGCGGCCGCCGCGATCGCGGCCGGCGCCAAGCTCATGCTGGTCGTGAACAACGTGGACGGCCGCGGCTTCCGCCACTACAACGCGCCGTTCAGTTCGACGCCCGTCCGGCTCGACGTGGGCCTGCTCAGCACCGACGAGGGTGAGAAGCTCGTCCGGCAGGCCCAGGCCCGTGGCGCTTCGGTCACGGTCGGCTCCGCGCCCGTGAGCCCGTACGTCTACGACCTCGACCAGACCTGGCACAACGAGATCCCCAGCCACATGGTGGTGCAGGGCAGTTCCAAGAACCTCGCCCGGGTCGACGAGACCTTCGACAGCCCGGCCCCGGGGAGCACCGGCGGCGAGTTCCGGTTCGACTGGCCCACGTACAACAACTGGGCCATCGGCGGAATGATGCCGGAGCCGGTGCGGGGGAAGCGCACCGACTGGGTCTCCACCGGGGGCTTCAACAGCTGGAGCCAGAGCGCGTACGCGGACGGCCTGGTCTTCGAGGCCGGGGCCAAGACCTCCTACCGGGCGGGCAGCACACAGTCCGAGGAGTGGTTCAAGCCGATCGAACGGCCGTACCTGAACGACGTCTACAGCATGCCCACGCGCAAGGGAGACCACCTGTACATCGACGCCCCGGCCTGGGGCAGCCACGACCACGTCGGCATGAGCCAGATGGACGGCGTAGCGGAGCAGCGGCAGACCCTGTACCAGGGCACCACCGAGCTGGGCACGGGAACCTTCACGAACGTCTCGGGCGACGCACCCGGTGCCGGCAAGCTGCCGTACCGACTTGTCGTCACCAGCAAGCGCGACGTGGCGTTCACCCCGTACTCCTCCAGCACGCGCACCGAGTGGGACTTCACCTCGAAGGCCACGGCGGACGGCTCCGACGCGGTGCTGCCGCTGGTGCAGATCGACTACGAGGTCGGCACCGACTCGGCCGGGCGGGCAGGACGGCACGACACCCTGTCCGTCACCGCCTCTCAGCTGCCGGGTGCCGTCGGCGCCGGCAGGATCGGCGCGGTCACCCTGGAGATGTCCTACGACGGTGGCACGACGTGGCACCGGGCCACGCGTGATCACGACGGGGGGTACCGACTGGACGCGCCGAAGAAGGCGTCCTACGTGTCGCTCAGGGCGAGCGCCGAGGACTCGGCGGGCAACGCGGTGCACCAGACGGTGATCCGGGCGTTCGGCCTGCGCTGACGCTAGGCCGCGGATCGCGCGCGCATGAAGAACGGTCCGTCCGGGGTCGCACGACCCCGGACGGACCGCTGCCGCTTCGCCACGGACCGGGCGTTCGGCGGGTGCGGGTCCCCTCGGGCCGCATCCCGAGGTCGGCTCCCGCGGTGTCCTCCCGGCGAATTGACGACGGCCCCGACCCCGGACCCTTCGAGGGCCGGAGCCGACAACACCCCGGTCGACGCGCACGCCTGACAGATCACCCGCAGAAGGCCGGCGAGTCGCCACGGAGCGATCCGGGTCTTGGGGGTGTCGCCCACGGACACCTCCGGCAGCCGGCGCCCCTGCTCGGCGTCGATCGTGCCGAGGAGGCCCGGTGCCGATGCCCATGCTCCGTACCGGACCGGCGTCGACAGCCCGGTACGGCCCCGGTCGGACCGACGCCGTCGGCATCCAAACGGCGCGGGGTTTCCTGTCGGTCGATCCCGCGACCGAGGAACGCCTTCTCCGGGTGAGTGGTCGGGAACCGGCGCGGTGAGTGATGCCCCGTTTCCGGTCCCCGCCGCGAAGGGATCCGTCACCGGACGGTGTTCCGGACGCGAAGACCGCGGCAGACGCCCTGAACGAACTCATCGAACGCGGTCTTCTCCATTGCGATGGCCGTGGGGAACGTCCTGTCCAAGGGGCCTGCCTGCCTCGTGGGCGGCATGTGCTGAGATGCACCGGCCGAGGGCTCGCCACCCAGGTACTGAGGGTGGTGGCTTCCGGGTGCTGAACCCGTGCGAGAGGAATGGACGACGTATGGATGTATACGTGGAGGCAACCCTCGATCCGCTTGGTGCGGCAGATCGGGGAGCCGTCCTGGTCGACTGGTTCGAGAGGGCGTTTTCCGGGCCTTTCGCCGAACTGGTCCATCAGGAGGAGCGCGCCGAATTCGGGGTGCGAACCGGGACGTCCGTACGGCAGGCTGGGGAGAGCCGCCGCAGCAATCTGTCTCATCTGGGAAGGAACCGCGCGCGACTGAAGGCGGAGCTGGAGAAGAGTCCAGACTGGGTCATAACGGAGTTCTACGGCGATGACACTCTTGGGCGAGTGCAGTGCTCCTATTTTCCGGTGGAGGGCAGTTGGCCGAAGCTCGTCGTGGGCCTCCTGGCAGGATCTCTGAGGCTGGCCGATCCGAAGTACTGCGCGGATCTGGTGGATTTCCTCGCGTTGGCGCTCGACGACCTGAACCCGGTGTTCGCCCGTATCGAAAAGGACTCCTTCTCCGACCGGTCGAACATCGAGGCCGCTTTGACGCGAAATCTCGATGACTCGCTTCCCGAGGGCCGGGATTTCCTGCGTGGCTACGCGTGGGTCACGGTATGCCCGCGAGAACTGGCGCTCCGACTGGGCGGCCCGGAGGCGCTGGCGGCTTCCGGCACCTTCCACCGTGTGGTCCCTTCGCGGCAAGGAGGGGTGCTGCTGCAAGCGTCCGAGACGCTGGCTGGGTATACCGACCACGTCGTGGAACGCGTGTTCGCGACGCTCGCCCCGGTGCTTCCGGAAGGTCGGCCCTTTCCGGATCCGGCCCATCCCGACCTCCGTTTCGTGTTGCGAGACGCCGCCAACGCGCGCTGAGCGGGCCGCTACCTACCTGTGCACTCGCACGCTCGAGCGGTGTCGTGTGGCACGGTTCCTCGTGACAGGAGCCGGCCGCGGCGACCGTGGACTCCCTGGAGGACGCCGACTCCTGTAACCCGCTGGTCGAGCTCCAGCGCGGAATCTCAGACGCCATTTCAGGTGGTCAGTCTGCGATGGCATATGAGGGTCGCGGCGACGGCGGTGAAAGCGAGGAAGTGTTCTGGCTTTCGCCCGCGGCGGCGGTGGGGGGCGTCGGCCCCCGGACAGCCAGAACTCACTCCGCTCCACGACCCGCCGATGCCGGCGCAGACGTCGGGATGACGCGATGCCCTTGCGGGCGGGCGGGCGGTGCTTGCCGGGCCGTCGGCCGCGAGGCAGCGCACCATCATCACCCCGGACTGCCGCAAGATCACACCAATTGGAATGGCGTCGCAGCGAGATCTCGGCCCGGAAATGCCCCCAGAACTGCCGGTCAGAGGTGGCATCCGAGCGGGAGACATGGGGAGTAGGGGCGTGTTCCGACTCGCCGCCCCTATGTGCGCCGAGTTGGTGACGTCCTCGGCGGTGCGGCAGGCTTCGCGGACTCCTCCGCGCTGAACCTGCTCGTGCGCATCCACCAGGCGGCTGGCGACGGCCCCGCGCGGGGGTGCGGTCGGTGGTCGTGGTCACCCAGGTGACAGGGGTGGCGGGAATGGGTTCCGGGGCGACGGACGGCGCCGGTTTCGGGGGAGACGTCAATGTCCGTTCAGGCGCCGTAGAGCTCGGGCTTGGGGCTTCGTGACATCAGGGCTGCGGCTGCGTCCTTCACTGTTGTCGTGCCGTCGATCACCGCGGTGACGACTTCGGTGATCGGCATCTCGACCCCGTGTTCCCGGGCCAGGCGCCGGATCGCCCGGCAGGACTTCACGCCTTCTGCGGTCTGGTTCGTCGCCCGCGCGGCCTGGTCGACGGTCATTCCCTGTCCGAGGTGCTCGCCGAAGGTGCGGTTGCGGGACAGGGGCGAGGAGCAGGTGGCGATGAGGTCGCCGGCGCCGGCGAGGCCGGAGAAGGTCAGTGGGTCGGCGCCCAGCGCGGCACCGAGCCGGGCGGTCTCTGCGAGGCCGCGGGTGATGAGCAGGGCGCGGGCGTTGTCGCCCAGGCCGAGGCCGGTCGCGAGTCCGACGGCGAGGGCGATGACGTTCTTGGTGGCGCCGCCGAGCTCGCAGCCCGTCACATCCGCCGTCGTGTACGGACGGAAGTAGGAGGTGCGGCAGGCGCTTTGCAGCGCGGCGGCCGCGGTCTCGTCGGGGCAGGCGATGACGGATGCGGCCGGCTGCCCGCCGGCGACCTCCCGTGCGAGATTGGGCCCGGACAGGACGGCGATCCGCTCGAACGGGATGCCCGTCACCTCATGGATCACCTCCGACATACGCAGCCCGGTGTCCGTCTCGATGCCCTTCATCAGGCTGACGACGAGCGTGTCCGGCCGGATGTATCGAGCCCAATGGGTGAGGTTGTCCCGCAGTGTCTGCGCCGGCACCGACAGCACCAGGTACTGCGCGCCGGAGAGGGCGAACGTCGTGTCTTTTGTCGCCTGCACACGGGAGGGCAGGAGGACACCGGGGAAGTAGCGGGGGTTCTGATGCCGGGTGTTGATGGCGTCGACGACTTCGTCCCGTCGGGCGTGGGCCATGACGTTGTTCCCGGCGTCGGCGAAGACCTTCGCCATGGCCGTTCCCCACGATCCCGCGGAGAACACTGCAAACCGAGCCATCCGCCACACTCCTGACTTGTTGCAAGGTCCCGCCGGCACCCTACTGGTGACTGCCCGGCGCCGGCTGGCGTCGGAGGCCGGTGCCGGTGAGGCAGCCGTCGAGGACGTCGGGGCGGTGCTGGAGCTGGCGTAGCCCGCGCCGGACTGAGGTGATCAGGTCTTCGGGGTCGGCGAAGGCGCGGTTGGCTGTGGTGGTGCGTCGCAGGACGGACCAGATGCCTTCGACCGGGTTGAGGTCGGGTGCGCGGGGCGGGAGGCGGTAGACGGTGAGCCAGTCCCGTTCAGCGATGTGGCGGCGCATTCCGGCGGTGAGGTGGGTGTTCAGGTTGTCCCGGACCAGCACGATCGCGCCGCCGAGTTGTTGGTGCGCGGTCTGGATCAGGTCGCGGTAGTCCTTCCGGGAGAAGCTCTTGCGCCCGTCGGGCCGGGGGTCCGGGCAGGGCCGGTGGATCAGGCGTGATCGTTCGCCGGTCTTGTGGGCAGGCCAGGGCGGCCACAGACAGGCGGCGGCGTGAGCGGCCCCGCACGCGGGACGCAGGGGTGTGGCCGCGGCGGGACCAGGTGCGGGTGGGCGGCGGCGTCATCGAGAATCCGGCCTCGTCCTCGAAGACGAGCCAGGCGTCGTGCGCCGTCCCGTCCTTCCACGCTCGGCCAGGTCTCCCTCACCCGGCCGGCCACCGCTGTCTCGTCCCGCTCGATCGCACGCCGGGCAGGAACCCGGCAGGTCCAGCCGTGCCGCTTGAGCAGGGCTGCCACGCCCCGCACGGTGTAGCTCGTGTGGAACCGACGCCCGATCAGCGTTGTGATCCGTGACAGGGTCCAGGTCTGGTCCGGCCGGCCGCGTGCCACCGGCCCCTTGGCCGGCGCCCGCTCCACCACAGCGAACAGTTCGTCGCTGAGCAGCGCCACCGATGCCGGGCCCTTCGAGGCCAGGGCTCTCGATCCGTCCCGCGACCAGGCCCTGCGCCAACGCTGTAGCGACCGGACGCTGACACGCAGGTCGTGAGCGATGACCGCGTTCTCCTCACCCAGGGCGAACCGCCCGGCCGCCTCCATCCTCAACTTCTCCCGGAAGGCCCGCCGTTCGTCGGTCAGCCCGCCCCCCTTTGCGCATACCTCATGCACTCGGGATACCGCAGGGACCACCCGCCGTCAGCCCCCGCCGACACCAGGCTTTGAAGGTCAGTAGTACGGTATAAACGGAATTTCGCCTACGTCGACTGCCGTCTCGGACGTTGCCAGCCCGAACAGGCCGTCAAACCACCCGGAAAGCCGCTGAGCAGGGTGGGTTGACGGGGGTTTGAGGTTCGCTCGCTCGGTCACGGGGAATGTGAGATTTCATCCGCAAGTCGGCGTTCGGAATGAAAGTGTCAGAATGGATGGGCGTCGTAGTTCATCTGTTCAATTGCGGCTAAGGTTCCTCGCTACCCCGTCCGCGAGGCCCGGATGACACGGCCCGATAGTCACAAAATGATAACTCGTGGCAACCTTGGGCTTGTTGGCGCGTCTAGCAGATCATGAAGATATCCTTCCTGATTCATAACGCCTATGGGATAGGAGGTACGATCACCACCACCTTCAACCTTGCTCAGGCGCTGGGAGAGCGGCACTCTGTGGAGATCGTCTCTGTGCTACAGCACAGAGAGCAGCCAAATTCTGCATTAGACGGCCGAGTTTCACTGCGCCCACTGGTGGACCTGAGAACTGAAAAGGAACACCCTCTGCACCTCAGACCCGCCCGGGTCTTCCCCTCCTACGAATATCGCTATCACCAATACAGCGAGCTGACCGACCAGCGAATCGGCACGTATCTGGAGTCGACCGACGCCGACGTAGTCATCGGCACCCGCCCCGGACTGAATGTGCACCTGGCGCTCCAGGCCCCGGACGGTGTCGCCCGCATCGGACAAGAACACCTCACCCTCGACAACCATCCGCCGGGACTACGTAGAACTCTGCGTCGCGCCTACCGCGATCTCGACACAGTGACAACAGTCACGGATGCGGACGCCGCGTCCTACCGACGCAAGATGCGCCTGCCAGGAGTCCGGGTGGAAGCTCTACCCAACTCCGTTCCAGATCCCGGCCTACCGCCCGCGGACGGCAGCGCGAAAGTGGTGGTCGCCGCCGGCCGCCTGGTTTCGGTGAAGCGCTACGACTTGCTCATCGAAGCGTTCGCCCGGGTCGCCGCGGCCTACCCCGACTGGCAGCTGCGCATCTACGGCAAGGGAGCGGAGCAGGAGCGTCTGCGGCAGATCATCATGGACCTCGGCCTCAGCAACAATGTCTTCCTCATGGGAGCGGCAGCCCATATGGAGGCGGAGTGGGTGAAGGGATCGATCGGGGCGGCCGCCTCGAACTTCGAGCCGTTCGGCATGACCATCGTCGAGGCGATGCGGTGTGGGCTGCCGGTTGTGAGTACAGACTGCGCGTATGGCCCTGGAGAGATCATCCAGGACGGGGTCGACGGTCAGCTCGTCCCGGTCGGAGACCGCGACGCACTGGGAACGGCCCTCATGGAACTCGTAGGTGACGACGAACGGCGTCGCCGCATGGGCCGCTCAGCTCTGTACAACGCCCGCCGGTTCGCTCCCGGTCCCGTGACAGAGCAGGCCGAGCGGCTCTTCGCCGAGGCGATCGAGGCCAGACGTTCCGGACACCGCACGGATCCGGGTCGCGCCAGGACGAACCAGAATCTACTCCGTCGCAGCTTTGCCGCTCGCGACACCCTCTACACCGCAGGCAGCAAGGTTCTGCGCACCATACGGAGGGTGCGATGAGCACGGCAGACGACACTGAGCCTCGTGCCAGCTGCACGGTGGACGCCGGCGGCCGGATCACCTTCGGTCTCCGACCAGTCTCGGCCCCCCGCCCACGACTGCTCCTGCGGTTGCGCCCCAAGAAGGGGCAGCCGGAAGAAGTCACACACCTGCTGGACGTGAAGGCCGGTGACGACGGTCGCCTGCTAGCCGTTCTGCCGGCCGGGCTGACACTCTCCGAAGGGCGATGGGACGCCTACGTACTTCGGGAGCCTGACGGTCGACGAGACAGGATGCGCCCCGGGGCACGTGACCTCCGAGCCCTCGTTGACGGAAGCAGCCGTGACCGATCCTCGCCCATCGCCGTCCGGGTCCCGTATGTGACCAAAGACGGGTACCTCGCGGTGCGATCGTGGCTCCGGACCATGCACGCAGAGGTCGAACGTATCCAGGCCGCCAACCAATCCATGACAGTCACCGCCCGACTGCACGGTAGGTCAATCCGCCAGGGGGCCACCGTACGCCTGCGTTTGCGCGGCACCAGCACAGCACGGACTCTCGAGCCCGAGGTGCAGGACGACCGGAGGAGTTTCTCCTTCACCATCGGCAGCAGTGAGCTGGTGGATATCGCGCGAGACAGCGGCGTCTGGGATGTCTTCGTCCAAGCGGAGGAGAACGCACCGCTGACCCGGATCGGCCGCCTGCTCGATGACGTGGCGGACCGCAAGGAGATCTTCGTCTACCCGTCGATCACCCTCGGCGCCACTGATGTCAGGCCCTATTACACGGTGGACAACGACCTGTCCTTGGAGGTAACCCGACAAGACTGACCATTCCTGTCCCTCCTGCAGGCGCTGCTGCACCACGATGGCAGACTTGCGCGCTGAGAGCTGCCGGGCTGGGAGCGGAGGCCCTCGATGGGACGGCCTGATGGGCCGCGATTTCCTCGGCACGCTTGCGCGCGGCGAGATCCTTCACGTCCTTGAGGTGGTCGAGCAGGCCGGCCGCATCCAGGCCGGGGTCGTCGCGGACAACGAGGTCGAGGGAGTCCCTGCCGACATGGACGGCGCCGCGGAAGCGGCGTTCGCCGTTGAACAGGATGTGGACGGCCTCGCCGATCCGCTCGGCGTGGTCCGGCCACAGAACGAGGAAGGCGGTGCGGGACACAGCGACGCGCGCGGCGAGTTGAGCCTGGCGCAGTTCCTCGCCGAAGCGCGTCCTGTCCTCGTCGGTGCCGAAGTTGCGACGCGGGTCGAGAGGAGTGGGGGAGACGTCGTCCGGCCGCAGCCGGACCAACTCGCAGGCGGGTACGTCTCCCTGAGTCACGGCCTTCGCGCGACCGTGGGTCGGGTGCTCCGCGCTTCACTGAACGCAGATCCGGTTCCCAACCGGTCTGCGACGCTCATCTCGACATCGCGCTTTGAAAGCTCACGAAGCCCAGTGGCCGTCCCGGAAATGCTTCATCGCGGACGCGTTGCCGCAGTTCAATAGGCATGGCGTCCCGTCATTGCCTCAGATGCTTGCCGGGCGTGGCCGGCCGCCTCGGAGGGCGGGCATCGTTCGAGAGGCGATCCGACGGCATCGGGCCCCGGGTCGCCTTGGGCACTTCCTCGCCTCTGGAGGCACCTATGCGCACGTCTCGACTGCCCCGTTCCCTCGCGGTTGGCCTGGCGGCCGCGGCTGTGGCCGGTGGGGCACTGTTCGCGGCCCCCGCCGCGTCGGCCTCGCAGCTTCCGAACATCGCCGAGGGCTACGACAACAACCCGCATGCCGTGTGGTGCGTCCAGCACCTCATCAATGACTGGGTGATCCACGAGCACGTCTCCGGCAACATCACCCGGCCCATGGACGAGGACGGCGTCTTCGGCAACGAGACCGCTTCCTGGGTCAAGAAGGCGCAGGTGTGGTGGATGGGCTTGCCCGGTGACGGGATCGTCGGCCCGCACACGGGGCAACACCTGATCCACGACACCTCGCTCACCGGGGACAACTACTACGGGGGCTCGGGACACTACTGCGACGGTTTCATCCCGACCGACTGGTGACCCCACCAAGCCTGCGTCGGCCGCGGCATCCGTCCGTGATGTCGTGGGCCGGCTCCGGATCACGAGCGGAAGCGTCGCCCGCCGCCGCGAAGCGCGTCCTGAGCCGGTCAGTTGTAGCCGGGCATGGGTGAGAGCGTGACAAGGGCACGCGCCGCCTCGTAGTCGTCGCAGACGTACGGCCGTCGCCCGAAATCGCACGTTCCGCACATCCCCGACGGGCGCAGCTCACCGAGATCGGGATACGGCGTAGGCGGCAGTCGCCGTCATTGAGTGTCGGATGAGCGCTTCCCATTTCCATGCGCATCGGCACTTCCGCTTGGTGGGCACTGCGCCGCGCCCTTGGAGCCAGCAGGGCCCACCAGCCGTATCTGCCGCGTAGGGCGCCGGTTGTGCCGAGTTCGCGCATCAGTCGCTCGACCCTGCAGCGGGCGACCCGGTGCCCCTGACAGTGCAGCTGATGCCGGATCTCGCGGGCGCCGTAGACCAGGTAGTTGGCCTCGAAGACCTGCCGTTTCGGTTCGCTAGGTCGGCGCGGATTCTCCCGTCGGTTCGCGGGACATTTTGTCAGCCATCGCCCAGTGGATCATCGTCCGGGATCTCTGTGGCAGGGCTCATCGGCGGGACCGGCGCAGTTGTGGATCGGTTCGTGACGCGGAGCAGCAGGATGGCGATGTCGTCAGTGTGCGGGGTGAGCCGGGCACCAGTGAGGAGGGAGTCGGTGAGGCCTTCGATGTCATCGTCCGGGGCTTGGGCCAGTCGGCAGGCGAGGGTGCTGATGGCATCGTCGATGTCGATGCCTGGTGTCTCGACGAGCCCGTCGGTGTAGAGCGCCAGAGTGAGACCTGAGGACAACGGGATGTCCACTGCGGCGTAGTCGGCGTCCGCGAGGATACCGAGCAGTAGTCCCGGGGGCAGGCTGAGGGCTTCCGTATGGCCGTTGGGATGGCGTAGGAGGGGCGGGAGGTGGCCGGCCGTGGCCAGGAGGGCCCGGCGTCGGACCAGGTCGAGTTGGATGCAGAGGCAGCTGGCGAAGAGACCGGGATCCAAATCGCACAGCACCTGGTTGGTGCGGGTCAGGAGATCGTCCGGACGCATCCCCACGGCGGCGTGGGTGTGGACGGCGGTGCGCAGCTGGCCCATCAGGGCTGCGGCGCGGACGTTGTGGCCCTGGACGTCGCCGATGACAGCTGTGGCGCTTGTGGCGCCGCAGCGGATGAGGTCGTAGAAATCGCCTCCGACGTCTGTTCCGTGCGCCGCGGGCAGGTAGCGGGCGGCGGCCCGCAAGCCGGGAACGGCGGGTAGTCGTTGCGGCAGCAGACCGGCTTGCAAGGTGCGGGCGAGATCGTCTCTGGCTTCGTGCAGACAGGCTCTGTCCAGGGCTTGGGCGACGAGTCCGGCCACTGAAATCAGGAGATTGCGCTCCGTCGGGGGGAACTGTCGGGGCTGGTCGAAGGACAGTACGAGGATTCCCACTGGCCGGCCGCGGATGATCAGTGGCAGGAACGCCCATGCGTTCCTGGTGCCGTATTGGACTGCCGTCGGATATTTGTGCTGAAATTCGGCAAAACTGGTGAAGAACAGGGGACTGTGACCGGTAAGGGCCTTCGCGGGAGGATTATCGGCGTCCAGTGAGTGTCCGTCGAAGAGGGACAGGAATTCCCTGTCGTAGCCGCGGTGACCGACGACCTGCAGGCGTCCTTCGGCGGCGGTCATCAAGATCAGGCCCGTGGCGTCGAATGCGGGCAGGAACTGGTTGGCGATGGCCTCGGCGACATCGCTCACCCGCACCGTCTCTGTGAGGCTTGCCGCCAGGTGCATCAGCTGGTGGAACGGCTTGATCTCCGGCGGTTCCACGAGGGGCGGGACATGCCAGCTCTGACCGGTCGGTGATGTCTGGGGTAGGGCTGACATGTGGACGCTGACACCGGAGGCGTCGGCGTAGAGCGTGAAGGACAGACATGCGTCAGGTGGGCGTGTGACAGTGAAATGTGCGGGCCCGTGGCTGATGACCGAGGCGCGGAACCGGTCCTCGAAGCTGGATCCACCGAGCCACCGCAGGCGCTCCCACGGTCGCGCACCCAGCAGGTCGGCGGCGTCCACTCCGAGCAGGTCGCTTGCCGCCTTGCTGACAAAGGTCGCCCGGCCCTCCAGGTCCAGGGACATCGCCCCCGGCAGGCGCGAGGCGTAGTCATGGGCCGCCAGCGCTTCGGCCTGGTCCGGGGTGCAGGAGCGTTCCGCCGTCAGGGTGATGGGACGCTTCCCGGGCCGCAACGGACGTCCGCGTTGTGTCGAGTGCTCCAACAGCCGGCCCGCCCGGTGGCAGAACGTTTCGATCGCTGCGGTTTCCTCCGGGCCCAGGTGCCTGGGATGCGAGGGGGGCCACAGCAGACAGACCGCACCCCGCACGGGCTCACCGATCGGGGCTGCGGCCACGGCGTGGTCGGGGACCATGAGAGCGAGCCGGGGATAGTGCAGCGCCAGTTCTTCGGGGTCACCAACCCAGACCATGCGCTTCTCGCGCGTTGCCTCGGCAGCCGGGATCGCTTCTTCCACGTGGATCCGCGCCCAGGAGGAGAGAACGGTCCAGGACGTGCCGTACAGCATGGACAGCTGCAGGACCGGTTCCTCGGGCGGTAGGAGGAACAGCATGGCGCTTGAGGCATCGGCGTCCGTCACCAGACACCGGAAGTGAGCGGCCATCTCCTTCCAGTCCCGTGCGGAGCCCGACGCAGCAGATACCACGACCGCCACCGACCTTCCTGGACACCAGCCACGCGCTCAGTCATCGTGCGCCCGGCAGGCTTCAGTCTGGTTCCGGAGCTGGCCGAGTGGGCCAGCTGTGCAAAAGACATACCCCGACAATTCTATATAGATTCAGGAGAGTATTGCGAAAGGCCACCCCGGCCGCCCGAGAGCAGTCTCGTTGACTTTGATGTCCGTGACGTCCGAGTACGCGCGGTCGACGGTTGGAGGCACCCGCAGCGGCTTCCTCTGCAGTTGGACGAAATTCAACCTTGCCGGAACGTGTTGCTCGCGTATCAACGGGGGCACGAATTCTGACGGATCCAGACCCCTCTGTCAGCATCCACACGGTGCGAAGTCGCCACTTCTGCTGCGAATTCCCGCATTACGGGAATGGAGTCCGATCCGTATGAAGCGATTAGCCTCAGGTGTGGCACGCACGGCGGGGGCCTTGCCTTTGCGGCGTTGACCTTCGTACCCTCCGTGTCATCGGCTGGCATTCCGGGTTCCGCCGCCATCGTCACCCTGCTCGCTCTGTCGGTGAACTTCCTCAGTTCCGTCCTCACCATGAGCAACTCCACCGGAGGCACACCAGCCTTCGGCGGCACGGTGAACCCAGTCATCCACGCCGACGGTACCGTCGCCGTGGCCGCCCATCGATACCGTGGCCGTCGATGACCGGGACCGCGTCCGCGCCGACGAGTGCCTCAGGTTCGCTCCAGGCGCCGGGATCGATGACCAGCGCGCAGTCGGATACGGGCAGCGGGCATGTGCGCAGTCAGCGTCAGCGGGTGCGGATTACCAAGTACACCCATTCCTGTGTCTGGTTAGAGCACGACTGCGGTGGTGTCGGCGACCGGGATATTCATTCCTGGACGGAGTCCGGATGAGGGGATGGGTGATCGGACCGTGCGTGCGCGGAGTGCCGCCTGCTGCGACCTCATGCCTGGTACGACTACCTGAGCGCACGGGACATGGGGAAGGACACGCTGACGGCCATGGGCCTGTGGGGTGCCAAGGTCCGCCCCGGAATATGTGATTGGGACCACAAGCTGAAACTGATGGAGGAGTTCGACCTCCGCGAGAACGGTGTTTTCACTGACGTTCCTGGCACTGGCTACAAGGTGCGCTGGCTACAAGGTCTTCTACGACATTTGGTCGAACGTCCACTACGGATATGTCGGCCAGGCCGCAGGATTCGACTCCGACACACTCATCGAAGCGGCGTCCATCTCCGATCCGGTCCTCGTCGGAGAGGACGACCCGGGGGACCACATGACGATGCGGGCAGGAATCGACCTGTTCGATCAGCACAGTCCCGACCTGACTCGGTAGCAGTTCCACGCCTCCATTGTCGACCTGGCCGGGAAGATGTACGAAAAAGGGACGAACCAGGTGAAGAAGAGGCAGTGGAGTTCCTGCCCGACCCGTCTGGCGCGAGTCGGGCAAGTATCGGCGGGCGAGGGCATGTTCGCCGGGCGGATAAAGTGGCGGATCCGGTGACTGAGGTACTCGACAGTTCTGCGGGGGATGTATGGGTGAACGACGGTTTCACGGATGTCTCGGCGCGGTGGTGGGGCTTGCTCTCGCGCTGCTCACCGCCATGCTTCTCGGTAGAGCGCTGAGTGCCTGTGGCGGCGGCGTCAACAATGCGGCGAACAGCACCTTCCTCATCTTCCTCTTTATTCCGTTCCTTTGGGGTCCTCTGGTCCTGAGTTGGGTGCTGGTGGGCGTTCTCCTGGGGAAACGACCTCTCCTTCACGCCCTCGCCCTCGTGGTGGTACTCCTCACCCTGTGCCGGGGTGCCGTCTCCCTCTTCTGGAGCGGTTCCACCTATGAATGCCCCAGCGGCGCACCCTCGTGGTGGCCGGGGTTCCTCCCCGCTCCCGGATTCTGAGCGGAGCTCATTTCCCGCGCGGTGAACGGCGCGACGACCCTTCCTCATCCTTCGGGACGGGAAGGTGCCGTCCGAGTGGGCGCGGTTGACGCGCTACTGAAATTGAATGCGTGATGTCGGCCAGCCAGAGGCGACCTCAGAGACGCGGCTCGAGGTCCGCTCGGCGGGGTGGGCGTTGCCCATAGGGTTGGGCTGTCAGGCCCTCGTGTCGTCCGTGTCGTCTGTGGCTGGAAGAAACCGTGACCATCGCCGCTCGTCTCGTCACCACCATCACAGCTCCGCTGGACCCCGCGTCGGCAGATGCCCCGCAGTTGGTGTGCTGGCCGAACCGCACGCTCCTGGTGCAGCGTGGCGACGCTGAGGTGGTGGCGCTCGATGTTGATGAGCCTGACGCTGGTCGAGGCTCTGAGATCCGCTTCCCGGCGCCCTGGCCTCGTCGTTTTGGGACAGTGACCGTGTCACCGGAACGGGATGCGGCGGTGTTCGCCGGCGTCCACGCAGCACGGTCGGTGGAGGCGACCGGTGCGACGCGGTGGGAAATGCGGCACGGCTGCTGGGGCGGCTGTCCGGTGCTGCATGCGTCGTTCGACGAGTACGCGGACGACAGGGGCCACTTCTATGCTGACAGCGGCTCGGCCGCCGTCAGTGCAGACGGCAAGCTCGTCTGGGCACACGTCCGCGGGCCGCTGGCCAGTGACGGGAACGCGGAGGACGACCAGGAACTGTGGGTGGTTCTGGACGCCGTAGCCGGAAGGGGCGTGGGACGTATGACCACCGGGACCGTGGCCTCCAGCTCCCTGCACACGTCGCACTCGGACCCTTCACAGATGGGGCTGAGCCTGGGTGAAGGCGAAGAAGGGTCGCCCGTGCTGTGGGGACGGTGGGACGGGCAGCAGTTGACCGCCGAGCAGATTGGCATCGAGCGGATCCTCCTCGCGGTGAGCCCGTCTGGTCGACGGCTCCTGACTGTTCCCGTCGGGCAGTGGTCGCTCTCGCTCCACCAACTGGAGCACGGCTCGAAGGTCATACGGAAACTGGACGCCGCGGACGCCGTGCCCGCGCACCCGCGGAACGCCGGCACCGACAGGGTCTACTGGGACTTCGAAGCCGCCTTCGTGGACGAGGGCAGCGCCGTTGCCGGCACCTCCGAATGCGATGCCCGGTATGGACCGGTCCGTCACTGGCTGGTCGACGTAAACGGAATGGACCTGCTCGGCGAACTCTCCTATCCCCTCCCAGTCTCGGGGCCTGCGCGCACAGCTGGGGGCGGCAGGTGGTACACGATCTCGAAGGACAGGACTTCCCTGCACCTGTGGGAGCTGGGTCAGGAGAACTGACGTGGGGCGGGTGACGCCTGCGCCATTAGCCCGACGTCCCCTGCTGACACCCAGTAGTCCTGGGGTGTGAGATACGCGCGGGGCGGAGGGCTGACCGACGCCGAGAGGGGCAAGCGGGAGCGATTGCGGCTTCAGGCCGTGGAACGCTTCGAGACCGGGCAGAAGAACGCGGAGGTCGCTGCCGCGCTGCGGGTGAGTGTCCGGTCAGCGGAGCGATGGCGCCGGGCCTGGCGCGAGCACGGCGAGGCGGGGCTGCTGTCGAAGGGCTCGCCGGGAAGGTCGAAACTCAGCAAGCCCCAGGTCACCCGGCTGGAGCGGAAGTTGGAGCGCGGTCCGCTCGCTCAGGGCTGGGCGGACCAGCGATGGACGCTGGCACGAATCAGGACGCTGATCGGCCGGCTCTTCCACGTCTCCTACACGGTCGAGGGCGCCTGGCAGCTGCTCAAGCGTCACGGTTGGTCACGGCAGCAGCCTGCCCGCCGAGCCATCGAGCGCGATGACGAGGCGGTCGAGGTCTGGAAGAAGGAGACCTGGCCGCGGGTAGGAGTAATGCGGCGGAGCGCGGGGCCTGGATCGTCTTTGAGGACGAGGCCGGGCAATCGCTGACTCCGCCGCGCGCCAGGACCTGGGGCAGGATCGGCCGGACCCCGGTCGTGCGGGTGAGGGGCCGCGGCTCCGGGCGGGTCTCGATGGCGGGCATGACCTGTTACAAGCCTGGTGAGCAGGCCAGGTTGATCTACGTGATCCGGGAGTACCGGGGCCGGAAGGACGAGCCGAAAGGCTTCGGCTGGCGAGACTTCCGGGATCTCATCGTCCGTGCCCGCAGCCAGCTCGGCGGCCCGATTGTGCTGGTCCGGGGCAACGTCCGCCTCCACCTGACCAGAGGCATGCGGGAGTTCATCGATGCGAACGCCGAGTGGCTCACCGTGTTCCAACTGCCCGTCTACGCACCGGACCTCAATCCCACCGAGGGCATTTGGTCGCTGGTCAAGCGAGACATCGGCAACCTTGCCGCCGCCGACCTGAGCCAGATCACCAGAGCCGTCAAACGCCAGCTCAAGCGGATCCAGTACCGCCCGACCCTCGTCGACGGCTGTCTCGCCGAGACCGGCCTGATCATGGACGACTGACCACCGACATCACGCTTTCAACTTCAGTAGCGGTGGTTTGTCAGGCCGGGCAGTGAAGATCAATGGGTCGGCACCACGCCCTTGCCGTCGATCGGGATGGTCAGAGGCATTTTGCGGGTGCACGGGGTGGGGATCTTCCTCACGTAGTAGGCGGCGATGTCGACTGCCGAGGCGACCAGCAGTTCTTCGAGATGGCCCTTGCCGAGCAGTTTGCCGCATCGTCGTTCGATCGCGGCGGTGGCCTGGTCGTATGAGCCGCGGACGGCTTCCAGGACCGCGAGGCGGGCCAGTCCTCGTGAGTGTCGGCCGGCGGGCAGTGACAGTTTCTCGTCCGCCGGGTGCGCGTTGGCAACGCCTCGGCCGCGGTGGGCGATCAGGGTCACCCGAACCGAACCGAACACGCAGGTCAGCAGGCGGCAGTGACCGGTCTCCCGCCAGGTCCGCGGCTGTCCTTCCGGACCGAGTACCGGCGGCCGCTGTCCGGTGGCGTTGGTGTGGTGCTCGACGCGCATCCGGGCGATGAAGAGCGGGTTGTGCCGGTCGAGGGCGGTCATTCCTGCGGTGGTGCGCAGCGCCAGCCGGTCGGACGACCTTGCACCCGAGAGGATCTCAGGACGGGAGGCTGCGCTCAGACGCCATCCTGCGGTTGGACGACGACCTGCCCTCGCATGTGGTCGCTCCCGTGCTCCACCACAACCGGCAGCGAGATCCGGGGCACTGTGTATGGGGGATGGGACTCCACGTCCGCCCAACTCCCGAAGGGCTGACCGACGAGCCCACGCAAGTGGGACCTTCCGTGCCGAGCGCGCCGGATGTAGGACGTGGCCGGCCCCCTCGGTGCTCTTCAGTCCTGTGCTTTTTCCATGGAGAGTCGAGCAGTTGCGGTGTCCTCGCCCAGCTCCGTGGTGGATTTCAGATGCGTGCGCAACCACTGCTCGGTGTTGTTCACGTGCAACAGCGCCGCGGCATGTGCCAGCGTGACGTCCCCTGAGGCCAGGGCGGCGTAGATCGCCTCGTGTTCGGCGAGCGTGCGACTGGCGGCTCGGGCGTCCACCAGTCCGCGCCAGATGCGGGCGCGCAGGGTGCGGCCGGAAATGCCCTCAAGGAGGGTGATCAACGATTCGTTGCCGGTGACGGAGACGATGGCGCGGTGGAACGCGACGTCGTGGGCGTTCAGCCGCTCCACGTCCTCGCGTGCCTCCCGCATCGCGTCCAAATGTCTTTTCACCTGGGCAAGACCGTCGGCGGACATCCGGGAGACTGCCAAAGCGGTGGCAGTGGGTTCGAGCAGGCGCCGGACCTCCATGAGGTCCAGTACGGCGTCCGGATCGCCCTGGAGCAGTTCTACCGCGCCGCCCAGTCCCTCCAGGAGCAGGCTCGGTTGGAGGCTCGTGACGTAGGTACCGTCTCCCCGTTTCACTTCGAGCACCCGCGCTACGGCCAGTGCCTTGACAGCCTCGCGGGCGAGGTTGCGGGACAACCCCAGCTGGGCCGCCAATTCCTGCTCGGGAGGCAGCTTGGAGCCGGGCGGGAGGGCTCCCGAGGCGATGAGCTGCCGAATCTGCGCGATCGCCTTGTCAGTCAGAGACAACGGTGATGCCTCCCTTGAATGCCGTCACCGATCGGAACACTACCGTCGGCGCCGCCCGCAGCGGGTACGTCGGGCCTGATCAGCCCCTGGGACCGCAGGTCGTCCCAGAGTGCCTGGGGCACGGCACTGCGCTGGAGGTCCGCGTTGCGTTCGACCTGCTCGCGGGTGCGCATGCCGAGGGTGACGTTGACGGTGCTGGGGTGGGTGGTGGGGAACGCGATGGCGGCGGCGGGGAGGGTGGTGCCGTGTTGTTTGCAGATTTCGGCGATGGCCCGGGCGCGGGCGACGAGGGCGGGTGGGGCGTCCTGGTAGTCGTACTTCAGGCCCGCTGCGGGCAGGTCGCTGGAGAGGAGGCCGGAGTTGAAGACGCCGACGGCGACGACGCTCTTGCCGGTGTCCTGGGCGTCGGGCAGGACGTCGTCGAGGGCGGTCTGGTCGAGGAGGGTGTAGCGGCCGGCGAGCATGACCAGGTCGGCGGCGGTCTCGCGCAGGAAGCGGGCGAGCATCGCCGACTGGTTCATGCCGGTGCCGATGGCGCCGACGACTCCTTGGTCGCGCAGGTCGGCGAGGGCGGGCATGGCCTCGTCGGCGGCTGGTTGCCAGTGGTCCTCGGGGTCGTGCAGGTAGACGATGTCGAGTCGGTCGAGGCCGGTGCGCTCCAGGGTGGCCTCGATGGAACGCAGGACGCCGTCGCGGCTGAAGTCCCATTGGCGGCGCAGGTCGTCGCGGACGACGAAGCCCTCGCTGTCGACGCCCCGAGGGTGTTCGTTGGGGACGAGGAGGCGCCCGACCTTGGAGGAGACGATGTACTCGTCGCGGGGGCGGCCTCGCAGGGCGGCTCCGAGACGGCGTTCGGACAGGCCGAGCCCGTAGTGGGGGGCGGTGTCGAAGTAGCGGATGCCCGCGTCCCAGGCGGCGTCGACGGCGGCCGACGCGTCCTCGGGCGGGGTGACCCTGAAGAGGTTGCCGATCACGGAGGCGCCGAAGCCGAGTTCGGTCAGTTCGATGCGGGTGTCGTGGATCTTCCGGCGTTGCAAGATGTCCTTCTCAGGGGTGCCGTTGGCGAGCGGTCAGCGTGTGACGGCGGCCGAGCCGTCGGTCATGAGGGCCTCGACCTCGGTGAGGGTGGCCATGGAGACGTCGCCCCGAGTTGTCATGGTGAGGGCGCCGTGCGCGGTTCCATAGGCGTGCGCCCCCTTCAAGCAGGCCGTCGTCCAACCGCCCGCTCGGCGGTCGTCGCCGGTGAGCAGGCAGTGGATGAGTCCGGCGGCGAAGCCGTCGCCGGAGCCGAGCGGTCCAGGACTTGCAGGCCCGGCATCCGGAGGCCGGTGACCGGGCCGGTCCGGGGTGACCAGGCGGCCGAAGCCCAGTCGTTGACACCGGCCGAGGGCACCTCGCGCAGGGTCGTCGCCAGCACCCTGGCCGACGGGAGGAGGCCGGCGACCTCGGTGAGCGCGTCGGCGGCATGACCTCTCCCAGGGCGATCGCCTCGGCGCCATGACCGCGCCTGCTCACGCCGCACTCCGTGCCACGGCCCCGGCGGTCAGTCGCCGGATCTCCGGGTACTCGCCGCGCTCCAGATGTCCGGCCGTCGCCATCCAACTGTCGCCGACGGTCATGACGGCGGGGTGGGCGAGGTAGCCGGACATACGGGCGTGGCCGAATCCGCCCGTGGGAACGGAGCACACCTGGGTGAACGGCGCTGCCGGGGATTTGAGCACTGGCACCGCCGCCGAGTGCCTCGGCCGGGAACCGTTTGACGAGTTGATTCCGCCTCGCAGGACCCGCAGCAGTTCGGTGGCGGTGACGATGCGGGTAAGGATCGCTACGCCCAACACTCGGCATTTGGCGACCACGGCGGGGTCGAATCCGGGCGACGCGACGAAGCGTGCGCCGGCGGCTACGGCCCGCTCGGCCTGCTCCGGTGTGAGTACCGTGCCCGCGCCGGCGGTCAGCCCGCCGTGCGCCGCCATGGCCTTCAGCGCCTGCTCGACCTCTGGTGTACGGAAGGTGACCTCGGCACACCGCGCACCGCCCCGTACGAGTACTTCCGCGAGCGGACCGGCCATGGTCGCGCGGAGCACGGTCAGTACCGGCAGGATCCGGGCGCCCGGCAACGACGCCAGACTGGTGCTCATCGGCCCAGCCATCCGCCGTCGACGGGCAGGACGGTGCCGTGGACGTAGGCGGCGGCGTCGGAGGCGAGGAAGACGGTGGCGCCGGTGAGGTCGTCGGCGGTGCCCCAGCGTCCGGCCGGTATGCGGCTGAGGATCGCGCGGCTGCGTATCGGATTGACTCGCAGCTCCTGTGTGTTGTCGGTGGCGATGTAGCCGGGGGCGATGGCGTTGACGTTGACGCCGTGGGGGGCCCATTCGTTGGCGAAGGCTTTGGTGAGTCCGGTGATGCCGTGTTTGGCGGCGGTGTAGCCGGGGACGTTGATGCCCCCCTGGAAGCTGAGCAGGGACGCCGTGAAGATGACCTTTCCCCGGCCGCGGGCCACCATCGCCGCGCCGACCGCGCGGGTCAGTGCGAACTGGGCGCTGAGGTTGACCTGGAGAACCAACTCCCAGTCGGCGTCGGTGTGTTCGACGGCCGGGGCGCGGCGGATGGTGCCCGCGTTGTTGACCAGGATGTCGACTGGCCGCTTGCGTCCCGCGAGGTCGGCGCCGAGGGCACTTACGGCCTCGGGGTCGGCGAAGTCGGTGCGGATCGCCTCGAAGGAGCGTCCGGCGGCGACGACGTCCTTCTCCACGTGGCTGCCGGACTTCTCCAGGTTCGCGCTGACGCCGATGACATCCGCACCGGCCTCGGCGAGCGCGCGGGCCATGGCCCTTCCGATGCCGCGTCGGGCGCCGGTGACGGCCGCCAGCTTGCCGGTCAGGTCGAAGATCTTCACGCCTGATCTCCCCGCTGCTCGTCGCCGCACTCCACGAGGATCTTCATCACGTCGCCGGCCGCCTCCAGCGCCTCGAACGCGGAGGGCGCCTCGGCCAGCGACACCACCTTACTGATCAGGCGTTCGGCGGGGATGGTCCCGTCGGCCACCAGGGATACCGCCTGCTCGAAGTCGGAGCGGTCATACAACCGGGCGCCGACAAGGGTGAGTTCGCGCCAGAAGAAGCGGTGCAGGTTGATCTCGCGTGGCTTGGGGTGGATCGCGACCAGGCACAGTCGGCCCCGCACGCCGAGTACCTCGACCGCGGTGTCCACCCCGCCCGCCGCGCCAGAGACCTCGAACGCGACATCGGCGCCGGCGTCGCCGGTCCAGTCCCGTACGAGGTCGGGCACGTCGACGTCGGCCGGATCCCAGGCGATCAGCCCCAACTGTTCGGCCAGCAGGCGCCGGTGGGCGCTGAGCTCCACCACTCGGACGTCGGCCCCCGTGGCCCGCCCGACCAGCGCGATGAGGACACCGACGGGCCCACCGCCGACCACGACCATCTTCTCGCCGTCGCGGACGCCGGCCCGGCCGACGTCGTGCACGGCCACTGCCGTCGGTTCGACGAGCGCGGCCCGGTCCAGGGGGAGCGAGCCGGGCAGCCGGACGAGGGTGGCGGCGGGCACGGTCCACCGCTGCTGCATCGCGCCCGGCGAGTCGATTCCGATGAAGTCGAGGTTCCGGCAGATGTGCTGGTGCCCGGAGCGGCAGGCGGGGCAGCTGTCGTCCCAGCGCAGCGGCATCACGGTCACCGCGTCACCGGGCCGCCAGCCCTCGACGTCCGGGCCGACGCGTACGACACGGCCGGACATCTCGTGCCCGAGGACGGCGGGTGTGCTCACGCGGGCGTCCATGTCGCCGTGGAAGATGTGCAGATCGGTGCCGCAGATGCCGACGTAGGCGGGGGCCAGTTCCACTTCGCCCGGTCCAGGGGCGGAGGTCTCGATGGGTGCGATGTCCAGCGTGCGGGCTGAGGTGTAGCGGACTGCGAGTGTCATCGTGGGGTCAGGGTCCCTTCCGCGCGGACACCGATGGTCAGCAGCAGGTTGGTGTAGGTACGGATGTCGGCGGTGACGACGGCCGGCGCGAGGTCCGGGGAGCGGGCTGCGTCGTAGAACTCGAAGCGGCCGAGTGCCTCGACGGGGACGGGTGCCGGCCGGGAGCGGTGTTCGGCGATGGCCGGCGATTCCGGTTCGCCTTCGGGCGGCACCATCACGTGGGCCGACTCGACGGGCAGGGCAGGCAGCAGGACGTCAAGGACGGTGGTGACGTCGAGCAGGCCGGGGGCCAGGTTGAGGTGCACGGTTCGTGTGTGTTCTCCGGTGGTGGTGCTCGCGGGGCAGTGACCGTCGGCGAGCAGGACGCGGGCCCCGTGGCCGGCTCCGGCGAGGGCATGAAGGATGCCCGGGTGCAACAGGTCGGTCAGGAGCACGGTGTCCCTTCTTTGCTGTCGTTGCCGGGAGAGCGCAGGCGGTAGAAGGCGGAAGCGGTCTCGGCGAGGACCGCCGCGGTCTCTGCGGCGGAGCAGCCGTCGAGCAGTTCCTCGACGGTGGCGGCCCAGCGATTCCAACCGCCCGCGAGGACACAGACCGGCCAGTCGGAGCCGAACATCAGCCGGTCGGGGCCGAAGGCATCCAGCAGGACGTCCCAGACCGGCCGGATGTCGTCCAGCGTCCACTTCTCGTGGTCGGCCTCGGTGACCAGGCCGGACACCTTGCACCGGGCCTGGGGGTGCGCGGCCAGCCGCCGTACGTCCTGCTCCCATCCGTCCAGCGCGCGCTCGGCGACGGGCGGCTTGCCGGCATGGTCCAGGACCAGCGGCAGTTGGGGCAGACGCTCGGCCAGCTGGATCGCCTGTTGGAGTTGGTGGCTGCGGACGAGTACGTCGTACGCGAGTCCCCGTTCGGCCACCGCCCGCAACCCCCGCTCCACCACAGGGCGTTGCAGCCATCCTGGGTCCGGCTCGTCCTGTACGAGGTGTCGCACAGCCCGCAGGTGACGGCCTCCGGGGCCGGCGCGGAGTTCGTCGAGTACGTCGCCGACGGCGGGTGAGGACAGATCCGCCCAGCCGACGACGGCACCGATCAGGCTGTCGTCGTCGGCCAGGGCGAGGAGTTCCCGTGTCTCGGCGACGGATGCCACGCACTGGACGACCACCGTGCTCGCGAGTCGTCGGTCGGCGATCGTCCGGGTCGCGGAGGCACGCAGGACGTCTGGGCCGAAGCTACGTCGGAGGGGTTCGTGCCCCGACGCCTCCAGCCAGGGCTGCGGGCGGCGGTCCAGGTTCCACGCGTGGTGGTGGGCGTCGATCAGGCCCTCGTTCTCAGACACGGGTGGACCAGACCGGGCCGTCGGGGTACGTGTACTCCTTGAGGGATTCGGTGCGCATCTCCGCGCTCAGGCCGGGCAGTTCCGGTGCGAGGTAGTGGCCGTCGGTGAGGCGGACCGGGTCGACGAAGTGTTCGTGCAGGTGGTCGACGTACTCGATGACGCGGTCCTCGACCGTGCCGGAGACGGCGATGTAGTCGAACATCGACAGGTGCTGGACCATCTCGCAGAGGCCGACACCGCCCGCGTGCGGGCAGACTGGTACGCCGAACTTCGCGGCGAGCAGCAGGATGGCGATGTTCTCGTTGACGCCGCCGACCCGTGCGGAGTCGATCTGGACGATGTCCACGGCTTCTGCCTGGAGCAGTTGTTTGAAGACGACGCGGTTGGCGATGTGCTCCCCGGTGGCGACCTTGATGGGGCTCAGTGCCTTGCGGACGGCGGCGTGGCCGAGGATGTCGTCGGGGGAGGTGGGCTCTTCGATCCAGTACGGGGTGTAGGGGGCCAGTGCGCGCATCCAGTCGATGGCGGGCTGGACGTCCCATCTCTGGTTGGCGTCCACAGCGATGCGGATCGCGTCGCCGACCGTCTCACGGGCCGTACGCATGCGCCGTATGTCGTCCTCAAGGTCTGCGCCGACCTTCAACTTGATCTGGGTGAAGCCGTCCGAGACGGCCTCGCGGGACAGGCGGGCCAGTTTCTCGTCGGAGTACCCGAGCCAGCCGGGGGTGGTGGTGTAGGCGGGGTAGCCGCGTTCCAGGAGGTTGGCGATCCGCTCCTGGCGGCCCGGTTCGGCGCGGCGCAGGATGTCCAGTGCGTCCTCGGGGGTGAGGGCGTCGCTGAGCCAGCGGAAGTCGACCTGCGCGACCAGCTCTTCGGGCGACATCTCGCCGAGGAAGCGCCAGACGGGCTTGCCGGCCCGCTTCGCGGCGAGGTCCCAGGCGGCGTTGACGACCGCGCCGGTGGCCATGTGGATGGCGCCCTTCTCCGGTCCCAGCCAGCGCAGTTGGGGATCGTGGACCAGGGAGCGGGAGAACGCGCCGAGGTCGGCACAGACCTCTTCGACGGACAGGCCCACCACATAGGGGGCGAGGGCGGCGATGGCGGCGGCCTGCACATCGTTGCCGCGGCCGGTGGTGAAGGCCAGGGCGTGGCCCTCCAGTTCGTCGATGTCGTCGGTGCGCAGGACGACATAAGCCGCCGAGTAGTCGGGTTCGGGGTTCATCGCATCCGAACCGTCCAGGTGCTCGGAGGTCGGGAACCGTACGTCCAGGACGTCCAGGGCGGTGATACGGGCGGATGCGGACACGGCTGAGGACATGGCGGCAACTCCTGTGGGAACAGGGCGGGTTACGACCCCTGCGACGAGACGACGGGCACGGCGAAGGAGGGGAGTGGGGCGGCCGGCGGGGGCCCCGGGTCACTCCTGGACCTTGCCGCCCGTGATACGAGAGATGGTCAGCGCCATCAGGATGATCAGGCCGTTGAGAGCGCCGATCCACTGGGCGGGGACGCCTCCCAGGGTGAGCACGTTCTGGATCATGAAGAGGAGCAGGATGCCGCTGAAGGCTCCGAACATGGTGCCCTTGCCGCCGTTGAGGCTGATCCCGCCGATGACGGCTGCGGCCATGACGGTGAAGATATAGCCGTTGCCCTGCGCGGAGGCGACGGAGGCCAGCCGTCCGGACAGCAGAAGCCCGGCGAGGGCGGCCAGCACGCTGCCGGTGACGATGACGATCCACATCACCCGGTCGGTGCGGACGCCGGCCGCCTTGGCCGCGTCGACGTTGCCGCCGATGGCGTACAGCGAGCGGCCGAAGCTGGTCCAGCCGAGGACGACGATGGCGACGGCGAACAGCGCGAGGCAGATCCAGATCGACGCGGGCATGCCGAGCCACTCGGTGGTGCCCAGGTAGAGCATGGACTGGGGCAGTTGGAAGAAGGTCTGGCCGCCGGAGATGCCGGTCAGGACGCCGCGCAGAACGATCAGCATACCGAGCGTGACGATGAAGCCGTTGAGCCCGAAACGGATGATCAGCAGTGAGTTGATCACGCCGACGATCGCGCCCACGGCGAGCGTGACCGGGATCGCCCAGCCGCCGGGGAGCAGCCCGAGGCCGTGACCCGCGCCGGTGGGTACCACCAACCAGGCCGCGACACCGGGGGCCAGGCCCATGGTGGACTCCAGGGACAGGTCCATCTTCTTGACGATCAGGATCATCGTCTGGGCGAGGACCAGCAGAGCCATCTCGGACATGGTCTGCAGGACGTTGATGAGGTTGTCCGGCTGAAGGAACACCGGGCTGACGACCTGGCCGACGATCGCGATGACCACGATCGCCGGGACCAGGGCGAGGTCACGCAGCCGGGCCACCGGTACGCGGCCACCGAACAGCGCCGTCCGCTTGGCCGTCGGCTCGGCGGCCTGCTGGGCGGCCGTGTCCGCGAGGACGGTTTCAGGCATCGAGATCCACTCCTTCCATCGCGGCCACGAGGTCGTGGTCGTGCCAGCCGCGGGCGATCTCATGGGTCACTCGGCCCTGGAACATCACCAGGATCCGGTCGCACATGCGCAGGTCGTCCAGTTCGTCGGAGGCGATGAGCACTCCGGTGCCGGTGTCCGCGGTCTCCTCCACCTTGTCGAGGAGGAACTCCTTGGAGCGCACGTCCACACCCGCGGTCGGGTTGATCAGGACAAGCAGCCGAGGGTCGTCGGCCAGGGCGCGTGCCATGACGACCTTCTGCTGGTTGCCCCCCGACAGAGCGGAGACGGGCAGGTCGGGGCCGGGCGTCTTGATCGCCAGGTTCTCGATCATGGCCGCGGCGAGCCGGTCGCGCCGGGTGCGGCTGAGGAACCCGTTCCTGCTGAGCTTGCGCGGCACGGACAACGTGGCGTTGTCCGCGATCGACATTGCGGGCACGAAGCCCTGGTGATGCCGGTCCTGTGGAACGAACCCGGCGCCGGCCGCGAGCGCTGCCGGTACGCTACCCGGACGTGGACGGCTGCCCGCTATCTCCACAGCGCCGCTCTCCGCGGTCCGTAGTCCCACGACGGTCTCGGCCACTTCGGTACGACCGCTGCCCGCGGCCCCGGCGAGGCCGACGATCTCCCCGGCCGCGATCTGAAAGGTGACGTCCCCGTAGGCGCCGCTCTTCAGGTCGCGCACGCTCAGCGCGGCCGGGACACGGGTGTCGAGGCTGCTCGCCCTGTCCTCGCGTGCGTCGGCCGCCGCCTCGCCGGTCATCGCGGCGACCAACTCCGTGTGGGGAAGGTCGGCGACCGGGGCGGTCAGGATGTGCCGGGCGTCGCGGAACACCGTCACCATGTCGCAGATCTCGTAAACCTCCCCGAGGTGGTGGCTGATGAAGAGGAAGGTCACGTCCTGCTGTTGCAGGTCGCGGATACGGTCGAAGAGCCGGCTGATGGCCGCCGCGTCGAGCTGGGCGGTCGGCTCGTCGAGAATGATGAAGCGTGCCCCGAAGGACAACGCGCGGGCGATCTCGATGAACTGCCGTTGCTCCACGTCGAGATCGCCGGCCAGGGTCTGTGCGTCGACGTGGACGGACCAGGCCTCCAGCAGTTCCTGGGCGCGTCGACGCAGGCTCTGCCAGCTGATGAGCCCGGCAGGGCCGTGCTGGTGCCGGTTCAGGAAGAGGTTCTCGGCGACGGTCAGGGTGGGGATGATCGTCGACTTCTGGTAGACGCAGGCCACGTTGCGGCGCCAGGCGTCGCGGTCCGTGAGCCGGGGGGCCGGCCGGCCGCCGAAGGTGACCGTTCCCTCGTCCGGGGCCTGCAGTCCGGTCAGGACGGACACCAGGGTGGACTTGCCGGCTCCGTTGCGGCCGACGAGAGCGTGGGTCTCGCCGGGCCTGATGGTGATTCGGGCGGCGTCGAGAGCAACCGTCTGTCCGAACCGTTTGACGATGCCCGCCGCCTCGACGACGGGCGGGTGAGTGGGACCCCGAGTGGTGTCCCGCGGCGCGGGCCCGTGGATGACAGCTCGCTCCTCGTCGTTCATGCCGACCGCCTTGTTCGGGTGAGTCGCTGCTGGTCCGACACGGCGTCAGCCGAGGTTGTTGCCCCAGAGGGACGTGTCGTCGCTCTTGACGCTGGCCACGCCGCCGTAGGTGCCGCCGTCCGCGGTGACGAGCGGGGCGGAGAGCTGGTCCTCCAGCAGGCCCTCGCGGACCTGGATGATGGTGCTGTCGTGGTCGGTCTTGCCGGGCTTGAAGCTCTTCCCGTCGATCGCGGCCTTCAGGTAGTACAGGGCGTATTTGGCGTAGAGGTCGGCCGGCTGGGAGACGGTGGCGTCGATCTTCCCGGCGGCGATGTCCTTGAGTTCCTCGGGAATGCCGTCATTGGAGACGACGAACACGTGCTTCTTGTCCTGCGGGCCGACCAACAGGCCCTTTTGCTTGAGGACTTGGAGCGTGCTGGCGAGGGCGAAGCTGGACTCCATGTAGACGCCCTTGATGTCCGGGTGGGCCGTCAGGTCCGTCTGCAGCTTCTGTGCGGCGACGGCGCCTTCCCAGTTCGTGGCCTCGCCGAACACCTTGATGTCCGGGTAGTTCTTCTTCATGCACTCGTTGAACGCCTCGGTACGATCACGGCCGTTGATGGAGTCGAGACCGCCCTCCAGCATCACGACCTTGCCCTTGCCGTCCAGCTTGGTGCCCAGGTACTGACACGCCTTCTCGCCGTACGCCCGGTTGTCGGCCCGCACCACCATGAAGACCTTGCCGCTGTCGGGGCGGGTGTCCACGGTCACGACCGGGATCTTCTTCGCCTCCAGCTGCGCCAGTGTCGGCGCGATGGCGGCGGTGTCCTGCGGTGCCATGGCTATGCCCTTGACGCCCTGGCTGATGAACGTCAGTGCGTTGGAAGCGAGTTTGGCAATGTCGTTCTGCGAGTTGGTGGTCTTCAGGGAGAGGTCGAGCTGCTTGGCGTAGTCCGGCGTGTACTTGATGTACGAGTTCCAGAAGTCGGTGTCGGAGCGCGGGTAGTCGACGCCGACCAGCGGCTTGCCGTCCGACGACGCGGCTGTGCCCGAGCCTCCGCCGCAGGCGGTGATCAGCACGAGCGCGGAGGCCGTCGAGACGGCGGTGACCAGCGTGCTTCTGAGTCTCATGGGTGCTCCTTTCTGGATGGCTCCGAATCTGTGGGGACATGTTTCGCGGGTGTGAGCACTCTGTGCCGGCGCGTCCCCTCGGGAGATGGGATGTTTATAGAGGCTTCATCAGGCCGGTGTCCAGATGCATGCGCAAGGTGATCGGAACAGTCCAGTTCAGGCTGGTGCTGATTTGATCCCGCGTGGTCGGGGAGGGCTATCCATCCCATCTCTCGGGGGAAGCCCGAGGTGTGGTTGTCGCGCGTGAGTCGACTTGCCCCGAGTGAGACATGGGATGCATGTCCAGTGGCAAGTCTGACAAAAGGGATGTTTGAAGCCTGTGGTCACGGAGGAAGCGATTTTCATCCCAGCGAGACGGTTGACACGGTCCGGTTGTGTGCAAGAAATTCATGGCTGACATCAGCCAATAACGCGAACGCCCGCCAGGCAGGCCGCAGTTGTCGGGACGGGCGACCCCGAGTGCCCCATGGGGAGGTCAGGGGCACCCCACGCCGTCACCACCGCCACGCACGGGTGGGACATCCCTGTCCTCGTACGTACCGATGCCCCCGAGGCGCCTCGCCTGGTGCCGGACACGCGTGTGCCCAGGCGTAACGTTTTCGGATCCGCGGGTGCTGCGGCGTGCCCTGTACTCGTGGGCAATCAACAAGAAAGCCTGGCAGCGCGAACCAGCCGAGGAGTGGTTCCACGCGCTGGACTGGATGAAGCGGAACTCTCTGCCGGTCAGTGCCCTCGCGGAAGCCGACGTTGTGAGGCGGGCACTCGATGGGATGTGCCACAAACCGGATGGCAAAGCGGCTGCGGCTACGACAGCCCGACGCAACAGGGCTGCGTTCAACGAGGTTCTCAACACTGCCGTGGAGAAGGGGGTACTTCGCGGAGAATCCCCTCAAGGGGCTCCGGTGGCAAGCGCCAGCAGTCAATGAGGAGGTGGATCCGGCCGCCGTTCCCGATCCGCCCCGGGTGCTTCAGCTACTCGAGGCCGTTGCACGCCGGCGGGGGCGTGGCCCTCCCCCTGAAGCATTCTTCGGTTGCATGTACTTCGCGGCCATGCGGCCGGCTGAGGTCATCCACCTTCGGATCGATCAATGCCACTTGCCGAAGACGGGATGGGGGATGCTGAACCTCTCGGACGGGGTTGTCACGTCTGGCAAGGAGCGGACCGACGACGGTGAGGTGCACGAGGTGCCCTCGCTCAAGCGTCGCGCGGCAAGCGCGACGCGGCCTGTTCCCATCCCGCCGCAGTTCGTACGCATGCTGCGTGCCCATGTGAATCGGTTCGACGTGGCACCTGACGGTCGACTTTTCCGGAACCAGGCTGGCGACTACGTGGACGCTGCGGCTTACGGCATCACGTGGGCGCGAGCCCGGGAATACGCCCTGACTCGTACCGGGCGCACTTCTCGCCTGACCAAGCGGCCTTACGACCCCCGGCACGCCGGGATCTCGTTCTGGCTCTACTCCGGAGTGGACCCGGCCGAGTGCGCCCGCCGCGCCGGCCAGAGCATCGAGGTTCTCTTTCGCCACTACGACAAGTTCGTTGACGGCCTTCGAGAGCAGGCGAAGCGTCTCATCGAGCAGTCCATGAACGAGTGACAGCGCGTCAGCCAAGGTGACTTACCCGAGGGCTGAACCGGGGATTTGGTCCGTGACTGGTCCGGAAGCGCTGGTCATGAGGGGTGCAGTCGTGGGAGGAATCAGGAGCTGGCGCGCAAGCCGGGCTCGGTCGAGAGTGCTTTGAGCGAAGGGCGCCTGACGGGTGAAAACCCACGTCAGGCGCCTTCTCGCATGTGTCTAGAAGAAGCCCAGCTTCTTCGGCGAGTACGACACCAGGAGGTTCTTGGTCTGCTGGTAGTGCTCCAGCATCATCTTGTGCGTCTCCCGACCGATGCCGGACTGCTTGTAGCCGCCGAACGCCGCGTGCGCGGGGTAGGCGTGGTAGCAGTTCGTCCACACCCGACCCGCCTGGATCGCGCGGCCCGCGCGATAGGCGGTGTTGATGTCGCGCGTCCACACGCCGGCCCCGAGGCCGTACAGGGTGTCGTTGGCGATCTTGATGGCGTCGTCGAAGTCGTCGAACGACGTGACCGATACGACCGGGCCGAAGATCTCCTCCTGGAAGATCCGCATACGGTTGTCGCCTTCGAAGATGGTCGGCTGGACGTAATAGCCGCCCTTCAACTCACCGTCGTACTCGACGCGTTCGCCACCGGTGCGGATCGTGGCGCCCTCCTGCCGGCCGATGTCCAGGTAGGAGAGGATCTTCTCCAGCTGGTCGTTGGAGGCCTGCGCGCCGATCATCGTGTCGGTGTCGAGCGGGTGCCCCGGCTTGATCAGCTCGGTGCGGGCGACCGCCGCCTCCATGAACTCGCCGTAGTTCCCGCGCTGGACGAGCGCGCGCGACGGACAGGTGCACACCTCGCCCTGGTTGAGCGCGAACATCGTGAAGCCCTCGAGCGCCTTGTCCCGGAAGTCGTCGTTCTGGGACCAGACGTCGTCGAAGAAGATGTTCGGCGACTTGCCGCCCAGCTCCAAGGTGACCGGCTTGATGTTCTCGGAGGCGTACTGCATGATCAGCCGCCCCGTCGTGGTCTCGCCGGTGAACGCCACCTTCGCCACCCGCGGACTGGACGCGAGGGGCTTGCCCGCCTCCACACCGAAGCCGTTGACGATGTTCACGACGCCCGGCGGCAGCAGATCCGCGATCAGACTCATCCAGTAGTGGATGGACGCCGGGGTCTGTTCGGCGGGCTTGATGACGACCGCGTTGCCCGCCGCCAGCGCCGGCGCGAGCTTCCAGACCGCCATCAGGATGGGGAAGTTCCACGGGATGATCTGCGCGACGACACCGAGCGGCTCGTGGAAGTGGTACGCGACGGTGTCGTCGTCCACCTCGCCGAGCGAGCCCTCCTGGGCGCGGATCGCCCCCGCGAAGTACCGGAAGTGGTCGATGGCGAGCGGGATGTCGGCGGCCAGGGTCTCGCGGACCGGCTTGCCGTTCTCCCAGCTCTCGGCGACCGCCAGCTTCTCCAGGTTCGCTTCCATCCGGTCGGCGATCTTGAGCAGGATGTCGCCGCGCGCCGTGACGGAGGTCCGGCCCCAGCCGGGCGCCGCCGCGTGCGCGGCGTCCAAGGCGCGCTCCACGTCCTCGGCGGTACCCCTCGCCACCTCGGTGAACGGCTGCCCGTTGACCGGACTCGGGTTCTCGAAATACTGCCCGCGAGCCGGCGGCACGTACTCGCCGCCGATGAAGTGGTCGTAACGCGCCTGGTAGGAGACGATCGCGCCCTCGGTGCCGGGCGCCGCGTAACGGGTCATGCTGGTCTGCCTCCCGGAGAAGCGCCGCCCGCCGTTGGGCAGCTCTCGCCCCGAGGTTAGAAACGCGGACGTTGCGACGACGTTGCGGACGGGCGCACATGGCCTCGCCCGCCGGGCCTCGGGGGCGTCCATCCCGCGGGCGCGGCCTGTTCGGACTCCACCTCGTCGAGCCGGGACCGTACCGCGGCCGTCGGTCGTACGGCGGCCAGCGCCCGCCACACGTCGAGGTCGTCCTCGCCCCACGGGGCGCGTGCCCAGTCCGCCAGCAGGTCGGGGTCGCGGCGCGCGATGAGCGCCGTGCGCAGTCCGTCGGCGAGCCGGCGTCGCAGGCGCACGACGGCCGGGGCCATCGAACCCGGGAGCAGTGGACCGGCGTACGCCGTCATGGCCCCCGTGATCGCGCCCGAGCCGAGCCGACGCTCCACGACCGCGACGTCCGACTCGACCGGCGCCGTGAGCCGGTAGGGGCGCGAGGCCAGCAGGCCGGAATCCAGCAGACGGCGCAGGCGGGTCAGTTCGGCGCGCAGCGTCACCGGCGTCACCGACTCGTCCTCGTACAGCGCGCACAGCAACTCGTCGCCCGTCAGGCCCTCCGGGTGCCTGGAGAGCAGCACCAGGATCTCGCTGTGTCTGCGGCTCAGCCCGACCTTGCGCCCTCCCGCGACCAGTTGAGCCTCGTCACGGCCGAGCGCGGTCAGCTCGACCGTGTCCGCGGCCGTCCTCGGTGGTGCGAGCAGCGCCAACTGGGACTCCGCCGCACGCGCCACCGCCTGCACGAAACCGAGGCTGTGCGGGTGCGCGAGTCCGTCCCCGCCGGTGATGTCGATCGCACCGAGCACCCGGCCGGTGCGCGGGTCGTGCACCGGAGCCGCCGCACACGTCCACGGCTGGACGCGCCGTATGAAGTGCTCGGCCGCGAAGACCTGCACCGGACGGTCGACGGCGACCGCGGTCCCCGGCGCGTTCGTACCGACGGCCGTCTCCGACCACCGGGCGCCCGGTACGAAGTTCATCCGTCCCGCCTGGCGTCGGGTCGTCGGATGGCCTTCGACCCACAGCAGCCTGCCCTGCGCGTCACAGACCGCGAGAAGATGCTTGCCGTCCGCGGCGAACGTCCCCATGAGCTCGCGGAAGAGCGGCATCACCGCGGCCAGCGGATGCTCCGCCCGATAGGAACCCAGATCCCCGTCCGTCAGCTCCACCGTCGCGGTCCCGTCGGGTACGACGCCCGCTCGCGCCGAGCGCCGCCACGACTCGGCCACCACGGAGCGCACCGGGCGCGGCACCGTGCCCGCCTCGGTGAACGCCTCGTGCGCCCGGCGCAGGGTTCGCACTCGTTCGACGGGATCGGCACCCGGTTCCAGGGCAACCCATGGATCGGTCATTCGGCCTCCCGGCATGGCGATGCGGCTGGGACCATCGTCACGTCCAGCGAGGATCCGGACAAGCTCTGTGACGGTGCGGCGGTAGTCGGGACAGGGCGAGCCCGGAGGCGACGCGCAGGGGAGGGAGAAGCAAGGCGGCGTCGGCAGTCCGTCGTTCAGAGGCGCAGCGCCGCGGCGGTCTCGCGCAACCGCGCGTGCAGACCACGATGCGTCTCGCGCGCGGGCAACCACTCCTTGCGGAGTTTCGCGACGCAGGTGTAGTTGGTGTCGCAGACATTGGCGAGCGGTGATTCGACCGCCTGTGTCGCGAACTGGTAGGCGTCCAGTTCGCTGAACCCGTAGTCACGCACCAGCCACTGCACCAGGTCGAGCTGGGAAATGCGGAACGCGTCCTCCAACGGGCGTGCCGAACCGGTCGAGATGATGTGCGTGTCGGATTCGATGCGCGGCCAGGGGGTGGCGACTCCCTTGAGCAGCTCGACGATCACCACCGTGTTCATCGCGCACTCGACCGCCACGCCACACGTCTCGCCCTCGCCCTGCCGCGCGTGCCCGTCACCGAGACTCAACAGGGCCCCCTCGACGTTCACCCCGAGATAACAGGTGACGCCGGCTCGCATCTCCGGCGTGTCCATGTTCCCGCCGTGGGCGTCCGGCACCAGCGCCGAGCGCACCTCCAGATTCGCCGGCGCCACCCCGACGGTGCCGTGCATCGGATCCATGGGCAGCTCGATCCGGATGTCGCTGTCCCGCGCGCGGAACAGGGCGGTACGCCGCTCCCGGTCGAGCTGCCAGATCCACACCGTCTCCGGCAGCGCCGGCTGCAGCGTGGCCGTGGTGTGCGTGGACGTGAGCGCGCCGAACAGCGGGACCGTCGTCGAGGCCGCCCAGTCGCGGGCCGGCTCGATCGACACGAAGTGCACGGCCACGGTGTCACCCGGCTCCGCGCCCTCCACGTGGAAGGGGCCGGTCTGCGGATTGAGGAACGGGAACTCGCACACCTCGGACACCAGGTCCTTCTCGGAGCGCACCCGCCCGGCGAAGCAGTCCTCCGTGTACAGATCGAGGATGGTGCCCGGCGCGACGCGCGCCACCGGCGGCGCCCCGCCGAAGGTCCACGCGTACTCACCGGGTCCGGGCCGTACGGTCAGGATACGAGGGTCGCTCATGGCTGTGTGGCTCCGCTCTGCCGGGGATCGGGGGACGAGGTCTCATCGAGCTCATCGAGGTGGACACGGGCGGTCTCGGCTATGCGCCCGGGGTGCCGGCGCGAGAGGATGATCAGCACCACGACTCCGGTCATCATCCACACCCCGACGACAGGTCCCGCGTACGACACGGGTGCGGTCAGCTCGGAGACGAAGTCGAAGACGGGCAGACCCGCGGCGGTCAACAGAGCCGGGACGAAGGCGACGATGCCCAGCAGCGGGAACAGCAGATGCCGTACCGGACGGAACAACTCACGTCTGCGACGCAGGAAGTAGCCCGCGCAGGCGAGATTCACCACGATGTACACACCGATCACGACCGTCACGATCACCGTCGCGAGCAGCAGGAAAGCCGTCACCGGGTCGTAGGCGAAACCGAGCCCGAGCATGGCCGCGATCGCCACGGCGCACTGTATGGCCACCCCCGCGACGGGGGAGCGGTGCCGGGGATGCAAGCGCGCGAACAACTCCGGGAAGACCTTGATCCGGCCCAGGGCGAAGGCCGTCCGGGTGGAGACGGTCGCGCAGGCGTTGGCGTTGGCGATGGTGGAGTTGACCACGGCCAGGAACACGAGCACCCAGAACAGCCCGAACGAGGCGCGCGCCACACCCTCCCAGGACGCGGCTCCGGAGGCTGAGAAACCCGCGAAACGGTCAGGGCCGACGTACACGGCCATGGCGTAGGTGGTGAGGACGTAGACAAGACCGATCGCCAGCGCCGCGCCGAGGACCGCGCGGTGCATCGTCCGGCGCGGATCCTTCGTCTCCTCGGCGAGCGGGGCCGCCGCCTCGAACCCCGCGAAGGCCAGCACGGTGTAGACCGATCCCGCGAACACGCCGCCGATGCCGTCGTATCCCTCGGCGGTGTGCGACGTCCCGAACACCGACAGGGTGTTGTCACCGCCCGCCTTGACGATCAGCCAGATGGCGAAGACGAGGAAGACCAGCACCTCGAAGACGCCGAGAACGGTCCCGAAGCGGGCCGAGGCACGCACTCCGAAGTAGCCCGCCACCGCGATGACCGCGGCTCCGGCGAGCGACCACGGCCACCACAGGTCGTCGGGGTACGAGGACCACTCTTGGTGCAGCGTGCCCGCCGTGGTGAACCCGAGCTGCAGAAGCAGCAGCGGGGGCACCAGTGCTTCGACGAACACATAGCCCCAGCCGACCAGAAACCCCACGGTCGGGTGCAGTCCCTGCGCCGCGTACGTGGACACCGAGCCCGCGGAGGGCAGTTGCCGCGCGAGCTCGGCCACACACGACGCGGTGAACAGGCACGCGACGAGCGCGATCAGTACGGACAGCGGCAGGCTGCCGCCCGCGAACGCCGCGCCCGACGGGATGGACGCGGCGACCGCGGCGGCCGGCGCCATGGCCGTGACACTCTGGAACAGGACCTCGCGCAGCCCGATGGCGTCGCGCCGCAGTCCCGCAACAGTCTCCCCCGACATGTGATCCCCCGATCCGCCCGGACACCGAGCCGTCGGCCCCGATGGCTGCGCCTCGCGTGAATCACGTTACGGCGCTTGCCGGTTGGGCTGGAAGAGCGAGGCGTGAGTCGGTGGACAAGTCCTGGACTGTGGACAATCCGGCCACCCGAAGGAGGGAACGGGAGCTCCGCGCCGCGTTCCGTGACGGCCGCGGCCGGGCGCCGCGACCTGCCTACGACCGCCCAGCGACCGACGACGGATCGTCGAGCACGGCCCGCACCACCGAGTGGGCGGCTCCCAGCAGCGGCCCTTGCGGACCCAGCCGCGAGACGGCCACGGCACAGGCGGGACCCGCCGTGCGTCGCGCCAGCTCGTCCTCCAGCGAGGGCAGCAGCCACGGCGCGAGGCCGGACAGCGCTCCGCCCAGCACGACGGTCTCCGGGTCGAGCAGGTTGACCGCCCCGGTCAGCGCGATGCCGAGCGCGGTTCCGGCGTCGCGCAGGGCGCGTCGAACCTCTTCGTCGCCTCGGGCGGCACGCTCGGCCAGTACCCCGACGCGGTCGCCGCCCGGTTCCAGACCGGCCGCGCGCAGGACGGCCTCCTCACCCGCGTACTGCTCGAGGCATCCTCGGCTGCCGCACGGGCACTCCGGCCCGTCCGGACGCACCGGGACATGGCCGAGCTCGCCGGCGAAACCCCGTGTCCCGCGCAGCAGGTGCCCGTCCACGAGCACCGCCGCGCCGATACCGATCTCCGCCGACACGTGCAGGAAGTCGCGAGCGGTCGCCTTGCCGAGCCAGAGTTCGGCGAGGCCGCCGAAGTTCGCCTCGTTGTCCACGGTCAGCGGCAGTTCGGCGGGCAGCAGCGCACCGAGGTCCGTGTCGTGCCAGTCGAGGTTGGGGGCGCGGACCACGGTCCGGGCGTCGCGTGCCACCAGGCCGGGCACGGCGACCGCGAGGCCCGCGGGCCACAGTCCCTCACGCTCGGCCTCGGCGACGACCTGACGGACCAGGGCGGTCAGTTCCCTGATCACGGGGCCGGGGGGACGACCGCGGTTCGTGCCGTGCCGCACCGCACGGGCCCGTACGTCTCCGCGCAGATCGACCACGCACGCCGCCAGATGGTCGACGCCCACCTCGGCGCCGACCCCGGCGGGTCCGTGTCCGCTGACCGCGAGGGCCGAGCCGGGGCGCCCCACCCGGCCGGGACGCTCGGGGCCGAGCTCTTCGAGGAGTCCGGTACGGATCAGCTCGTCGACCAGCGTGGAGACGGCCGCCCGGGTCAGACCGATGCGCGAGGCGACGGCGGCACGCGACAGCGGCCCGTCGGCTCTCACGGTGTGCATGACCCGGGCGAGGTTGCGACGGCGCATGCCCTGCTGGGTGTCGGGCAGCCGAGGGGCGGAACCGGCCGGGTGGGCCTCGTGCAGCGGTGCGCTCATGCCTCCGTCAGTCCTCGTCCGGCCGGTCCCCGTGGGGGCTGTCCTGGTCTGTGCGCGGTCAGTTCCTGTTCGACTCCCGTTCCAGCAGCGGGGCCGCGTCGGAGAGTACCCCGGCGATCCTCGCGAGGGTGTCCTCGTCCCGTTCCACGGCATCCAGCACCGGGCCGCGGGCCGTACCCCAGCGCCGAGCGACCGCGGCCGGATCCTCGCCGGTCAGCAGACCCGCGGCCTGCGCGGCGGCGCCCAGCGCGACCAGTTCCCTGGCCGCCGGCACCTGTACCGGACGTCCCGACAGCCGGCGTACCGTCTGCTGCCAGGCCGTGCCCCGGGCACCCCCGCCGATGAGAAGCAGCGGTGCGGAACGATCGGCGTCCGCGTCGAGCACCAGGTCCAGGGCGCCGAGCAGCGAGTGGACCGCGCCGTCGTACGCCGCCTGGAGGAGCTGCCCGCCCGTCGTGTCGTGCCGCAGCCCGTGCAGCAGGCCCGAGGCGTGCGGCAGATCGGGGGTGCGCTCGCCGTCCAGGTAGGGGAGCAGGGTCACGCCCGCGCCGGGTTCCACGGCCTCGCGGTCGAGCCCCAGCAGGGCGGCGATGCGGTCGACGGCGAGGGTGCAGTTCAGGGTGCAGGCCAGCGGAAGCCAGTCGCCGCGCGCGTCGGCGAATCCCGCGACGGTACCCGTCGGATCCGTGGGGCGCCGCGTGGAGACGGCGTACACGGTGCCCGACGTGCCGAGACTCAGCACCGCGGTACCGGGTCGCAGCCCGAGGCCGAGCGCGGCGCCCGCGTTGTCACCGGTGCCTGCGGCTACCAGTGTGCCCCTGGAAAAGGGCAGCTCGTCGTGGGCGTGCACGGTTCCCGCCACCTCGCCCGGCCGGACGACGCGGGGGAGCAGGGCGGGGTCGAGGCCGATGTGCGCGAGGACCTCCTCGTCGTACGTCTCGGACCCGGACGCCCACCAGCCCGTACCCGAGGCGTCGCCACGGTCGGTCGTGGCCTCCCCGGTGAGGCGTTCGGTGAGGTAGTCGTGCGGCAGCCTCACGGCGGCGGTGGCGCGGACGGCGTCCGGTTCGTTCTCGGCCAGCCAGGCCCACTTCGTGACCGTGATGGAGGGGCCGGGGACGGTTCCGGTGCGCTCGGCCCAGGCCTTCGGGCCGCCCAGCTCGTCGATCAGCCGGCGGGCCTGGGGCGCCGAGCGCACGTCGTTCCACAGCAGAGCCGGGCGTACCGGATCGCCCTGGGCGTCCAAGGTGACGAGACCGTGCTGCTGACCGCCGATCGAGACCGCCGCGGCCTCGTGGGCCGCGTCACCGCATTGGTGCAGTGCCTCACGGAGCGCGTCCCACCACTGCCGCGGATCGCTCTCGCGGCCCGCTCCGGTGGAGACCGTGTGCGGCGCCTGCCCGCTCGCCACCACCCGTCCGGTCGATGCGTCGACGACCAGGGCCTTGGTGGACTGGGTGGACGTGTCCACCCCGACGACGAGCGGACCCTCGGCTGCTGACATCGGGCTCTCCCTCTTCCGCGGCTCCGCGGGATCTGTCCTTATGGTGGGCTTTTGGACCGGCGCGGCCCAGCTTTCACACTTCGTCTCTTCCCAGAGACGCCTTCGCATACTAATTTGTTAACCGCCATGACGAAATAGTCGGAGCTAGCAAGGAGCCGCGGCATGAACTACCAGCCCACCCCCGAGGACAGGTTCACCTTCGGCCTGTGGACCGTCGGCTGGCAGGGAAGGGACCCGTTCGGCGACGCCACCCGGCGCGCCCTCGACCCTGTCGAGTCGGTGCAGCGCCTGGCCGACCTGGGTGCCTACGGTGTGACCTTCCATGACGACGACCTGATCCCCTTCGGGTCCTCGGACAGCGAGCGCGAGTCGCACATCAAGCGGTTCCGCCAGGCCCTGGACGCGACCGGCATGCGGGTGCCGATGGCCACCACCAACCTCTTCACGCACCCCGTCTTCAAGGACGGCGCGTTCACCGCGAACGACCGGGACGTGCGCCGCTACGCGCTGCGCAAGACGATCCGCAACATCGATCTGGCGGTCGAGCTGGGCGCCCAGACGTACGTCGCCTGGGGCGGCCGTGAGGGCGCCGAGTCGGGCGCCGCCAAGGACGTACGTGTCGCCCTCGACCGTATGAAGGAGGCCTTCGACCTCCTCGGCGAGTACGTGATCGCCCAGGGTTACGACCTGAAGTTCGCCATCGAGCCGAAGCCGAACGAGCCGCGCGGTGACATCCTGCTGCCCACGGTCGGTCACGCGCTCGCGTTCATCGAGCGGCTGGAACGCCCGGAGATGTACGGCGTGAACCCCGAGGTCGGCCACGAGCAGATGGCCGGGCTGAACTTCCCGCACGGCATCGCGCAGGCACTGTGGGCGGGCAAGCTCTTCCACATCGACCTCAACGGCCAGACCGGCATCAAGTACGACCAGGACCTGCGCTTCGGGGCCGGCGACCTGCGCTCCGCGTTCTGGCTGGTCGACCTCCTGGAGAGCGCCGGATACGCGGGACCCAAGCACTTCGACTTCAAGCCGCCGCGCACCGAGGACCTCGACGGGGTGTGGGACTCCGCGGCGGGCTGCATGCGCAACTACCTGATCCTGCGGGAGCGGTCGGCCGCCTTCCGCGGCGACCCCGAGGTCCAGGAGGCGCTGCGCGCGTCGCGCCTGGACGAACTGACGCAGCCCACCGCGGCTGACGGCCTGCAGGCGCTGCTCGCGGACCGTGCGGCCTTCGAGGAGTTCGACGTGGAAGCGGCGGCCGCGCGCGGCATGGCCTTCGAGCGGCTCGACCAGCTCGCCATGGACCACCTGCTCGGCGCACGGGGCTGACCGACGAGTCGGTGAGGCGTGGGGCCCGCTTACCGGTACTGCGGGCCCGCGCCTCCCGGTGCCGATCTCCGCGGGAATTACCCGGAATCATGCGGTCCGTGGCATGAGTCCGTATCAACTTCCGCGCGGGGGTCGCCATGTGACCGGTTCGAGCCGACTCTGGGTGGTATGGCCACGCCGCCCTTACCGCCCCAGCCCCCTCGGCCGCCGGAGAACACACCGCCTTCAGGAGGCGGTGGCTTCGGTCCGCCGCCTGAAGGCTACGTGCCCTCGTCCGGCGGCCATGGCTCCCCTTCGGGAGGTTACGGCCCCCCGTCCCAGGACGGAGGCGGCGGCTGGTACCCCCCGCCACCGCCCCCGCCACCGCCTCCGGCGCCGCCCGGTGGCCCTGGAGGGCATCGTGGAGGGCGGCGCCGAAACCCCCTGCTCCTGGTGCTCGTCGCGGTCGTGGCCCTCGCAGCCGTCGTCACCGTGATCCTGTTGGTCGGCGGCGGCAGCGACAAGCCCGACAAGAAGGGGCCCGCCGAGACCAGTAGCGGCACGGAGAGTTCTCCCTCACCCTCACTGAGCATCCCGTCCGGGCTGCCCAGTGAACTGCCCACTGCGCTGCCTTCAGGGCTGCCCTCGGAGTTTCCGTCGGAACTGCCGAGCGGTCTGCTCAGCGATCTGCCGAGTGATCTCCGGTCACTCGTCCCCGATCTGGCCGACGACGAAGTGCCGTACTACATGTTGGGGACAGGCGACTGTTTCGACACCAGCGCGGCCCGGCCCGGGCAGGCCGCCAAGCGCTCGTGCCGCGCGCCGCACGACGCGGAAGTCGTCGAATTGGGCGAGCTCAACGGCACCTATTCCACGGACGCCGCCCTCAAGAAGGCCGCTTCGTCCCTCTGCGCGGCACCCCTGGAACGCAAGGCGGCACAGCAGCCGGCGGGCACCGTCCGCGGCACGCTCGTGCAGTACCCGGATTCCGGCACCTACAGGACAGGCATCGACAAGGTGGCCTGCAGTCTGGCCGCGGACATCGGCGGCGGCACGCGCAGGCTCACCGCACCTCTGGCGTGACCGGCACGCACGCGTGGCCGCTGTTCGCGCCGCACGCACGCGTCTCGTACGCGAACGGTCCTGAGCTCTTGATTCGGTGCCTCAGACGCGCGTACGCCCGGCCGCGAGGCGACGGGCGTGCTGCTTCATCCGTTGGTCGAGACGCCGCGCGGGTCTCCCGCCGCCATCGCGAGAGCCGTGGCCGGATCGCCGACCGCGGGTCCCGCAGGCGTCCAACGGCCATGCTCCTTGCGGTACGGCCACCACCGGCCGTCCTGCCCAAGGCGCAGCTGGACCGGCGCGCCGACCACGGTCCAGTGGTTGCGGGACGCGATCAGCGACGGCCGCTCGTCCTCGTCCCAGGCGGACGCCAGCGCGGCACGCGCGCGTGCGAGAGCCTCGGCGCCCACGGTCCACTCGTCCTCGAGCACGGTCAGCGCCACCGCTCCGCCGAACTGCCAGGCACGCACCGCGAGCGTCAGTTCCTGGCCGTCCCGCCCCGATCCATGGGCGAGTCGCCGGGCGATCGACGTGTCCGGACCGGCCGCCGCGAGGCGGACCGCGTCCTGCTCGAGCGTCAACTCCTCCTCCGGTGACCGCGATCCACGGTCCGGTCCGATCGAACGGGCCAGCAGTCGGTACGCCTCGGCCGCCGTCGCCATGGCCAGGAACTCCAGGGCGGGCGGGTCGACGCCGGGCGCGGGCGCGGCCCCCGTGTCCAAGGAAGGCGGCCGTCCGGGCCCTGCGGGCAGTCCGGGAAGGACGGGCAGGGGAGGCAGGATGTCACCGGCCGCGTACGCCTCGGCGGCGGCCACGCCTTGTGAACGGGCTTGCGGCACTGCCCGGGGACGCCGGCTCCGTACGTTCGCGCCGCCGACGCTACCGCCGCGCTGCTGGAGTTCGTCGAGCAGCGTCGGTTCGGTGCGCCCGCGCAGGAGCAGCAGGACGAACGGGTCCTGATCCAGTAGGCGCGCCATCTGATAGCAGAGCGCCGAGGTGTGCCCGCAGTGGTCCCAGGCCCCGCAGTCGCAGTCGGCTTCCAGGTCGCCGAGCCCCGGGAGCAGTTCGACGCCCGCGTCCGCCGCGTCCTCGACCAGGTGCGGCGGCATCTCACGGTCGAGCAGCGCCGCGACGTGTCCGGCCCGTTCGACGGCCATGTCCAGGAAGCGGTCCCACCCTTCATCGGTCATTTCCTGAACCAGGACGTCGGCCCGATGCGTGGTGTGATCGCGATCCCGGACGACGGCCGTGATGCGTCCCGGACGCACCGACACGGAACCCACCGCTCCCGCGCGCGCGAGCCCGCGTCCCGCTCTGAGCTGTTCGGAGTCCAGCGCGGCGTCCTCCAGGGCCTTCACCCAGGCGCGCCCCCACCACGTGTGCGCGAAGCCCCGCCCGCGCGAGGGAGGCAGCGCCGCGAACGTACGCTCCTTGTCACCGTCCGTCATCGTGTGCCCCCGCGAAGTTCCACCAGTTCGGCCAGTTCCACGTCGGTCAGTTCCGTGAGCGCCGCCTCCCCGGCACCCAGGACGGCGTCGGCCAATCGCTGTTTGCGCCGCAGCATCTCGGCGATGCGGTCCTCGACGGTCCCCTCGGCGATCAGCCGGTGCACCTGCACGGGCCGGCTCTGGCCGATGCGGTACGCGCGGTCCGTGGCCTGTGCCTCCACCGCCGGGTTCCACCAGCGGTCGTAGTGCACGACATGCTCGGCCCGCGTCAGGTTCAGGCCCGTTCCCGCGGCCTTCAACGACAACAGGAAGACGGGGATCCCGCCCTCCTGGAAGCGCCGCACCATCGCCTCGCGCTCGTTGACGGGTGTCCCTCCGTGCAGGAACCGGGTCGGAACGCCACGTGCCGCGAGATGGCGCTCGATGAGGCGTGCCATCCGCACGTACTGGGTGAAGACCAGAACGCTCGCGCCCTCGGAGAGGATGGTGTCGAGCAGTTCGTCCAGCAGCTCCAGCTTCCCGGACCTGCCGGGGATCCTCGGCAGGTCCTCCTTGAGGTACTGCGCCGGGTGGTTGCAGATCTGCTTGAGTCCGGTGAGCAGCTTCATGATCAGGCCGCGCCGCGCCATGCTGTCCGCGCCCGAGATCTCCGCGAGCGTCTCGCGCACCACCGCCTCGTACAGACCCGTCTGCTCCGCCGTGAGCGAGACGGCGTGGTCGGTCTCGGTCTTGGGCGGCAGCTCGGGCGCGATACCGGGATCCGACTTGCCGCGTCGCAGCAGGAAAGGCCGCACCAAGCGGGCGAGCCGCTCGGAGGCCGCCGGATCCTGACCACCCTCGACGGCCTGCGCGTACCGCGTCCGGAAGGAGCCGAGACTTCCGAGCAGACCCGGTGTCGTCCAGTCCAGGATCGCCCACAGCTCCGAGAGGCTGTTCTCCACCGGCGTGCCGGTCAGCGCCACGCGCGCGCGTGCGCCGATGGTGCGCAGGGCCCGAGCCGTCGCGGAATAAGGATTCTTCACGTGCTGGGCCTCGTCGGCGACGACCATGCCCCAGGACACCTCGCCGAGCCGCACGGCGTCGAGCCGCATCGTGCCGTAGGTGGTGAGCACGAACTCCCCGTCCTTCAGACCGTCCAGGCTGCGCCGCGAACCATGGAACCGGCGCACCGGCGTACCAGGGGCGAATCTCTCGATCTCGCGCTGCCAGTTGCCCATCAAGGAGGCCGGGCAGACCACGAGTGCGGGGCCCGCGCCGGACGGTTCGGTCTGCCGGTGCAGATGCAGTGCGATCAGGGTGATCGTCTTGCCCAGGCCCATGTCGTCCGCGAGACAGCCGCCCAGTCCCATGGAGGTCATCCGGGCCAGCCAGTTGAGACCGCGCAGCTGGTAGTCCCGCAGTGTTCCGTGGAGTGCGACCGGCGGGCCGACCGGCTCCTGCGCCTCCGGGTCCGCCAGCTGCTCCCGCAGCGTCGCCAGCCACCCCGAGGGCCGTACGTCGACCCGGTGGCCGTCGACCTCCGCCGAGCCCGTCAGAGCGGCGCTCAGCGCGTCGATGGGTGTGACCTCGCGGTCCTGCCGTGCTCGGGCGTGACGCACCGCGTGAGGGTCGACGAGGACCCACTGGTCGCGCAGCCGCACCATCGGACGGTTCGCCTCGGCGAGCAGGTCCAACTCCTGCCGGGTGAGCTCCTGATCGCCCAGCGCGAACCGCCAGTTGAACGTGAGCAGGGCGTCCGCGGACAGAAGGGACGGCGTGTCCCACGCGACCTTCTTCAGCCTCCGTCCCTCTTCGGACGGACCGACGACGGCGCGCGTGGTCAGCTTGCGTGCCAGCTCCTTGGGCCAGTGCACGTCGACACCGGCGAACGCCAGCAGTCGGGCGCCCTCGCCGAGGAGTTCGGTCACCTCCTCGTCCGCGAGTTCCAGGGCATCCGGAACCGTCGCCGAGAGCAGCGGTGTGAGCGGGGCCCAGGCGTGGGCCGCGCGGCGCAGTGCGAGCAGGACGTCCATCCGTGCCCGCGGGCCAAAACCCGGCGCACCGGCCCAGACCGCGGAGGCGTCCGCGACGACGCCGGGATCGCTCACGCTGTGCACCTGCGGCACCCCGCGGAAAGGCGCCCGCGTCGCATCCCCCTCGACCGACGACAGGCCCGGGATCTCCACGCGCAGTGAGACGCGTACGCCCGCGTCGTGTCCCGCGGCCACCTCGGCGGTCCAGGCGCGCTGCTGTGGCACGTGCTGCGGCTCCTGGGCCGTGAAGGCCGGACCACCGGCGGCGAGCGTCGCGGCGGGTGAGCGGGGCAGCGCGTCGGCCACCGCGTCGAGGAAGGCGTGCAGCAACCGCCCCGGGTCGGGCAGCCGCGGTGGCTCGACGTCACTCACTGGTACGGCGTGCGCCTCCGGTGGCATCGCGGAGGCGAGCTCGCGCATCCGTTCCAGATCGTCGGCGCGCAGCGGCCCGGCACGCCACGCGTCGTGGCCGTCGCCCGTCAGCCCCGGCAGCAGCAGACCCCGAGCGGCGAACTGGAGGGCGAGCACCGAGGCGGCACCCCAGAACGTGGTCGCCCGGTGCGCCTGCGCGACGGCACGCGCGCGTGTGAGGACCGGCAGCGCGGCCCGGACGGGAAGTTCGACGGCGGCGACGGTCACCAGCTCGACACCCCCGTCGCCGGGAAGTACGACGGTCAGGTCCCGCGTCGTGCCCGACGCCACCGCGGGAGGGATGTCACCCTCGGGCCGCCAGAAGGCGACGCGCCCGGTGCGGGCGGGTTCGGCGGGCATGAAAACGGCACAACAGAGGGCCAGTTCGGAGATCTCGGCGGATGTGGCCGCAGGAATTCTCTGCACGGCGATGACGCATTCCTCAAGTTTGACTACTGGGGGCCGGAGCCGCCGAGGGTACAGCACTTCCCCCGCACGGGCGGGTACGCCGCCGCACTGAAACGGCTCACTCGCAACGGGGGTGCAGGTAACCCCCCTGCGCGTGCGGGGGAAGCCTCCGTACCCATCCGGGTGATGGCGCCATGGTTGCCGATGGGCCCCGATTCGTACGTTTCATCAGGTCAGCCCATACCCTGAGAGAACCGGAGACCCAACCATGCCCGACACCGCCGCAGCCGTCGCGGAACACCCTCCAGGGGTAGGCATCGGGCAGTCCCCAGGAAGCGGGTTCGCACCCCTCCTGCGCGTCGTCAGAAATCAGGGTCTCCTGGAGCGGCGCCGCGGCTGGTACGCGCTCACGATCACCGTGAACACGCTCTTCCTGGCCGCGATCGTGACCGGCGTCGTCCTGCTCGGCGACACGTGGTGGACGACGCTCCTCGCCCCGCCGCTCGCCGTGGTCTCGGCCCGGACGGCCTTCATAGGTCACGACGCGGGCCACTCCCAGATCACCGTCGGCAAGAGGACCGGCCGCGTGATCGGTCTGATCCACGGCAACCTGCTCCTGGGAATGAGCTATGGCTGGTGGAACGACAAGCACAACCGGCACCACGCCAACCCCAACCACATCGACAAGGACCCCGACGTCGTCGCCGACGTCCTGGTCTTCACCGGTGAGCAGGCCAAGGAGCGGGCCGGTTTCCGGCGCTGGCTCACCCGCAACCAGGCCTGGCTCTTCTTCCCGCTCACTCTCCTGGAGGGTGTCGCTCTGAAGGTCCACGGCTTCCGGGATCTGCGGAGGCAGACGCCACGCGAGCGGGCGGTGGAGGCCCTGTTGCTGGTGGCGCACGTTACGGCGTACGCGACGCTGCTGCTCACCTCCATGTCCCTCGGCAAGGCGCTGGCCTTCGCCGCACTGCACCAGGCGCTGTTCGGCCTGCACCTGGGCATGGCCTTCGCACCGAACCACAAGGGTATGGAGATGCCCGACCCGGACGGTGAACGCTGGGGCCATCTGCAACGCCAGGTGCTCACCTCGCGCAACATTCGCGGCGCCGTCCTGACCGACTGGTTCCTCGGCGGCCTCAATTACCAGATCGAGCACCACTTGTTCCCGAGCATGCCCCGGCCTCATCTGAGGCGCGCCCAGCCGCTGGTACGCGCACACTGTCGGGAATTGGGTATCCCCTATGCGGAAACGGGGCTCGTCGACTCCTACCGGCAGGCCTTGCGTCACATGTACGAGGTCGGTGAGCCGCTCAGGGCCGAGTAGTCGCGGAAGGACTCGGTGGTGTGTGCGGAAGGACTCAGGGGCGAGTAGGGGAGCGACTCAGGGATGTCTCAGGGTCGCGCACCGGAACCGTGGACGGCGCGGACCCGTTTTCAAGACAGAGAGCGGCAGTAGCCGCGAAGGAGGCGACACATGTCGAAGAACGCGAAGATCGCCGCAGGGGGTGTGGCGGTCGGCCTCATCCTGCTGATCTGGCTGCCCTGGTGGGCCGCTTTCCTGATCGTGGTGGGGGTTCCCGCGGCCGCGTACCTGACGCTGGACCCCTCGCAGCGGCGCCGGCTGCGCCGCATCACCCGCAAGGAGCTCGGACGCTGAGCGCTGCCGGGCCGGTGCGGCCCGGCCTGGGCCCGGTCCCGGGCCCGGCGTAGCGGGAGGCGGTTACGCCGCCGCTCGCGGACCTGCCGGCCCTACGGTCCGTGGGCGGCAGCACGCACCGTCCGCGGTGGTCGCGCGACGCGCTCGCTCAGCTGGGGCGAACGGCCATCTTGTCGAGGGCTTCCAGGAGACCGGGCAGTTCGGGGCCGCGCCCGACGGGCAGCACCTCACCGGGTTCGTCGTCCAGGAGGACGAACGCGATGTCGTCGGTCCGGGCGACCATCGACCAGCCCGGGCCGTCGGCCCGCAGCGTCCGGGCGTCGCCGGTGGCGAACGACGAGCGCACACGGCCGAGTGGCGGCGGCGTGTCCACGTAGGACCGCGCCTCGGCGAGCACCCGGCGGACACCGCTGCGGCTCCTGCCGCCGCTCGCGGACTCGTCCTGAGGCGTGTTCTCGTCCTCAGTCCTGTCCTGCGCCCTGTCCTCCACGTGAGCCTTGTCCCCGGCCTGATCGTCGCTCTCCGCCGTGACGAACTCGTCGTCGTCGATCTGTTCCCGCCATGTCGACCACTGGAGGGCGATCTCGTCGGCGCCGAGACGCCGTTGCGCCGGCCCCCAGCCGGTGGTGTCCGGGGGGCTGAGCGGCGGCCGCTCCGCGAGTTCGGGAGCGGGATCGTGCGGGGCGGGAACCCCCGGAGCCGCGACGGCGACCGCGAGGGGCCAGCCGGGCAGCGCGCAGACGACCGTCCGCTCGTCGGGGGACAGTTCGTGCTCCATGCCGCAGTCCCAGGACGCGATGGCGACGGCGACCAAAGAGACATCGTCGATGACGACCGTCCACCGCGCGCCGTCGCCGTCCTGGCCGAGCACGATCCCGTACCCGTCGGACAGGGGCGCCAGATCCAGCGCCGCGCAGGCCTCCGGGTAGTCGTCCCCCAGCACGCTGGGGAACTTCGCGGGCGTCAGCAGCACCGCCGTCAACACATACAGCGCGTCGTCGTCCCCGGTGGCGACGGTGTCATCGTCCCCGGTGGTGACGGTGTCATCGTCCGTCCCGGCCATCCCAACCTCCCCATCGCTACGTTCGTCGGCGCACCCTAGTGCGACCGGAAGGTGCTTGTCACGGGCCCGAAGCACACGCGGAGCTGCAGTTATCCGGCTGGACAGGGGCGAAACGACCGTCGCGGCCCCCGGCTTTCAGCCGGTCGGCAGACCGAGCAGCGTCCGCGCCACGGTACGGGGTGACTCATCACGCTCGCGGGCCAGGGCGATGACGGCGCGGCAGGCCAGTTCGTTCACCCCGAACGACAGGGCCTCGGGCGACACCCAGGTCGCGGCCTCGTCGATCCGCTCCTGGTCGTCCTCCGCGCACGCCGACACATATGCGGCGGCGGCCTCGAACAAGTTGTGCGCGCGCTTCTCGGGGCGCTGCTTCGCAGGCCGCCGCCCTCCGGTCTCCTCGGCCGTCCTGGGGCCCCACAACCTGCGGAATCTGGCGAACATGCCGGACATCGGACCGCCTTCCCCTGCGGGCTCGTCATCGCTGACCGTTCCTGTGCTGCTACTCAACGTAGAGTTGGAGCCTCGGCGGCAGAAGGGGGACGGCTCGGTGAAGCGCTACGAGCGGCTCGAGCGGATCCGGCGGATGGACCCGCGCGAAGAGGCGTCGGAGATCTACCGGCTCAGCTCCGTCTACGAATTCCCCTGGGACCTCGCCCGCGCCCTGGAGCTGGCCCTGTACCGCACGTACGCCGTCCCAGGCATCGGCAGGCTGCTCGCCGAGACGGCGGAGCTCACCGACCGCACGCAGAAGCGCTACGACGACACCGCGCTGCTTCTGGACACCGTCGTCGAGCATGGCTTCGACTCCGGGGAGGGGCGTACCGCGATCCGGCGCATCAACCAGATGCACCGCAGCTACGACATCTGCAACGCGGACATGCGGTACGTGCTCTGCACCTTCGTGGTCGTGCCCAAACGGTGGATCGACGCCTACGGGTGGCGCAGGATGTCCCGGCACGAGATCGTCGCGTCCGCCGTCCACTACGGCACCCTGGGGCGGCACATGGGCATCCAGGACATCCCGGAGACGTACGAGGAGTTCGAGGCATGCCTCGACGCCTATGAAGAGGCCCATTTCGGGTGGGACGAGGGCGCGCGTCGCGTCTCCGACGCGACCCTCGACCTGATGGCCTCCTGGTACCCGCGCCCGCTGGCGCCCCTGCTGCGCGCCTCGACGCTCGCACTGCTCGACGAACCGCTGCTGCGGGCGTTCCGGTACGAGCCACCGGGCGCCGCCACTCGCGCGCTGGTGCGCCGTGCGGTACGGGCGCGCGGCCGTCTGGTCCGGCTGCTGCCGCCCCGCCGGGCCCCGCACTACGCACGGCAGAATCGGGAGATCAAGGGTTATCCGAACGGCTACCGCGTCGCCGAGCTGGGAACATGCCCGGTGCCGGGTGTGCGCGGCTGCTCCGCCTCACCCGTCACTCGCGTCGAGTGAGGCGATAGTGGCCCGCAGCCAGGACAGTTCGGCCACACTCGTGGCCCGCGCGATGGTCAGGACGCCTCGCCTGAAGGGGTCGTCCAGTTCCTCGGCACGCAGTGGCCGGTCGCCTTCGTAGAAGAAGCTCGCCGGCTCTTCCAGGAAGGCGAGCCTGCGGCGCAGCACCGAGACCTGGGCCGCCGGGTCGTCGAGGTGCCGCAGGAAGGCGAGCACGGTGAACCATCGGTTCTCGTCGGAGATGTCGCTCCGCGCGGGTTCCGCGAGTCGGCGGCGCAGTGCGCGTTTGCCGTCCTCGGTGAGTGTCAGGACATGGCGGGGGGCGGCCACGGCTCCCGGCTCCGTCGTCCGCGCCAGCATGCCCGCCTTCTCCAGCCGCTTGATCGCGGGGTACAGCGTGCTTTCGGCGACGGGTTTCACGTGCCCGGTCAGCGCGGTGATGCGCTTGCGGAGTTCGTAGCCGTGCAGGGGGGAGTCGTACAGAAAGCCGAGGATGGCCAGTTCCAGCATGTCTCGCATTGTGTCGCACGGACGCTGCGCACCGGCCCGCCAGCAGCTCCGCTCCACCACACCTCGCTCCATCGCCATCGGCACACCCGATACATCGCACTCGTAATACCTCGGAGGCGATGTATTCTCCACGGGAAGACGGGAACGTCGCGGCCGACGGAACGGCTCCAGGAGGAGAAGCGATGAAGCAGGCAGAGTTCGACGGCAGCGGAAGTCGGATCCGCTGGACGGAAGTCGCGGGGGTGGATCCGGCCCGGGTATATGTGCACGGCCTGGGATCGGCATCGGCGGTCTACAACGCCCACATCGCCGCCCGGCCCGAACTGGCAGGACGTCGCTCCCTGTTCGTCGACCTGCCGGGTCATGGCATCAGTGACCGGCCCGTGGACTTCGGTTACACCCTGGAGGACCACGCCGACGCCCTGGCCGCCGCTTTGGACGAGGCCCGTGTCACGGCGGCGGAGCTCGTCGCCCACAGCATGGGCGGAGCCGTGGCCATCGTGCTCGCGGACCGCCGGCCCGACCTCGTGTCGAGGCTCGTCCTCGTGGAAGCGAATCTCGACCCGTACGCCCCGGGCGACGCGGGCGGCAGCGGTATCGCCTCGTACGCGGAGCGGGAGTACGTCGAAAACGGCGGCCACGCGCGCGTGCTCGACAAGGTCGGCCCCGCCTGGGCCGCCACCATGCGACTCGCCGACCCGCTCGCCCTCCACCGGACCGCGACCGGGCTCGCGCGCGGCACCACGCCCACCATGCGCCACCTGCTGGAGCGGTCGACGGTGGCCCGTGTCTACCTGCAAGGGGAACTGAGCGGCGAACTGGACGACAGAAGGGGGCTGGAGGCCGCCGGTGTGCGCGTGGTGAGCGTCCCCGGGGCGGGGCACAACATCATGTTCGACAACCCCGACGCCCTCGTGGCCGAGATCGCCGCAATAGTGTGAGGTCTCAGCTCCGGTGCACGGCGAGCGCCAGGAAGCGCTCGTCCTCGTCGGCGTACGACGTCATGTCCCATCCGGAACCCGCCAGCAGGGGACGCAGATTCGCCTCCGCGCGCAGATCGTCCGGCGTGATCCTGCGACCCTGGCGGGCCGCGAGCGCCGCCCGGCCGATGGGATGGAACAGCGCCAGCGTGCCACCGGGACGCACCACACGCGCCAACTCCCGCAGATTCGCCTCCGGGTTCGGCAGATGGGCGATGAGGCCCGCGCCGAACACGGCGTCGAGCGACCCGGTGCGCAGCGGCAGCGCGGCGACATCGGCGAGCAGCAGCTGCCCCTCGCGGCCCCGCCCGGCCCGTACGGCGGCCGCCAGCATCGCCGGGGTCAGATCGGCCCCGATGACCACTCCGGACGGTCCCACGGCCGCCCGCAGCGGCGGCAGGGCGCGCCCGGTGCCGCAGCCCGCGTCGAGTACCCGGTCGCCCTCACGCAGGCCGAGTTCGGCCGCCGCGGCCGCGTAGGCGGGCCCGTCGTCGGGGAATCTGGCGTCCCAGCCGGCGGCGCGCGGTGAGAAGAACTCCCGGACGTGTGTGTGGTCGTCGCTCATGTTCCGCATGATCCCGCACCGACATGAAGGACGACGCTGCGCACACGTTCGAGCGTGATGTGATCGCTCGCCCGCCTTTCTGCGCCATATTGCAACACCTTTCGAAATGCGCCCCCTTTGTGCGCCCCGGGTCGGGCTAGCGTCCGTGGGCCATGGGACACCTGGACCACGCCGCCTTCGGGTGGCTGACCCCCGTGCTGTCGTACGCGATGGCCTGTACCGGCGCCGCTCTCGGGCTGCGCTGCACCGTCCGCGCGCTCGCCGCCACCGGACGCGCGCGTCGCAACTGGCTCCTCTCGGCGGCCTCGGCGATCGCCACCGGCATCTGGACGATGCACTTCGTGGCGATGCTCGGGTTCGGCGTCAGTGGCACGGAGATCCGCTACGACGTCCCGCTGACGATCCTGAGCCTGCTCGTGGCCCTGGTCGTTGTGGGCGCGGGCATCTTCGCCGTCGGGTACGGCCGTGACCGGGGACGTGCGCTCGCCCTCGGCGGACTCACCACGGGGCTGGGGGTCGCGAGCATGCACTACCTCGGCATGGCCGCGCTGCGACTGCACGGCTCCGTGCGCTACGACCCGATGCTCGTCGGACTCTCGGTGGTGATCGCCGTGGTCGCGGCGACCGCGGCCCTGTGGGCGGGGCTCAACATCAAGTCGCCCGTCGCGGTCGTCGGGGCCTCACTCGTCATGGGCGGCGCCGTGAGCAGCATGCACTACACCGGAATGCTGGCGGTGAGCGTCCGCGTCAGCCCTTCCGGTGAGGCTCTTCCCGGGGCCACGGTGATGCAGTTCGTCTTCCCCCTCGCCGTGGGCCTCGGGTCCTATCTCTTCCTGACCTCGGCGTTCGTCGCACTGTCACCCACGGCTCGCGAGCGTGAGGCGTCCGCGGCGGCCCAGCGGCCGGTCGAGAGCGCCGCCCGCTAGCCGCGGCCCGGTGCCCGGCCGACCTGCCCGGAACGCCCCCGATTCATTGAGTGAGGAGGCCATGCGTACACCCCGTAAAACCCCCGCAACCGGCGCCGAGTCGCCGTCCCAGGCTCCGGCGCGCGGCCGTCGCGCCCACGCCGGCCCGCCCGCCGAGGAGTACGGCGGCCTCGACGAGGACGCCGACGGGACGGGACCCGAGGGGAACCCGCGTCCCGGCGCGATCCCGCGTCGCGGGGGTCGTTGGAACCCGCGCCCCCGCACCGTGCGGGCCAAGATCGTCTGCCTGCTGATGGTGCCGGTCGTCTCCCTGTTCGCGCTGTGGGCGTACGCCACGGTGACCACGGCTCAGGACGTCGCGCGACTGCGACAGCTGCAACGCGTGGACTCGATGATCCGTGTCCCGATCGACAACGCCGTCACCGCGTTGCAGGCTGAGCGGACGGCCACGGTCCGCTACGCGACCGATCCGGAGTCCGAGCGGCCGAGCGACCTCAGGACGTTCGCGGAACGTACCGACCGCGCGGTGGCGAAACTGCGGCTCGGCGACCGCAACACCGTCGCCGATGGCGCCGACCTGCCTGCCGGGGTGGCCGGCCGCCTCGACTCCTTCGTCACCGCGGCGGAGGACCTGCGAACACTGCGTATCGCCGTACGCGAGCGCCGTGCCGGGTGGAACGAGGTCTACGGGCAGTACACCAAGGCCATTTCGGCCGCCTTCACGGTGACCGGCGCGCTCACCAGCGTCCAGGACCCGGGACCTGGATCCGAGGCGCGCGTGCTCCTCGAGTTCTCCCGGGCGAGGGAGGCGCTCGCGCAGGAGGACACGGTGCTGGCCGGCGCGCGGCTCGCGGGCACGCTGGAGGGGGAACGACTGCGGCTGTTCACCGGAGCCGTCGCCACCCGCCGTGCGCTGACCGACGCGTCCGTCGCGGATCTACGGGGGGCTGAACAAGCGTCCTGGCGCGACCTCATGGGCGGGAGCGCGTACGCCGACGTGGGCGCCGTCGAGGACAGTGCGCTCGCCTCCCGGCCGGGCGCCGCCGCCCTCGCCGCCGCGTCGGAGGCCGACTGGAACGCGCCTCACGCGCGCGTGCGTGACGCCATGCGCACGATCGAGGCCCACGCGGGCCGAGGTGTCGAGGGCCGGGAGTACCCGTTGACCCGCGGTCTGCGAACGCCCGCCGGCGCCGCCGTCGTGTTCGGTCTCGCCGCCGTCGCCGCGTCACTCGTCATCTCCGTGCGCATCGGCCGCGGCCTGGTCGTCGAACTGGTGGCCCTGCGCAACAGGGCCCTCGAGATCGCCCGGCGCAAACTCCCCGACGCGATGCGCAAACTGCGCGCGGGGGAGGAGATCGACGTGCGGGCCGAGGCCCCGTCCGGACCGCCCTCCGAGGACGAGACCGGTCAGGTCGCGGAGGCCCTGAGCACCGTCCACCGGGCCGCCCTGCGCGCCGCGGTCGAACGCGCGGAACTCGCGAGCGGGATCTCCGGAGTCTTCGTCAACCTCGCCCGGCGCAGCCAGGTCCTGGTACATCGTCAACTCAGCCTGTTGGACAGCATGGAGCGCCGGTCCGAGGATCCGGACGAACTGGGCGACCTCTTCAGGCTCGACCACCTCACCACCCGTATGCGGCGGCACGCGGAGAACCTGATCATTCTCTCGGGCGCGGCTCCCGGCCGGGCCTGGCGCATGCCGGTCTCACTGACGAACGTGGTCCGTGCGGCCGTGTCCGAGGTCGAGGACTACGCGCGCGTGGAGGTACGGCAGTTCCCGGAGGCGTCCGTCATCGGCGCCGCTGTCGCGGACCTCACGCACCTCCTGGCGGAAGTCGTCGAGAACGCCGCGCAGTTCTCACCTCCGCACACCCATGTCCGTATCACCGGCGAGCCGGTCGGCAACGGCTACGCGCTGGAGGTCGAGGACCGGGGGCTCGGGATGGGCAAGGAGACGCTCGACGAGGCCAATCGGCGCATCGAGGAGACCGAGACGCTCGACCTGTCCGACAGTGACCGGCTCGGTCTCTTCGTGGTCAGCCGACTCGCCGCCCGGCACGACATCAAGGTGCACCTGCGGACCTCGCCCTACGGAGGCACCACCGCGGTCGTCCTGTTGCCCACGGCGCTGCTGCAGCCGGGTCCGGCGGAACGAGCCCCTCGCAGGGCGGACACCGAAGGGCCCGCGGAACGCGAGTACGCGCGCGTGTCGGCAGCGCCCGAAAGGGAGGCCGTCCAGGCGCCGGCCGAGCGGCCCGTCCTCGTGGCTCCCGTGCCGGCCGCCGTCGAAGCCCCCGGGAAGACCTCACCCGAGACGCCGCCACCAGGAGTCACCACCTTGCGGCTGCACCGTCCTCCGGAAGCCTCCGACGGTGACGACGGCCTCCCCAGACGCGTACGGCAGGCCAGTCTCGCACCCCAACTGCGTGAACAGCGCCCCGAGGAGCCGGCACATGTCCCCGGTCCCAGGAGCGAGGACACCCGCACCCCCGAACTCGTACGGGACCGAATGGCCGCTTATCGCGCCGGCTGGGCGCGTGGTAGCGGCCGGACAGCCGGTCGCGGCGGCACCTCAGCCCCCGATGCGGGTGGCGACAGCGGCGAAGGAGACCCCGCGTGATTCAGGACCCGAGCCTGCGGGCTGCCCAGAGATCCGGCGAGCTCGACTGGCTGCTGGACGACCTGGTGCTGCGTGTGGCCGAAGTACGGCACGCGGTGGTGCTGTCGAACGACGGGCTGGCGGTCGGCGCCTCCACCGGCCTCGGACGCGCGGACGCCGAACACCTGGCCGCCGTCGCTTCCGGCTTCCACAGCCTGGCGAAGGGCGCGGGCCGCCACTTCGGCGCCGGAGGCGTACGCCAGACACTGGTCGAGATGGACGACGGCTTTCTGCTCGTGGCGGCGGCGGGCGATGGCTCCTGTCTCTCCGTTCTCACCGCCGCGACGGCCGACATCGGGTTGGTGGCGTACGAGATGGCGCGGCTGGTCAAGCGCGTCGGCGAGCATCTCCACGCACCTCCGCGCGCCGCCGCGCCGCCGCCCGCCGCCGGATCGGCCGAGGAAGGCCGATACGGATGAGCGAGGACGCGGTGGGCAGCCAGTGGTACGACAACGAGGCCGGGCCCCTGGTCCGCCCGTACGCGATGACGGGCGGCCGCACCCAACCCGGCCCCACCGGGGTCCGCTTCGACCTGATCGCCCTGGTCACGCTCGACACGACCGCGTCCGGGGCCGACGACTCGCTGCTCGGGCCGGAACACCGCCACCTCATCGACCTGTGCCGCGTCGAGACCCAGTCGGTGGCCGAACTCGCCGCGGACACCGACCTGCCGGTGGGCGTGGTCAGAGTCCTGCTGGGCGACCTTCTGGAACGCGGCCGCGTAACGGTCAGCCGCCCGGTGCCGCCCGCACAACTGCCCGACGAGCGGATCCTCCACGAGGTGATCGCAGGATTGAGGGCGCTCTAGGGCATGTTGCGAAAGTCCCGCCTGCCTCGCGACGCCTGGCACGTACTCTCGCCGCACCGGGCGAAAACCCGAGTACGGTCCAGTACGCGGGCTTCCGCCCGGCACGCCGAGAGCACGCACCGGACGCCGCGAGGCCCGCCCTCCGGGCGGACGACGGGACTTTCGCAACACGCCCCAGATGAACGTTGTCGGCCTGACCCGCACCCGCCGTCGCCCGCATCCGGACACCGAACAGCCGCGAGACGGTCGCAACGGTCCATTAGCGGTCCGGTCCCGCGCGGGGAAGACGCAGTTGCCATGATGCTGACTTCGCGCACCCGCAGACATGTACCGAATGCACCGAAGCGCCCGCCGTGCACCTGGGTCCCACCACAGCGTGTGCGCAAGGGCCATGCCGACCTTGGTCGGCACTCCCGAGGGAAGTGATCGATGGTCTCCGAGAACTCCGACGCCTCGGCCGCCGAGTCGTCCGCGCTGGCTTTGAAGATACTGGTCGCCGGCGGGTTCGGCGTGGGAAAGACCACCCTGGTGGGCGCGGTCAGCGAGATCCGCCCGTTGCGCACCGAGGAACTGCTGAGCGAGGCAGGGCAGTCGGTGGACGACACCGAGGGAGTGGACCGCAAGGCCACGACGACCGTCGCCATGGACTTCGGCCGCATCACCATCCGGTCCGGTCTCTCCCTCTACCTGTTCGGCACCCCGGGCCAGGACCGGTTCTGGTTCCTGTGGGACGAGTTGTCGCTGGGCGCACTCGGCGCCGTCGTCCTCGCGGACACCCGGCGCCTCGAGGACTGCTTCCCCGCGGTCGACTACTTCGAGCACCGGCACATCCCGTTCGTGGTGGCCGTCAACTGCTTCGCAGGCGCCCGGGCCTACGGAGCCCAGGACGTGTCCCGTGCCCTCGACCTCGACCGGGGCACGCCGGTGGTGCTCTGTGACGCCCGTGACCGCGACTCCGGGAAAGAGGTGCTGATCCGACTGGTGGAGTACGCCGGGCGGGTGCACACCGCCCGGCTGCTCGACTCCGTCGGCTGAGACCGCCGGGTCGCCGGAGGCCCACGGGCGAAAGGATCCAGGGCGTGCCGTTCGGAACATGCAGGCGTCGCTGGGGCGACCCGGCCGCGAGGCACCGCTTCTCTCAGCCGGCTGACCCGAACGGCACCCCTTAATCCGCCACCGCGGAGTAGGCGAGGACCTTGTCGATCCGCACGCGTACGAGGAGTTCGCCCGGGACTCCGTTGCGCTTCCCGAACTCCTCCGCCCGATCCGCACCCATGTAGCGGCCACCGATGCGGGCGGCCCAGAGGCGCAACTCGTCGGGGTCCTCGGACAGTTCGGCCCGACCCTCCAGCACCACGAAGTCGAACGGCGGCCGGTCGTCGTCCACACAGAGGGCGACTCGGCCGTCACGGGCGAGGTTCCGTCCCTTCACGGTCTCCTTCGAGGTGTTGAAGATCAGGTCGTCGCCGTCCAGCAGGAACCAGATCGGCGCCACATGCGGACTGCCGTCCGCCCGGACGGTCGACAGTTTCGCGGTACGGGTTCCGTGCGAGACGAAGGCCCGCCATTGCTCGTCGGTCATCTTCTGTGCCATGCCTCCATCCTCCTTGCTCGCAGGGCGGCCGTGGGGAAGGCTGGCTGGTCGAATCCTCCGGTCAGGGGGAGAGACGACACGGGGAGACGGACATGGAGCAGAACACACGGCTCGGCTGGCTGCTGGACGACCTGACCGAGCGCGTCGAACACGTACGGCACGCGTTGGTGCTCTCCAACGACGGGCTGGTGACGGGCGCGAGTACGGGACTTCGACGCGAGGACGCCGAACACCTGGCGGCGGTCTCGTCGGGTCTGCACAGTCTGGCCAAGGGGTCCGGTCGGCACTTCGGCGCGGGCGAGGTGCGTCAGACGATGATCGAGTTCGACGAGGCGGTGCTTTTCGTCACCGCGGCGGGAGACGGCAGCTGCCTGTGCGTTCTCAGTGCCGCGGAGGCCGACATCGGGCAGGTCGCCTACGAGATGACCCTGCTGGTGAACCGTGTCGGCGAACACCTGCGGGTGGACACACGCCAACCGGAGCGATCGCCCTCGCTGGACTCCTGACCTGCGGAGACGGGTCACGCCGCGGAGTTATCCACAGGCGCGCCGCGGGATCGTCCGGACCCGCTACGGTTTTTCTCGAGGCAAGCGCACACCGGCGCGAGCACCGCACTCCACGGGGGAGACCGTCATGTCCGGTAACACCGTCACGCAGTCAGCCACGCAGTCCGCCACCTGGTCGCTCGCCCGCGCCGCCCGGGAACTGGAGCTCAGGCGCGGCGAGTTCGACCTGGCCGTGCACCTCGGATACGTGCGCACAGTTCCCGACGAAGGGGGAGGGGGACGCCGGGTCACCCGTGCGGAGACCGACCGCGTGCGTTCTCAAGAGGGCTTTTCCGAGGCGCTGCGAGAGCGCGTCAAGGCTGTCGGCACGGCAGAGGGTGCCGCCCTCCTGGGCATTTCCACCGCCCGGTTCACACGCCTCGCACGCCTGGGCCTCGTGGTGCCGGTCAAGTTCTACCTGAACCGTTATCGAGCCGTGGTCTGGCTCTACCTGGCCGAGGAGTTGCACCGCTTCCCGGCCGACAAGCAGAACGCTCCGCTGCTCAGGGGCCGTACGCCCGAAGGACTGCGGGACCAACTGGAGGCCGGCCTGGACCTCCGGCCCCGCAACTGGCGGGGACGGCACATGGGATTCCTGCTGCGCCAGACCGAGGGCCCCTGGGCGAGGGCGGCGGTCGTGGCCTCCCTGCTCGACCCCGTGCAGGTGGCGGAGGTCATCAGGGATCCGTACGAGCGCGCCTGCCTGAGCCGTTTCCGCCCCGAACGCCCCTCCCACGGCACGCCGGACTCGCCCGCCGCGCACCTCGTCGCCCGGATCATGACAGCCGAGGACCCCGACGAGATCAGCTGGCTCCGCGCCGACCTGGGTCAGGCCGTCGCCGAGGCCCGAGAAACGCACCCCGCACCGCGTCCGACGCAGAGGGCCGAGCCCGGCGTCGTCCCGGAACCGGCCGGATCGTCCCCGGCTCATTCACTCCCGGCCCATGCGTCCCAGGCCCGTACATCCCCGGTGGCCTCCCGGCCGGTGGTCCCCGCTCCGGCTGCCTTCGCTCCGACCGCACCGGTGTCGCCCGCCACCGCGGTCGTCTCCACGGCAATGGCTTCGCGGCCGGGGACAGCCGGCCCCGAAGACCTGCCCGCGACCGGGGAACGCGGCTGGCGACGCGGGCTGCTCGGCTGGTTGGACCGCAGAAGCACCTGAGGGCCTGACGGGGCCCGGCACATGGTCACAGCGCCCGGAACAAGCCTTCCTGGACGACGGAGACGAGCAGGCGTCCCTTCAGGTCGTAGATGCGTCCGCGGGCCAGCCCTCGCCCGCCGGTCGCGATGGGCGACTCCTGGTCGTACAGGAACCACTCGTCCGCCCGGAACGGCCGGTGGAACCACATGGCGTGGTCCAGCGAGGCCATGTCGAAGCCTCGCGGACCCCAGAGCGGCTCCACCGGAATGCGGACGGCGTCCAGGAGCGTCATGTCACTCGCGTACGTGAGGGCGCACGTGTGCACGAGCGGGTCGTCGCCCAGCGGTCCCACGGCCCGCATCCACACCGCGCTGCGCGGCTCCGCGTCCTTGATCTCGTTCGGCGTCCAGCGCAGCCGGTCCACGTACCGGATGTCGAACGGCTGGCGGCGCGCCATGCGTTCCAACGCCTCCGGAAGCGTGCCCAGATGCCTGGTGATCTCCTGCGGCAGCGTCGGCAGGGACTCGGGGTCGGGGACTTCGCGAGCCGGCGGCAGCTGGTGCTCGAAGGTCCCTTCCTCAGGCTTGTGAAAGGAGGCGGTCAGGTTGAAGATCGTGCGCCCCTGCTGCACGGCGGTGACACGCCGCGTGGTGAAAGAGCGCCCGTCCCGGACCCGTTCGACCTGGTACACGATCGGCACGCCCGGCCGGCCCGGGCGCAGGAAGTACGCGTGCAGCGAGTGCACCGGTCGGTCACCCTCCGTGGTGCGCCCGGCGGCGACCAGCGCCTGGCCCGCCACCTGGCCACCGAAGACACGCTGCAGCGACTCGTCCGGGCTGCGGCCACGGAAGATGTTGACCTCGATCTTCTCCAGGTCGAGCAGGTCGACGAGTCTCTCGGCTGGGTTCGTCATGCGGGGGATTCTCCTGTGCTCACAACTGGCCGACGTCGGTGACCTTGACGACGGCACGGCCCTCCACGTCGGACGCCGTGAGGTCGACCTCCGCGCTGATGCCCCAGTCGTGGTCGCCGTTCGGGTCGGCGAACGTCTGACGGACGCGCCACAGGCTGTTCTGCGGCTCCTCCACGATGGACAGCAGCTTGGGACCGCGGGCGTCGGGGCCGGTGCCGAGGTCCTCGTACTCGTCCCAGTACTTGTCCATCGCCTCACCCCAGGCGTCGGCGTCCCAGCCGGAGTCGGTATCCAACGCACCCAGCTCGTGGACGTTGTCGAGCGCGGCGAGTTCGACGCGGCGGAACATCGCGTTCCGGACGAGGACACGGAAGGCGCGGGCGTTCGCGGTGACCGGCTTGACCTGGTCGGCCTTCTCCTGTGCCTCCTCGGCCGTCATCACCTCCGGGTTGGCGAGCTGCTCCCACTCGTCCAGCAGGCTGGAGTCGACCTGGCGCACCAACTCGCCCAGCCAGGCGATCAGATCCTCCAGGTCCTCGGACTTGAGGTCGTCCGGGACGGTGTGCTCCAGAGCCTTGTAGGCGCTGGCCAGGTAGCGCAGGACGATGCCCTCGGTGCGCGCGAGCTCGTAGAAGGAGACGAACTCCGTGAAGGACATGGCGCGTTCGTACATGTCACGGATCACGGACTTCGGCGACAGCGGATGGTCGCCGACCCACGGGTGGCTCTTGCGGTAGGTGTTGTAGGCGTGGAAGAGCAACTCCTCCATCGGCTTGGGGTACGAGACGTCCTGGAGCCGCTCCATACGCTCCTCGTACTCGACGCCGTCCGCCTTCATCGCGGCCACGGCCTCGCCCCGCGCCTTGTTCTGCTGGGCGGCGAGGATCTGCCGCGGGTCGTCCAGCGTGGATTCCACGACGGAGACCATGTCCAGGGCGTAGGACGGGGACTCGGGGTCCAGGAGGTCGAACGCGGCGAGCGCGAACGTCGACAGCGGCTGGTTGAGCGCGAAGTCCTGCTGCAGGTCGACGGTGAGACGCACGATGCGGCCCTCGGCGTCCGGCGTGTCCAGCTTCTCGACGATGCCGCCGTCGAGGAGCGAGCGGTAGATCGCGATCGCCCGCCGGATGTGCCGCAACTGCTGCTTGCGCGGCTCGTGGTTGTCCTCCAGCAGATGCCGCATCGCCTCGAAGGCGTTCCCGGGCCGGGCGATGACCGACAGAAGCATCGTGTGGGTCACCCGGAAGCGGGAGGTGAGCGGCTCGGGATCGGAGGAGATGAGCTTCTCGAAGGTGCTGTCCGTCCACCCGACGAAACCCTCGGGAGCCTTCTTGCGCACCACCTTGCGGCGCTTCTTCGGGTCGTCGCCGGCCTTGGCGAGGGACTTCTCGTTCTCGATCACGTGCTCGGGGGCCTGAGCGACGACGTACCCCGCCGTGTCGAAGCCCGCCCGTCCGGCGCGCCCCGCGATCTGGTGGAACTCGCGGGCGCGCAGCGTACGTACGCGATTGCCGTCGTACTTCGTCAGCGCGGTGAACAGCACGGTGCGGATGGGGACGTTGACACCCACGCCGAGGGTGTCCGTGCCGCAGATGACCTTCAGCAGGCCGGCCTGGGCCAGCTTCTCGACCAGCCGACGGTACTTGGGCAGCATGCCGGCGTGATGGACGCCGATTCCATGGCGTACGTAGCGGGAGAGGTTCTGGCCGAACTTGGTGGTGAACCGGAAGTTGCCGATCAGATCGGCGATCTGGTCCTTCTCCTCCCGGGTACACATGTTGATGCTCATCAGCGCCTGCGCCCGCTCCACGGCCTGCGCCTGGGTGAAGTGGACGATGTAGACCGGGGCCTGCCTGGTCGCGAGCAGTTCGGTGAGCGTCTCCGTCAGCGGAGTCAGCACGTACTCGTAGGAGAGGGGCACGGGCCGGGTCGCCGAGCGGACCACCGACGTGGGGCGGCCGGTGCGCCGGGTGAGGTCCTTCTCGAACATCGACATGTCGCCGAGCGTCGCCGACATCAGGATGAACTGAGCCTGGGGCAGTTCCAGGATCGGGATCTGCCACGCCCAGCCGCGGTCGCCCTCCGCGTAGAAGTGGAACTCGTCCATCACGACCTGGCCGACATCGGCGTGCTTGCCGTCCCGCAGCGCGATGGACGCCAGCACCTCGGCGGTACAGCAGATCACGGGCGCGTCGGCGTTGACGGAGGCATCGCCGGTGAGCATGCCCACGTTCTCGGTGCCGAAGATCTTGCACAGCTCGAAGAACTTCTCCGACACGAGCGCCTTGATCGGTGCCGTGTAGAAAGTGACCTCGTCCCGGGCGAGCGCGGCGAAGTGCGCACCCGCAGCGATCATGCTCTTCCCCGAGCCGGTGGGGGTCGAGACGATCACGTTCGCCCCCGAGACCACCTCGATCAGCGCCTCCTCCTGGTGGGGGTAGAGCGTGAGACCGCGTTCCCCGGCCCACGACTCGAAGGCTTCGTAGAGGGCGTCGGGATCTGCGGTCTGCGGCAGCTGATCGATAAGGGTCACGCCCCCATCTTGCCTGTCGACCCGCCCGATGGGGGAATCGGATGTCCGGCCGAAGATCATGAACGTTACGCTGTGGCGCCTGCGCGGCGTCACCGCACGCGGGCAACTGGACAGCGGTACAAGTGGAATGGGGCGGGGAACGGCCATGATGGGACCAGCACACTCACTGTCGGGGGCCGCGGCCTGGCTCGGTGTCGGGGCGGCGGCCGCCGCCACCGGTCACACCATGCCCTGGCCGGTTCTCCTCGTCGGGGCCCTGATCTGCGCGGGGGCCGCGCTCGCCCCCGACCTGGACCACAAGGCGGCGACCATCTCGCGGGCCTTCGGGCCGATCTCACGAGGTCTGTGCGAGATCGTCGACAAGCTCTCGTACGCGGTCTACAAGTCGACACGCAAGGCCGGCGACCCGCGGCGCTCCGGTGGCCATCGCACGCTGACGCACACCTGGCTGTGGGCGGTGGCCATCGGTGCGGGGTCCTCCCTGCTGGCGATCACCGGTGGGCGCTGGGCGGTCCTGGCGCTCCTGTTCGTGCACATGGTGCTCGCGATCGAGGGGCTGCTGTGGCGGGCCGCGCGCGGGTCCAGCAGCGATGTCCTGGTCTGGCTCCTGGCCGCGACGAGCGCCTGGATCCTCGCCGGGATCCTGGACAAGCCGGGCAACGGCTCGGACTGGCTGTTCACCACGCCCGGCCAGGAGTACCTGTGGCTCGGTCTGCCGATCGTCCTGGGTGCCCTGGTGCACGACATCGGGGACGCGCTGACGGTGTCCGGGTGCCCGATCCTGTGGCCGATCCCGCTCGGCCGCAAGCGGTGGTACCCGATCGGGCCGCCCAAGGTGCTGCGTTTCCGGGCCGGCAGCTGGGTGGAGCTCAAGGTGCTGATGCCGGTGTTCATGCTGCTGGGCGGGGTGGGCTGCGCGGCGGCGCTCAACTTCATCTGACCGGCCGGGCGAGCGCCGCGTCCGGCGACGACAGTGCTCCCGCACCCGTCGGATGCGGTGCGTCCGTACCCATTGGATGCGGTGCTCCCATGCCCTGTGGATGCGGTGCTCCTGCACCCGTGGGTAGCGACGCTCCCGGACTCGTGGGTAGCGGTGCTCCCGCGCCCCATGGACGCGGTGCTCCGGGACCCGTGAGTAGCGACGCTCCCGCACCCGTGGGTGGCGACGCTCCCGCACCCGTGGGTAGCGGTCCTCCCGCGCCCCGTGGACGCGGTGCTCCCGCACCCGCCGGATGTGGCGCGCGGGCGGCCGGCTGCGACGGACTCAGGGCCTCACGCCGTATCTTTCCCGTCCCCGGCCGGTCCGGAGCTTCCGTAGCGTTTCTCGAACTGCGCGATCCTGCCCTCCGAGTCGACCGTCCGGGCCTTGCCGGTGTAGAAGGGGTGGCTCTCCGAGGAGATCTCGACGTCGACGACCGGGTAGGTCTCGCCGTCGTCCCAATCGATGGTCCGCTCGCTCGTCGCCGTGGAGCGGGTGAGGAAGGCGAATCCGGCGGCCCGGTCACGGAAGACCACAGCGTGGTAGTCGGGCTGCTTCTCCTGCTGCATGGGTTCTCCTTGCGTGGGAAGGGCGGGCCGGGGAGGGCCCGGTCAGCCGGACAGGGTGTCCTCGTCGACGATGTGCATCGCCGCTTCCTCGGCCGAGGAAGCCGCGCCGTCGATGCCGACGTCGGTGGCGATCAGCCCGCTCTCCCCGTCCTCGTGCGCTCCTTCGGCAGGGGCGACGAGACGGCCGGAGCGGGCGGTGCCCACTTCGTTGTCCAGGGGCTCGCCGTCCCCGTCCTGGTAGTCCCCGATGCCGTCGCCACCGGGTTCCGTGACATCGGGAAGCTCTTCCGCGAGGCGCTGGTCCAAGGTCTCGCCGTGCCTGCGTTCGGAGGCGGTCACCCCCGAGTGCTCCACCGCCCACGGGCGCTCCGGCGGGGACCAGCCACGATCGAGTGGGTCACCCACACCGTCGGAGTCCAGGGTGTCCTCGACGTCGAGCAGCCCCGCGTCGTCCTGCACCTCGGATCCATCGGGCTGGTAGACGTCGTCTCCCCATCCGTCGGCGCTCTCCACGGGTACCTCCAGGTGATGCGGGTGAGTCCGGTCCCACCACCCTCGACGGCGGGCACGGTCACTGGACACCGGCCCCGCCCCGCGCGAACCGGGTGGTTCCCGGCCGCTCCCCGAATCGGTGCCGACATCCAGCCTTCCACCCCGGTTCGGCACCGCGCAACGCCACAGGCTCCGACGCGGGACGGACCCGTGCACGCGGCGAGGACCAGGACACCGGTGCGCGGGCCCCACAGGACCGGCGCGGGCCGCTCCACGGGGGTCCACGCACGGGCCCCTGACCGGACCGGCGCGGCCCGCGCGTCCGTGCCGCGCCGGTCGGTCGCGATCACCTCATCCGTGCCAGGACCTCCACAGGGCCGCGTAGGCGCCGTCCGCGGCGACCAAGTCGTCGTGGCTGCCCAGCTCACTGATCCGGCCGTTCTCCACGACGGCGATGACATCCGCGTCGTGGGCGGTGTGCAGCCGGTGGGCGATGGCGACCACGGTGCGGCCGTCGAGCACGCGCGCCAGCGAGCGTTCCAGATGACGGGCCGCCCGCGGGTCGAGGAGCGAGGTCGCCTCGTCCAGCACCAGCGTGTGCGGATCGGCGAGGACCAGCCGGGCCAGCGCGATCTGCTGGGCCTGCGCCGGGGTGAGCGCAAGACCGCCCGAACCGACCTCGGTGTCCAGACCGTCGCTCAGAGCCTGCGCCCAGCCGTCGGCGTCGACCGCGCCCAGGGCCGCCCACAGTTCCGCGTCGGCCGCTCCCGTCCGGGCGAGCAGCAGATTGTCACGCAGGGAGCCCACGAAGACGTGGTGCTCCTGGTTGACCAGGGCCACGTGGGTCCGGACGGCTTCCGCGGGCATCCGCGAGAGTTCGGCGCCGCCGAGCGTGATGCGGCCGGCTCTGGGGGCGTAGATCCCGGCCAGCAGCCTTCCCAGGGTGGACTTGCCCGCACCGGACGGGCCGACCAGCGCGAGGCGGGTGCCCGGCGGGACCTCCAGGGAGACCTTCCGCAGCACGTCCACGCCGGCGCGGTAGCCGAACCGCACCTCGTCCGCGTGCACGTCGCGCCCGTCCGGCCTCACCTCCGGATCACCGGCGGCCGGTTCGATGTCGCGGACGCCGACCAGCCGGGCGAGCGAGACCTGGGCGACCTGCAGCTCGTCGTACCAGCGCAGGATCAGGCCCACCGGGTCGACCAGCATCTGGGCGATGAGCGCGCCCGTCGTCAGCTGACCCACGTCGATCCAGCTCTGGAGGACGAAGACCCCGCCGGTCATGAGGACCGAACAGAGGACCGTGACATGGGTGAGGTTGACGACGGGGAAGAGCACCGAGCGCAACCACAGGGTGTAGCGCTCCCAGGCAGTCCACTCCTTGATGCGGCGCTCGGAGAGGTCGATGCGGCGCCCGCCCAGACGGTGCGCCTCGACGGTGCGTCCGGCGTCCACCGTCTCGGCGAGGGCGGCGGCGACGGCGGCGTAGCCGGCCGCCTCCGAGCGGTAGGCGGACGGGGCGCGCTTGAAGTACCAGCGGCAGCCGACGACCAGGAGGGGGACGGCGACCAGGACCGCGGGCGCGAGGGGAGGTGCGGTGACGGCCAGCCCGCCGAGCAGCAGCACGACCCACACCACGCCGATGGCGAGCTGGGGCACGGCTTCGCGCATGGCGTTGGCGAGCCGGTCGATGTCGGTGGTGATACGGGACAGCAGGTCGCCCGTACCGGCCCGTTCCAGCACGCCCGGCGGCAGCCCGACCGACCGGACGAGGAAGTCCTCGCGCAGGTCGGCGAGCATGCGTTCGCCGAGCATGGCGCCGCGCAGCCGGACCTCACGCACGAACACGGCCTGGACGACGAGTGCGGCGAGGAACAGCGCGGAGGTGCGTACGAGGTGGAGATCCCGCGCATGGTCCGAGACCCGCTCGACGATCGCGCCCAGCAGATAGGGCCCGGCCATCGAGGCCACCACGGCCACCGTGTTGACGGTGACGAGCAGCAGGAAGGCCCGGCGGTGCCGTTGGAAGAGTTCGGTGATGTAGGCGCGTACGGTCGCGGCGGCGCCGACGGGCAGGGTGTTCGCCGTCGTCGGGGCCGCCGGGTCGTACGCCGGTGGCGCCACGCCGATCATGCGGTTTCCTCGATTTCTTCCAGTGCGTCGATCTTGCTGTTCCTACTGAGCCCGTCGTGCCTGTCGTGCTCGTCGTGCCTGTCGTGCCTGTCGCGCTCGTCGATCTTGTCGAGCCCGTCCGTCGCGTCGCTGGTCTTGACGCCCGCCCGTACACCGTCGGCGGCGGCTTCCTCGTCCGTCTCGCGGGTGACCACCGCCCGGTACCGCGGTTCGCCGAGCACGAGCTCGCGGTGCACTCCGACGGCCACGACCTCGCCCTCGTGGACGAGTACGACCCGGTCCGCGTGGTCCAGGAGCAGGGGTGAGGAGGTGAGGACGACCGTCGTGCGTCCGGTGCGCAGAGCGCGGAGACCGTCGGCGATCCGGGCCTCGGTGTGCGAGTCGACCGCGGAGGTCGGCTCGTCCAGGACCAGCACGCCGGGATCGGTGACCAGTGACCTGGCCAGGGCCAGACGCTGGCGCTGGCCGCCCGACAGGGAGCGTCCGCGCTCGGTGATGCGGGCGTCCATCGGGTCCTCGGTGTCCAGTGAGCCCTGTGTCAGCGCGTCCAGGACGTCGCCGCACTGCGCGGCGGCCAGCGCCTCGGCGGCGCTCACCTCACCCGAGGAGGGCACGTCCAGCAGCTCGCGCAGTGAGCCGGACAGCAGCACCGGGTCCTTGTCCTGGACGAGGACGGCCGTCCTCGCGGAGCCGAGCGGCAGGTCGTCGAGCGGTACCCCTCCCAGGAGCACCGAGGTGCCCTCCACGGAGGGATGGCCGCCCAGACGCTCGGCGAGCACGCCCGCCACGTCCGGGTCGCCGCAGACCACGGCGGTGAGCCGCCCCGAGGGCGCGAGAAGCCCGGTGACGGGGTCGTACAGGTCGCCGCCCGGCACCTCGGCCGAGCGCGACCCGCCACTGTCCGTGGCCCGCTCCAGGGACAGCACCCGGGCGGCGCGCTTGGCGGACGGACGGGAGAAGGAGTACGCCATGGCGATCTCCTCGAAGTGCCGCAGCGGATAGGTGAGCAGCATGACGGTGCTGTAGACGGTGACCAGTTCGCCGACCGTGATCCGGCCGTCGCGGGCCAGGTGCACGCCGTGCCAGATGACGGCGATCATGAGCAGGCCGGGCAGCAGCACCTGGACGGCCGAGATCAGGGACCACATCCGGGCACTGCGCACGGCTGCCCGGCGGACCTCCTGGGACGCGCGGCGGTAGCGGTCGAGGAACAGTTCCTCGCCGCCGATGCCACGCAGTACGCGCAGACCCGCGACGGTGTCCGAGGCCAGCTCGGTGGCGCGTCCGGCCTTCTCCCGCTGGAGGTCGGCGCGGCGGGTGGCGCGGGGCAGCAGCGGCAGCACGGCGAGTGCCAGGACGGGCACGCCCACGGCGACGATCACGCCCAGGGCCGGCTGGTAGACGACCAGGCCGACGCAGACGAGGACGACGGTCAGCGCGGCCGCCGCGAACCGCGACAGAGCCTCCACGAACCAGCCGATCTTCTCGACGTCGCCGGTGGAGACGGCGACGACCTCGCCGGCCGCGACGCGTTGGGTGAGCGCCGAGCCGAGCTGGGCGGTCTTGTGCGCCAGCAACTGCTGGACGCGTGCGGCGGCGGTGATCCAGTTGGTGACCGCGGCCCGGTGCAGCATGGTTTCGCCCAGCGCGATGCCGGCACCGCACAGCGCCATCAGCCCACCGGTCAGAGCGAGCCGTGTGCCGGATCTGTCGACGACGGCCTGCACGGCCAGGCCCACACAGAACGGAAGCCCGGCGACGGCGACGAAGTGCAGCAGTCCCCAGGCCAGGGCCTTGAACTGGCCGCCCAGCTGATTCCGGCCGAGCCACCGCAGGAAACGAGGGCCGGAACGGGCGTCCGGCACACCCGGGTCTGGATAGGGAAGGTCTTGAATCTGCATGGCGTCCCAGTGGCTCGTGTAAGGGGTGTGTTCAGGGGTGAGGGGAAGCCGTAACGTTTCGGCGACCAAGCCGGTCGCGGAGGCCGGCAGCAAACCGTGAAAGGTTCGCGGCAGGACACCGTCCGAAGCAAGCGGTTTTTTCCCTTGGGGGAAGGTTTCGGCCCGTCCGGCACATTCCCGGCGTGACCTGCCCCGGGCAGCACGAGGCCCCCGGTCTCGCCCGCGTTCCGGGCCGCCGGACGCGGGTCCGGGAGGGCGCCTTGTGTTCAAAGGGGCTGGGGTAAGGGGCTGTTCGTCCGATAAGTGGTGCGACGATGGACCGCATGCGAAAAAACGGTGCGATGCGGACGGGGATCGCCGCGGCCGCGTGCGGAGTCCTCGCGATGACCCTTTCGGCATGCGGCGGTCCGGGCGGAGGAAGCGGTTCGGCGAAGGGGCTGGGCGGGGAGACCGAGCGGGCCCCCGCGGGCGGCGTCGGCGGTACGCGGATCCCGGGGGTCGGCGACGGGTTGCGGTCGCGCATCCCGTCCAACTCCCGTCAGGTCGTGGCCGTCTACGGCGCGGGAAGGAACTCCGCCGACTCGACGGTCGTTCTCTACACGAAGTCCGGATCCACCTGGGACACACAGCGTGTGGGGAAGGCGCACAACGGGGTGAAGGGCTGGACCACCGACCACCACGAGGACGACAAGCGCAGTCCCGTAGGGGTGTTCACACTCACCGACGCCGGCGGAGTGCTCGACGACCCGGGCGCCCTTCTCCCGTACGACCGGTCGCGGGCGTACCAGGCCCCCCGCGGCTGGGCCAAGTCCTACTGGCACGACTTCGACTATGTCATCGCCATCAACTTCAACCGCCGCCCGGGTACACCGCCCGACGACCCGAGCCGTCCGCAGGGCCGGTCGAAGGGCGGCGGCATCTGGCTGCACCTGGACCACGGCAGCGGTACGTCGGCCTGCGTGAGTCTGCCCAAGCCGGCCATGGAGCATCTGCTGCGTACGCTCGACCCGCGCCGGCACCCCGTCGTGGTGATGGGGGACAGGGCGGATCTGGCCGCGTAGTCACCCCGGCGGCCCCTGTCCCCCGCCACCCCCCGGCAGTCCGGTCACGACTCCTCACGCGCGCGTCGCCGCCCCCGCGGAGTTCGGCACCGACTGGCACGATCCCGTGACCGCCGCCCCGGCGATCTCCAGGCCCGACGCCAGGTCCTGTGTGGTGACCCCCGCCGAGTCTCCCGAGTCTCAGTTCAGGGACTTCACGCCGTACCGGGGGAATTACGCACCGGCGGGTGGCTGCGGCGACCGCCGGCGGAAGGGCGCCCTGCGGCTCGACGGGAAGGTCAAGGGCCGCCAGTACGACCGGCTGGGCCATCTGCACGTCGGTGGCGTGGAGATCTTCCGCACGTCCACTCCCGAACCCTGGGCGACAGACTCACCCTCGCGACGGCGTCGAGTGGCCCGTCGCGAAGGACGTGACGCGCTACGGCGACACGTTCCGGCGCGGTGGCGACGTCGAGATGCTCATCGGGAACGTCGTCGACGACACGCACACCGGCGTCCTCGACGTGAAGGTCACGCTGACCTTGTACGCGAAGGGGAGGACCACGCGGCCGGCTGCGACCCCCGACACCCCCAGCCGTGTTCTCACCCTACAGAACGGCACGCTCACCACCCCGTGCGACAGTGAGCGCGTCGTCGCGCCCACGTGAGCGGCACGCTCACCGAGGCCACGGCGGATGGCCTCGCCAACACCTCGTCGTACACACCCGGTTCGCCGGAGCGGCTCGACACGGTGGGGGAGGGGCACCGGCTGACGGTCTCCGGCTACGTCGACACCTCGCACGGCCGGGTGACGACCACCGCGTGGTCACGGCTCGACGACACCTATGACGGCGACGCGACCTACACGGCCGACGTGCCGCGCGATCAACGGCACGCGGTCGGGACGACGAGCGAGCACTACGCCCTGCGTGGACCCGACGGTTGCGCACCCGCACCCGCACCCGCACCCGCACCCGTACCCGTACCCGCACCCGCTCCGGCACCGCGGAGCCGGTGCGCGGGACCGTCGTGTGTGCCGAGCCCCGTCAGCTGCCCCTCAGCAGCGCTTTTCCAGCCGGGGCATCCCGTCCACGAGGGTGTCCAGCAGCCCGCCCAGCACCTCGCGCTGTTCGTCCGAGAGCGGGGCGAGGATCTCCTCCGCGGCCGACCGGCGTGCGCCCCGCAGTTCCTGCAGTGCCGTGCGACCCTGGTCCGTGACCTCGATCCGGATCACCCGCCGATTGCTGGGATCGGGGACCCGGCGCACCTTTCCGCTCGCCTCCAGGCCGTCGACCAGCGTGGTCACCGCCCGCGGGACCACCTCGAGCCGCTCGGCGAGATCGGCCATGCGCGGCGGCGAGCCGTAGTGCGCGAGCGTGCGCAACAGCCGGGACTGGGCCGGGGTGATGCCCAGCCCGCGCTGCTCCAGATGCCGCTTCTGGATGCGGTGCACGCGGCGGGTCAGCCGCAGCAACTGCTCGGCGAGGAGGCCGTCGGCATCGGGGGTGGTCATGCGGGAACAATATCAGGATGCGGTTCATTGTGAGTATAGGTAACAATGAGCTAAGCTCCGTGAGTCACCGTTCATCCGTCTCCGTAACCATTCCCTCACCCTCCGTAGGAGCCCATGCGCCCCGAGCGATCCACCTGGACCCCGTCACCCGCCGAGAGTGAACAGCCGCGGCAGGTGCGCCGCATCCTGAAGCTCTTCCGGCCCTACCGCGGCCGCCTCGCGATCGTGGGCGTGCTGGTCGGCGCCTCGTCCCTCGTCACGGTCGCGACACCCTTCCTGCTGAGGGAGATCCTGGACGTCGCCATCCCCCAGGGCCGTACGGGTCTGCTCAGCCTGCTCGCGCTCGGCATGATCCTCAGCGCGGTCGTCACCAGCATCTTCGGCGTACTGCAGACCCTGATCTCCACGACGGTCGGCCAGCGGGTCATGCACGACCTGCGCACCGCCGTCTACGGCCGGCTGCAGCGCATGTCGCTCGCCTTCTTCACCCGCACCCGCACGGGAGAGGTCCAGTCCCGCATCGCCAACGACATCGGCGGCATGCAGGCGACGGTGACCTCCACCGCCACCTCGCTGGTCTCGAACCTCACGAGCGTCGTCGCCACGATCGTCGCGATGATCGCCCTCGACTGGCGGCTCACCGTCGTCTCGCTGCTCCTGCTGCCGGTCTTCGTGTGGATCAGCCGCCGTGTGGGCAACGAACGCAAGAAGATCGCCACCGAGCGGCAGAAGCAGATGGCCGCGATGGCCGCCACCGTCACCGAGTCGCTCTCCGTCAGCGGCATCCTGCTCGGCCGCACGATGGGCCGCGGTGATTCGCTCACCAAGGCCTTCGCGGCCGAGTCGGACAGCCTGGTCGACCTCGAGGTGAAGTCGAACATGGCGGGGCGCTGGCGGATGTCCGTCATCGGCATCGTGATGGCCGCCATGCCCGCCGTCATCTACTGGGCGGCGGGCATGGCCATCCAGTTCGGCGGCCCGTCCGTCTCGCTGGGTACGCTCGTCGCCTTCGTCTCGCTCCAACAGGGCCTGTTCCGCCCGGCGGTGAGCCTGCTGTCCACCGGTGTCCAGATCCAGACCTCGCTCGCGCTCTTCCAGCGCATCTTCGAGTACCTGGACCTGCCCATCGACATCACCGAGCCGGAGCGGTCGATCCACCTCGACCAGGTCAAGGGCGAGATCCGCTTCGAGGACGTCGAGTTCCGCTACGACGACAAGAGCGGTCCGATCCTCGACGGCATCGACATCACGGTGCCCGCCGGCGGCAGCCTCGCCGTCGTCGGTCCGACCGGTTCCGGCAAGTCCACGCTCAGCTATCTGGTGCCCAGGCTGTACGACGTCACGGGCGGCCGTGTCACGCTCGACGGGATCGACGTGCGCGACCTGGACTTCGACACGCTCGCGCGGGGAATCGGCGTCGTCTCCCAGGAGACGTACCTCTTCCACGCCTCGGTCGCGGACAACCTGCGCTTCGCCAGGCCGGACGCCACCGACGAGGAGCTGCGGGCGGCGGCGCGGGCGGCCCAGATCCACGACCACATCGCGTCGTTGCCCGACGGGTACGACACGGTCGTGGGCGAGCGCGGCCACCGCTTCTCCGGCGGGGAGAAGCAGCGCCTGGCCATCGCGCGCACCATCCTGCGCGACCCGCCGGTGCTCATCCTCGACGAGGCGACCAGTGCCCTCGACACCCGCACGGAGCACGCCGTGCAGGAGGCGATCGACGCGCTGTCGGCCAACCGGACCACGCTCACCATCGCGCACCGGCTGTCCACCATCCGGGGTGCGGACCAGATCGTGGTCCTGGATTCCGGCCACGCGGTCGAACGCGGCACGCACGAGGAGTTGTTGGAGCGGGGCGGGCGCTACGCGGCTCTCGTCCGCCGAGACGCACAACTGGAGCCGACAAGATGACGATATGCCGGAATTGTGACGATTAGCGGGTTACCGTGCCCGCATGCAGATGAACACTCCGCGACGGAGCACGATTCGACTGACGCGCCGGGGCCGGGTCGCCCTCGTCGCGACCGGAGCCGTCGTGGCGGTCACCGCCGTGGCGGTGCCGCTGCTGATCGTCGGAGGCGAGGAGGCACCCCGCGCGTCCCTCGTGATCCCGGAGGGCTGGCGCTCGGGCCAGGTCTACCGGGCCGTCGACAAGGTGCTCGCCCTGCCCGCGGGCGCCACCAAGAAGTCCCTGGCCAAGGCTCATCTGAAACTGCCCGACATCGCGGCGGGCAATCCGGAGGGATACCTGTTCCCGGCGACGTACCCGGTCGACGCGGGGGCGACACCGCAGTCGCTGCTGCGCTTCATGGTCGACACGGCGGACAGGCGATTCCACCGGAACCCGATCACCGCGGGAGCCCAGCACAACGCGATGGACGTCTACCAGGTCGTCACCATCGCGAGCGTCATCCAGGCGGAGGCCGCCACCAAGGCCGACATGGCCAAGGTCTCCCGCGTGATCTTCAACCGGCTCCAGCAGGGCATGCCGCTGCAGATGGACTCCACGCTCAACTACGCGCTGAACCGCTCCACTCTGAACACGACAGCGAGCGACACGAAGCTCAAGAGCCCCTACAACTCCTACGAGCGCATGGGTCTGCCGCCCACCCCGATCGCCAACCCCGGCGAGGACGCCATGCGCGCCGCGATCAATCCGGCCCCGGGCGACTGGCTGTACTTCGTCACCGTCAAGCCCGGCGACACCCGCTTCACGGCCAGTTACGAGGAGCACCAGAGGAACGTCGCCGAGTTCAACCGGAACAACCGGGCGGGCGCGTCCGCGGCCTCGTCGCCCTCCAGCTGAACGGCGGCCGTGCGGGACGTCAGGCGCCGGCCGGCACTCCGGCCAGCAGCCGCCTGATGTCCCGTACCGCCGCGCGTCCGGCCCGGTTGGCGCCGATGGTGCTGGCCGACGGCCCGTAGCCGACCAGATGGATCCGCGGATCGGCCGCGGCACGGGTGCCCTCGACGCGGATACCGCCGCCCGGCTCGCGCAGCCGCAGCGGCGCCAGATGGTCGATGGCGGCGCGGAAGCCGGTCGCCCACAGGATGACGTCGGCGGCCACGCGGTGTCCGTCGGCCCACTCGACGCCGTCCGGGACGATGCGGTCGAACATCGGCTGCCGCTCCAGCACTCCGTCGGCGAGGGCCTGACGGATCGCGTCGTTCAACGGCAGCCCCGTCACCGAGACGACGCTCTTGGGCGGCAGGCCCTGCCGTACCCGTTCCTCCACGAGCGCGACGGCCGCCCGGCCGAAGTCCTCGGTGAACGGCCCCTCGCGGAAGACCGGCGGCTTCCGTGTCACCCAGGTCGTCGCGGCCGCGTACCGAGCGATCTCCATCAGGTGCTGGGTGCCGGACGCGCCACCGCCCACGACGACCACCCGCTGCCCGGCGAACTCCTCGGGCCCGGGGTACTGCGCCGTGTGCAACTGCCGTCCCCGGAAGGTCTCCTGTCCCGGATAGCGCGGCCAGAACGGCCGGTCCCAGGTGCCCGTCGCGTTGATCAGCGCCCGCGCCGACCACGTACCGTCAGAGGTCTCGACGAGCAGTCGTCCCTCGGTGCCCTCCCGGACCGCCGTCACCTCGACGGGCCGCCGCACCCGCAGATCGAACCTGCGCTCGTAAGCGTCGAAGTATGCGGCGATGACCTCCGAGGACGGCCGGGCCGGGTCCGCGCCCTCCAGCTCCATCCCGGGCAGCGAGTGCATTCCGTGCACCTTGCCGTAGGTCAGCGACGGCCAGCGGAACTGCCACGCGCCGCCGGGCCGCGGCGCGTGGTCCAGCACCACGAAGTCGCGCTCCGGCTCGAAACCGGTGCGCCGCAGGTGGTAGGCGCTGGACAGTCCCGCCTGACCGGCACCGACCACCACGACATCGACCGCGCGCGCCCGCGCCCCAGAGTTGTTCACGCTTCTACCAACTCGGCCGGAGCCGGAGATCTTCCCCCGGGTGGACCAGGTGTGATCCACCCGACGGGAGTTCCTCAACGGCCGCCCGCGACCAGCAGCGGCGCACCACCTCCCGCCGCCGTACGTGGCAGCGGCTCCGGGGCCGGAGGCAGCGGCTCCGGGGCCGGAGGCAGCAGCCCCCGGGCGGCCAGAACCGGGATCACGCCCTCCCCGAACCAGTACGCCTCCTCCAGGTGCGGATACCCGGAGAGCACGAAGTGCTCGATACCCAGAGCGTGGTACTCCTCGATCCGGTCGGCGACCTCGACGTGGCTGCCGACGAGAGCGGTGCCCGCGCCACCGCGTACGAGACCCACGCCCGCCCACAGATTCGGGGAGATCTCCAGCTCGTCGCGGGAACCGCCGTGCAGCGCCAGCATGCGCTGCTGGCCCACCGACTCACTGCGCCCGAGCGCAGACTGCGCGGCCGCGATCGTGTTCGCGTCGAGGTCGTCGAGCAGCCGGTCCGCGGTCGACCAGGCCGCGGCGGACGAGTCGCGGGAGACGGAGTGCAGCCGGATGCCGAAGCGGACCGTCCGCCCCTCGCGCTCGGCCAGCGAGCGAATCCAGTCGATCTTCTCCCGCACCTGGGCCGGAGGCTCGCCCCAGGTGAGATAGACGTCCGCGTGCCGTGCCGCGACCGGCCCCGCGGCGGCCGAGGAACCGCCGAAGAAGATCTCCGGCAGCGGGTCGGGCGGCAGCGCCGTCAGGCCACCCTCGATCCGGTAGTGGCTCCCGTCGAAGTCGTACGGCTGCCCGCTCCACACGCCGCGCACCACGGACAGGAACTCGTCCGTACGCGCGTACCGCTGATCGTGGCCGAGACGGTCGCCGAAACGCCGCTGCTCGGCCGAGTCGCCACCGGTGACCACATTGAGGAGCAGCCGTCCCCGCGTGATCCGCTGGTAGGTCGCGGCCATCTGCGCCGCCAGGGTCGGCGACACCACACCGGGCCGGAACGCCACCAGGAACTTCAGCCGTTCGGTGTGCTGGGCCAGCGCCACCGTCGTCAGCCATGCGTCCTCGCACCACGTGCCGGTGGGAGTGAGCACGGCCTCGAAGCCCAACTGCTCCGCGGCCTTCGCGATCTGGGCCAGATACCCGATGTCGGGGGCCCGGACCCCCTCGGCCTGCCGCGCGCGGCCGACTGCGTTGGACGCGTACGCGTGCCGGTCCACCAGGGTGCGGCCGTCGCCGCCGGTCGGCAGGAACCAGTGGAGATGGACGGTCATGTCACGACTCCTTGTAGACGCGGGGAGTGGTGGTGGAGGCCGGCAGCCCGCCGTTGAAGCGGGTGTCGACGAACGCCGAGAAGTCGACCTTGCGCGGGATGAGCCCGAGGCCGGTGAAGGTGTCGGCGATCCGCTGCTCGGAGGCGATGAGCGGCTTGTCGACGGCGACCGCGATACGGCTGGCGTTGGTCCGCTTCACCGAGGCGAGCGCCACCCCGTACGGCAGCCCGGTGTCCTTCGCCCACACCTTCGCCCAGGCGTCCGGGTGGTCGTAGACCCAGTCCTGGGCGCGCCGCAGCCGCTCCAGGTAGTCCTTGACCGCCGCCGCCTTCCGGCTGTCCCTGAGCGCGCCGGGCGCGGCCACCTGGAAGCTGAGCCCGTTGACCACCCCGTCGCCGTCCGTCAGGATCCGGCCCCGTCCGGCCTCGACCACCTGCGAGGTGTACGGGTCCCACACCGCCCACGCGTCCACCTTGCCGCCGGTGAACGCGGCCAGCGCGTCGGCGGGCTGGAGGTACTTGACCTTCACGTCGCTCAGCTTCAGACCGGCCTTCTTGAGCGAGGCGATCAGTTGGTAGTGCGCGGACGAACCCTGCGCCACGGCTATGGACTTGCCCTTCAGCTCCGCGGGGCGCTTCAACGACGAGTTCTTCGGTACGAGGACGGCCTCACCCTTGGACGTGCCGCGCCAGGCGGCCACCACCGAGATCTTCGAGTCGGCGCCGGCCGCGAAGACCGGTGGGGTGTTGCCGACCCCGCCGATGTCGACGGCCTTGGCGTTGACGGCCTCGAGGAGAGGCGGGCCGGAGGTGAACGTCGACCATTTGATCTTGTAGTCGAGGTTCTTGAGCTCCCCGGCGGCCCGCAGCACCGCCTCCGAACCGCCCTTCTGGTCACCGACGTCGAGCGTGAGGGAACCCTTGCCGTCGGTTCCGGCACCCGCGGCGGTGCCGGCGACCGAGGTGCCGCCGCAGGCGGTGAGCAGCAGGGCCAGGGGGAGGAGAGCGGCGGGGACGAGGCGTCGTCGCATGGCGATTTCCGTTCGGTCGGTCCGGAGGTGGGGCGGTCGTGGGCGTCGCACGGCCGGTGGAGGGGACGAAGGTCCGGGGCGCGGGGAGTTCAGGACGTGCTGTCGACGCCCAGGCGTTCCAGGAGCCCGGCACGCAGAGCGGCGAAACGGGGGTCGGCGATGTCACGCGGGCGGTCCAGCCCGACCCGGGTCTCGTACGCGATGGCGCCCTCGTCCATGACCAGGACCCGGTCGGCGAGGAGCACGGCCTCCTCCACGTCGTGCGTCACCAGCAGGACCGCGCAGCCGCGCCGCTGCCACAACTCGCCGACCAGCCGCTGCGCCGTGATCCGGGTGAGGGCGTCGAGCGCGCCGAACGGCTCGTCGAGCAGCAGCAGATCGGGCTCGCGCACCAACGCGCGTGCCAGTGAGGCACGTTGGGCCTCGCCACCGGAGAGCGTCTTGGGCCACGCGTCGGAGCGGTGAGTGAGACCGACCTCCGTCAACGCCTGCTCGGCGACCGGGCGTTCGGGCTTGCCGGGCAGTCCGAGCAGGACGTTGCGCCACACCTTCTTCCACGGCATCAGCCGCGGTGCCTGGAACGCGACGGCCTTGCGGCGCGGGACGAGGACGGAGCCCTCGATGTCACGGTCGAGCCCGGCGAGGATGCGCAGCAGCGTGGACTTGCCGCAGCCGCTGCGACCGAGCAGCGCCACGAACTCCCCCGGCCGTACGTCGAGATGGAGGTCCTGGATGACGGCGCGGCCCTCGAAGACGCGGGTCAGCCCCTGGACGCGTACGGCCGGGAGCGGCGCGGATGCCTCCGCCTGCGCGTGCGACCGGACCTGTGCGGGCGCGTGTGCGGGGGTCTGTGTCCGCGCGGGTATGTGCGCCGCCGATGCGGCCTTCTCCGCGGTCACCGGCCTGTGAATGTCGGTCGCCATTGCAGCAGCAGCCTTTCGAGGGAGCGGACGACGAAGTCGGCGAGCAGGCCGAGGAAGGCGTAGACGATCAGACAGACCACGATCACGTCGGTCCGCAGGAAGTCGCGGGCCTGCACCATGAGGAAGCCGATCCCGGCGTCCGCGTTGATCTGTTCGGCGAAGACCAGCGCCAGCCAGGCGATGCCGAGGGAGTAGCGAAGCCCGGTCAGGGCCCCGGGCAGCGCGCCCGGCAGCACGACGTGCCGCACGAGCCCCCGGCGGGAGAGCCCGAGCGACTCCCCGGCCTCGATCAACTGGGAGTCGACGCCGCGGATACCGGCGTACACGTTCAGATAGAGCGGGAAGGAGACGCCCAGCGTGATGATGGCGATCTTCGGGGCCTCGCCGATCCCGAACCAGATGATGAACAGCGGGATCAGCCCGACGAAGGGCACGGTCCGCAGCATCTGCACGCTCGCGTCCACCAGGTCCTCGCCGATACGGAAGAGCCCGGACACGAGTGCGAGACCGGTGCCGATGACGGTTCCCAACAGGAGCCCGACGGCGACGCGTTGCAAGGAGACGCCCATCGCGTTCGGCAGCGAGCCGTCGGTGACCAGATCGGCGCCGACCCGCGCGATGGTGCCCGGCGGGGCGAGGACTCCGGAAGCCAGTACGCCCGTACCGCTGAGGAGTTGCCAGAGCGCGAGCAGCAGAAGGGGGCCGGCGGTGCGGCGCAGCCAGCGGGGGACGCGGGCGCGGCGCGTGGAACTCGGCACGATCGGGACGAGGTCGGGTGACGCCGGTGCCCGCGCGGTGTGCTCGACTGCCGCGGATATTCCAGGAATATCGGACTCGGAAGGGCCGGGCGGGGCATGGCTGACGGTCATGGATGCTCCACGGGGAGGAGAGCGGCCGGAGAGGGGTGCGCCAGAACTCCGCCGCGTCAGGAACCAGGTGCGGGCTCATGACGTGCGGGTGGGGTGGAGCGCGGGCGCGCCGGGAGGGGCGAGTGCCGTACGGGCGAGGTGTGAAAGGGCGTCAGCGGCCGCGGCGACACGCGGCGGAGGCCACCCGCAGCAGGTCGATGTGACCGCGCGTGGTGAGCAGGGCTGAACGCAACATGCGGCAGAAAGTAGTCAGGTCGCCGGTGCCCGGTCAATGGCGTCTCGTGGAATGGACCCCTCGTACCACGGGCCGGTCGTAGTCGCATCCTGGTGCACGGGTGAGAATCGGGGCATGTCCGATGCCTTCACCACCCGAGTCCTGAACATCACCACCGGCTCCGCGGAGACGGTCGTCGACCTCACCCGTGACTGCGAGACCTTCCTGCGGGAGGCGGCGGCCGGACGCGACGGCCTGCTGAACGTCTTCGTGCCGCACGCCACGGCCGGAATCGCGATCATCGAGACCGGCGCCGGAAGCGACGACGACCTCCTCGCGGCCCTGCACACCCTGCTCCCCTCCGACGACCGCTGGCAGCACCGCCACGGCAGCCCCGGTCACGGCCGCGACCATGTGCTCCCCGCCATCGTCCCGCCCCACGCGACACTGCCGGTGCTCGGCGGGCGGCTGGAGCTGGGGACCTGGCAGTCGGTGTGCCTGGTGGACACGAACGTCTCCAATCCCGAACGCCAGGTGCGGTTGAGCTTTCTGGGCTGAGCGGGCGGGGCCCGGGAAGCCCGCCGCACACGATGTGCGACAGCGGCGGCCCGAGGGCCGGCCGACCGCGCGACGATGATCTTCACGATGCCGCGGATGAGCGACCGGCCGGTGGTGATTCGGCCCGTGGTGTTCTTGAGCGGGTGTAGACAGGGCAACAGTCACGAGGGCGCCCGTCGGGCGCGCCCGTCGCGAACGTCAGGAAGGGACTGTGCATGTTCCGGAAGGTACTTGTCGCGAACCGTGGTGAGATCGCCGTCCGCGCGTTCCGCGCCGCCTACGAACTGGGCGCGGGAACGGCGGCGGTGTTCCCCTACGAGGACCGCGGCTCGCTGCATCGTCTCAAGGCCGACGAGGCCTACGAGATCGGCCGGAGAGGGCACCCGGTGCGTGCCTACCTGTCGGTCGAGGAGATCGTGGGGGCGGCGCGCAGGGCCGGGGCGGACGCCGTCTACCCCGGGTACGGATTCCTGTCCGAGAATCCCGAGCTGGCCCAGGCCTGCGAAGAGGCCGGCATCACGTTCATCGGCCCCAGCGCCGACGTACTGGAGCTGACCGGGAACAAGGCGCGCGCGGTCGCCGCGGCCCGCGCGGCCGGCGTCCCGGTCCTCGGGTCGTCGCAGCCGTCGAACGACCTGGACGAGCTGACGGCCGCCGCGCGGGACGTCGGCTTCCCGCTGTTCGTCAAGGCGGTCGCCGGCGGCGGCGGACGGGGCATGCGGCGCGTGGACGACCCGGCGCACCTGCGTGAGTCCATCGAGGCGGCGTCCCGCGAGGCCGAGTCCGCCTTCGGCGACGCCACGGTGTTCCTGGAGAAGGCCGTCGTCGACCCCCGCCACATCGAGGTGCAGATCCTCGCCGACGGAGACGGCAACGTCATCCACCTCTTCGAGCGGGACTGCTCGGTGCAGCGGCGCCACCAGAAGGTCGTCGAACTCGCGCCGGCGCCCAACCTCGACCCCGCGCTCCGTGACCGCATCTGCGCCGACGCGGTCGCCTTCGCGCAGAGCATCGGCTACCGCAACGCCGGCACCGTCGAGTTCCTTCTCGACCGCGACGGCAATCACGTCTTCATCGAGATGAACCCGCGCATCCAGGTCGAGCACACGGTGACCGAGGAGGTCACCGACGTCGACCTGGTCCAGGCGCAACTGCGCATCGCCTCCGGCGAGACCCTCGCCGACCTCGGCCTCTCGCAGGACCGGATCCAGCTGCGGGGCGCCGCACTGCAGTGCCGGATCACCAGCGAGGACCCGGCCAACGGGTTCCGGCCCGACACCGGCACCATCAGCGCGTACCGCTCGCCCGGCGGTTCCGGGATCCGGCTGGACGGCGGCACCGCCTTCGTCGGCTCGGAGATCAGCGCCCACTTCGACTCCATGCTGGTGAAACTGACCTGCCGGGGCCGCGACTTCGCCACCGCGGTGCGCCGCGCCCGGCGCGCGGTGGCCGAGTTCCGCATCCGGGGCGTGGCCACGAACATCCCGTTCCTGCAGGCGGTGCTCGACGACCCGGACTTCCAGGAGGGCAGGGTCACCACCTCGTTCATCGAGGAACGCCCGCATCTCCTGACCGCGCGCCACTCCGCCGACCGCGGCACCCGCATGCTCACCTATCTCGCCGACGTGACGGTCAACAAGCCGCACGGGGAACGCCCGCACCTGATCGACCCCACGACCAAACTGCCGGACGTCCCGGCCGGCGAACCGCCCGCCGGATCGAAGCAGCGGCTGACCGAACTGGGGCCCGAGGGCTTCGCGCGGTGGCTGCGGGAGTCGACCTCGGTGGCCGTCACCGACACCACCTTCCGGGACGCCCACCAGTCACTGCTGGCCACCCGGGTGCGGACCAAGGACCTGCTGGCCGTCGCCCCCGCCGTGGCCCGGACGCTGCCGCAGTTGCTGTCCCTGGAGTGCTGGGGCGGCGCCACCTACGACGTCGCCCTGCGCTTCCTGTCCGAGGACCCGTGGGACCGGCTCGCCCGGCTGCGCGAGGCGGTGCCCAACCTCTGCCTGCAGATGCTGCTGCGCGGCCGCAACACGGTCGGCTACACGCCCTACCCCACGGAGGTCACCACCGCCTTCGTCGAGGAGGCCACCCGGACCGGCATCGACATCTTCCGCATCTTCGACGCGCTCAACGACGTCGGCCAGATGCGGCCCGCGATCGACGCCGTACGCGAGACCGGATCGGCCGTCGCCGAGGTCGCCCTCTGCTACACCTCGGACCTGTCCGACCCGGCCGAGAAGCTCTACACCCTCGACTACTACCTCCGGCTCGCCGAGCAGATCGTCGACGCCGGCGCGCACGTCCTGGCGATCAAGGACATGGCCGGACTGCTCCGGGCACCCGCCGCCGCGAAACTGGTGACCGCGCTGCGCAGGGAGTTCGACCTGCCCGTCCACCTCCACACCCACGACACGGCCGGCGGCCAGCTGGCCACCTACCTCGCCGCGATCGACGCGGGCGCCGACGCCGTGGACGGAGCGGTGGCCTCCATGGCGGGTACCACCTCGCAGCCGTCGCTGTCGGCGATCGTCGCGGCCACCGACCACTCGGAGCGACCGACCGGGCTGAGCCTGCGGGCGGTCGGCGACCTCGAGCCGTACTGGGAGATCGTCCGCAGGATCTACGCCCCGTTCGAGGCCGGTCTCGCCTCGCCCACCGGACGCGTCTACGACCACGAGATCCCCGGCGGGCAGCTGTCCAACCTGCGTGTCCAGGCACGGGAACTGGGCCTCGGCGACCGCTTCGAGGACATCGAGGCGATGTACGCCGCGGCCGACCGGATGCTCGGCCGCCTGGTCAAGGTCACGCCGTCGTCCAAGGTGGTCGGCGATCTCGCCCTGCACCTCGTCGGCGCGGGCGTCCCGCACGAGCGGTTCGCGGCCGACCCCGGCGCGTACGACATCCCGGACTCCGTGATCGGCTTCCTGCGCGGCGAGTTGGGCGATCCGCCCGGCGGCTGGCCGGAGCCGTTCCGCAGCAAGGCCCTCAAGGGCCGCGCCGCGCCCAGGCCGGTCGTCGAACTGTCCGCCGAGGACCGCGACGGACTGGAGAAGGACCGGCGGGCCACCCTCAACCGGCTGCTGTTCCCGGGCCCGGCGAAGGAGTTCGAGGCGCACCGCGACGCCTACGGCGACACCGGCGTCCTGCCGAGCAAGGACTTCTTCTACGGTCTGCGGCCGGGGGAGGAGCACGAGGTGGACCTCGAACGCGGGGTGCGGCTCCTCATCGTCCTGGAGGCGATCGGCGAGGCGGACGAACGCGGCATGCGTACCGTGATGGCCACGCTCAACGGCCAGCTCCGGCCGATCCAGGTGCGTGACCGCTCGGTGGCCTCGGACCTGCCGGCGGCGGAGAAGGCCGACAAGTCCGATCCGAAGCACGTCGCCGCGCCGTTCGCCGGAGTGGTGACGCTGTCGGTCGCGGCCGGGGACGCCGTCGAGGCGGGCGCGACCGTCGCGACGATCGAGGCGATGAAGATGGAGGCCGCCATCACCGCCCCGGTAGCCGGAACGGTGGGACGTCTTGCCATCACCTCCGTCCAGCAGGTCGAGGCGGGCGATCTCCTGATGGTGATCGCCCAGGCGTAGTCGGACAGCGCGGGACACCTCTGGACCCCGTCGGACCCCGCGGGGTCGAACGCCCGAGTCCCGGAACCGTGCCGTCACCCGGCCGGCTCCGGGACCCCGGGAGTTCAAGGCACCGGGGCTCCGGGGCCGTACGGGCTCGCGGGGCGGCGGGGGGCGGTCACTGCTCCCGTATGCCCCACGGCGAGCCGTACGCGGTGAGCAGGTCGAGGAAGGGGCGGGCGGGGAACGCCTCCGGGCCGAGGACTCCCGAGCCGGTCCACGCCCCGGTGGCCAGGAGCTCGAGGGCGACGACCGGGTTGACGGCCGTCTGCCACACCACCGCCTGGGAGCCGTACTCGGCCATCGACCACTGGTTGTCGACCACGTGGTAGAGGTACACCTCGCGGGGCGCGCCGTTCTTGGTGCCGCGCACCCACGTGCCCGCGCAGGTCTTGCCGTGCATGCGCTCGCCGAGCGTCGCCGGGTCCGGCAGACAGGCGGCCACGACGTCGCGGGGCGACACGGCCACCGGGCCCGCCGCGCTCGGCACGGTCACCGGATCCGTACGGTCGAGGCCCAGCAGGTGCAGCGTCCTGAGGGTCTGGATGAACTCCTCGCCCAGGCCGTACTTGAAGGTCACGCGCCGCGCGTCGATCCAGCGCGGGACGAGCAGCACCTCCTCGTGCTCCACGTTCACGCACTCCACCGGGCCGATGCCCTCGGGGAAGTCGAAGACCTCCGGCTCGCTGAACGGCGCCGTGGTGAACCAGCCGCGGTCCGCCTCGTAGACGACCGGAGGGTTGAGGCACTCCTCGATGGTGGTCCAGATACTGAAGGACGGGGCGAAGTCATAGCCGTCGACGGTGAGGTTCGCGCCGTCACGGATGCCGATCTCCTCGATCTCGTCGAAGAGTTCGTCGGCCGCGTAGCGTGCGAAGACATCGGACAGCCCCGGCTCCACGCCCATGCCGACGAGGGCCAGCGCGCCCGCCTTCTCCCAGTCGGCGGCCTGCGCGAACTGCGCGTCGCCGAGCATGACCCCGCACTCGTCGTACGGCCTCTCGGGATGGGGGCGCGACAGGGACATCGCCATGTCGAGGTAGGTGGCGCCGGCTTCGCGCGCCGCCTGGAAGAGGGGCATCACGAACCGGGGATCGGTGGCGTTGAGCAGGACGTCGCACCCGTGCCGGCCCAGCAGCGCGGTCACCGCTCCCTGGTCGGAGGCGTCGACGCGCTCGGCACGGAAGCGGCCCGCGGCGTCCGGGAGGGCGGCCACGGCGGCCTCGGCGCGGCTCAGGTCGTAGTCGGCCACGACCATCTCGTCGAAGAACGGACGACGGGCCGCGATCCGGGTGATGGCGGTGCCCACACCGCCGGCTCCCACAAGCAGAACACGCATGACACGGACTTCCTCTCTGCGGAGAAGGGGCGTGCCCGCGCGGACCGCAGACGCGGCGCCCCTGGCGTGAGATCCAACGCCGGGCGCTCGGATAAGGTCAATGGTGTTGGCGTAAGGAGCGAGGAGGCGGCGGTGCCGAAAGCGGTGGTGCCCGAGGAGAAGCGGCGGCGTCGGCGTCCCACCAGGAGCGGCACCGTCCTGTCCGAGCGACTCATCGTCGAGACCGCCCTGCGGATGCTGCGTGAGCACGGCAGCGCGGGACTCACCGCCCGCCGTCTCGGCCTGGCCCTGGACGCCGACCCCAGCACCCTGTACCGGTACTTCCGCGGTATGGACGACCTGACCCTCGCGATCGGCGACGCCCTGATCGGGCAGGCCCTGGACGGGTGGCGGCCCACGGGGGAGTGGCGGTCGGATCTGCGCGGCCTCGGGCTGCGTATCCACGCGGTGTACGTCGGGCATCCGCAGGCGGCCCTGCTGACCGCGAACCGGGTCACCGGCCGGGCCCACGAACTGGCGGCCGACGAGGCCATCCTCGATGTCCTGCGCACGGCGGGGTTCCCGCTGCCGGACACGGTACGGATCTACCAGGCCTTCATCGACCAGACGCTGGCCTTCGCCGCGCTCGACGCCGCCTCGCTGGCGCTGCCACGCGAGAGCCGCAGCGCCGATGAGGACATGTGGCGTTCGACGTACGCCCGGCTGCCGCGCGTCACCCATCCCCGGATCGCGGAGGCGGCACCCCTTCTGGTGACCCGCATGGTCGACAGCGCCTATCCCACGGCGCTGGAGATGTTGCTGGACAGCGCGGCGGCGCAGTGGGAGTCGCTGCGCGCCCGCTGACGACGGGCGGTGCCGCGGAGCGATGACCCGCCGGTACGGTCCGTGGCCTGGAGCCTGGCGTCAGGAGTCATGAGCCGGAGGGCTGGGAGCCGGAGGACCGGGAGTCGGAGGGCCCGGTGGCGGGGAGGTGGAGGCTCAGGATCCGGGCGTTCGAGCGGGCCGGACGGACGGGTGGGGCGGTACGGACGGGTGGGGCGGTTCGAGCGGTCCAGACGGTGGCGGGAGCGCTCCCATACAGGGAGGATACGGCTCATGACCGATCAGCCGACGATCCGCCCGTACAAGCCCGAAGACCGCGCGGCGGTAGCGCACGTGTGCGTGATGACGGCCAACGACGGAGGGGATTCACGGGCTCTCTGTCCCGACCTGGAGCTGATGCCGTCCCTGTTCGCGTACCCCTACTGTCATCTCGAACCGGAGCTGGCCTTCGTGCTCGACGACGGGACCGGCCGAGCGGTCGGCTACGTCCTGGGCACCGCCGACACGGCGCGGTTCGTGGGCGAGCTCCGCGACCTCTGGATACCGCGTGTCGCCACGCGCTACCCACGGAGGACGACGCCACCGCGCACGCCGGGCGACACGATGATCGACCTGCTGCACCGCCCCGAACGCATGATCCTGCCCGAGCTCGCCGCCTATCCCGCGCATCTGCACATCGACCTGCTCCCGGACTGGCAGCGCAGGGGCCATGGCCGGGCCTTGATGGACACCTTCCTCGACGCGCTCGCGGACCGCGGTGTCCCCGCCGTCCACCTCGGCATGGTCACCGCCAACACGTCGGCACGCGTCTTCTACGACCGTCTCGGTTTCCACGAGATCCCGGTGCCGGAACCGGGCCCCCTGACCTATCTGGGCAGGTCGACGGACCGCCAGCGCCGCTCGCCCTGATCCGCGCGGGCCGTGGGGACCGGACCCGCGTCAGGGAGCGGGTACGGCCTGAGTCAACCTTATGAAGATCTCGTCCCTCTATACGAGGAGACGTCCTGCGGGTGGTGGGGGGAGAGGGCATTGCTTAGGGCGGTGGAAGAGCGTCGCGGCGATGTCGGCATGGGTCATGGACGGACGGCGGGACCCGGTGACGGTCCACCGCCGCCCGCCGTGGGCGGCGGCGGACGGGGGCGACCGGGCGGCACGCCGTACCGGATCGCGTCGTTCGTCGGACGCACCCTGCGCGGCGAGTGGCACGGCATCGTCGTCGAACCGTTCCGGCAACTCCGGCGCCGCGGACTGTCCGGACTCGTGCTGGCGTTCGTGGCCGCCTTCGGGGTCATCTTCTTCCACGCGATCGCCCAGCATCCGACGGGCGCCACGGTGGTGCGGCTGACGGGCGGGGTCAAGGCGGCCCTGCCCCTGCCGCTGGCCCTGCTGCGTACCCCCGTGTCCCTGTACGTCCCCGCCCTCGACCTGCCGGTGTGGGCGGGCATCACCCAGCTGTTCCTCGCGTTCGCCCTCGCCGAACTCGCCCTCGGCCGCGCCCGGACCCTGGCCATCGCGTACGCCACCACGTTGGCCGGCACCCTCACGGTGCGCGTGATGATCGCGATGGGGCCGGGCTGGTGGGGTCTGGGGCTGCCGCCCGAGACCGGGCAGGTGCTGGACACCGGTCCGTCCGCGGCGGTGGTGGGTCTGTTCACCTACCTCGCGGTCGTCCGACGGGCGCCCGTGGTGTTCGCGCTCACCGGCGGCTCGATGGTGTGGGAGTCGATCGTCAGACCCAATCTGGCGGGTCGGGAACACCTGATCGCCGTGGCGGCCGCGATCGTGCTGGGGCTGCTGCGCGGGCGCTGGCGAAGACCCGTACGGGCCCTGACGGTCTTGCTCCACTCGCGCCGCGCGGAGAACCGGCCGACCGACGGCCCGCACCTGCCGGAACCAGCGGCCCCACCGGGCGCGGCGGAGTCACCGGCCCGGACGGGAGCACCGGCCGCCGCGCGGCCACCGGCTCCGGCGGATCCGGCGGCCCGTGCGGACCCGCCGGTCCCCGCGCATCGCGCCAACGAGCCGCGGGCGCGACTGCGCTGACACCGCCGACTCGGGCCGAAGGCTGTTCCACGGCGGGCGCACGTCGCCGGACGTGACGCCAGACGTACGGCGGGTGAGGGTGTGCCGCCGGTGACCCCGTCCGGCGTCCGGTGGGCGAATTCGCCGAGGATCGTGAGTACGACGAAGGTCACAATTACATATCGGACACTTCGCACTTCAATCTTCACGCGAGGTACACAAGTTGGCTAAGTTGACGACAGGCCACACGACTTCCTCCGGCGAACCTCGCCGGGTCGCTTGGCCTCCGCCTAATCCGGTGCGGCCTCCTGGCGACCGGAGCCGGGGACCCAACCGAACCCTGGGGTGAATCGGCCCAACTGCCCCACCGGGCAGAGGCTGTAGGGCATACCTTCCGGATCTGTCCGCCCGAACCCGACAGCTAACTCGGTAGGCGGAGCACGGAAGGAGTACGTCTGCCATGGCGCCGGAACGCACCCCGGGCCCTGGAGGCAACAGCCTCCCCGGCATGCCCCGCTCCGCACCCGCGACGGTGGCCCGTTCCTCGGCGGACCTGGTCCCGCAGAGCCCCAACTCCGCCTCCCTCGGCGGGGACGACGGTCCGAGCCGCGAAGAGGTCCAGCAGCGGATCAGCTCTCTCTACGACCGAGCCGAGACCGCCACCGGGAACTACAACGCGACCCGCGCGATGACCACCGCTTCACGCAATCGCCTCAACCCCGCCCGGGACAACGGGCGCAGGGGCGGCGACGCCACCCTCGACGACGTGTCCCGGCCCTGGTTCGACGCGGTTCGTGCGCAGTTGGGCCCGAGCGCGCCGGCGCGGCTGCCGGCCGACCGAATGCCGAAACGCCCGGCCGAGACGCGTCCCGCGCCTGCCGCGACGCGCCTGGACGGCGGCCCCTCCGCCCGCGCCCTGGAGGCCGCAGGCCGCCCCGTTCCGGAGCTGACCGCCGGACCCGCAGCGGGGCCCGTGGCCGAGTTGGCGGCCGCGGCTGGGCCTGTGGCGGAGCTCGCCTCCGGGAGGGCCGTGGCCGCGCTGCCGGCCGGGACCGGGGCGCGGCAGGAGACCGTCAGGGCCCTGCCCGCGCCGGCCGCCGACTCCGGTCACTCCTCGCTGAAGAACCGCAAGGAGCAGAACCGGCGCAAGCTCGCACTCGCCCGTGAGCTGCTGTCCCGGCACGCCGTCCGGCAGCGGAGCACCCCGATCGCGGCGATCGGGGCGCGGCCGGCCCAGGAGGTCTGGCCCACCCCGCAGGAACAGACCCGCCGCGAGGCCGAGGAGCAGTGGCGGCGACAGCAGTCGGCCGGACCGGGCATGGGCGCACCCGTGGCCACGGCCGCCCGTGCGGGTATGGGCGCACCCGCCGGTATGGACGCGTCCCTCGGCGCGGGAACACCCCTCGCCCCGGACATGACGTACGCCCCGGACATGACGTACGCCCCGGACATGACGTACACCCCGGATATGACGTACACCTCGGACATGACCTTCACTTCGGGGGTGACGTCCGCCGCGGACACGGCGTTCGGCTCAGGCGTGACGTTCGCCTCGGACACGGCGTTCGCCCCGGGCACGGCCCACGCTCCTGAGCTGTCCTACGCCCAGGACACGGCCTACGCCCCCGACCGGTTCCAAGCCCCGGAGCCGCTCCCTGCCCCGGACCCGCCTTTCGCCCCGGAGCCGCCCGTCGCCGCGGAGACGGCCTACATCCCCGCCATGACCTTTGCTCCCGCGCCTGCCCCGCCGGTCGTGTCCGCACCGTTCGCGCCGGCCGTCGCTCCCGGCCCGGCCTTCGTCGCGGTCGCGCCCGTCACCACGGGAGTACCCACTACCGCGGGCATCGGCATCGGCATGGGCGTGGGCATGAACATGGGCGGTGGCGACACGTCCGGTTCGGGGTACGACATGAAGGCCGCCAAGGCGGTGGCCTTCGCACGTGCCCAGATCGGCAGGCCGTGTGTCTGGGGCGCGGCCGGGCCGGGCTCCTACGACTGCGCGGGCCTCACCCGGGCGTCGTGGACGGTGGCCGGGGTCGCGCTCCCGCGTACCGCGCGCGACCAGGCGACGGCCACCACGGCGATCCCGCTCACCGACATCCGCGCCGGCGACCTGATCTTCTTCTACGACGACGTCAGCCATGTCGGCCTCTACGTCGGCGACGGCATGATGGTCCACGCGCCGAGCCCGGGGGCGTACATACGCGAAGAGTCGATCTTCTACGCCGGACAGGCGGCGATCCACAGTGCCGCGCGGCCCGCGTAAGGGGCCGGGAGGCGGCGCCCACGGCTGCCGGCCCGCAGTCTGAAGAGGGGTGCCGAGGCGGCTGGTCCCGCACGGACTGCCCGACGCCCGCGCCTGGTTGGCGCGGGCGTCGGTCTTCCTCGCCCGGGGCGGGGCATCGGACACCGTCTCGGGCAGGCACGCCCCGTCCACTCGCCGGTTCGCCGAACGGGCCCACGGGGAAGCCCACTTGGCCGAGTCGACTGTGCGCGTCGAGGCGACTTCGACGGCGTGGGTGCACAACTCGGCTTCAGGGATGTTGCCTTGGCGGGATCGCGGCGGCGGTCACCGCTTGATCAAGTCCATCCGGCCTGTACCCGCGCTGTTCGCGGTGCGTTCAGTCCGTGGTCGTCGGTGTGCCCGAGGCTTCGCCGGGAGCGTGAGCGCGCTCCTTGTCTGCCCGACCCCCTGAAAAGAGGACCGGCCACCTTGCGTACGCACTGGCGTAGACAAGCCCCCATCACTGCCGCCGCCCTGATCTTCCTCGCCCTCGGCCTGTCGGGTGCGCCGGCTTCGGCCCAGGACCCGTCCACGGTGCGGATCAACGAGGTCGAGTCCAGCGGCGGCAGCCCCGGCGACTGGATCGAACTCGTCAACACCGGGACCGCCGCGGTCGATGTGTCCGGGTGGATCGTCAAGGACAACGACAACTCCCACTCCTACAAGGTCGGCAAGAAGACGTCGATCGCCCCGGGCGCGTTCCTGGCGCTGGACGTCGAGTCGTCGTACGGGCTGGGGAGTTCGGACTCCGCGCGGCTGTTCCTGGCGGACGGTTCCACCCTGGTGGACTCCTACACCTGGACCGACCACGCCAGTACCACGTACGGGCGGTGCGCGGACGGCACCGGCGCGTTCACGACCACGACCGCGCCGACCAAGGGTGCGGCGAACGCCTGCGGCACCACCGGCGGCGGGGGCGGCACCACGTGGCCGGGCGGCGCGGCGGTCACCGTCGCGGACGCTTCGAACGTGTTCGGGGAGAACCTCAGCGGGCTGTCCTTCGAGAGCGAGGGTGTGCTCTGGGCGGTGGACAACGGCCCCGGCAAGCTCTACCGGCTGGTGCCCAACGGCGCGACATGGCGCCCCGACCCGGCCGGCGGCTGGGGCTCCGGCAAGGCTCTGCACTACGCGGGCGGCAGCGGCGACCCCGACGCCGAGGGTGTGGTCGTCACGCCCGACGGCATGTTCGTCGCCACCGAGCGCGACAACGCCAACGGCTCCACCAGCATGCCGAAGATCCTGCGCTTCGACGCCTCCTCCACCGCCTCGTCGCTGAACGCGACGGCGGAGTGGAACCTCACCTCCGACCTGCCCTCCCTGCCGGCCAACGCCGGGCCCGAGGGCATCTCGTGGATCCCGGACACCTTCCTGACCGCGCACGGATTCCGCGACGAGCACACCGGTGCCGCCTACGACCCGGCCGGCTACCCCGGCCACGGCAGCGGTCTCTTCCTCGCCGGCGTCGAGGGCAACGGCACCGTCTACGCCTACGCCCTCAACCAGTCCGGCGGCGGATACACCCGCGTCGCCACCGTCGCCAGCGGCTTCCCCGGTGTGATGGACCTGGAGTTCGAGCCCGCCACCGGACGCCTGTGGGCGGCCTGCGACGACACCTGCCAGGGCCGGACCTCGACCCTCGACATCAACGCCCAGGGCAAGTTCGCCGTCACCCACACCTACGACCGGCCCACCGGCATGGCCGACTACAACAACGAGGGCTTCGCCATCGCCCCCCAGTCCGCCTGCGTGGGCGGCCACAAGCCGGTCCTGTGGTCCGACGACACCAACGACGGCGGCCACGCACTGCGCGCCGGCACGCTGAACTGCACGGCCTGACACCAGCGGGACGGGGCGGGACGGCCGGCAGCCGTTCCCGCCCCGGTACCGGGCGGCCGGGGCCGGGTGAGTGCCGGGTGCGCCGTGCTGCCGTTCCGGGGGGAAGGCGTTCCGGGCGGGCCGCTCTCAGGGGTGCCGGGCCGTGTCCTCGGCGTGGACGCCTCGGCGGGTGGCCCGGGTCCGCCCCGCAGTCGTCGCGAGTTCCCGCAACCGGCGCCAGTTCAGGGGTGGTTGGGAGTCGGGCACACCGGGACGTTTCCTGGGGACCCGGACGCGCAGCGCGCCCGGGTCGACGCGGCAGTGGACCGGGGCGGGCAGCGTCATGGCCTCGCCGTCGACACCGGCCTCGATCTCCGGTTGGTCCGCGTCGACGACCACCTCGCGGGTGGTGAGGACCGCGAGTCCCTCCGAGGCGCGGTCCAGCACCAGGGCCGCGGCCTCGGCCGCGCTGTCGACCTTGATTCCCAGGACACCGAGCAGCCCGGAGTCGAGCCGCTCGCGGCGGCCGATCCCGGCCGGATCGTTCGTGCGGTAGGGGTTGTTGCTCACCAGTACGGCCTGTGGGGCGTCGAGCGTCGTGCCTTCGGTGCGGGCGGTGAGCCGCGGCCCGACCCGGCGGGTGAGCAGTTCGGGCAGGAGCTCCAGGATGGTGCCGATCTTGTCGTCGCGGTACGCCGGGCTCTGGACGACCGCCGCGTAGGCGCCGAAGGACGCGTTGTTGACGAACGGATGTCCTCCGGCGTAGCCGAGGTCCACCCGGAGTTCGACGCCGTCGGTGAGTGCGTCGAGGCAGCGCGCGGGGTCGTCGCGGTCGAGCCCGAGGTCCATCGCGAAGTGGTTGCGGGTACCCGCGCAGACGACCAGGAACGGCAGACCGTGCTCGGCGGCGACGGCCGCGACGAGCGCCTGGGTCCCGTCGCCGCCCGCGACGCCCAGCAGATCGGCTCCGTCGGCGACGGCCGCGCGGGCCAGCGCGGTGACGTCCCGCTGTTCGTCGGGGCCGAGGAGGACGACCCGCGCGCCGAGCCGTTCGGCTTTCTCCACCAGGCCGAACCTCGCCACCTTCCCGCCCCCGGAACGCGGGTTCATGACGAGGAAGGGGCGGCGCGGGGGCGGCGTCCTGCGCTCCCTGGCAGGCCGGGAGCGGGGGTGATCGCCGCGCAGCGCGTAGCGCCCGGTCCCGACGGCCAGGGCCCACAGCACCAGGGACACCGGGACGGCCCACAGCAGGGAGAGCGCGAACACGGTGACGACGGCGGCGGGTGCGGCCATCGCCAGCAGCGCCGCCACCCAGCGCAGCGGGCCGCGCCGGGTCAGCGTCCACCATGCCGCGGCCGCCGTGACCACCGCACCGACGAACGCGATCGCGAGGAGCAGTAGGCCGCTCAGGCCGCCCTTGGCGAGCGGCAGCAGCACCGCCAGTGCCGCCGCGGCCAGTGCGGCCCTGGCCGCCCATCGCTGCCGGCCGCGGGTCGCGCCGCTCGTGTCCTCGGTCATCGCTCCTCCAGAGATGCGGCCGACGCGCCGGTGCGGGGCCGCGTGGAAGCACGCAAGCAGGGATCGACGGTGCCGCGCCGGTGCGGCCCACTCCACCACACACGGCGCGCTGAGCGATCGAGGACCCGGTGCGGGCGGGGGCCGTCACCCGGGAAGAGGATCCGGCCGAGCCGGCCGGGCGGCGGCAGGACAGGAGCTCTCGGTACCCCCGGGGAACGGCCATGGCGCGGCTGATGCACGATGGGCGGCGGCGGGCCCCGGCGGACACGGCCGGGTCCGCCGCGCGGAGCGGCGGACGCACGAAGGAGCGGGGGCACGCGGAGGGGCAGACTCGCGACGGAGCGGGGGCACGCGGAGGGGCAGACTCGCGACGGAGCGGGGGCACGCGGAGGGGCAGACTCGCGACGGAGCAGGGCACGCGGGGGAGCAGACTCGCGACGGAGCAGGGCACGCGGGGGAGCAGACTCGCGACGGAGCAGGGCACGCGGGGGAGCAGACTCGCGACGGAGCAAGGCACGCGGAGGAGCAGGCCGTGCGAAGGAGCAGGGCGGACGAAGGAACAGGCGCGCACGGGGACGGCGGTGCGAAGGGACACCGGCCGGAAGGGACACCGGCGCACGGGGAAGGCGGTGCGAAGAGACACCGGCCGGAAGGGACACCGGCGCAAAGAGACGGCGGTGCGGAGGGACAGTGGCGATGAGCACAGACCGGGGCCGGGTCCTGGTCGTCGACGACGACGCGGCGATACGCCGTTCACTGGAGCGCGGCCTGCGGCTCGGCGGATTCACCGTGGACCTGGCCGACGGCGGCCGCCCGGCGCTGGCCGTGGCCCGGACGAGACCACCGGACGTGATCGTGCTGGACATCTCCATGCCGGACCTCAACGGCATCGAGGTGTGCAGGGCGCTGCGGGGCGACGACAACGACGTACCCGTGCTGATGCTCTCCGCGCTCGACGAGACCGCCGACCGGATCGCGGGGCTGCAGGCCGGCGGCGACGACTACCTCGTCAAACCCTTCGCCCTGCAGGAGCTGGTGCTGCGCCTGGAGGCGCTGTTGCGCCGCAGACCGCCGCGCGACACCGACACCGTACGGGTCGGCGGCCTGCTGATGGACCCCGCCGCCCGCAGCGTCACCCTCGACGGCCGGCCGGTGGACCTGACCCGGCGCGAGTTCGAGCTCCTGCACGTCCTCGCGCGCAACGCCGGCCTCGTACTCAGCAGGGACCAACTCCTCGACCGGGTATGGGGATACGACTTCGACGTGCGTACCGACGCGGTGGACACCTTCGTCAGTTACCTGCGCCGCAAACTGGAGACCCCGAACCGCGCGCGGATCATCCACACCGTACGGGGCGTGGGCTTCGTCCTGCGGGACGACCGGGCGGGGGAGCGGCGGTGAGGCTGTCCACGCGGATCGCGCTGGCCGTCGGCGCCACCGTGCCGCTCTTGGTCCTGGCGACCGGTTGGCTGCTGCTGCGGCTGGTCGCGGCGGATCTCCACGACCAGCAGGACGCCCATCTGCGCGAGCGCGCGACGACCGTGGCCAAGGACGCCCGGGGACTGCTGCGCGCGAGTGCCGCCGACCGGTCGGCCGCGGTGGAACAGGCGCGGCAGCGACGGCTGTTCACCTCGGCCCTGGACGTCGGCGTCCGGCTGATCGGCGCGGACGAGACCTTCACCGGCGGACCGCAGCCGGACGCCGGAGCACCGCTGCCTTCGAGCGCGCCGGTCCCGGTCACGCTCAGGGCCGACGGCCACAGCTGGCGGATCCTGTCGACCCGGGTGACCGGAGCCCGGCCCGGAGTGCGCGGCACCCTGTGGCTGTTCGCTTCGGACACCGCCGCCGACACCCAACTGCGGCTGGTCCGGCGGCGCGTGGTGTCCGTCGCGCTGCTCGCCGCGCCGCTGTCCGGACTGCTCGCCTGGGGTGTCGCCGCGCGGGCGAGCCGGCCGTTGCGCCGTCTGCAACGCCGCGCGAGCGGCCTGGACCCGCGTTCCAGCCCGGCCCGGCTGGACCACACCCCGACGCGTATCGCCGAGGTCGACGATCTCGCGCACACCCTGCGGACCGTGCTGGCCCGCTACGACGAACAGGCCGCCAGAACGGCCGAGGCACTGGCCACCGCACGCTCCTTCGCCTCCGCCGCCTCGCACGAACTGCGGACTCCGCTGATGAGCATGCAGACCAATTTGGAGATCCTTGCCGGGCATCCCGAACTCGCCGGAGCCGACCGCGACGAGGTGCTGCACGACCTGCGCCGCGAGCACGCCCGGCTGCTGGGCCTCCTGGTGATGCTGCGCGACCTGGGCCGCGGGGACCTCGTCGAGGCCGACGCCTTCGGTCCCGTGGACCTGGCCGACGTCGTCGAGGCGAGCACGGAGGAACAGCGGCGGCGCCATCCCCGCGCGCTGCTGTCCGGACACCGCGCGCCCGGCCTGCGGGTGCACGGCTGGGAGCCGGGACTGCGGACCGTGGTGGACAACCTCCTCGTCAACGCCCTGGTGCACGGGCACGGGGAGGGGCGGCCCGCGCGGGTGGAGGTGAGCCTGCGCGCGAGCGGTACCGACGTGCTCCTCGTCGTCGACGACCAGGGCCCCGGCATCCCGCCCGAACTGCGCGCGCAGGTCTTCGAGCGCTTCAGACGGCGGCCCGACAGTCCGGGCTCCGGCCTCGGACTCACCCTCGTCGCCCAGCAGATCGCTCTGCACCGGGGACGTGTCCGGGTCCTGGACCGGCCGACGGGGCCCGGCACCCGTATCGAGGTCGCGCTGCCGCTCGTCGACGGTGTGGCGGACGGAGGGGGCACGCTGCCGCTCCGGCGCAACTGGATGATCGAGGCCGCCGACCGGCCACAAGAATTCCACAAGGACGACTCCTAGTTTCCGCGGTGTGCGGGCAACCGCCCGTGAACACGGAGGAGTTCGTCATGCCAAGCACCAGGAAGACCGTCGTCTCATTGGTCGCCGTGGGTACGCTGCTCGGCGCCGCGGGCGTCGCCGCGGCGGACACCGGGTCCCCCACGCCGTCCGGCGCGCCCACGGGCGACGGCGCGGCGGCGCTGTGCCGTCGCGCGCCGAAGACCGACCAGCGGATCGACAGGATCCTCGAGCGGCTGAACGCGGACGCGTCCCGGCGCGGCTCCGTCGCCCGCCTCGAACAGCGCGTCGCCAACGCCAAAGCGGCGGGGCACACCGAGATCGAGGGTTATCTCAACGACAGGCTCACCTTCCGGCGCTCCCTGATCCCCACCCTGGAGGCACGCCAGAAGGACCTGTCCCAGGTCGAGAAGTGGTGTGGCGCCAACGGCGACGGAAGCGCGAAGTGAGGGGCGCGCGCCGGGTCGCACCGGCCGGGACGGCCGCCGTGGCCGTCCTGCTGCTGGCCGGCTGCGGTCACGGCGCGGACGCCGGGCAGCCGGCGCCCGCTTCCTCGTCCTCCACGGACCTCGGCCACCTGCGGAAACTGGTCGACGACGCCGATTCGGCGGCGAGCAAAGCGGAGTCGGACATGGCCCGGGAGTGACCACGGCGGTCCGTGGGGGCCGGCCTCCCGCCCAGGAGCGGGGCACCCACGGCGGTGACGTCGGACCCGCGGCCTGCCGCCGTACCGCCCCCCAGGCCGGGGGCGGTACGGCAGGCGGAGGCTGGGCACTGGCATCGCCGTGGTCGTCGTCCCGGTGCACGGGCACCGTCACAGCCGTCGTCACAGCCGTCCCGGTGCCCGTGCACCGTCACGGCCTTCCCCGCGCACCCGCACCCGCACCCTCACCGGCCGTCCCGGCACGCGTCCGAAGGGGGTCGTGCGGGGCCGGATCAGGTCGGCGAGCCGGAGCTGGGTGGCGGACCGCCGGGGCGGATCCGATGGTGGCCGTCGACGGGGTGGGGCGTGAGGTGCGGGCGGTGCGGATGCTCGGAGGCGACCCGTTCGACGATCAGAAGGGCGGCGTCGTCGGAGGGCCGGTCGCCGACGTGGGCGAGGAGGTCGTCGTGGATGTGACGCAGCAGGGCGTCGGGTCCGGCGCCCCGGAACGCGGCCGCCCGCTCGGCGAGCGGGTAGAAGGCCCCCGCCGGTGACCGGGCCTCGATGACGCCGTCGGTGTAGAGCAGCAGGATGTCGCCCACCTCGAAGGTGAACGGGTCGGTGTGGTGGCGCGCGGCGGGCATTTCGCACAGACCCAGCGGGGGCACCGGGTGCTGGGCGTACAGGACCTCGATCTTGTCGTCGTGCAGCAGCAGGGGCGGGGGATGGCCGCAGTTGATCATCTCGACCCGGGTGCCGTGGTCGGGGATGTCGAGGACGAGCGCGGTGATGAAGTGCTCGCCGGGATCGTGCTCGGTGTCGGCCACCTCGTCGAGGTCCCGGCACACGCTCGCCTCCAGCGCCGCCGTCAGTTCGGGCAGCGTGGCGTACCGCTGGGCGCCCTCGCGGAAGGCGCCGAGCGCCACCGACGCCTCGCCGATCGAGGACATGCCCTTGCCGCGGACGTCCCCGATGACCAACCGGGTGGACGCGTGGGCGGAGCGGGCCACCGCGAAGAGATCGCCCCCGATCCGGGCCTCGTCCTCGGCCGCCAGATACAGCCAGGCCACCCGCAGCGGCCCGATGCGCCGGGGCGGTGGCCTCAGCAGGACACGCTGCGCCGTCTCGGCCACCGAACGTGACCGGCTCAGTTCCAGTGCTCTCCGCTCCCGCACGTGGCACACGAAGACCACCAGCGCGGAGAGCACACTGAGGGCGATGATCTGCGCGACGTGGTTGGCCGTGGTGAGGCCGCCGTGCAGCACCGCGATGAGCACCTGGGCGGTCACGGCCAGCACTCCGACCAGGGCGGTCAGCCGTGGGCCGGCCAGTGAGGCGGTGAGCGCGGGCGCGATCACCAGCAGTGGGCCGAGATGGATGTCGGCCGGTGAGTGGATGTCCACCACCGTGATCACTACGATCAGCGCGACGGGGATCGCCACCAGCCCGCGGCCTGACGGCTGCTCCACGAGGCGGTCCACTGACATGCGCCGGACGCTCACCTCCCCATTTTCCCCCGGAGCCGGAGCACCTGCTTCCCGGCGCGCTGTCCGGTGTCCCGTCGGGGGTCCTGTGGGCCGTCCGGCTCTCGCCCGACTCTAGGGATGTGCTCAGAAACCAAGGGTCATAAGTCGCCCTTATGGGGTCATAGATCCAACCCGAGTACTGACTAAGGCATGCCTTAGCTTAGGCTTCCGGGCGAGTCACCCCGCCCCCTTCGAAGGGAATCTGATCATGCCTCGCCCTCTGCGGGTAGCCATTGTCGGAGCCGGTCCCGCCGGCATCTACGCCGCCGACGCGCTGCTGAAGTCCGCAGTGGCCGTCGAGCCCGGTGTGTCCATCGACCTCTTCGAGCGGATGCCGGCCCCCTTCGGCCTGATCCGTTACGGCGTCGCCCCGGACCACCCGCGGATCAAGGGCATCATCACGGCCCTGCACCAGGTGCTCGACAAGCCGCAGATACGTCTCTTCGGCAATGTCGACTACCCGGGGGACATCAACCTGGACGACCTGCGCGCCTTCTACGACGCGGTGATCTTCTCCACCGGCGCGACCGCGGACCGGGCCCTGGACATACCCGGCATAGGTCTCGACGGCTCGTACGGCGCGGCGGACTTCGTCTCCTGGTACGACGGGCACCCGGACGTGCCGCGGACCTGGCCCCTCGAAGCGGAGAAGGTCGCCGTCCTCGGCGTCGGCAACGTCGCGCTCGACGTCGCGCGCATCCTGGCGAAGACCGCCGAGGAGCTGCTGCCGACCGAGATCCCGCCGAACGTCCACGAGGGACTCAAGGCCAACAAGGCGCTGGAGGTCCACGTCTTCGGCCGCCGTGGCCCGGCGCAGGCCAAGTTCAGTCCCATGGAGCTGCGGGAGCTGGACCACTCCCCGAACATCGAGGTCATCGTCGACCCCGAGGACATCGACTACGACGACGGCTCGATCGCCACCCGGCGCGGCAACAAGCAGGCGGACATGGTCGCCAAGACCCTGGAGAACTGGGCCATCCGCGACGTCGGCGACCGGCCGCACAAGCTGTTCCTGCACTTCTTCGAGTCGCCGACCGAGATCCTCGGCGAAGACGGCGAGGTCACCGGCCTGCGCACCGAGCGCACCGTCCTCGACGGCACCGGCAACGTCAAGGGCACCGGTGCCTTCAAGGACTGGGACGTCACGGCCGTCTACCGTGCCGTGGGCTACCTGTCCGACAAGCTCCCCAAGCTGCCGTGGGACGTCGAGTCCGGCACGGTCCCCGACGCGGCGGGCCGGGTGATCGAGGAGACCGGCAAGCACCTGCGGTCGACGTATGTCACCGGCTGGATCCGGCGTGGGCCGGTGGGCCTGATCGGCCACACCAAGGGCGACGCCAACGAGACCGTCGCCAGTCTGCTCGACGACCACGCGGGCGGCCGTCTGCACACGCCCTCCGCGCCCGAACCGGAGGCCGTGGACGCGTTCCTGAAGGAGCGCGAAGTCCGCTTCACCACGTGGGAGGGCTGGCACCGGCTCGACGCCGCGGAGAAGGCGCTCGGCGAACCGCAGGGCCGCGAGCGGGTGAAGCTCGTCGAGCGCGAGGACATGCTCGACGCCAGCGGGGCCTAGGGTCTGACGTCCGGATCGGGCGGATCCTGAGCCCTCCGGTGAACGGTATGGGGGGGACCGTCCGATCGGGCGGTCCCTGCCTTCGGGGCGGCGGTGGGCCAGGACGTACGCGTCGGGCGGTGCCCGGCCGCCGTTCGGCGGCAACCGCGCGCCGGGCTCATCGGCGAACCTCGTCCGATCGGGCGGTGCCCGGACGCCGTTCGGCGGCAACCGCGCGCCGGGCTCATCGGCGAACCGCACCCGGCCATCGTTCCCCGGCTCCTCGGGCAGGGTGAGCGACTGTTCGTCGAGGGCGAGCGACTTTTCGTCGACCCGGTCCCACGCCGGCGCCTCTGAGTGCGGGGTGCGTCTCACGCCAGTGCGTCTGTCCTCGACAGGCGTCTCATCCGGTGCGTCCGGACTCGGCGCACCCCTTCACCCCGCGTCCGCGGAGGCCGTACCGGGCGCCGGTGGGCGTGGACCAGGTGCGCCCACCCGCAGACCGTCCATCACCAGGTCCAGCAGACGTGCGGCGCGCGGCTGCCAGTCCCCGTGCGCGTCCATCTGCCAGAGGCCGGCGATCGCGAGGACGAAGTCGTCGGGGGTCACCCCCGGGCGGATGGTGCCCGCCCGCTCGTTGGCGTCGAGAAGGAGCGAGACGGCCGAGGAGACCGCGCCGTGCCCCAGCCGGGTCAGGGTGCCCCGGGTCACGGTGGACGCGCGCAAGGCCTCGGCCAGGCCCGCCTTGGCCATGGCGTACTGCGCCAGCCGGTCCATCCACTCCCGCAGGGCCCGGTCCGGAGCGCGGGTCTCCAGCAGCTGGGCCGCGGTGTCGGCGAGCTGCTGCACCTCGTAGCGGTAGACCTCCAGAACCAGCGCCTCCCGGTCGGGGAAGTTCCGGTAGAACGTTCCCTGTCCCACGCCCGCCTTCTTGGCGATCGCGCTGAGCGGGGTGTCCGCGGAGCGGGTCAGTTCCGCGAGGGCCACTTCGAGGATGCGGTCGCGGTTGCGCTGCGCGTCCGAACGCAGCGGGGTGTCCTTCTTCTGCCGCACTCGTCCCCCTTCCGCAAGCCCGTGGCGGTCCTGGCGGAGGCCGGGCCTTGATAAGTGGACAGCTGTCCGCTAAGTTCGGAGCTAGTGGACAGCTGTCCACTTAGGTTCACCATAGCGTGAGATCCGGCCACCGTGGACTGTTCGGTGCCCCTTTGAACCGGCCCCGCCCCGCGGGCCTGTGCGGGCGGCCCCGGCCCATCAGCCCCCCACCCACCAGCGCACAGCGCCATTCCTTCCCCCGCGACCCCGCGACCCCGCGACTCGGCGAAAGAAGGCTGATCATGGCCCCATCGACGTCCAGCGCCATCACTTTGAACATCAATGGCGAGAAGCACACGCTGCCCGTCGACCACCGCACCACCCTGCTCGACGCGCTGCGCGAGCACCTCGATCTGACAGGTACCAAGAAGGGCTGCGATCAGGGCCAGTGCGGCGCCTGCACGGTGCTGCTCGACGGGCGCCGGGCCGTCTCCTGTCTGCAACTCGCCGTCGCCGCGGAGGGCCGCGACATCACCACCATCGAAGGTGTGGCGGACGGGGAACGACTGCATCCGGTGCAGCAGGCATTCCTCGACCTCGACGGCTACCAGTGCGGCTACTGCACCCCGGGCCAGATCTGCTCGGCCCTCGGTGTGATCGAGGAGCACGCGGCGGGCTGGCCCAGCGCCGTGACCGCCGACCTACGGCCCGAGGCGGGCGTCCCGCCGCTCACCGCGGAGGAGATCCGGGAGCGGATGAGCGGCAACCTGTGCCGCTGCGGCGCCTACGTGTCGATCGTGCAGGCCGTCGCCCGTGCGGCACGGGACGGAGCCGTCCGTGCGGGAGGAGCCGCCCCGACCGTCCGTGCCGTGCGGTCGGACGGCACGGGACCCGACGTCATGGAATTCGGTGCCGGGGAATCCCGTGCCGCGGACTCCGTCGCCATGGACTCCGCCGTCCCGGGGACGGACGCGGCCGAGGAACCCGGCGGGACCGGAGCGGATGTCAAGGAGGCGGCGGCATGAGGGAGTTCGGCTACGAGCGGGTCTTCGACGTGGCAGGCGCGGTCGCCCTGCTGGGCGCCGACCCCGAGGCGCGCTGTCTCGGCGGCGGCACCAACCTCGTCGACCTGATGAAGAGCGGGGTGGAGAGGCCCGCACGCCTCGTCGACGTGCGTGAACTTCCCCTGGACCGGATCGAGTTCACTCCGGACGAGGGGCTGCGCATCGGTGCGACCGTCACCAACAGCGACCTCGCCGCGCATCCCGAAGTGCGGCGCCGCTACCCGGCGTTGGCGCAAGCCGTCCTGGCCGGTGCCTCGGGGCAGCTGCGCAACATGGCCACGGTCGGCGGGAACCTGCTCCAGCGCACCCGCTGCGGCTACTTCACCGACCTGGCGAAACCCTGCAACAAGCGTGTTCCCGGCAGCGGTTGTCCCGCCATCGAGGGCGAGCACCACAATCACGCCGTCCTCGGTGCCTCCGCGCACTGCGTCGCCACGCACCCCTCCGACATGGCGGTGGCCCTCACCGCCTTCGACGCCGTCGTGATGTACGAAACCCTCGACGGACCGGGCGAGTTGCCGCTCACGGAGTTCTATCTTCCGGTGGGCGACACTCCGCACCGCGAGACCGCCCTGCCGTCCGGCGCGCTGATCACCGGCGTCACGCTGCCCGCAGCCCCGGTCGCCGCCCGCTCCCGCTACCGCAAGGTGCGCGAGCGCGCCTCGTACGCTTTCGCGATCGGCTCGATCGCCGCCGCGCTCGACGTCCACGACGGTGTCGTGCGCGAGGTGCGCCTCGCCTTCGGGGCGGTGGCGTCCCGGCCGTGGCGTGCCCGGGAGGCCGAACGGGTGCTGCTGGGGGGACCGGCGGACGCCGACGCCTTCGCCGCCGCCGCGGACACCGAACTGGCCGGGGCGGAGCCGCTGCCCCACAACGGATACAAGGTGCCCCTGACGCGCAATCTCGTCGTGGCGACGCTGACCGAGCTCACCGAGGAGGCCGCCCGATGACCACGACGACCACGACGGCTACGACGACCACGACCACCACGGCGGCTATGGCGGCTACGACCACCACGGCGGCTACGACCACCACGGCGGCTACGGCGGCCACGGCGGTCGCGGCCGTCGGCACCGCGCGCACCCGGGTGGAGGGCGTGGCCAAGGTGACCGGAGCGGCCCGCTACGCCGGTGAGGTGCCGTATCCCGAACTCGCCCACGGCTGGCTGGTGCTGTCCACCGTGGCCCGCGGCCGTGTCCGCGCCGTGGGGTCCGCGCCCGTCCTCGCGATGCCGGGTGTCCTCGCCGTCCTGCACCACGAGAACGCCCCACGTCTCAACGGCGGTTACACGAACGCCTTCGGCGTGCCCGACCCGATCGCCCAGATCCTCCAGGGGGACCACGTACCGTACTCCGGCTGGCCGGTGGCCCTCGTCGTCGCCGAGACGCCCGAGCAGGCGAGGGAGGCCGCCGAGGCGCTCGTCGTCGAGTACGACGAGGAGCCGCACGACGTCGTGTTCGTCGCCGGTCTTCCCGGTGTGTACACGTCGGAGAGCTCCCCCGCCGAGACCAAGGGCGACCTGGAGGCCGAACTCGCCGCGTCCGCCGTCGTCGTGGACGCCGAGTACAGCACTCCGGAGGAGCACCACAGCCCCATGGAGCCGCACGCGGCGGTCGCGCGGTGGGACGGCGGCCGGCTCGAGGTGATCGACTCCAACCAGGGCAGCAGGTTCGTGGCCGACGAACTGGCCAAACTGTTCTCGCTCGACCCCGAGTCGGTTCGGGTGCGCTCCGAACACGTGGGAGGCGGCTTCGGTTCCAAGGGGACCCGCCCCCACTCCGTCGCCGCCGCGATGGCCGCGACCGTGCTGCACCGCCCGGTCAGGGTCGTCATGACCCGGCGTCAGATGTTCTCCCTCGTCGGCTACCGCAGCCCCACGGCGCAGCGGGTCAGGCTCGGCGCCGACGCGGACGGACGGCTGCGCGCGGTCGAGCACCGGGCCGAGAGCCTCACCTCGACCGTCCACGAGTTCGTCGAGCGGTGCGCCGAGTACGGGCGGGCGATGTACGGCTCCGACGCGCACCACTCCGTCAGCCGCGTCGTACGGCTCGACGTGCCGACACCGAGCTGGATGCGGGCCCCGGGGGAGGCACCGGGTTCCTTCGCGCTGGAGTCCGCGATCGACGAACTCGCCGAGAAGTGCGGCCTCGACCCGATCGAGCTGCGCCTGCGCAACGAGCCGGACGTGGGCCCCGTCTCCGGGCTGCCCTTCAGCAGCCGCAATCTGGTCGGCTGCTTCGAGGAGGGGGCGCGCAGGTTCGGCTGGGCGGGCCGTGACCCGCGCCCCGGAGTCCGGCGCGAAGGGCGCTGGCTGCTCGGCACCGGCACGGCCGCGGCCACCTTCCCGATGCTGTCCGCCCCGTCCACCGCGGCCGTGACGGCGGAGCCCGACGGCACCTTCACCGTACGGATCACCGCCTCGGACATCGGGACCGGGGCGCGGACGGCGCTCACCCTGGTCGCCGCGGACGCGCTGGAGACGGAGCCGGAGCGTATCCGGATGCGGATCGCGGACAGCGACTTCGGCCCGGCGATGATCGCCGGCGGCTCGATGGGCACCCGTTCCTGGGCCTGGGCGATCCGGGTCGCCACGGCCGAGCTGCGCGAGCGGCTGGTCCTGGGCGGCGCCGTCCCGCCGGAGGGGATCACGGCACGCTCGGACACCTCCCAGGCCGTCGGCGCGCTGCCGCCGATGGAACGGCACACCTTCGGGGCGCAGTTCGCCGAGGTCGCCGTCGACGTCACCAGCGGTGAGGTGCGGGTGCGCCGGATGCTCGGCGTCTTCGCCGCGGGCCGCATCGTCAACCCGCTGACCGCGCGCGGGCAGTTCGTCGGCGGCATGGTCTGGGGCCTGTCCATGGCGCTGCACGAGGAGGCGGTCCGGGACCGGGCCACGGGCGGCCATGTCGGCGCCGATCTGGCCGGCTACCACTTCGCCGCGCACGCCGACGTGCCGCACATCGAGGCGGACTGGGTGGACGATCCGGATCCGGACGACCCGGTCGGCATCAAGGGCATCGGTGAGATCGGGGTCGTCGGGGCCGCGGCGGCGATCGCCAACGCGGTCTGGCACGCGACCGGCGTACGCCATCGGAACCTGCCTATCCGCCCCGACCGGGTCCTGCTCGCGGGGACCGCGACGGAAGGGGATCACGGTGCTTGACCTCGCCGGCGAGCTGCACCGCTGGGCCGACGAGGGCCGGGACTTCGCCGTCGCCACGGTCGTGGGCGTCGGCGGCAGCGCGCCGCGCGGTCCGGGCGCCGCCCTCGCCGTGGACGGTCACGGCACCGCCTTCGGCTCGGTCTCCGGGGGATGCGTCGAAGCGGCCGTGTACGAGTTGTGCGTCCAGGCGCTCCGAGACGGCCGGACGGTGCTGGAACGGTTCGGACACAGCGATGCGGACGCGTTCGCGGTGGGGCTGACCTGTGGCGGTGTCATCGATGTCCTGGTCACTCCGGTGCGCGCGGACGCACCGGACCGAAAGGTGTTCGAGGCGGCGCTGGCGGCCGCGGCCCGCGGCGAGCCGGCCGCCGTCACCCGGGTGGTCCGGGGACCGGCCGGACTGCTGGGCAGGGCGCTGCTCGTCCGCCCCGACGAGACGTACGGGTCACCGGTCGAGGGAGGTCTCAGCGGGTCCCCGGCGCTGGACGGCACCGCGGCGGCGGAGGCCCGCGGCATGCTCGCGGCGGGGCGTACCGGCACGGTCGAGGTCTCCGAGGACGGTTCGCGGTGCCCCGGGGGCGTGACGTTGTTCGTGGAGTCCAGCGTGCCGCCGCCCCGTCTGATCGTCTTCGGCGCCGTCGACTTCGCCACGGCGCTGGTACGGGTCGGCAAGTTCCTCGGCTACCACGTGACCGTGTGCGACGCCCGCCCCGTCTTCGCCACCCGGGTCCGCTTCCCCGAGGCGGACGACATCGTCGTCGACTGGCCGCACCGCTATCTCCGGCGCACCGGGACCGACGAGCGGACGGTCCTGTGCGTGCTCACCCATGACGCCAGGTTCGACGTACCGCTGCTGGAGGCGGCCCTGCGGATGCCGGCGGCCTTCGTTGGGGCCATGGGGTCGCGCCGCACCCACGAGGACCGTGAGCGGCGGCTGCGCGAGGCCGGTCTCAGCGAGCGGGAGCTGTCCCGGCTGAGGTCCCCGATCGGGCTCGACCTCGGCGCCCGTACGCCGGAGGAGACCGCGCTGTCCATCGCGGCGGAGATCGTCGCGGCGCGGGAGGGCGGCACCGGCGCTCCGCTGACCGGCTCGCGGACGCCGATCCACCGTGACGGGGGCGGCGGCCCCGCCGACCATGCGACCGGGAAGCGGGAGGCCGCCTGACGGGTGCCGGCCGCGTGCGTATTCACGCGGTGGGACGTACCGGCGGCTCATGACGCGCCGGAGGAGCCGGGCGTGCCGGGCGTGCCGGCGGCTCATGACGCGCTGGAGGAGCCGGACGTGCCGGGCGTGCCGGAGGAGCCGGGCATGCCTGACGTGCCGGACGTGCCTGACGTGCCGGAGGCTCATGACGTGCCGGAGGAGCCGGGCGTGCCGGACGTGCCGGAGGTGCCGGGCGTGCCGGGCGACCCCGAGGAGCCGGACGTGCCGGACGTGCCGGACGTGCCGGACGTGCCCGAGGACGATGCCGAGCGTGCGAGCCAGTCGTACGCGGCCCGCGCGGTGAACTCGGCCTGGCCACCGCGCAGCAGCAGTCCCGCCGTGCCGAACGCCGGGTCGTCGGCCTGCGCGGTGACGTACGGGATCGCGAGGCAGCGCATCCCGGCCGCGTGCGCGGCCGCGGCCCCCGGGGCGGCGTCCTCCAGGACCACGCAGTCCGCCGGCGCCGCCCCCAGCCGGGCGGCCGCCTCCAGGAAGACGTCGGGGGCGGGCTTGCCGTGCGCCACCTCGTCGGCCGAGACGACGGTCGTCAGACGGGCCGCCAGACCGGTCCCCGTGAGGATCGCCTCGATGGCGGCGGCCGAGGAACCCGAGGCCACGGCCATCGGGACGCCCTCGTCGGCCAGCAGTCCGACGAACCTCCGCATCTCCGGATAGACATGCGTGGAGGCACGGGCCAGCTCCAGATAGCGGCGGTTCTTGTCGGCGAGCAGGACCTCCAGCGGAGCCCGCAGACCGTAGCGCTCCTTCCAGAGGGCGAGCGTCTCCCGGGTGCTGATGCCGACGTACTGTTCGTGGTCGGCCCAGGTGAAGTCGGTGACGCCCTGCGCGGCGAGCGTCTGCCGTCCGGCTTCGAAGTAGTTCGGCTCGCTGTCCACGAGAGTTCCGTCGAGATCGAAGATGACCGAGGTGCGGCCGAAAGCGCTCATGGGGTCCAGGATGCCAAGACCGCCCCCGCTCGCGTCAGCCGTTCGGCGTCCGGCCGATCGACTCCACCAGCGGCAGCACCCGGTGCGGTACACGTTCGCGCAGCGCCACCTCGGTGCGGGTACGTACGACGCCGGGCATGCTGATGAGCGACTGGATCACATCCTCCAGGTGGGCGTTGTCGCGCGCCACCACCCGGGTGAGCAGATCGCCGCCGCCCGTGATCGAGAACGCCTCGATGATCTCCGGTACGGCGGCGAGCGCGTCGCCCACCTCGTCGAGATGTCCCTGCGTGACCTCGATGTGCACGAAGGCCAGCACGGGATGGCCCAGCGCCGCGGGGGACAGCGAGGGACCCATGCCGGTGATCACCCCGTCCCGTTCCAGCCGGTCCAGGCGGGCCTGCAGCGTGCCGCGGGCGACACCGAGCGTGCGGGCGTACTCACGCACACTCGTACGCGGCTGCTCCAGGAGCAGCCGCAGGATCCGGGTGTCGAGCTCGTCCACGGCCATGGTGCGCCGGCCTTCCTGCCGCCTGAAGTGATCTTCACCGACTGTACCGACGGCTCCTTGCGCGGCCGATGGCCCCCTCGTGCGGCGGACCGGCCCTGACGGTGAGGACCCCAGGTCAGGTGTCGGGACCCGCGGTGGAGGACGGGGACTCGACCTCGTCCCAGCCGGCCACCGGGCCACCGTTCCGGGACAGCAGGACATCCTCTGGACGGACACGGTCGCCGTGACCGGTGCCGCCGTGACCGGTGTCGCCGTCCGGGAAGCCGTCGAGGGCCACCCGGATCCGCTCGGCGGGCAGGCCGTGTCCGAGCAGGGCACGGGCGGCCGCCCGGACCGTCGCCACGGGGCCGCAGACGTAGGCGGTGGTGTTCCCGGGATCGAACCGGGCTCCGTCCAGGAGAGCCGTGACGGCGCCGACGGGACCCTCCCAGGCGGGGCCGGGGTACTCGACGGCGACCGCGCAGTGCGGTGGGCCGTGCGCCGCCGACCAGGCGTGCGTCTGCTGGGCGTAGAGGATGTCGTCCGGGGTGCGGGCGCCGACCAGGACGTTCAGGTGTCCGTACAGCTGCGGGGCGGCGAGCGCGTCGAGGACGAGCGGCCGCAGTGGCGCCGGGCCGAGCCCGTCCGCGACGACCAGCAGGTCCTGTCCGACGGCCCTGTCGAGTTCCCAGCCGGTGCCGAACGGGCCGCGCAGACCGACCCGGCCGCCCGGCCGAAGGGCGCACAGCGCGGCCGAGACCGCCTCCGCCGACCGGACCGTGAGCGCGAGTTCGTGGCGGTCGATGCGGGACACCGGTACCGGGATCCGGCCCACCCCGAGGGCGTGCGCCAGGGCGTAGCGGCCGGGCGTGAACGGCGCGAGCAGTCCGGTGCCGGTCGGCGCCAGGGTGAGCGTGACGGTGTCGGCCGTCTCGTCACGCGCCTGGGTCACCTGATAGGGGAGGGGAACGTCGTCCATGGCCGGCCTCCGCTGCCGTAGGGGCGTACGTACCGGTACGAGGACCGTCCGGTCGCTTCACCGGAGGGGGCACCGGGCCGAGGGTGCTCCCTCCAGCGTGGACGCTCGAGCGGGCGGGCACCACAGGTCGGCCGGCCCCGGGCCCGGTGCACCGGGCCCACCTGCGGTGTCGTGCCTCTCGCCGGTTGCTTCCGGGCGCGGGGGTCCGGGTCTTCGGGGTGGTCGCGTCCGTCCATAGGGCCGTTCGGCCCCCGCCGGGGACCTGCGGCCCCTGCACCGCGGCCTTTCGGGACCAGAGGCTGGAAAGGGATCGTCGGCCCCGCCCAGGAAAGGGAGACCATGCCCCGCAGTGTCGCCGTCTTCGGTGGGCTTCCGGTCGTCGAGGTGCGTCCCGCTCCCGTAGCGGGCCACGGGCAGGTCCTGGTCCGGGGTGTCACCCGTCCGGCTCCGCGGCGGCCGGGGGCCCGGCGGCGGCGAACGGCCGTGCTCCGGCCGGGCAGGCCGCACGGGTGGCGCGAGCGGGGCCCGTCCGGCGGGCAGACGCCACGCGGCGAGCGGATCACCACCTCGGTGGCCGAAGCCGCCTTCGCCCTTTCCCACCCCGGGTTGCGGCCCGGCGGGAAACTCGTGAGGGTGGCCGTGCCGGCGTACCGCACGATCCGGGCCCCCGCCCACGGCACGGTCCGCGACGGCATCACGGTGACGGGACCCGCCCCCGGGACGCGGCACGATGCCGACGAGGTCCCCCGGCCGCACGCCGTGGACCGGACCGGCACCGTCCGCGGCACCCGTCCGCTCGCGTCCGCCGACGAGCCCGCCGACGAGGTGCCGCTCGGTCGGGCCAGGGCCGGGATCGTCCTCGATCCCGGCACGGGAAGGTGAGGATCTTGGAGCTTCCCCTCGTCGTGGGCGTCGACGGTTCCGAACCGAGTCTGCGCGCCGTGGACTGGGCGGCGGACGAGGCGGCGCTGCGCGGCGCCCCGCTGCGGCTGGTGAACGCCTCACTGTGGGAACGCTACGAGGGAGTCTCCCGCGCCACGGGAGCGGACCGGCCCTCGGAGCAGGTGATGGTGGAGGACGTCGTCGACGCCGCCGTACGGCGTGTCCGTGACCGGCGGCCCGGCCTGAACGTGTCCGCAGACGTCCTGCCCGACGACCCGGTGAGTGTCCTGCTGCACGAGGGGCACGCCGCGTGCGCGCTGGTCATCGGCTCGCGCGGGCGCAACGGGCTGGTCGAACTGCTGCTCGGCTCGGTGAGCCTCGCGGTGGCCGCCCGTGCCGACTGCCCCGTGATCGTGCTGCGCGGCGGCCACGAGAGCCGCCCGGCCGGGGAGCACCGGCGGATCGTCCTCGGCGTCGGCGACGGCCCGCACAGCTCCGCACCCGCGCGCTTCGCCCTCGAGGAGGCGCAGGCCCGCGGGGCCGCCCTGGACGCGGTACGGGCCTGGCGGTGGCCCGGCCGGGAACCGACGGACCAGCCGCCCGTCGAGGGGGAACCCGCCCGACGGAACGAGCGGCAGGCGGTGGAGATCCTGGAGTCGGTGCTCGGCGGACCCGCGGCGGACCATCCCTCGGTGGACCTCCGCCTGCGGGCCGCCGAGGGGCCCGCCCGCGGCGTGCTGCTGGCCGCCGCGGCCGAGGCGGACCTGCTGGTCGTCGGCGCCGAGCGGCACCACGGACACGTCGGGCTGCCGGTCGGCAGGCTCGCGCACGCCGTCCTGCACCGGTCCGACTGCCCGGTCGCCGTCGTCCCCGGCCGGGCGGGAACACCGTGACCGGGTCAGAGGCTCGCCGCGTGGTCGGGGACGTACGTCTGAAGATCGCGCGGCGGCCGCTCGTACCCGGTCGACGGCGGCCGGGGCGGCAGTTCGAGCACCGGCGGGGGCACCTCGTAGTAGGGCACCGAGCCGAGCAGATGGGCGATCATGTTCAGCCGGGCGCGGCGCTTGTCGTCGCTCTCGACCACGAACCAGGGAGCCTCCGAGATGTCGGTGTGCACCAGCATCTCGTCCTTCGCCCGGGAGTACGCCTCCCAGCGGGTGATCGACTCCAGGTCCATCGGAGAGAGCTTCCAGCGCCGCGTCGGATCCTTCAGCCGGCGCCGGAACCGGTCCTGCTGCACCGCGTCGCTCACCGAGAACCAGTACTTGCGCAGCACGATCCCCTCCTCCACGAGCATGCGCTCGAAAACGGGGCATTGACGCAGGAAGAGTTGGTACTCCTCCTTGGTGCAGAAACCCATGACGTGCTCGACACCGGCCCGGTTGTACCAACTGCGGTCGAACAGGACGATCTCCCCGGCGGCCGGCAGGTGCTCGACGTACCGCTGGAAATACCACTGGGTGCGCTCGCGCTCGGTCGGCCTGGGCAGCGCCACGGTCCGTGCGACCCGTGGGTTGAGGTGCTCCGAGACCCTTTTGATCGTGCCGCCCTTGCCCGCCGCGTCACGTCCCTCGAAGACCACCACGAGCCGGGCGCCCTCGGCGCGCACCCACTCCTGGAGCTTCACCAGTTCCGTCTGGAGCCGCAGCAGTTCCCGCTCGTACACCGCCCCCGGCAACGACGCCGTCCTCTTGCCGGCCATGCCGCCTCCTCCGCCCACTGACCTGCCCCGATGACTTCGGAGTCACCATGCCCAAGGTCCAACCGTCCAAGGTGGAACAACAGGACGCCACCGTACTGAGCGACGAGGAACTGCGCACCCTGGACGCCCACTGGCGGGCCGCCAACTACCTTGCCGTGGGCCAGATCTACCTGCTGGCCAACCCGCTGCTGACCGAGCCCCTGACCCCCGCCCACATCAAGCCGCGGCTGCTGGGGCACTGGGGCACCTCGCCCGGACTCAACCTCGTCCACACCCACCTCAACCGGGTGATCAGGGCCCGCGGCCTGGACGCGTTGTGCGTCTGGGGACCCGGTCACGGCGGCCCGGCCGTGCTCGCCAACTCGTGGCTGGAGGGCAGTTACAGCGAGACCTACCCGAACGTGTCGCGGGACGCGGCCGGCATGGAGCGACTGTTCAGGCAGTTCTCCTTCCCCGGTGGCGTGCCCAGCCATGTCGCTCCCGAGACACCGGGCTCGATCCACGAGGGCGGAGAGCTCGGCTACTCCCTCGCCCACGCCTACGGCGCCGCCTTCGACAACCCGGACCTGCTGGTCGCCTGCGTCATCGGGGACGGCGAGGCGGAGACCGGCCCGCTGGCCGCGTCCTGGCACTCCAACAAGTTCCTCGACCCGGTCCACGACGGGGCCGTCCTGCCGATCCTGCACCTCAACGGCTACAAGATCGCCAACCCGACCGTGCTGGCCCGCATCCCCGAGCCCGAACTCGACGAGCTGCTGCGCGGCTACGGCCACGACCCCATCCATGTCACCAGTGACGACCCGCACCAGGTGCACCGGGCCATGGCCGACGCCTTCGACCGGGCCCTGGACCGCATCGCGCTGATGCAGCGCACCGCCCGTGAGGACGGCGTGACCGAGCGGGTGCACTGGCCCATGATCGTACTGCGCACGCCGAAAGGGTGGACGGGTCCCGCGGAGGTCGACGGCCTGCCCGTCGCGGGGACGTGGCGCGCTCACCAGGTCCCGCTGGCCTCCGTGCGGGAAAACCCGGAACATCTGCGCCAGTTGGAGTCCTGGCTGCGGTCCTACCGCCCCGAGGAACTCTTCGACGCCGAGGGCCGGCCCGTCGCCGAGGTCCTCTCCTGTGTCCCGGAGGGAGCGCGCCGGCTGGGCGCCACCCCGCACGCCAACGGCGGTCTGCTCGTCCGCGACCTGCCGGTCCCCTCCCTGGACCGCTTCGCCGTACCCGTCGACAAGCCGGGCACGACCCAGCACGAGCCCACCCGCATCCTCGGCGATCTCCTCGAACAGGTCATGAAGGACAGCGCGCACCGCCGCGACTTCCGGCTGGTGGGCCCCGACGAGACGGCGTCCAACCGGCTGGACGCCGTCTACGGCGCCAGCGGCAAGGCATGGCAGGCCCAGACCCTCCAGGTGGACGAACACCTGGACCGGCACGGGCGGGTCATGGAGATCCTCTCCGAGCACATCTGCCAGGGCTGGCTCGAGGGCTATCTCCTCACCGGCCGGCACGGCCTGTTCTCCTGCTACGAGGCCTTCGTCCACATCGTCGACTCGATGGTCAACCAGCACATCAAATGGCTCAGGACGTCGAGGGAGTTGTCGTGGCGTGCCCCGATCGCCTCCCTGAACTACCTGCTCACCTCGCACGTCTGGCGCCAGGACCACAACGGCTTCTCCCACCAGGACCCCGGCTTCGTCGACCATGTCCTCAGCAAGAGCCCGGAGGTCGTACGCGTCTACCTGCCGCCGGACGCCAACACCCTGCTGTCCGTGGCCGATCACGTGCTGCGCAGCCGCGACTACGTCAACGTCGTCGTCGCGGGCAAGCAGCCCTGCTTCGACTGGCTCTCCATGGACGAGGCGCGCGCCCACTGCGCCCGCGGCGCCGGCATCTGGGACTGGGCGGGCACCGAGAACGGCGGGGAACCGGACGTCGTCCTCGCCTGCGCGGGCGACGTCCCCACCCAGGAGGTGCTGGCCGCCGCCGACCTCATCCGGCGCCATCTGCCCGAACTCGCCGTACGCGTCGTCAACGTCGTCGACATGACCCGGCTGATGCCGCACGAGGACCACCCGCACGGGATGAGCGACCGCGAGTACGACGGACTGTTCACCACCGACAAGCCGGTGATCTTCGCCTACCACGGCTACCCCTGGCTCATCCACCGCCTCGCCTACCGCCGCACCGGCCACCCCCACCTGCACGTCCGCGGCTACAAGGAGATGGGCACCACCACGACCCCCTTCGACATGGTCGTCCGCAACGACCTGGACCGCTACCGCCTCGTCATGGACGTCATCGACCGGGTCCCCGGCCTCGGCGTCCGCGCCGCCGCCGTGCGCCAGCGGATGGCCGACGTCCGCACCCGCCACCACGCCTGGATCCGCGAACACGGCACCGATCTGCCCGAGGTCGCCGACTGGAGCTGGACCGGCTGACGACCGGCACCCCGTGGGTGGCGAGGAGGAGCCCACCGTCGTGACCGCACACCCCGAGCGGGCTTCCGACGCCCGAGGGGCACCGGGCCGAGGAGCGCCGCCGCACACCGTCCGCCCGGTGTGCGGCGGCGCTCCTCGGCACCGGCGGGTCGATTCCCGCGCGAGCCCGGTCCCCGTGGCGTCCTGATGAGACCGGGGCTCCCGGCCAGTACCGTGAAGACACGAGAGCTGGTCCGAGCTGCCTTGTCTGCCCTGTCGGTCGGAGGAAGCGATGAACGCGGACGGGAGCCAGGGGTCCGGGCAGCACCTGCCCCGACTGCGGCTCGATGAGCTGCTGGGCGAGCTGCAGGTGCGTATCGACGCGGTGCGCGGCACCAGGGACCGCCTGCACAGCCTGCTGGAGGCCGTCCTCTCGGTCGGGCGGGAGCTGGACCTGCCGCAGGTGCTGCGCAGCATCGTGGAGGCCGCGGTGGTGCTCGTGGACGCCGAGTACGGGGCGCTCGGCGTCATCGGCGGGGACCGGAAGCTGTCCGAGTTCCTGACCGTCGGGATCGACGACGAGCGGCGCGCGCGGATCGGGGCGCTGCCCAGCGGGCACGGGCTCCTCGGCGAGCTGATCCGGCACCCGGTGCCACTGCGGCTGCCGGAGCTCTCGCGGCACCCGGAGTCGTACGGCTTCCCCGCCCACCACCCGCCGATGCACTCGTTCCTCGGGGTCCCGATCCGGGTGCGCGACGAGGTGTTCGGGAACCTCTACCTCACCGAGAAACGCAGCGGAACGCAGTTCGACGCCGAGGACGAGTCGGTCCTGTCGACGCTCGCGGTCGCGGCCGGGGTCGCCATCGAGAACGCGCGGCTGTACGAGGAGACGCGTCTGCGCGAGCGGTGGCAGCGGGCCAGCGGGAAGGTCACCAGCGTGCTGCTGACCGGAGCGCCCGGCGAAGAGGTGCTGGAACTGATCATCGACGAGGCGCGGAAGATCGTCTGCGCGGACATGGGGATGATCGCCGAGCGGGTGCCCGGCGAGGAGGCCCTGCGGCCGGCACTGGCGGTCGGCCTCGGTGCGCGCGAGCGCGGCGGCCTGGTGCTGTCCTCCCGGGACGGTCTCGTGGGAGCCGCGCTGGCCACGGCCGAGCCGGTGGTCAGCACCGACCTCGCGCACGACCTCGCGCACGGCGCCCGGCCGGGCGCGGACGCGGCGCCGTGGGCCGGTCTCGGGCCCGTGGTGGCGGTGCCGCTGGGGACCAGTGGAAAGGCGCGCGGAGTGCTGCTGCTGGGGCGGGAACCGGGCGGCGTGCCCTTCGGTGACGCGGACACCGGTCCGCTGCTCGGGTTCGCCGACCAGGCCGCCCTGGCCCTGGAACTGGCCGAACGGCGCCGGGACGCGGAACAGATCGCGCTGCTCCAGGACCGTGACCGCATCGCCCGCGACCTCCACGACCTGGCCATCCAGCGGCTCTTCGCGGCGGGCATGACCCTGCAGAGCGCGCAGCGCTTCATGGAGCATCCGGAGGGGAGGGAGCGGCTGACGCGGACCGTCGACGACCTCGACGACACCATCAAGATCATTCGGTCCACGATCTTCGGTCTGCGCGCGCACGGCGCGGGTACCGGGGAGGACAGCGGGCTGCGCGGCCGGGTCTCGCAGGCGGTGACGGCCTCGGCCACCTCGTTCGGGTTCTCGCCCGCGCTGCGGATCGAGGGACTCGTGGAGACCGACGTCCCCGGCGAGATCGCCGACCACGCCGTCGCGGTGCTCGGAGAGGCACTGAGCAACGCGGCCCGGCACTCCGGGGCACGGGCCGTGGACGTCCGGCTCCGGTGCGGCGGAGGCGAGTTGACGCTGACGGTGGCCGACGACGGCCGCGGGGTGCCGCCCGGGGCCGGGCGCAGCGGGCTGCGGAACCTGGAGGAGCGTGCCGTCGCCCTGGGCGGATCCCTGACACTCGGCGAGAGGCCGGAGGGCGGCGGTACGCGGCTGGTGTGGCGGGTGCCGGTGGCCCCGGCCGACCCGCGGACGGCCGGGAGACCGGGGGGCGTCCGAGACGGTGGTCCAGGTGGTCCAGGTGGTCCAGGTGGTCCAGGTGGTCCAGGTGGTACAGGTGGTGCCGGGCGAGGGCCTGCGGGCGTCCCGGACCGGTGATGTCGCGGTGCCGTGCCTCTGCCGGAGCACGGGGCACGGGGCACGGGGCACGGGGACTACGGGGCCGCGGGACACGCGCGCCACGGGGCACGGCGTACGGGACACGCGCGCCATGGGGCACGGCGCACGGCGCACGGCGCGTCAGCGTGCGGAGCGGCCCGTGGTGTCCGGATTCTCCAGGTGGCTGGCCAGGACCGCCGCCTGCACACGCCGCTGGACACCGAGTTTGGCCAGCAGCCGGGAGATGTGGTTCTTCACCGTCTTCTCGGACAGGTACAGCTTCTTGCCGATCTCCCGGTTGGTGAGTCCGTCCCCGATGAGCGCGAGGATGTCGCGCTCGCGGGGCGAGAGGCCGGCGAGCTCGGGAGCGAGGGCCGGCTCCCCGGCCGGGTCGGCGCGCAGCGACCGCATCAGGCGGGCGGTCGTGGTCGGATCCAGCATCGACTGGCCCGCGGCGACCGTGCGCACCGCCGAGACCAGGTCGGAGCCCTTGATCTGCTTGAGCACATAGCCCGCGGCCCCGGCCATGATCGCGTCGAGCAGCGCCTCCTCGTCGTCGAAGGACGTCAGCATCAGACAGGCCAGACCCGGCATCCGACTGCGCAGCTCGCGGCAGACGCCGATCCCGTCGCCGTCCGGCAGGCGTACGTCGAGGACGGCCACGTGTGGGCGCAGCGCCGGGCCGCGCACCAGCGCCTGTTCGACGCTGCCCGCGTCGCCGACCACCGAGATGTCCGGCTCGGCGTCCAGAAGATCGGTCAGGCCACGGCGTACGACCTCGTGGTCGTCCAGCAGAAAGACCCGGATCGGGTTCTCTTCCGTGAAGGCACGCGCCTCGGCCATGACGACCCCTTGTTCCGTTGCTCCCTGGCGGATGTTCCCCGGCGGACCGCCGATCGTTCCCCGGGCGGACCTGCGTCCCGGAGCACGAGCGACCGTGAGGACGATGATCGCCTTCCGGGCGCGGGTGCACCAGGGCCGACCGGTCCAACCCGGGCGACGAGGCCCGCCGGTGTCAGCCGAACGGGCCGCTGCCGTAGGGCGCGTACAGGTCGAGCAGCCGTGTCCTGGCCGACCGCAGCCGTCGCGCCACGGTGTCCCCCACCCACTCGGCCACCGCCATTCCCAGCACCGGGTCGTCCTGGCACATGGCCCTGACCTCCCCGGCGTCGAACTCGAAGGCGCGCACAGGACTGGTCGTCTCGGCGCCGAGATGCCAGATGTGGGGCCGGAACAGCCAGGACCAGCCGATGAGCTCGTTGTGCCCGAGGGTCTCGATGACGGCCGCGCGACGGCCCGGTACGCGCAGGTCGAGCGTGACGGTACCGGTCCGGATGATCCAGAACCGGTCGGCGCGCCTGCCCTCCTCGAACAGACGGGTTCCCTGGGGGAACGACACCTCGCGAGCGAGACGCATCAGATGCTCGCGGTGTTCGACGGGCAGTGCCCGGAGCCTGGTGAATGTGGGAGAAGCGTTCATGTCCCTGTCTCTTCCTGACGCGTGGCCCTGCCGCATTCACACTCTCCCCGTCCCGCGACCGGTGCCAGGGGCCACCCGGCCCCGGGCACCGGGCCGCATGGCATCGGACGGGACGGCCGCCGTGGCCCGTCCGCGTGCCGCGGACCGCGGGTGGCCGCCCTGCCCCGTCCGGCCGGCGAAGGGGTCCGACCGGCCCAAGCGGACCGCGTCCAGCACGGTCACGCTGGTCGTACGAGGCCGCCTCGACCTCGTACGACCGCTCCGCACGGCCGGTCACGACGATCGGAGCCGCCGACCGGACACCGGCCGGCGCCCCGGCAGGACGGGGACCAGGGCCTCCGCCCGGACGGGGACCAGGGCCTCCGGCAGGACGACGACCAGGGCCTCCCGACAGGAAGAAGTGAAGGCCATGTCCCGACAGATCCCGCCGGACACGGTGTCCCCGGCAGCGGACAGCGCACAGGGCGACATCGGGCGCCGTATCGCCCGGCGACGTGAGGAACTGGGTCTGACCAGGGAGGAGACCGCCGACCGGGCGGGCACGGCTCCCGGTTACATCCGGTACATCGAGGACCAGCCCACGGCCACCCCGGGCGTCGGCCTGCTCATCCGGCTCGCCGACGTCCTGGAGACCAGCGTGACGGCCCTGCGCGGCGGTGACGCCGACCCGTCGCCCGGCGTCGGCCGGGCCGGTGGCCACCCCGAACTGCTGGTGCTCGACACCGAGGAGTGCCGGGCGCGGCTGTCGACGCACGGTGTCGGAAGACTGGCCGTGGACACGCCCGGCGGCCCGTACATCGGCCCGCTGAACTACAGCGTCGTGGACGGCGCGGTGGTCTGCAGGACGGCACCCGGCTCGACCCCCGCCGCCGCCGACGGAGCCCGGGTCGCCTTCGAGGTCGACCACATCGACGAGGAGCTGAGCCAGGGCTGGAGCGTGCTCGTACGCGGCCTGGCCCACACCGTGACGGACCCGGCCGCCGTACGACGGCTGGAGGAGCTCGCGTACAGCGCGCCCTGGGTGGGCGGCGAGGGCCTGGTGTGGCTTTCCATCGACACCGCCGACATCTCCGGACGCCGGATCAAAGTCGACCCGTGATGTATTCCGACGACGGCTTCCGTGAACTCGGCCGGCAGGAGTGTCTCGTCCTGCTGGTCAGGGCGCCCGTCGGCCGCATCGTGCACACGCGTCACGCCCTGCCCGCGGTGCTGCCGGTCACCTTCTGCCTGGACGCCGACTCCGCCGTGCTGCTGCGGACCGCGGCGGGCTCGGACCTGGCCCGTTCGGTCGACGGCGTGGTCGTGGCCTTCGAGGCGGACGAGGTCGACGCCCGTGCGCGCTCGGGCTGGAGCGTCGTCGTCACCGGCCGCGCGACGGTGGTGACCGACCCCGCCGAACACGGCAGGCTGTCCCGTACCGGCCCCCGCTCCTGGGTCGCCACACCCCGCGACGTCTTCATCCGCATCGAACCCGAACTGGTGACCGGCCGTGAACTGGTCGGCGGACGCACGGCGTACGGAGTCGACCTCTCCCTCTGAAGCGCTCGCCCCCCGGGGAACCATCCGGCCCCCGAACACCGCTCCTCCTGGAAGGACCGACCTCCGACAACCCCAGCCGCCCCCCCACACACACAAGTCCTGCCCCCCCACACACAAGTCCTGCCCCCGAGACGGACCGACCCCCGAGAAGGACCGACCCATGCGCATCGTCGTGGCGCTCGGCGGCAACGCCCTGCTGCACCGGGGCGAAAGCCCCGACGCGGCCGTTCAGGAAGCCAACGTCGACCGGGTCACCACCGCGCTCGCCGCCCTCGCCCACGAGCACGAGATGGTCATCACGCACGGCAACGGGCCACAGCTCGGCCTCCTCGCCGGCGAGAGCGCGGCCGACCCCGCCCTGAGCGCCCCCTACCCGCTGGACCTCCTGGGCGCCCAGACCCAGGGCATGATCGGGTCCCTGCTGGCCCGCAGCCTGCACGACGCGCTGCCCGGCCGCCGGATCGCCGCGCTGGTCACGCACACCCTCGTGCGCGCCGACGACCCGGCCTTCGACCACCCCACGAAGCCCGTCGGCGCGGTGTACCCACGGGACGTGGCGTCGTCCCTCGCCGCCGGGCGCGGCTGGCACTTCGCCGCGGCCGGCACGGGCCGGCGTCGCGTCGTGCCCTCCCCGGAGCCCGAGCGGGTGTGGGAGACGGACACCGTGCACGAGCTGCTGAGGGGCGGCACACTCGTCATCTGCGCCGGCGGCGGAGGCGTGCCCGTCACCGCCGACCACGACACCGGCGCGCTGACCGGCGTGGAGGCCGTCGTCGACAAGGACCTCACCGCGGCGCGGCTCGCCGAGGACCTGGCGGCCGACTTCCTGCTCATCCTCACCGACGTGCCCTGCGTCTACGCCGGCTATCGCACCCCCGGGCAGCGGCCGCTGCCCGGCGCCACGCCCGCCGAGCTGCGCCGGGGCGCCTTCACCGAGGGCTCCATGGGTCCCAAGGCCGAGGCCGCCGCGCGCTTCGTCGAGCGCACCGGCGGACCGGCGGCGATCGGAGCCCTGGACGCGGCGTACGAGATCGTCCACGGCAGGTCCGGCACGCTCGTGCGGCCGGACCTGCCCGTCGAGTGACGCGTTGCCCACCGGGTGATCCGTTGGCTCACCCTTGGCACGGCGTGAGTCGGCCGGGGTGGGCCAATGGTCCTCCGGATCCGACCTCTGTTGAGCCAGGTGGGCCGCGGATGGTGTGATGTCCCCATCGACGGCGCTGCGGAATCCCGCGGCGCCTTTTCCATGCCGGTTCGGCCGGGCGGTGGTGAGAGGGCGGGGCAGTGCTCAAGAGGGTCTTCATGGCGCCGGATCCAGGACGGCTGCGGCTGCGCAACGCCTCCCGGGCCGTCCTCGGAATCGGTCTGGCGGTCGCCCTGTGCGGCCTTGCCGGCCGGGGACTCGTGGGGGCCGTGGCCGGCGGCCTCGCCGCGCTGCTCGCCCTCTTCACGGTGACCGACGCGACCGTGCGGGGGCAGGCCGTCACCACGGCCCTGCTCCCCGCCGTGGGCTTCCCCGTCCTGGCCCTCGCCGCCGGGCTGCACGAGCACCCGGTCGCGAGGGACCTGGCCTTCCTGGCGGTCGTCGGCGCCGGCGTGTACGCGCGGCGGTGGGGGCCTCGGGGTCACTCCCTGGGCGTGTTCGCGTTCATGACCTTGTTCATGGCGCAGTTCCTGCACGCCGTCCCCCGGCAGTTGCCCGGCCTGTACGCCGCGGTGCTGCTCTCGCTCCTGGCGTCCTCGCTGGTGCGCTTCGCCCTGTGGTGCTTCGAGAGGCGGCTGCCGCCCGGCGCGACGCCCCCCGCACCGCACGGAAGGGGCTGGGCCAGGCCGACCACCCGCCAGGCGCTCCAGGCGACCGTGGGCGCCGCCTTCGCGCTGGCGGTGGGCCAGTGGCTGTCGCAGGACCGCTGGTACTGGGCCGTGGGCGCCACCTGGTGGATCTTCGTGAACACCGCGTCGCGCGGCGAGACGCTGGTGCGCGGGTTCCGCCGGGTGCTCGGCACCGTGCTCGGCATGGCGCTGGGCCTCGTCGTCGCGGTGCCCCTGCACGGCGCGCCGGTCCCGAGCACCGTTCTCGTCGCGGTGTGCGTCTTCGGGATCTTCTACGCGGCCGCCGTCTCGTACACCTGGATGATGCTCGCGGTGACGTTGATGGCCGAGTTGCTCTACGGTCTGCTCGGCGTGCTGGACCCGGGGCTGATCGTGCTGCGGCTCGCGGAGACCGGCGTCGGCGCGCTCGGCGCGGCGCTCGGCGTCGCGCTGATCCTGCCCCTCACCACGCACACGGTCACCGACCGCTGGGTCGAGCGGGCCCTGCACGCGGTGCACGGCTGCACCGCGGCCGCGACCGCACGGCTCGCGGGGGACGAGACCGCGGACCCCGCCCTCCATGCGGGGGAGCTCGAAGCACTTCTGGGGCGCGTGCGGATGGCTCTCGCGCCCCTGGTGCATCCCCTCAACCCCATGCGGGCGCGCAAGGCGCGGGCCCGTCAGGTGCTCGCCCTGCTGGACGACTGCGCCCGTGAGGCACACGGTCTCGTGGCCGTCGCCGGGGACCCGGACGCCTCCCACGACGCCCGGCTGACGGCTGCCTGCCGGCGCGTGGAGACAGCGGTGGAGTCCCTGGTCGGAGCGGTGCCGGAGCGTGCCCTGACGGCCGACCCGGGGGTGCCGGGCCTGCACCCGGGCGCCGAGCAGGCGCTCGCCCACCTGCACGGCCTGGAACGGGCGCTCGTCGAGCTCGCCGCGCCGCTGCGCGGCTCCCGGCCCCTGCGTGTCTGACAGCGGGCGCGTGCGTCGGGCATGGGCCAGGGGCAAACCAGCCTCGTGGACAGGACGGATGTACGTGCCACGCGGATGGTGGATCACCGTGCGGGTGGGGTAACCCCGCCGCTATCAGACGCACGGGAGCCGCGGACCGTACGGGAGCGGCCCGCGGACGGAGGAGCCGCTGGGGGGCGCCATGCGGGACATGTCGCGCGTAACCGGACACGGGGAGCGCTTCGCGGACGAGGGGAGCGCGCCGTGGCCCGGCGGGCCGGGTGGATGGCTGGACCGGCTGGACCGGCTGGTGGCCGGACCTCGCCGGGACGACGACGGGACGGACGAGCCCGTGGACGAGACCGACGACCACCGGGACCGGCTTCCCGACGACAGCCGGGACCGGCTTCTCGACGACAGCCGGGACCGGCTTCTCGACGACCACCGGGACCGGCTTCCCGACGACAGCCGGGACCAGCGCCGGGACGGCAGCCGGGACCAGCGCCGGGACGACCGTGGCGACCGGCGCCGGGACGGCCGCCAGGATCCGCGTCGGGACGGTCCGGGGGACCGGCACGGGGACACCCGGCGGGGTCAGCCCGCGGGTGACTCCCCCAACCACCTCCCCGGCAGCCACCGGGATCAGCTCGTGGACGGCCCCGGCCTCCGGGAGCAGCTTCCCGGCGGACAGCGGACGGAACGTACGGAGTCCCGTCCGCCGCGCGCGCGGGCCGGCACGGAGCCTCGTACCCGCCCAGACCCCGCTGCCACGGTTCAGGTCCCAGCCCGGGTCTCCGCCCCGGTGCCGGTACCGGGCCTTCACGGTCGGCCGGCCGGAGGCCCCGCGACCGAGGCGCGCTCCTGCCCGGGGCAGGCGTCCCGCCCGGACCGGACCGCGCCGTGGACCGGCCCCGAGGCGCCCGGCACCGTGCCGTGGACCGGGCCCGGGACACCCGGCGCGACGGAACGCACCCTCACGAGTCCACGGCGCACGGCGTACGAACTGCTCCGCGCCGCCGCCGAGTTCCTCACCCTCCATCACACCGAGCAGCGTCTCGGCGACCCGTCCCGCCGCATCGCCGCCGCACGGGCGGAGATCGCCGGGACGGGCACCTACCGCCACACCACCGAGGAACTGGTCTTCGGCGCCCGTGTCGCCTGGCGCAACGCCAACCGGTGCATCGGGCGCCTGTACTGGCACTCGCTGCGGGTCCGCGACCGCAGGGAGGTGCGGACGGCGCAGGACGTCGCCGACGCCTCCGCGGACCACCTGCGGGAGGCCACCCGCGACGGCCGCATCCGAGCGCTCATCACGGTCTTCGCGCCGGACGAGCCGGGCCGACCCGGCCCGCGGATCTGGAACGAACAGCTCATCCGGTACGCCGGTTACGCACGCCCCGACGGGAGCGTGACCGGCGACCCGCGCAACGCCGGGCTCACCGCGCTCGCCCGGCGCCTCGGCTGGCCCGGCGGTCCGGGCACCCCCTTCGACGTCCTGCCCCTGGTGGTCCAGGGTGCCGGCGAAGGGCCCCGCTGGTTCACGCTGCCGGACGACGCGGTGCTCGAAGTACCGCTGGAACACCCCGAGTACACCTGGTGGCGCTCGCTCGGACTGCGCTGGCACGCCGTGCCCGCGCTGGCCAACATGTGCCTGGAGATCGGCGGCATCTGCTACCCGACGGCCCCCTTCAACGGCTGGTACATGGGCACCGAGATAGGCGCGCGCAACCTCGCCGACGCCGACCGCTACGACCTGCTCCCGTTCCTCGCCGAACGTCTCGGCCTCGACACCCGCACCGACCGCTCCCTGTGGAAGGACCGGACGCTCGTCGAACTCAACCGCTCGGTCCTGTACTCGTTCGACCGCGCGGGCGTCACCGTCACCGACCACCACACCGAGTCCCGGCACTTCCTCACCCACCTCGGCCGCGAGGAGCGCAAGGGCCGTCGCGTCGGCGCCGACTGGTCGTGGATCGTGCCGCCCATCTCCGGCAGCGCCACACCCGTCTTCCACCGCACCTACGAAACGGTGGAGCAGCGACCCGCGTACGTGCACCACCCCGAGGCGCACGAACGGGCGCGCGGCGGCACTGGGGAGATCCTGGTCTAGACCGCAGGCCGTCGACTGCTACCGTCGGCCCCGGGCAACGCGGGGACCGAGAGGGGTCGGCAGTGGCAGACGGCGGCAGGCGGGAACACCGGGCGTTCATCGGCTCGTTCACGGCGGCGGGGGGTCCGGGAGTCCTCACCGCCGCCGTGGACCGCGACAGCGGCGCGCTGACCCTTCTGAGCACGGTGGACGGGGTGCCCGATCCCTCGTACCTGGCTCTCTCGCCCACCCGCGACATGCTCTACGCGGTCAGCGAGACGGCCGACGGCGCGGTGGCCGCGTACCGCGTCGACGGCGACAAGCCGGAACCCGCCGGGCCCCTGGTGCCGGTCGGCGGCAGCGGCCCCACGCACCTCAGTGTCTTCGCCGGACACGTCCTCACCGCCAACTACGGCTCGGGCAGCGTCACCGCCGTGCCCGTCCGCGCCGACGGCACGCTGGCCGGCGCCGCCACGAGCGTGCTCCAGCACACCGGTTCCGGACCGCACACCCGGCGCCAGAAGGACCCGCACGCGCATCAGGTGCAGTCCGACCCGAGCGGGCGCTGGGCGGTGAGCGTCGACCTCGGTACGGACTCGGTGCGGGTGTGCACGCTGGAGGGCGGCAGGCTCGCGCTGCACCGCGAGATCGCGCTGCGCCCCGGCTCCGGACCCCGCCACCTCGCCTTCCACCCCCGGGGCGAACACGCGTACGTGCTCAACGAGCTCGCGCCCACCGTCACGGTGTGCCGTTGGAACGCCCTGGAGGGCTCGCTGCGGCCCGTCGGTGAGACGCCGGTGCTCCCGGGCGTCCCGGACGGCGACGCGTACCCCTCGGGCATCGTGGTGTCGCCCGACGGCCGCTTCGTGTGGACCGCCACGCGGGGCCAGGACGTCGTCTCCCTGCTGACGCCCGACCCGGCGGGCGAGGGGCTGCGGCTGGTCGCCTCGGTGCCCTGTGGGGGTGTCTGGCCGCGCGCCCTGGCCGTCGACCCCTCGGGACGCTTCCTCTACGTCGCCAACGAGCGCTCGGGCGACGTGACCTGGTTCGCCGTCGACGCGGACACGGGGGTGCCGCGGCGGGGCGGCTCGGTGCCGGTTCCGGCGGCGTCCTGCGTGGTCTTCGGCTGAGCCGGCCACCGGCCGTACGGCTGCTCGCGGGACCTCGTGGGACCTCGTGGGACCTCGCGGGACCGGGGCGAGGACGCGGGCGGCTGTCCGTGAGGGCGACGGGAGAAGGGCCCGTTCCTGGGATCAGGAGCGGGCCCTTCGGAGTGCGAGAGTCGGAGTGCGAGAGGGTGGTACGGGACCGGTCAGCGGACCGGCGCTCCCTGCGGCTGCTGGGGGGCGATGCCCAGCGCCGCGGTGTACTTGGCCAGCGCGAGCTTGCCGATCGCCGGGTACGGGCCGAGCGCCTCCGAGGCGGAGCAGCCCGCCTCCTTGGCGGCCTCGTCCAGCAGGCCGGCGTCGACCTCCGGGCCGATCAGGTACGGCGCGAGCGCCAGCTGCTGGGAGCCGGAGCCGCGCAGCTGCTCGGCGGTGGCCGCGATCGCGCCCTCCTCGTCGAGCGCCGCCGCCATCACCGGCACGGCGAGGCGCGCGGCGAGCAGCATGCCGGTGATACCGGCGGCCTGTACGGCCTCCTCGCCGCCCACGGAGGCGAGGATGATGCCGTCGGCGGCGGTGGCCACGGTGAACAGCCGGGCGCGGTCGGCGCGTGCCAGACCCGCCTCGGACAGACGCACGTGCAGCGCTTCCGCGAGCAGCGGGTGGGGACCGAGGGCATCGGTCAGGTCGGCCGCGACACGGCTGTCCATGACAGCCTGGCGGATCCGGCGCAGCAGCGCGTTGTCCGGACCGGCGAGCAGCGGCACCACGACGGCGACGGGGCCGTCGGGCTGTGCGACGTCGGAACCGGCGGCACGGGCCTGCTCGAAGCGGGCGGTGCGCTCCTCGGCGGCGCGCGCGAGCACGGACTGCAGCGTGGGGAACTCGGCGTCGTCCCCGTCGAGGTACCCGATGCGGGCGTCGAGGCCGGGCAGCTCGGAGCGCGCGATGCTCACGACCTCCTCGGCGAGGCTGCGCGTGGCCGCGCTGGAGGTGCCCGGCACCGCGAGGACGAGCGCGGGCGCGCCCTCGGGAGCCGCCAGGGGCTCCGGACGGCGGTGCCGCCCGGGCTGGCGGGGTCGCGGCATTCGTACTGGCAGGCCGGACGCGGGCCCAGTGGGGGAGCTCATGGCGCCGCATGTTACTGGTTTCCTGGGCTCCCCTGTTCGGGGAGGGTGCAGGTGAGCGGTATCCGTCCGCTTTTGTCGGATGAGTTACGCACGGATCAGAAATGATCGGTAATGCCGGACATGCCTGTGCGGTGATCCGAGGCCGCCGGGACGAGAGTCAACTGCACTGGTCCGGCGGGCTTGCGCGCGCATGCAGGGCGCCTGCATCTACCAGTAGAGTGACGCAGCGTGGCACCACGACCTTTGTATGAACTTGTCGAAGCGGGCTGGGCGAAGGCTCTCGAGCCCGTGGCCGGGGGCATCGCGACCATGGGGGACTTCCTCCGGGCCGAGATAGCGGCGGGCCGGACCTACCTGCCGTCCGGGGCGAACGTCCTGCGCGCCTTCCAACAGCCCTTCGACGACGTGCGCGTCCTGATCGTGGGTCAGGATCCCTATCCCACGCCGGGCATGGCGATCGGGCTGAGTTTCGCGGTCTCGCCCGAGGTCCGTTCGTTGCCCGGCAGTCTGGAGAACATCTTCCGGGAGATGCACTCCGACCTCGGGCTGCCCAGGCCGTCGAACGGCGATCTGACGCCGTGGACGCGGCAGGGCGTGCTGCTGCTCAACAGGGCGCTGACGACGGCCCCGCGCAAGCCCGCCGCGCACCGGGGCAAGGGCTGGGAGGAGGTCACGGAGCAGGCCATCCGGGCGCTCGCCGCGCGCGGCAAGCCGCTGGTGTCGATCCTGTGGGGGCGTGACGCGCGCAATCTCCGCCCGTTGCTGGGGGATCTTCCGGCGATCGAGTCCGCGCACCCGTCGCCGATGTCGGCCGACCGGGGCTTCTTCGGTTCGCGGCCGTTCAGCAGGGCCAACGACCTGCTGGTGCGGCAGGGCGCCCAACCGGTGGACTGGCAACTGCCGTAGGGCACGGACCCGTTGCGCGGGGCGGGTACCTGCCTCGCGGCAGGGGTTCAGAGCCTTCGACGTCAATGTGACGGCTCCCGGCCTTCGACGTCAGTGTGACCGCTCCCGGATCAGGTCGGCCGCCCTCTCGGCGATCATGATCGTGGGTGCGTTGGTGTTTCCGCTGATGACGGTGGGCATGACCGAGGCGTCGACGACACGGAGTCGCTCGACTCCGTGGACCTCCAGGTCCGGACCGACGACGGAGTCCTCTCCGGTCCCCATGGCGCAGGTCCCCACCGGGTGATACGACGTGGCACTCCACCTGCGGACATGTTCTTCGAGAGCCGCGTCGTCCAGGGAGTCCGGGGGGAACGGGTCGTCGGTGGCGGGCAGAAAGGGCCGTGCCAGGCGTTCGGCGAACGGTGCGCGGTGGGCGATGCCCATGACCGATCTCAGTCCGGCGACCATGACCTTCATATCCGCCGGCTCGTCGAAGTACCGGGGATCGATCAGCGGCGGGGCCTGCGGATCGGCGGACGCGAGGCGGACGGTGCCGCGGGTCCGGGGGTTCAGGGCGGCGCAGTTCATCGTGAACACCGGCCGGTCCGGTACCACCTCGCCGCTGAGGATGAGTGCCGTGGCGCCTCCGGTCAGTTGGACGTCGGGACGGCTGTCGCCGTCCGTCACGTTGAGGAACGCGCCGACCTCGCCGTAGTTGGAGGCGAAGGGCCCGTCGCCGTGGGCACGCCATCGTTCGAGATTCCCCGGGGTGAGGAGGTCCCGGACGATGTCGGTGGAGTTCCGCGTCTCCCACACGACGGGGGCCATCAAATGGTCCTGCAGGTTCCGTCCGACCCCGGGCAGCGGAACGCGGACATCCGTTCCCGTACGGCGCAGCTCGCCGGGATCGCCGATGCCCGAAAGAAGCAGCAACTGGGGGGAGTTGACGGCTCCGCCGCAGAGCAGCGTCTCCATGTCGGCGTGGGCGAACCGCTCCTGACCGTCCAGGAGATAGGTGACACCCGTCGCGCGTGAGCCGTCGCAGGTGACCCCTGTCACCAGGGCGTCGGCGCGTACCGTGAGATTGGGCCGGCCGAGGGCCGGGCGCAGATAGGCGTCGGCCGCGGAGCACCGGCGTCCTTGACGGCACGTCACCTGGTACGGGCCGGCGCCGAGGGGAGACACGCCCGCGAAGTCGTCGTTGGGGTCAAGTCCCCACTCCACGGCGGCGTCCAGCCATGCTTGTGAGAGGTCGTGGGTGTAGACGCGGTCCTCGACGTGCAGGGGCCCGTCCGATCCGTGGTGGGGCCGGCCGTGGCGGCCGTTCGACTCGGACCTCATGAAATACGGCAGGACGTCGTCGTAGCCCCAGCCCTTCGCCCCGTGCTCGTCCCGCCAGCCGTCGTAGTCGTGCCGGTTGCCTCGGATGTAGATCATCACGTTGGTGGATGACGAGCCGCCCAGTACTTTGCCGCGGGGCCAGGAGAAGGCGCGGCCCCGCGTGGCCTGCCCGACCGTCCGGTAGCTCCAGTCGGCGTGCGATCCGAAGAGCATTCCGAGCGCGGCCGGGGTGTGGATGCGTTCGTCGGTGTCGGGGCCGCCCGCCTCGAGGAGCAGCACGCGGACACGGTCGTCGCGGCTCAGGCGGTCCGCGAGCACGCAACCGGCACTGCCGGCGCCCACGACGACGTAGTCGAAGCCTTCGGTTCCGGTGGAAGTCATGATGGCTCCATCACCCGGCCGACGCCGCCGCCCGGACCCACCCGGGGATGGCGCCGTGGGCCGGCCGTCGGATCAGGGACGGTAGATCGACTGGAGTTGCTGGTAGGCCTGAAGCCCCTCGGGCCCCAGTTCGCTGCCGAGGCCACTGGCCTTCCTGCCTCCGTAGGGCGAGGTCAGGTCGGGCAGATAGCCGTTGAGACCCACGGTGCCGGTCCGGATTCGGCGGGCCACTCGGGCACCGTGGTCCACGTCGGTGGTCCAGACGGTTCCGGCCAGGCCGTAGTTCGACTCGTTCGCCAGGCGCACGGCCTCGTCCTCGCCGTCGTAGGGCGTGATGGTGAGGACCGGGCCGAAGATCTCCTCCTGCGCGACGGTCCATGAGTTGTCGACGTCGGCGAACACGGTCGGTTCGACGAACCAGCCCCGGTCGAGGCCGGGCGGCCGGCCGCCTCCGGTGGTGAGCCGGGCACCTTCGTCCAGGCCGGTCCTGACATGGCCCAGCACACGTTCTCGCTGGTGTGAGCTGACGAGCGGGCCGATTTGGGTCCGGGGGTCGAGCGCGTCACCGACGACGGCGTCACGGGCCATCGCCGTGCAGAACTCGACCACCTCGCCGTACCTGCCGCGGGGGGCCAGGATCCTGGTGCTCGCGTAACAGGTCTGTCCGTTGTTCAGCAGACTGGCCATGAAGAACTGCTCGGGATCCGCGGTGAGGTCGGCGTCGTCGAGGACGACGGCGGCGGACCTGCCTCCCAGTTCCAGGGTCACCGGTCTCAGCAAATCGGCGCAGGCGGCGGCCACTTGGCGGCCCGCTCCGGTCGAGCCGGTGAACGACACCTTGTCGACGCCGGGGTGGGAGACCAGATACGCGCCGGTGTCACGTCCGCCGGGAACGATGTTGATCACGCCGTCGGGGATGTCCGCCTCCTCGACGGCCCGTGCCAGCAGCACCGAGTCGAGGACCGTCTCCGGCGCCGGCTTGAGGACGAGCACACAACCGGCCGCCAGGGCCGGGGCCACCTTGAAGAAGCCGATGGTCTGGGGGAAGTTCCAGGTCATGACGGCGGCCACGACGCCTGCGGGTTCCCGGCGGACCAAGGTGGTGCCACGGGGCATCCCGGTACGGAGTTCCTCCGTCGCCGCCTCGTCGGCAAGCCCCGCGTAATAGCGCAACAGGACTGACGGAACCGCCCCTTCGAAAGACCGGGCGACAGTGATCGGCATGCCGTTCTGCGCGCTGACGGCCTCGGACGTCGCCCCGCTCCTGGCGTCGAGCGCGTCCGCGAGACGGATCATGGCGGCCGCGCGGCGTTCGGCGCCCCAGGAGGCCCAGCCGGACGGGGCGTCGAACGCGGCGCGCGCGGCTCCGACCGCTCGGTCGATGTCGGCCTGGGAGCCGTCCGGTACGGCGCCGAGGTGATCGCCGGTACTCGCGGACACGGCGTCGATGACACGGTCGCCGGACGCGCGCACCCAGTGTCCGCCGATGAACAGATGGTGGGGATCCATGGTGAACCCTTCCCTCGGCATGGCCTCGGGACCGCGGTACTCAGCGTGGTACGCAGGCCCGTTACCGGCCTGGCCGTTCATGTCGTCGCCCGGCGCGTCGAACCGGCGGACGGGCCACATCCGGGACGCCTCCAGCGGCGGACACCCACCTCGTGGAGGGCGTTTTCCCGGTTCATTGATGATTAAAAGCGACGTTACACCCATCTGGGGTAGAGCGTCACCAGATGGGTAGAACCAGGGTGGAGAACTTTGGGTGCGGCCTCAGGAGAGGTGGCCCGTCGTGAGGACATATGGCGGAGCGACGGCGGAGCAGCGCGCTTCGACGCGCCGGCGGCGCCTGATGGAAAGCGGCCTCGAACTCTTCGCCGGCCAGGGGTACGCCCACACCTCCATCAGCGCGGTGCTCCGCCACGCCGGCCTGAAGGACAGGTACTTCGCGGAGAGCTTCTCGTCCCTCGACGACCTCATGGCAGCGCTCATGCGGGAGATCTACGAGGAACAGATCGCCCGGTGCGCCGAGGCGATCGGCACGGACGAACCGCTGCGCGACCGGGCACGGAACATGATCGACGTCGTCGTCGGCCTTCCTCTGGAAGACCCGGAGAAAGGGCGCGTCAAATTCGCGGAATCCCTGGGCGCCGGCCCCCTCACGGCGCGCGAACGGCGCCTGGGCCTGCGGCGGATGAGCGACCTCGTGGGCTCCCTCCTGAGGGAGCGGCCTCTCGACCCCCGTATCGACACGGCCGCCCTGTCCGTGGCCGTCGTGGGGGCGATCGGCGAGATGTCGCTGAGCTGGTTCAGCGGAGCCCTGGACGTCTCGAGGGAGGACCTGGTGGATCAGGGTCTCCTCCTCTTCGAGGCCATCACCGAGCACACCTCGGCGTCATCACGGCATCACGGGAGTGGATGACGGCACGTGTCGGACGGCCTTGTCCGTCGACGGCCCGTGCGCGGGGGACGGAGAGCCGAGGGCGACGGAAGCTGCGGAACGGACGTGTCGACGGGTTCGTTGTGAGCATCGGAGGGACCGATCCCGTATGGGAGGGCGACGTGACATGTCCGTGCGGTCGTGAGGAGGACGCCGTTGATGGCGGCATTCCGTGGTCCGAAGGTTCCGAACGTGTGGCTGTGGAGATGGCGGCGCAATCCGCTGCGGCGTCGCAGTGACGCCCTCGAGGCATGGATCGTGCTCGTCGCCGGAGCGCTCACCGTGCTCGGCGGAGTGCTCGCCTGCCTGCTGGCGACGCAGTCCGTGGAGCACGGCCTCGCCCGGCAGCGCGCCGAGTGGCACCCCGTCCTGGCTCTGCTCGCCGACGACGTGCCGAAGTCGACCGCGTCGGCGACCGGCGCCGACATGGTGTGGGCGAAGGTCCGCTGGACCGCGACGGACGGTTCGCCGCGTGCCGGCCAGGCGCGGGTCTCGGTCGGCAGTCACGCGGGCACCCCGGTCACCGTGTGGACGGACGACGACGGCCGGCTGGTCGCCAGGCCCTCCTCGCCCTCCCAGGCCCGGCTGCGCGCCTCGCTGGTCGGGATCCTGATGGGGGTGAGCGCCGCGGGGGTGCCGTTCATGGGCGGCCGGCTCGTGCGCGGGCGCATGGAACGGCGCCGCATGGAGCAGTGGGACGAGGAGTGGCAGCGGATCGGACCACTGTGGGGGCGGAAGACAGGCTGAGGCGGATGCCGTCCTGGGGCGTGACGCGAAAGCCCCGCCTGCCTCGCCCCGCCTGGCACGCATCCCGGGCGGACGACGGGGCCTTCGCGACGCCTTAGGCGTATTGATCACCAGCGCCGTCCAGCACGGCCCGGCAGGCGCGCAGCGGTTGTTCGTCCTCGACGACGTCGTGGCTGCCGTGCCCGGCGGACCGTGCCCGGTGCCGTCGCGGTGCGGCGAGTTCCGTACGGAGCAGATCGTGGGCGGCTGTACCGCCGGACCCATTCGGCCCAGACACAGGGCCGGCGTGCCGCGCGTACGCACGTTCTGTTCCCGGGTCGGACGGAGCGCCGTGAGGGCGGGATCCGGATTCCCGGCGACGTCCCACGGCGCCCCCGCGGCCGCCGTCCGTTCCCCTATGTCCCTCGGCGCGGCCACGCGGCGCAGGTCGGGCAGCGCGGCGCCCGCCGAGGGACCCGGCAGCCAGGCGCTCCGGCGCTCCGGCGCTCGCGCGGGCATGCCCCCGCGTCACCCCCCGCGTCAACTCACACAGCAGCACCGGCATTACGGGCCCGGCGTCCCCCTTCGCCGACCAGAGCACGGCCGCCGCCCGCACCGCGTACGCGCCGTCAAGAAGTTCACGCGGCACCGGTATCGCCTCCCGCGCCGCCGGTCCGAATGCCCCTACGGCCCGCGTGGCCGCCTCCACCGGCCGGTCCCGGCCGCGTAGTCCGGCCGGCAGGCCGCGCAACGGCCGCAGCGCCTCCGGCAGCGCTCGGCGTACCGCAGCCCGCCGAGCGCGGACAGCAGCGGCGAGGCACGGTCGTACGCGTCCGGCGAGTCGACGGGCACCTCGCCGAACCGCGCGCGCAGCAGCGGGCCGAGCGGCTCCGCCGCCGCGCCCGGGTACGTGAGCGCGGAGCCGGCGCCGTGCGGCCCGACCGGTCCGTCCAGTACACCGGCGAGCGCGGGTACCGGCCCCCGGCCCCCGGCCCTGGCCGGCGCCCTGATCGGTCCGCCCAACGCCGGTGCCCCGCGCTCCCACTGACGTACCGAGTGCTCGGGGCCGGCGGCCACGAGGTCGGCGAGGCGGTCGGCGGCCGGGCGGGCCAGTACGAAGAGACCTTGTCGGCCGGGCTCCTAGACTGGGGCGGTTCACATGGCGGCCGGTGCGGTTCGCGCGAGACGATCCCGGCGAGGGGGAGGAAACACGGTGGCGACAGAGGTCGGCGGCTTCGACGACGATCCGTCCGCCGAAGTGTTGGCGGAGGCGGCCGCGGCCTTCGGGCTGCTCGCGTCGTCGGCACGGCTGCACATCGTGTGGGCGCTCGCACAGGGCGAGAGCGACGTGACCGGACTCGCCGATCGGGTCGGCGGGGCGTTGCCCGCCGTGAGCCAGCACCTCACCAAGCTGAAGCTCGCCGGCCTCGTACGGTCCCGGCGCGAGGGCCGGCGCCAGGTCTACTTCGTCGACGACCCGGACGTGGTGACCGTCGCACGCCTCATGGTCGGACAACTGACGGGCCGGGCCGACCGGGCCGATCGAGCAGACCCGTCCGGGCTCCCCGCCCAGGGCGCGGGGCGGCTGAGCGGCTTCGACGCCTGACAGGTGCCGCGACGGTCCAGCATGTCCCGCGGGTTCAGTGCGTCCGGCCCTCAACCGCTTCCTGGCGCCCGCGACGGCCGACCTTCCGGGCTCCGCGCACTGACCCTCCGGTGTCCGCACCGGGTCGGCGCGCACGGCCGCCCGGTACCGACACCGCTCGGGACTCAGTCCTCCTCGCCCTCCTCGTCGTCGTCACCCTCGAAGAAGTCGCCCACCTCGTCGATGAGTTCGGCCGCGACCAGGCCGCCCACCACACCCACCGCGAGTCCCGCCGCGCCGGCCGCGATCGCGCTCCCCACGCCGGGCCCGGAGTGACCGCCCCCGTGGCCGCCGTGGCCGGGCGCGTGTCCGTACGCGTTCCCGGCGGCGTACGGGTCGTCGTGGCCGAACGAGGCGTGCGAGCCGTACGACGCCCGGTGCTCGACCAACTCCCCCATCCAGCCCTCGACTTCGCTGTTCCAGTCGAGCGTGTGCGCGTCCCGATGGCTCACCGTGAAACGGGTGAGGGCGTCGTGCCCGGACTCGAACAGACCGCCACGCTTGTCGGCCTCCAGCACGACCTCCGTGCCGGCCGGCGTGGCGAGGAAGGTCAGCTCGATCTCGTTCACCGCGTGCGCGTACCGCGGCGCCGGGGACAGCTCGATCTCCTGGTAGAAGGGCAATCGCTGTCCCGTGCCCCCGATGTGGCCGTACTCGAGGTCGGCCGAGCGGAAGCCGAACCCCAGTTGTCCCAGCGCCTCCAGAACCGCTTCCTGGACCGGCAGCGGCCGGACGGTGAGCGGATCGAGGTCTCCCTTGTCCCTCGCGCCGGCCACCGCGAGCTCGGTCCGTACCCCGAGCACGATGCCGAGCGGCTGCCCGTACAACTCACTGACCGGTGTCTCCCACGGCAGCGGCACACTGAACGGGATACTGCGCCGCTCCTCCTCGGCCAGGCGGAAACCGCCGCCGACGGTGAACCGCTCGAAGACGACGGCGCCCTCACTCTCCCCGTCCTCGTGCTCCGCCTCGACCCGGGCGATCAGATCCAGCCCGATGTGCTCGATCTCCACCTCCGCGTCGCCGCCTTGGAGATGGACCTGTCCCGACAGGGTTCCGCCGGGCGCCACCGCGCCGCCGTCGAGAACCGTGTCCACCGAGGGGCCGCCTGCGCCCATCGCCCCGAGCAGCCTCTTGAACACCATGCCGCTGTGGCTCCTTCACTGATCGCACTCGTCGTTCCGAACCGGCCCGACGCTCGCGCGCCGGGCCGGTCTCGTCAGAACTGACGGTGCGGGCGGAGAAGTTCCCAGGTCACCTGGACGGAGGCAGGTGTCACGACACCTCGCGGCCGAAGCAGCGTTCCAGTTCGTCCAGGTCGTAGAACGGGCTGCCCTTCCGCACGGGCTCACAGCCACGCTTGAACGCGGTCTCCTTCTCGTTGTAGAGCATCCGCACCAGATACGTGTTCCCCTTGCGGAACACGTCCCACTGGATGTTCGCGGCCATCGGAGCCACCGACCCGCCCCGCCAGGAGTTGTCCGCATAGGTGTAGGGACGGCTCTCCGTCACCGGCTCGGTGCTGCCCGGCAGTCGCATCAGCGCGGCGAGCGGGATGATCTCCTCGGCGTGGGTGAAGCGCAGCTCCGCGCCCAGGTCGCTGGTTCCCGCGCGCTTGGCCTCGACCTTCTCGAAGAAGTCGTCGAGCAGGACGTCCGCCATCCTGTACGTGATGTCGCTGTCCGCGAAGCCGGGCCCCTTCTCGTAGAAGTCCTCGGCGTCGCCGAGATAGGCGAACCGGGCGGCGTCGCGCGGGGCGAGGTAGCGCTCCAGGTGCCAGTCGCCCTCGTCGCTCATGGCGGGGGCGATGCTGTACAGGTTGTAGACCGCCTGCGCCGCGTCGACTTCGGATCCGATCGAGGAGAACTCGCCCGCCGTGATCCGCCGGACGAAGGCCGGGGTGAAGATCTTCTTCAGGATGCCGCGGGCCGCGCGCCGGGTGGCGGGCTCCTCGGTGATGTCGCTGAGCGTGGTCGCCAGTCGCCGGTCGTTGGCTATGTAGTCACGATAGGCGGCGCCCCCCGCCGACTTGTGGAAGTACAGGAGGTCGGCGTCGGTCCGCGCCGGGCCGATGAGGGGGCCTAGCGCGGGGTCGGCGTCGGCGAGGGCGGAGGCGAAGAGCCGGCCGCTGTCGACGGCGCGGCCCTGGCCGGAACTGACCACGTCGATCGGTTGGCCGTCCCGGGCGATCCGCGCGAACAGACCGGGCAGCCGGCGCTCCATACGGACCGCGGCGCCCTGGATCTCCCGCTGCCCCCGGCCGCTGAGACTGCCGTAGCCGACCTTCTCCATCGCGGCGGTCAGGGAGCGTACCTGGGGGCCGAACTCCGCACCGGAGCGCGTGAGTTCACCCTCGTTCGCGGCCTTGTCCCACAGCCGCAGGATCAACTCCGCGTCCTCAGCGCTCGTCGCCGCGCGGGAGCCGTGGCGGGACACGTTCTCCGTGAACACCGGGGCGAAGCCCTTCGGCGCCCGCTGGTACGAACGGGCGTCCTGCTGCGGGGCGTAGGGCGTCTTCGTCCCGTACGAGCCGGCCAGTCCTCCCGTCGCTGCCGCCGGGAGGGCGGAGGAGAGGAGGGCGGAGAGCGCGAGGACCAGGGCGGGGGCGGCCGTGATGCGTTTCATGGGGTGGTCGATTCCTCCGGAGCGGGCTCGGGCGGTCGGCCGCATCGTCGCGGGGAGACGTGAACGCCCGGTGACCGCGACGTGGCGACGGGTGCCCGGCCGTACGGGAGCCCAAGGGCGTTCCCGTACCCGCCGGGCACGTCGCACCACCCGGCGGACGACGGAGCCGACCATTAACCGGACGACGGGGCCGACTACGAACCGGACGACGGAGCCGACCAAGAACCGGACGACGGAGCCGACTACGAACCGGACGGGGAACCGGACGCCGGGCTCGACGGCGCACCGTCGTGGGGCGGTCGGGTCCTTCCCCCCGGTGTCCGCAGGTGTCCGCGACGGCCGAGGGCGGGCAGCGCGGGCGTGGTGAGGAAGCCCTCCGCGCGGGCTGTGGCGATCCCGATGCGGGGCAGGTCGCTGCTCTTCTCGAACAGCAGGTAGCGCGGCTCCCAGACCGGCCGGTACTTGGCGTTGGCCCGGTAGAGGGACTCGAGCTGCCACCAGCGGGAGAGGAAGGTCAGCACGGTGCACCACAGCCGGAGCACGGGCCCGGCGCCGAGCCGGGAACCCCGGTCGAAGACCGCCCGGAACATGGCGAAGTTCAGCGACAGCCGCTGCACCCCGAACTCCTGGGCACGCAGCAGCAGTTCGATGACCATGAACTCCATCAGCCCGTTCTCGGAGTCCCGGTCACGGCGCATCAGGTCGAGCGACAGCCCCTTCTCGCCCCAGGGCACGAAGCTCAGTACCGCCCGGGGCTCGGCCCGGCTGTCGTGGCACTCCAGCATGACGCAGCGGCCGTCGCCCGGGTCGCCGAGCCGTCCCAGCGCCATGGAGAAGCCGCGTTCGGTCTCGCCGTCCCGCCAGTGGTCCGCCTTGTCGATCAGCGTGGCCATCTCGGCCTCGGGAATGTCCGCGTGGCGGCGGATGCGGACGGTGTACCCGGCCCGGCGAATACGGTTGTGCGCCTGACGGACTCCGCGCATCGCGCGGCCTTCGAGGGTGAAGTCCGTCCGCTCCACGATGGCTTCGTCACCGAGTTCGAGGGCGTCGAGACCGTGCCGGGCGTAGATGGTTCCGGCCTCCTCACCGGCGCCCATCACGGCCGGTGTCCACGCGTGCCGGCGCGCCTCGCGCAGCCACTCCTCGATCGCGCCGGGCCATGCCTCCGGGTCACCGATCGGGTCGCCCGAGGCCAGGGTCACTCCGCCGATCACACGGTAGGCGATCGCCGCCTTGCCGCTCGGCGACCACATGACGGCCTTGTCGCGGCGCAGCGAGAAGTAGCCCAGCGAGTCCCGCTCGCCGTGCTTGGCCAGGAGTGCGCGCAGACGCTTCTCGTCGTCCTCGCCGAGGAGTTCACTGCCGCGCGGGGCGCGGAAGCACGCGTAGAGGACGAGCAGGAAGGTGGCGGCGATCAGGACGTTGACGAGGGCGTCCACCCAGCGGGGCGCTACGACGGAGTCGAGGCGGTCGGCGAGCGGGCCGACGCTGACCCCGCGCAGCAGGGTGTACGCGATCCGGTCGCCCAGCGGCGCCCCGGACACCTTGTTGGTGGCGCTCACCAGCAGGGTCCCGAGGGTCCCGCTCACGAGGACACCGCCGGCGCCGACGGCCAGCGCCAGCCGGGGGTTGGAGCGGTCCCCGACGGCCCGGAACTCCGTGCGCCCGACCAGCAGCGCGAGCACGAACAGTCCGGTGAACAGGGTCGAGAACCAGTTGAAACCGTGGCGCCGGTACGGGGCCTGGGTGAGGGCCAGTGCGTACAGCCCGAAGAGCGGTCCCGCCAGCAGCATGTTGAAGATCCACGCGGCCCGTTTGCGGCGCCTCATCACCAGGGCGAGGAACAGGGCCAGGGCTGCCGAGATCAACCCCGCGGTGGCGAGGTACGGAGTGAAGAACTGACCCGCGTTGTGCTCGTGCACCTCCTCGCGGAACGGCAGCGAGACGACCGCCACCAGGTTGAGCACCGCGAGCAGCCGCAGGTACCAGACGGTGGCCGCGGCGGCCCGCAGCCGCAGTCGTGGCCCCGCGCCGCCGGCGGACCCTTCGGCGGGAGCGGTCCGCCGCGATGTCGAGTTCCGCTGTCCTGGGACGAGCGCTGGCTGTTGTGCAGACACGGTGCAGCATCACCTTGGGAAGAGGGGGTCGGGAAGAGAGCCGTGGGGACGGGCCGGGCGAACCTGTGCGTTTCCTGGGAATCGCAGAGCGGGGGAAACCCTACATCCCGTAAGGAAAGGTGAGTTGTGTCCAAGGTGAGGATCGGCGTCGCGGATCCTGACGACCAGCCGCCGACATTGCCCCGGGCGGTAAGAATGCCTGGTCCGCGCGGTGTCGTGGGGTAAGGGAGTGGTAAGAATCGAAGCGTGATCGACGAGCCGCCGGTCGGCCGCCTCGTCGCCTCGACCGCGCTCGGACGGCTACCTCTTCGCGCTGCCCGGTGTGAAAGTCCGCTCGGACCGGCTCGGCCGTTCCGTCATGGAGGACCGCACCTGCTCCGGCGCGCTCAGGCGTCCGAGCAGGAAGGGGATCAACCCCCGTTCCAGCAGCGCCTGTTGCCAGGCCAGGTGGGCCTGTCTCGCCTGGGTGTCACCGAGTTCACGGTCTTCCGGCGCGGGACGGCGGCGGGTCGCCAGCGACCAGACCAGATCACCCAGCGCCGCCCCCGCCGTCACGGCGGCCAGGATCACCACCACCATGATCAGGCCGTCGTCGAGATGAGGGCGTACGTCCAAGGCGTGCAGGTCGAACCCGCTCAGGACGTAGACGCCCGCGGCGACGACGCCGAGGCTGGGCAGGAGAAGCGTGGACACGGAGGCGGAGCCCTCCTCCGCGCACACGACGGTTTCTGAGGGGCTGTCAGGCAGACCCGCGTGCGGCGGGTGGCCGGTCGGGGCCCGCAGGCCGAGGTAGCGGCCGTACTCGGCGGCAGCGGTCCGGGAGAGGGCGGCGCGTGCCTCGAGTGCCTCGCCGCGCAGGCGCTCACGCGTGTCCGCGGCGCCGGAGCGCTCCATCGCTGCCATGATCTCGGGGGAGCGCAGGGCCCGGTCGAGGATCCGCTCGAAGGAGCCGTCACCCGTCGCCGTCTGATCGGCGCCACGTTCCTTCACAGGGGTCCCCCGAGACGTAAGAGGCTCATGACGAACTCATGATGACGCAAACCCTACAGTATGTAGGGTTTGCGTTCGCCGACGGCCCGTGGGCCCCGGACCACGTGGGGTGGGCCCCGGACCACGACGTGCCCCCTGTCTCGTTACCGCTGCCGCGGGTGTCACACCACCCCGCCCCACCCGGTCTATTCCGATGTCGAACAACGGACAGAGGGAATCATGCGCGAGATAGTGATCGTCGGTGGCGGCTACGCGGGCTTCTACACCGCGTGGGGCCTGGAGAAGGCCCTACGTACGGGTGAGGCGCGGGTGACGGTCGTCGACCCGCGTCCCTATATGACGTACCAGCCGTTCCTTCCGGAGGTGACGGCCGGATCGGTCGAGGCGCGGCACGCCGCCGTGTCGTTGCGGCGGCATCTGCGCGGCACCCGGCTGATCGCCGGGAGCGTGACCGCGATCAGCAACGCGGACCGGGCGGTCACCGTCCGGTCCGCCGACGGAACCGAGCGCGAACTCCGGTACGACACCCTCGTGGTCACCGCCGGCGCCGTGACCCGTACCTTCCCCATACCCGGCCTGGCGCAGCAGGCGATCGGCCTGAAGCACGTCGAGGAGGCCGTCGCCATTCGCGACCGTCTGATGACCGCGTTCGACCAGGCGGCGTCGACGCTGCCCGGGGCCGAGCGGCGGAAACTGCTCACCGTCACCTTCGTGGGTGGCGGGTTCTCCGGGGTCGAGGGCTTCGGCGAGCTGCTGTCGCTGGCGACCGCGATGCTCAGGTCGTATCCGGAACTGAGCTTCGAGGATCTCTCCTTCCACCTGGTCGAGGCCCGGGGGCGCATCCTGCCCGAGGTGGGTGACAAGCCCGGCGCGTGGGTCGTGCGCGACCTGGAGCGCCGTGGCGCGCACGTCCATCTGAACACGCAGCTCGTGTCCGCCGAGGACGGGCACGTCGTGCTGTCCAGCGGTGAGGAGTTCGATTCTGCGCTGATCGTCTGGACCGCGGGCAACGCCTCGAACCCGGTCGTGCACAACCACACGGATCTGCCGGTCGACGAGCGGGGTCTGGTCGTGGTCCGCCCCGACCTCCGGGTGGGCACCGCCGACGAACCCGTGCCGGGCGTGTGGGCGGCGGGAGACGACGCGGCCGTCCCGGACCTGGCCTCGCCGGTACCGGGGGCGCGCACGGTGCCGAACGCGCAGCACGCCGTGCGGCAGGGCAGGCGCCTCGCGAAGAACATCGCGGCCGACCTGCGCGGGGGCAGGGTCCGGGACTACCGCCACAGCAGTCTGGGGGTGGTGGCGACACTGGGTCTGGGACGCGGAATCTTCCAGTACAAGGGCATCGTCATCAAGGGCCTTCCCGCCTGGCTGATGCACCGGGGGTACCACGTCCTGGCCGTGCCCACCTGGGAGCGGAAGGTCCGCGTGCTGGCCGTCTGGCTCACCGCCGCGCTGTTCGGCCGCGACCTCGTCTCCCTCGCCTCGGTCCAGAACCCACGGGACGCGTTCCTCGCGAGTGGCGAGCCGCGACGCTCCGGTGGAGGAGCCGGGTGAGCGACGGGGCACACGGCCATGTGAACGGGGCGCATGGTCACGTGATCGGGGCACACGGCCATGTGAACGGGGCGCATGCGGCCGGTGCCCGGCGGCAGGGAAGCGTCTACCCCTCCGGAGGGCACCTTGGACGCGAGTGAGGAGGCCGCGCGCGGCCTGAACGACATCGAGAACTTCCTTTACCGGGAGTCCCATCTGCGAGCCGCCCACCAGCGCGCGGCGGATTTCACCGCACGCGTACCCGGCCTGTCCCGGCAGCAGAGGACGGACATCGAGGAGTGGTACGTCGAGGAGCAGAAGCACGTCGCCCGGATGGTGACCGAGCACATCGCCGACAGCATCAGCGTGGTGGAGAAGCAGCACCACGCCCGCTTCGGGCGGTGGCTCAGGGGAACGCTGGCCGCGATGGCTCTCATCACCGCGGTGATGGTCGTGGTCAGCGTCGCGCTGGTCGTCGGTGCGTCGGCCTGAGACCCGACGGGGCCGCGGACGGTCGCAGGCGGCCGTCGTTCCGCGCCGACGGCCCGCCCTAGCGGGGGGAGCCGGGCGCGCGGTTCCAGGACCGGAGCTTGTCGGGGTTGAGGACGATCAGGACACAGGTGATCCGCCGGTCGGTGACGGTGAGGCTGATGACGGCGGCGACCTGGTGGTCGTAACGGGCGACCAGGCCCGTGCGGCCGTTGACCGAGTGGGCGGTCAGCGTGGTGCGCGGGCGCAGGGCCAGGAGGCCCAGCAGGCTCGCCGCGACCTGCCGCCTGCCGTGCACGGGCCTGGCCAGTGCGCGGACCTTGCCGCCGCCGTCGAAGAGCGCCGTGGCGTCCGGGGCGAGGAGCGACACGAGCAGGCCGGCGTCCTGCGCCGCACAGGCGTCACGGACCGCTCGGGCGAGGACATCGTGCCGGTACGCCGTGACGGGCTGCGGGCGTCGTACGTGAACGCCGTGACCCGCAGCGTCGACGAGGAGCGTGGTCGCGGGACGTCCGGCATTCCGAAGCCGGTCCGCCGAACCCGCGGTGCCGGGGGTGTCGTCCAGGCGGCCGGGTCCGGTGAGCCGGCCGAGACAGATGCCGCCCGCGGTCTTCGCCAGCCAGGACCGGGGCACCTCGATACGGCCCCGCGCCGCGTCCGGCAGCCCGTACCACCGGCGGTACGTCTCGTCGACCACATGCTCCGCGGCCCCGGCACTGCCCAGCATCCAGCAGGCCACGTCCAGCAGATAGCGGCGCTCGTCCAGCAACTCCGCGAGCGGCACCGCAGCAGCACGATCCATACGGCATTCTCCCTCACGGACGGCCGTTTCACACGGCCGTACAGAAATTCTCCTCGCGGTTCCTGAGGCATCGGCCGGTGTCGCCGGCCCGACGTTACGGGGCCGGTACGCACAGGCCCGTGCCCGGACAGTGATTTCGGCGGCCGACGGTGAAGTCCCGGCGAATGACACGCCATTTCCGATTTCTCGGCCCCATCATTCAGACCGCGCGGGAGCGGCTCTTGTGACATGAGCCTCGGGGTGTCACATCCACGCTTCTGGGCCGGTCATAGGGGTGGGAGCAGGCCGAGTTCCTTCCGGTCGAGCGCGATTTCCCTGATCGAATGGTGGATGGTGGTAGAAGGCATGAGCGGCGGGAGTCAGGAACAGCCTGTGGGGCGAGGTCCCGCGGGAGAGAGGATTGCCGACTGGGCCTCCGGACGCCTGGGTCTGCGGGGGCGGGTCAGGGAGGGAGCGCGAAGAGCGTTCCCGGACCACTGGTCGTTCATGCTCGGCGAGATATGCCTCTACAGCTTTGTCGTCATCGTCGTCACCGGCGTGTATCTCACGTTGTTCTTCCATCCGTCGATGAGGGAAGTGACGTATCAGGGAAGTTACGCCCCACTGCGCGGGCAGCTGGTGTCGGAGGCATTCGATTCGACCCTGCACATATCCTTCGACGTACGGGGTGGCCTGCTCATCCGACAGGTCCACCACTGGGCGGCGCTGGTCTTCGTCGCCGCGATGCTGGTCCACATGATGCGGGTGTTCTTCACCGGAGCGTTCCGAAAGCCGCGTGAGCTCAACTGGGTTTTCGGTTTCCTGCTGTTGGTCCTGGGAATGTTCGCGGGCCTGACGGGATACGACCTTCCGGACGACCTGTTGTCCGGGACGGGCCTCGCGGTCGTGAACGGAACCATCCTCTCTCTTCCGATCGTCGGCACGTACCTCTCGATGTTCCTTTTCGGGGGCGAGTTCCCGGGAGACGACCTGGTCGCGCGTTTCAACACCCTGCACGTGCTGATCATCCCTGCCCTCATGGCGGGGCTCGTCGTCGCGCATGTGGTGCTGGCCCTCCGCCACCGGCACACGCAGTACCCGGGTCCGGGGCGCAACAACCGCAACGTCGTGGGCCTTCCGCGCCGAGCGCGCGCCGTGAAGTCCGCGGGATATTTCTTCCTGGTAGCCGGCGGCCTCCTTCTCATGGGGGCGTTCGCGCAGATCAATCCCGTCTGGCAGTACGGGCCTCACCGCGCCGACCAGGTCTCGGCGGGGTCCCAACCCGACTGGTACATGGGTGTGGCGGACGGACTCCTGCGCGTCATGCCCGGCTGGGAAGTCGACCTCTGGGGCCACACACTGGCCCTCGACAACCTGATCCCGCTGCTGGCGGGAGCGGGACTCTTCCTCGCCATGGGCGCGTACCCGTTCATCGAGGCATGGGTGACGGGCGATGGTCGTGACCAGCATGTTCTCGACCGGCCACGCAACCGGCCGGTGCGGGTGGGCCTTGGTGCGGCATGGATCGGTTTCTATCTGGTGGCCCTCGTCGGAGCCGCGAACGACATCATCGCCGTTCGCCTGCACGTCGGGGTCGAGTCAGTGACGTGGGCGGTGCGCGTCGCTCTGTTCGTCGTGCCTCCGGCGGCCTACGCCGTGGCGCGTCGGTGGGCGCTCGGTCTCCAGCGCGCGGACCGCGACGCGGTCCTGCACGGGCGCGAGACCGGCAGGATCAGGCGCCTGCCGCACGGTGAGTTCGTCGAGGTGCACGAGCCGCTCAGCCAGGAACGACTGCACGTTCTCACCCAGCACGAGCAGTACCGGCCGATCGGTCCCGGCGGCACGGGCGACGGGGGAGACCCGAGTCCCGTACCGCGCGCCGCCCAGCGACTGCGGGCACGGCTCAGCCGGCGTTTCTACGGCGAGGGCGCGCAGATCACCAAGCCGACGGAGCAGGAGTACAAGGCGCTCACCGGTGATCACCGGGGCTGACCCGGCCGTGTCCGCACGGCGCAGATGTCGAGGGTCAGCTTCACCCTGTCGCCGGTCGGAAGAACACCCGCTCCCGGAGCCGGGTTCTCGCCGGGGGCAGGGGCGGACCGCCGCGGGGTGAGCGTACCCGCGAAGCCGACGCGGTCGCGTCCGTACGCGTCCCGGCTCGTCGCACGCAACTCGAGGCCGAGGTGGACAGGGAGCTCGATGCCCTTGATCCGGAGGAACCCCGCCAGGTGGAGCCGGTCGTCACCGGCGTCGAGGACTCCGGTGGAACGGAAACTCAGGAGGGGAAACGTCGCGGAGTCCAGCAACTCCGGACCGGTGACGTACGCGTCGCGCTCCCGGCAACCCGTGTCCGCGCTACCCGTCTGGGCACTGAGGTAGACCTCGGACCGGGTGGGACGGGCTCCGTCGAGTTTGAGCAGCCCCTCGAAATCGGTGAAGTTCCCGCGTACGTCGGCGATCATCGCGCGTCGGGCGGAAAAGCCGATCGCACTGCGGACCGGGTCGATGATGTAGACGCCGGTCGACTCCTCGTCGGGAGCGGGACGGGAAACGGTGGCTTCCTCGGGGTGGAACATGTCGAGCCGATTCTTCCGCGTGGGAATCTCGTAGGGGGGCGATTCGGAAAAGGAGATCCCCCACGGTGTCCGTTACCCGTGGGGGTGGAGCTGCCGCCGGGATGGAGGGCCCCTGTCTCGTCGACAGGGGCCCTCGGGGAATCACCCCTGGTGCGCGGCCCGTTCGTCGGACAGGGTCCCGGCGATGTGCGGGTCGGACCCGGTCGGAAGCGCGGCCTCCTCGAACTCGGCGCCCGAGGGCGAGGCGGACACGTCGATCACCACCGACGCGCCCTCCCGCGCCTCCGCCGGGCCCTCACCCGTCATTCGGCGAGCTTTCCCTCGGTGGAGACATCCTCCATGAGAGAGGAAATCTCCTCAGGAATGGCCGGAATGGCTTCGTGGGTGATGCCGTCCGTCGGCGACCACACGAGATTGACCCGCAGGGCGGGATCGAGGTCGGGATAGTCGCTGCGGTTGTGACAACCACGGGTCTCGCGACGCTCCAGTGCCGCTTCGAGGGTGGCGCGGGCCGCCAGGGCGGCGGACAGGAGATCGAAGGCGTGCGCGAGGTCCTGATAGCCGGCGATGTCCGGGTGGACGCCCACCTTCTCCATCCTCTTCTCGATCTCGGCGAGTTCCGCCAGCCCGGCGCGCAGGCCCTCCTCGTGGCGTACGACTCCCGCGTGCTCGGTCATGGTGTTGCGGATGGCACGCTGCAGGGCGCGGACGTTCTCCGGCCCGTCGGCGGCGAGGAGATCGTCGATCTCCGCACGGGCCTGCGCGGTGGCCGACGCCGACCGCGTGTGCGCGGTGAGGGACCGCGAGTAGGCGGCGGCCGCCCGGCCCGTGATGCGGCCGAAGACCAGCAGCTCGATGAGACTGTTCCCGCCCAGTCGGTTCGCGCCGTGCAGCCCGCTCGACGCCTCGCCGATGGCGTACAGGCCACGGACGTCGGTGCTGTGGTCCTCGGGGCGCACCCACACCCCGCCCATCGAGTAGTGCGCCGTGGGCGCGATCTCGATCGGTTCGCGGGTGATGTCCAGCATCTGCAGATCCAGCAGGGTCTGGTAGACACGGGGGAGCCGCGTCATGATCGTCTGCCGGGACAGATGGGAGACGTCGAGCCATACGCCCCCGCTGGGGGTGCCTCGCCCTTCCTTGATCTCCGTGTAGGAGGCCAGGGCGACACGGTCGCGGGTGGACAGCTCCATACGGACGGGGTCGTAGCGGGACATGAACCGCTCTCCGAGCGCGTTGCGCAGTACTCCGCCCTCGCCCCGAGCGGCCTCGCTGACCAGGGTGCCGGCCGCGTTCTCCGGCTCGATGATCCCGGACGGATGGAACTGGACCAGCTCGGGGTCGCGCAGCCGGGCGCCCGCCTCCACCGCAAGACGGAAGGAGTCGCCCGTGTTCTCGTCGCGGCGTGACGACGTGCGGCGCCAGATGCGGGTGTGACCACCCGCGGCGAGTATGACGGCGTCCGCGTGGATCAGGTAGCGCGTTCCGTCGGTGAGGTCGAATCCGTAGGCACCGAAGACGGCGCCGTCGTCGACCAGAAGCCGGGTGATGTAGACGCCGTCGAGTACGGGGATGCCGAGCTGGTCGGCGCGCCTGATGAGGGTGCGCTGGATCTCCAGACCGGTGTAGTCGCCGGCGAAGGCGGTCCGCCGGAACTTGTGGGCGCCGAAGAAGCGCTGGCTGATCCGGCCGTCCTCTTCCCTGGCGAAGGCCATGCCGTAGCGTTCCAGGTCGTCGATTCCCTGGGCGGCGCCCTGGGTGACGATCCGGGTCGTCCGGGGGTCCGCGAGAAGGTAACTCTCCTTGAGGGTGTCCGCCGCGTGCTGCTGCCAGCTGTCCTCGGGATCCATCGTGGACAGCGCCGCGTTGATCCCTCCGGCGGCAAGTGCCGTGTGGGCGTCCTCCTTGGGCCGTTTGCCGACCGCGAGGACGTCGACGCCCCCCTCGGCCAGTTCGATGGCCGCTCGCAGTCCGGCTCCTCCGGTGCCGATCACCAGCACCATGGTGGAGAGACGTCGTTCGGTGATGACCACGGTTTGCTCCGATCGCCTGGGTTGTCATCACTACGACCAGGTCGTCCCGGAGTTTGTGACACCTTGATGTCGTCCGTCCCGTGTCCCGGCTACGACGACAGCGTGATGGTCGTCGGCGTCCCCCGCCGGGCCATCTTCGCGTAGGGGCACAGCGAATCGGCCTTCGCCAGCAGCGGAGCGGCCGCCTCGGGGTCGACGCCGGGCCACCGCACCACGAGGTCGACGCACAGCAGGTGGCCGACGTCCTCCGGGTCCCGCCCGAGCGCGACCGTCGCCTCCACGGAGATCACGGCGGGGTCGAACGCCGCATGGCGTGCCACCAGGCTGAGCGCGCCGTGGAAGCAGGCGGCGAACGCTGCGGCGAACAACTGCTCGGGATTCGTTCCCCGGCCGTCTCCTCCCAGCTCGGCCGGCATGCCGAGGCCGAGGTCCAGGACCCCGTCGGCCGAGCGAGCCCTCCCCGAGGCCCGCCCGTGACGTGCGCTCCCCCCGCTCACGGTCACCGTCGTACGGTGGAGCGGAACGAAGGACTCCGCGTCGAAGTCCTCAAGTGCCATGTGTCCCGCGCCTTTGTGTCGTGGGCAAGCCCCGGGTCTCGGACAGCTGGTTGACCGGCCGGCCACCCCGCTTGTGACAGCCGGGGCCGGGCTTGTGACAGCCGCGGGCACGGGCCCCGGTGTCCTGTGTCCGGACGCCTGCCGGGTGACGTGGCACAGTCCGGGCCGAAGAGACCTTCAGGCACTCAACGAAGCGACGTAGGGGTGTAGTTTGTCGGGGTTCATGACCCACATGATGCGTTCGATGCCGTGTTCCGACGCGTCCACGGTGAGCAGGACCATCGGGTTTCCGTGGGACGAGACGAGGACGGCCGGGCCGCCGTTGCTCTCGACCCAGCGGATGTCGGTCTGGGGCCAGAAGCGCGGTGCGAAGGCGACGAGGTATTTGGACACGTGGGGACGGCCGACGACCGGGATCTTCGATGCGCCGCGGATGCCTCCGCCGTCGGTGTAGCTGACCACGTCGGCGCTGAGGACGTCCTCGAGTGCCGACAGGCTGCCTGTCCGGGCCGCGACGAGGAAGACCTCCAGGAGTCTGCGGTGGGCGTCGGGGCCGGCCGGTTCCCTGCGCTCCGCCGAGAGGTGTTTGCGGGCGCGGCTCACGAGCTGGCGTGTATTGGGTTCGCTGGTCTCGAGGATGTCCGCGATCTGTGCGTAGGGGTAGTCGAAGGCTTCCCGCAGGACGTAGGCGGCCCGTTCGACGGGGTTGAGCTTCTCCAGGAGGAAGAGGACGGCCATGTCGAGTGCCTCGGCCCGTTCCGCGCCCAGTTGGGGGTCGACGCTGGTGTCGACGGGTTCCGGGAGCCAGGGTCCGATGTACGTCTCACGCCGTACCCGGGCGGACTGGGCGAGGTTGATGGCGAGGCGGGCGGTGATCGTGGCCAGGAACGCGGCGGGTTCGCGGATGTCGGTGCGGTCGGTGTTCTGCCACCGCAGCCAGGCTTCCTGGACGATGTCCTCGGCTTCCACGGCGCTGCCGAGCACGCGGTACGCGATGCCGAAGAGCTGGGGACGGGCCGCGACGAAATCCCTCGTTGCCCGGTCGAGGGCGTCTGCGTCATCCCCGGCGGACATGGATCTCCTTCAGGTCTGGGTCCCCCATTTTACCGGCCGGCACCGCGGAACGCGTGGTGAGGGCACGCGTCCCGCCCCGCCGGGCACGCCTCGTGTTGTGCTCCCCACCGGACCCGTGCACGCTTGATCAGCGACGGACACCGTCGCCCGGACCAGCACGGAGGGAGTCGCAGTGTCGAACAACGACTCGTCGGGCGAGACGTCGGACAGGCCCCGTTCCGAGGTGTGGAAGACGGCGGTGACGGTCCTGCAGGACGTCGAACCGCCCCACATCCCCGAGGGCGCCTCGGGGATGACGATCCTCGTCCAGTGGCCGCCCGGTGACCCCGGTACCCCTCCGCACCGCCACTCCGGACCGGCCTTCGGCTACGTGCTCGAGGGCGAGGTGCGCTTCGAGCTCGAAGGCGAACCGGAACGGGTCGTCAAGGCCGGCGAGACGTTCTGGGAGCCGGGCGGTGACGTCATCCACTATCAGGACGGAAACGCTCGCGCGGACGCGCCGTGCCGGTTCGTCGTGACCATGCTCTGCGCACCGGACGCGCCGATGCTCACGCTGGTCGAGGAGGAGGAACTGGTGCGCCGGGCTCACCTGCGTGCTCCGCGCCCCGGGGGCTGATCCGGGCGGAGCGGAGATGGCCGGGGGACCGCTCCTACGGCTACTCCACGAAGTACGAGTCGTGCTTGAGGAGGAACTCGGCTCGCTCCTCGTCCGTCGCGTCCGCCAGCTGGGAGAGCTTCTCGAAGTACTCCTCACGCGGTGCTCCGGGCGTGAAGAGCAGAAGCATGTCGGCGGGTGAGTCGGAGTCGTTGCGGAACGCGTGCAGTCCGCCCTGGGGCACATGGAGGAAGTCACCCTGCCGGGCGTCGATCCACTGCCCGCCGTCGAACAGACGAACAGAACCGTTGAGGATGAAGAAGGACTCCGAGATGGTCTTGTGGAAGTGGGTTCTGGGCCCACCAGCGTGTGGGCGCATCTCGACTCGGTAGAGGCCGAATTCGCCGTGCGTGGTGGCCGTGGTCGCCAGGTAGTGGATGGCGTCAGCGCCCGCCGTGCCGACGTCCGGTGGAGTGCTCGCCGGCCGGAAGTCCGCGTTGATCTCGCCCTCATCGCCCAGGTACACCTGCTTCGGGTACGACATGCCGACCATCCCTTTCCCATGTTGGTTGAGCTCCGTCCACAGAAGAGACCGGACACCACCGCCGTGTGTGACACGTCCTCAGGCTCGGGCTCAGGAAGGTGCGGTGGGGTTCAGGTGAGGCTCGGGCGGCCGGGCGGCGGGTGCGGCAGGGTGCCGGCGTCGGTGGCGCGCAGGCCGTCGAGAGCCAGTGCGAGGTAGCGGCGCCACACCTGCGGCTGCGTGGCCAGCAGCGGTGCCGCGGTCTGGTGGATGCCACCGAGGAGCAGCACGATGTCCGTTCCCGTGACATCGCCGCGGACGGTGCCCTGTTCGCGCGCCCTGGCGGTGAGTGCCTCGGCCGCCTCGCAGAGAACGCCGATCGTGTCCCGCACCCCGGAATGCTGGAGCGAGGGTCGGCCGATCACTTCGCAGAACGCGCGGTCGGCGGCGAGCAGTTCGACCCCGTCGGTCATGAACTCCCGTAGCGCCGCTTCCGCGTCGTCGGCCGCCAGCAGTCGCTCCGCCGCGCGGACGAGCTGGTCGAGCAACTGGAGCGTGATCGCGGCGAGCAGTTCCTCCTTGGACGCGAAGTGCCGGAACACCGTGCCCTTGGCGAGGCCGGCGCGTCGGGCGATCTCGCCGATCGACACCTCGACCCCGTGCTCGGCGAACGCCGCCGTCGCGGCCTCCAGCAGCAGGCGTCGGTTGCGCACCATGTCCGCCCGCTGGCCGGTGACGGCCGTGGTCCCGGTCATGTGTGCCTCCTCACGACGAGAAGCCTACCACCAACATGACCGAAGGGTCATATTAGCTGCTACGGTCAACATGACCACTCGGTCACCTTCTGGTCCCGACTGGTTCCGGCTGCCCCGAGGGGCCCCCGGCGGGTCCGGTACTTCGAACCACGAACTTCTTGGAGAACCTTGTGAGCAACACTCTGGAAGGCAGAGTCGTCCTCGTCACCGGTGCGTCCTCGGGCATCGGACGGGCCATCGCGATCGCCCTGTCGAAGGCGGGAGCCCGGGTCGCGGCCGGCGCCCGACGGGCCGACCGGGTGCGGTCGCTCGCCGAGGACGCCCCCGGCGAGATGCTGGCCCTCGAACTGGACGTCACCGACCCGCAGTCGGTGCGCGACGCGGTCGAGGCGACCGTCGAGCGGTTCGGAGCCCTCGACGTGCTGGTGAACAACGCGGGCGTGATGCTCAGCGGGCAGATCCTGGGCGCGGACACCACGGAGTGGACGCGCATGGTCGAGACCAATCTGCTCGGATCGATGTACGCGGTCCACTCCGCCCTGCCGCACCTGCTGAGGAGCAAGGGGGCGGTGGTGCAGATCTCCTCGACGTCGGGGCGGGTGTCGTCGGCCGCGAGCGGTGTGTACGCGGCCACCAAGTTCGGTGTCACCGCCTTCTCCGAGGCGTTGCGCCAGGAGGTCACCGAGCAGGGCGTTCGTGTCGTCGTCGTGGAACCCGGTTTCGTGGCGACCGAGTTGACCAGCCACATCACCGACCCGGCCATCCAGGCCATGGCCAAGACGATGGCCGATTCCATGCGGACGCTCCGGGCCGAGGACATCGCCGGCGCCGTTGTGTACGCGCTCTCCCAGCCCGAGCACGTCGCCGTCAACGAGATCCTGATCCGGCCGACCGACCAGACCCGCTGAGACGGGCCCCCTCCCGCACCGCGGGCCCGGCCTCGGACCGCATGGCTCGCCAGGTGGTCCGAGGCCGGGCGGCCGGTGGTCAGACGAGCTCAAGTCCCCCGTCGATCGTCAGGACTTGGCCGGTCAGGTGCGTGCTCCTGGGGTCGGCGACGCGCAGGATCCAGTCCGCGACGTCCTCCGCGTCGCCGAGGCGGCCGACCGGGATGCGGTCGCGTTCGTAGGCACGCAGCTCGTCGATGGTGTCCTGCGCGAGGCCCGCCGCGACGAGGACGTCCGTCTTGGTGGGTCCGGGGGCGATCGCGTTCACCCGTACGCCGTCGGGCGCGAGTTCGAGGGCCCAGCTCCGGGTCAGTTGCTCGAGGGCGCTCTTGGTGGCGGCGTAATGGGCTCCGCCGGCCAGGGGGCGGTGCCCGTAGGTGCTGGATACGTTGACGATGGAACCGGAGGAGTCCCGCAGGTGCGGCAGGGCGGCGTGGGCGAGCATGCTCGGCGCAGTCACGTTGAGGTCGAACAGGCTGGTGATGACCGACCGGTCGCTCTCCGCGAGCGGCATCACGGCCGTGGCGCCGGCGTTGTTCACCAGCACGTCGATCCGGCCCCACCGCTCCACGGCGGTGGCCACCACCCTGTCCGCGGCGTTCTCCTCGCGGATGTCGAGGGGCAGGACCGCGATGCCGGCGTGGGCGCGAGCCGTCTCCTCCAGGGCGTCCTTCCGGCGTCCCACACCGAGGACGTGTGCCCCCGCCTCGGCGAGGGCGATCGCGGTGGCGCGGCCGATGCCCGACCCCGCCCCTGTGACGATGGCGACCCGGTCCGTGAAACGCGGGTTCGTTGAACTGGGCATGGGTTTCCCCTTTTCGATGTGCGCGAGGAGGGCGGGCGAGTGTCCGAGGACGCGTGTGCCGTCGAGTGGGAAGGCGTGTTCGCACCGGACGTCGTCATCGCGGCGAAGTCGGTCGCCGGCCGGGTGACCGCTCGACGCCGGTGGTCCGTCCCCTCGCCGTGGGTCGGGGCGGCGCGGAGACGGACCGGTCGTGTCCGGCGGACGGGCGTCGATCAGCCGAACTGGCCGGGCTGGTAGCTCCCGGCGGGCTGCTGGTTGATGACGTTGATGCGGTTGTAGGCGTTGATGATGGCGATGAGGGAGATCAGCGCGACGAGCTGCTCCTCGTCGTAGTGCTTGACCGCGGCGGCCCACGCCTCGTCGGTCACACCGCCGGCGGCGTCGGCGATGCGGGTGCCCTGCTCGGCCAGTTCCAGCGCGGCGCGCTCGGCGTCGGTGAAGACCGTGGCCTCACGCCAGGCCGCGACCAGGTGGAGCCGCTGCGCGGTCTCGCCCGCCGCCACGGCGTCCTTGGTGTGCATGTCGGTGCAGAAGCCGCAGCCGTTGATCTGGCTCGCGCGGATCTTCACGAGTTCCTGGACCGCGTGCGGCAGCGTCGTGTCCGAAGCCACCTTGCCGGCCGTGTTGATGTGCTTCAGCACCTTTCCCGCGAGGGGGTGGCCGAAGTAGTTGAGACGCGATTCCACGGTGATCTCCTGACGATTGACGGCGGGTTGTGGGTACACACGTATGACCGGGGTGGTGGGGTGATGTGTGACAGGGAGCCGGGGTGACCTGGATCTCGCGCCTCCGCGGGCCGCGCGTCACTGATCTCCGGCGCCACCGGCCAGGCATGCCCAGGGGCGCGGACACCGTCGTCGTGGTCCGTGGAGCAGCCCGCCGTTCGGCGGGGTTCTCCGCCGTACGGCGCGCCCGCCGCACCGCCGGCCCAGGGCACGATGACGACAGTGGTCACAACGGCGTGACCGTGACGCAGGGAGAGCCGATGACCTCCGTACCTTCCGCCGGGAACGAGAGCTTCCGGGTGGGGCCGCCCCCGCCGTTCGACCCGGAACTCGCCGCCGCCCTCGAAGCCGTCGCCGAGGAGATGCCGCCCGCCCTGCACCCCGAGATGATCCCGGCGCTGCGCGAGAGCATGGCGGCGTTCGAGGGAGCGGATCCGGACCTGACCGGGGACGGTGCCTTCGAGGTCGAGGACCGCGCGGTTCCCGGGCCGCGGGGCGCCCCCGACGTCTCCCTGCTCGTCTGCAGGCCCACGGGGACCGATGCCGCGGTGCCGGTCATCTACCACACGCACGGCGGCGGGATGGTGGTCGGTGACAGCCGCTCCGGGGTCCTGGAGATCCTCGACTGGGCACGGGAACTGGGCGCGGGGGTGGTGTCCGTGGAGTACCGCCTCGCTCCCGAGAACCCGCACCCGGCGCCGGTCGAGGACTGCTACGCGGGACTGGTGTGGACAGCCGGGCACGCCGCGGAACTGGGATTCGACGCAGACCGGATCATCGTCGCCGGCGGCAGCGCCGGAGGCGGCCTGACCGCGGCCGTCGCCCTGCTCGCCCGGGACCGCGGCGGCCCGGCGCTGCTGGGGCAGGTACTGCTCTGCCCGATGCTCGACGACCGCAACGACAGCCCGTCCAGCCACCAGATGGCCGGTCTGGGCGTGTGGGACCGCACGGCGAACAGCACCGGGTGGACGGCCCTCCTCGGCGACGCGCGCGGTGGCCCGGACGTCTCCCCCTACGCCGCCCCCGCGCGCGCCGAGGACCTCACCGGACTGCCCCCGGCGTTCATCGACGTCGGTTCGGCCGAGACCTTCCGTGACGAGGCCGTCGCGTACGCGACCCGGATGTGGCAGGCGGGCGGCCGCGCCGAACTGCACGTCTGGCCGGGCGGCTTCCACGGATACGACCAGATGGCGCCGCACGCCGCCCTGTCCCAGGACACCAAGGCGGCACGCCTGCGGTGGCTGCGCCGACTGCTGGGGCAGTGACCGGATCAGGATGCGGAGGCCGGTCTCCCCCCGGGAAGAGGCGGAGACGAACGTGACTCAGACGGAGCGGTGGTACTGCTCGGGCACATGGACGTCCGCGCCGAGCTCACGTCCCGAGATGCGGGCGAACGACGGGTTGCGCAGCAGTTCGCGGCCCAGCAACACCGCGTCGGCCTCGTCGTTGGCGACGATCTTCTCGGCCTGCTCGGCGTCGGTGATCAGGCCGACGGCGGCGACGGGCAGCCCGGTCTCCGCCTTCACCCGTGCGGCGAAGGGGACCTGGTAACCGGGCCCGACCGGGATGCGTACGCCCGAGGCGTTGCCCCCCGTCGAGACGTCCAGCAGGTCGACGCCGTGCTCCTGGAGCCGGGAGGCCAGGCGGACGGTGTCGTCGGCGCTCCAGCCGCCCTCGTCCAGCCAGTCGGTGGCGGAGACGCGGAAGAACAGCGGCTTGTCCTCCGGCCAGACCGCACGGACGGCGTCGACGACTTCGAGGGCGAAGCGGATGCGGTTCTCGTAGGAGCCGCCGTACTCGTCGGTCCGCCGGTTGGAGTGCGGGGAGAGGAACTCGTTGACGAGGTAGCCGTGGGCACCGTGGATCTCCACGATCTCGAATCCGGCGTCCAGGGCGCGCCGGGCCGCGTCCGCGAACTGGCCGACGATCTCCCGTATCCGGTCCACGGTGAGTTCGGCCGGCACCGGATGGCGCTCGTCGAAGGCCAGCGCGCTCGGGGCCAGTGGCTGCCATCCGTACGCGTCCTCACCGACCGGCGCGCCGCCCGTCCAGGTCCGGTCGGTCGATGCCTTGCGCCCGGCGTGCGCGAGCTGGATCCCGGGCACGGTGCCCTGGCCGCGCAGGAAGCCCGTGACGCGACGGAACGCCTCCACCTGCGTGTCGTTCCAGATGCCGAGGTCGTACGGGCTGATCCGGCCCTCGGGGGAGACGGCGGTGGCCTCGACGACGATCAGGCCCGTGCCGCCGGTGGCGCGCGCGGCGTAGTGGGCGAAGTGCCAGTCGTTCGCGGCCCCCGTGGAAGGTCCTTCCGGCGCGGCCGAGTACTGGCACATCGGGGGCATCCACACCCGGTTGGGGATGGTCAGATCGCGCAGGGTGATGGGCTCGAAGAGCGCGCTCACGGAGGACTCCATTCGTCGCGGGGTACCGGGCTGCGGCTACTACGATAAACATCGTAGTACGGCAAGTGTCAAACTACGAGAGGTCTCGTACAATGGGAACCGGTGGAGCCCAGCGGGCCGGAGACGATGCCGGACGAGAGCCCGCCCCGAGGACTGGAGCCGCCGTGACGACCGCCGCCCCCGCCGGCAGCAGCCGGGATCTCGCCCACCCCGCGTGTGCGGAGATCCGTCTGGAGGGCGTGCTGCACGCGCTGTCCGATCCGATGCGGCTGCGGATCGTGCGGGAGCTCGCCGCCGACGGCGACGAGCTGTCCTGTTCGCACTTCGACCTGCCGGTCACCAAGTCCACCACCACGCACCACTTCCGGGTGCTCCGTGAGAGCGGGGTGATCCGGCAGGTCTACCGCGGCACGGCCAAGATGAACGGGCTGCGCACGGACGACCTCGACACACTGTTCCCGGGACTCATCGGCTGCGTCCTCGCGGCGGCGGCACGCCAGGAGTCGGAGCGGGGCGAGGTCTGAGCTCCCCTCCACCCCGTGCGGTCCCATGGGCGCCCCGGGGCTGTCCCGTGATCCCCGGCGGGCGCACGACGGCAGCTACGGCACCTCGCCGCGTTGTCGGATCGCCGGAACGCAGCCGGTATGAGGGCGACCCTCCGCCTTGCGATGCACCGCATCTGACGGCGCGCGCCGATCCACCGGGGATCACGGGACAGCCCTCAGGCGCTGACCGCGGGCGCACCCGGATCGGCGGCGCCGTCCTGCGCACCCGGCCTGCCCGGCAGATGGTTGAAGATCAGGTTCAGGACGATCGCCGTCAGACAACCTGCGCTGATCCCGCTGTTCATCACCGTCTGGAACCAGTCGGGGAACTTCTCGTAGACCGTGGGGACCCCTACCGGCAGGAAGCCCACGGCGACCGATACGGCCACGACGGTGAGGTTGTCGTTGCCCTTGAAGTCCACCTCGGCCAGGGTGCGCAGCCCGCTCGCGGCGACCGTCCCGAACATCACCAGACCCGCGCCGCCCAGCACCGGCGCGGGCACCGCCGCGACCACCGCGCCCAGCTTGGGCAGCAGACCGAGGAGTACGAGGATGCCGCCCGCGGCGGCGACCACCCAGCGGCTGCGCACCCGGGTCATGCCGACAAGACCCACGTTCTGCGCGAACGCCGTGTACGGGAAGGTGTTGAAGACACCGCCGAGGACCGTGGAGAGGCCGTCGGCGCGCAGCCCGTCGGCCAGCGTGCGCGGTTCGACCCTGCGATCGGTCATCTCACCCACCGCGATGAGGTCGCCCGTCGTCTCCGTCATCGTCACCAGCGCCACCACCAGCATCGAGACGATCGCGGAGGCGTGGAAGGCGGGGCCGCCGAAGTGGAAGGGCGTGCTGATCCCCAGCCAGTCGGCGTCATCGACCCCGCCGAAGTCCGTGAAGCCGAAGGGCACCGCCACCACGACGCCCACCGCGATGCCGATCAGCACCGCGATCCGGCTCAGGAAGGGCGGCGCGAACCGCTGCACCCCCAGGACGACGGCCAGCACGAAGCCCGCGAGCGCCAGGTTCTTCGGCTCGCCGAAGTCCTTGGCGCCCACGCCGCCGGCGGCCCAGTTGCCCGCCACCGGCAGCAGCGAGACCCCGATGATCAAGATGACGGTGCCCGTGACGAGCGGCGGGAAGAAGCGCAGCAGCCGGCCGAAGACCGGCGCCAACAGCATGATCGCGAGGCCCGCGACGATCACCGACCCGTAGATCGCGGGCAGGCCGCCGCCGGTCGTCCCGATGAGCACCATCGGTGAGACCGCCGCGAACGTGCAGCCTTGCATGATCGGCAGCCGCACGCCGAAGCGCCAGAATCCCACGCACTGGATGAGGGTCGCGACACCGCAGACCAGCAGGTCGGCCGTGATCAGATAGGCCAGATCGGCCGGCGAGAGCTTCATCGCGCCGCCCACGATCAGCGGAACGGCCACGGCTCCCGCGTACATCGCGAGCACGTGCTGCAGCCCGAAGGCGGCCAGGCCGCGTACGGGCGGGACCTCGTCGACGGGATGCACGGGTGCGGTGGTTGCCATGGGCACTCCAGGGGCGGCGGCGGATCGGGGCGCCGGAGGCCAGGGGGCACCTCCGACCAGCACGAGACCGTAGAGGGCTTGAACAGTTTGTTGATGTCCGGTCTGTTGCCGCTGTGTGTCATGCCCACGGAACCCCGAGCGACTCCGCCGTACCCCGAGGCGATCACGGACGAGCCCTCAGGAAGTCGCCGTCCGCGCCGCCGCCAGCAGTGACGTCCAGTCGGGCAGCTTCACGACACCCCGCCCCAGGGAGGCCCCGAGGGCCGCCTCCGCCCGCTCGATCGCCTCCCAGCCGGCCCATTCGACCGGTGCGAGGCCGTCCGCCCGCAGCGCCGCGAGCGGATCGTCGGTCACCTCGCGCCGTGCGAGACCGGGCGCGTCCTCCAGCAGCGAGGTCACCGTCTCCTTCGCGCACGGCCGGTTGGTGCCGATGACACCCGTCGGGCCACGCTTGATCCAGCCCGCCACGTACTCGCCCGGAGCGACCGCGCCGTCCCGCAGCACCCGCCCCGCGAGATGCGGCACCGTGCCGTGCTCCGCGTCGAACGGCAGCCCTTCGAGCGGCACCCCGCGATAGCCCACCGAACGCAGCACCAGCTGCGCCGCGATGTCCTCGTGGCGACCCGTGCCCGTCACCCCGCCCTGCCCGTCGGGCACCGTCCGTTCGAAGCGCACGGCACCCACCCGGCCGCCGGCGCCGTCGGGGTCGCCGTCGCGGGGGAGCAGCGCGACGGGGCGCAGGAAGAAACGGAGCCGGATCCGACGCGGACGGCCCCGCGCCGGAGCGGCGGCCCACCCGCGCAGTACCTCGACGTTGCGGCGCTGGGCGGCCGGCAGTGCCGACGGGTCGGCATACTGCGGATCGAGCGCAAGCTCCTCGGGGTCCACCACGACGTCGGTGTCCGGCAGTCCGCCCAGCTCGCGCAGTTCCTTGGTGGTGAAGCGGGCCTGCGACGGACCGCGCCGCCCGACCATGCTGATCTCCGTCACCGTGCTCGCGGCCAGCGCGGTGAGCGCGGCCTGCGGCATGTCGGTGGGGCTCAGCTCGGCCGCGCCGCGCGCCAGGATCCGGGTCACGTCGACCGCGACGTTGCCGACGCCGATGACCACGGCCGAACGGGTGCCGTGCACGAATCCCGCGGCTCCGTCGGCCACGGAGTCCGGGTGCGCGCTGTACCAGGACACGAACTCGGTCGCCGACCAGCTGCCGGACAGCTCCTCGCCGGGCACGGCGAGGTGACGGTCGGTGGCGGCTCCCACGCAGTACACCACCGCGTGGTACAGCTCGCGCAGCCGTGCGGCCGGTACGCCGCCGGGGCCCACCTGGACACCGCCGAGGAACCGCACACGTTCGTCCACCAGGACGCTGCGCAGGTTGTTCTGGAGCGACTTGATCTTCTCGTGGTCGGGGGCCACGCCGTAGCGGACCAGGCCGTAGGGGCACGGCAGCCGGTCGAGGACGTCCACCCTGACATCGGGCAGCCCGCTCTGGACGAGGCTCTGGGCGGTGTAGACCCCGCTGGGTCCCGAGCCGACAACGGCGACATGCAGCACGGCGGAACTCCCAACCCGAAACCCGAACAGCCCGAGGAGATCGCTGATGGCTCCAGCATCGCACCACTCTTGGCCCGCTGACAGGGTGCGGCGCGCGGCACACGTGTGCGTGTCCGTTCGTATGGAGTGTGATCATGCGGTTACGTTCTGCGAGTGCTGGAAGCATCCTTTCTCAGTCGTTCTGATCGTGATCGGCCGGAGGGCTCGGTGTCCGTGCGACCCGCGTGGGAGGTGCGGGAGCGCGACAGTGTCACGCGGTGGTTCGCCGTCCGCATCGACTTCGCGGACGGCGCCCGGGTCGACGTACTCGCGGTGACGGCCGGTCAGGGGGTCTCCATCGAGGACGTCCAAGCCCGGCCGCCGCTCTCCCTGGACTACCTCATGGCGCTCGCGGACTGGATCGAGGAGCCCCTCGCCGAGGCGTGCGGCGGGAGTGCCGCGCCGCGCCCGGGGAGCCCCGCGGGACCGCTGCCCGGTCGTGTCCGCGGTGCGTGGCCGCGTGGCGTCGAGGGGCGGCGGCTGGTCGCCGAGGAGTACCGGGCCGCGCAGCGGGACGGGGCGGATCCGGTCCTGGCGGTCATGTGCGCCACCGGTCACAGCCGGCGCAGGTCACTGCGGCTGATCGCCGGTGCGCGCGACGAGGGATTCCTGACCCCCCGTCATGTACGTCGCTGAACGGGCCGGCGGCGAGTGCCCGCGAAGGCCGCGGACCGTCACGACATCGCGCGCATCCTGCTGATCTCGCTGGTCTGCTGGGCGATCACGTCGTCGGCCATCTCCTCGATCTGGATGTTGTTGCCCTCGGCCTTCACGTCCGTGGCCATCGAGACCGCCCCGTCGTGGTGCGTGATCATCAGTCTCAGGAAGAGCCGGTCGAAGACCTTGCCCCGGGCCACGCGCAACGCCTTGAGCTGGGCGTCGGTCGCCATACCGGGCATCGCCTCGTGCCGGTGTCCCGTGGCGTGCCCGTCGCCGTCGTGTGTGTCGAGCCAGCCCTTCATCGTGCTGATCTCGGGTCCCTGCGAGGCCGCGATGCGTGCCGCGAGTGCCTTCACCCGGCCGGACTCGGCCCGCCGAGGGGCGAGCCGGGTCATCTCCAGTGCCTGGGTGTGGTGTTCGATCATCATCCGGGCGTAGGCGAAGTCCGCCGAGTTGGGGGAGTCGTCCTCGCTGCGTTGTCGCGCGGCGTCGTCGGCGGAGAGTGTCTCGGCCGCCTCGCCGGGCCTGCCGGGCGCGATCACCGAAGGTCCGTCCGCCTTACCGGACTTGACCGGAGCGGCGGAGTCGTCGCACGCCCCGAGCGCGAGTACGGCGACCACCAGTGACGCCGTGACCAGGAAAGCACGGGGTGAACGGCGGAAGAGCACGGCGACCTCCTGGGACACACGGATCGGCTTACACCTCACGGGTGTTCATGACCGTCCTAGCACGCTTCCGAACGTGCCCGATCAAAAACTCTCATTACGAGTACGTTGCCATCTGTTGATCAGCGCATGGGACGGACGATACTTCTGGGGTCCGTGAACCGTTCCTCTGCGAACGGCTACAAGGGAGGACGCAGTGACCCTGTTGAACGACCCCCGAACGCGGCACAGACGCCTGGGAGTTGCCGCCGTCGCGGCCGGGCTCCTGGCCGCACTGCTCACGGCCGGCCCGGCGGCCGCGACCCCCGACCCCGGGGACGGTCCCGCAGCACGGGAGCAGGTCTCCCGGAGCGACGCCGCCGAGGTGAGGGCGGCGGTGGCGAGCGGCGAGATACCCGGACAGGACGAGATCGTCCACTCCGACAACGTCCAGCACCTCACCAACATCCCCAAGGACGCCCTGCCCGGCATCAATTCGGACCTCGCCTTCCAGGGCAAGTACGCCTTCGCCGGCAACTACGACGGCTTCCGCATCCTCGACATCAGCAACCCGAAGGCCCCGAAGACGGTCTCCCAGGTGCTGTGCCCGGGATCGCAGAACGACATCTCCGTCTCCGGCAACCTGCTCTTCCTCTCCACCGACTCCTCGCGCAGCGACAACTCGTGCAACAGCACCACGCAGCCCGCGACCGAGAAGTCCTCGTGGGAGGGCATGAAGGTCTTCGACATCACCGACAAGGCGAACCCGAAGTACGTCGCCGCCGTCGAGACCGCCTGCGGCTCGCACACCCACTCACTGGTGCCGGAGCGCAAGAACGTCTACATCTACGTGTCCTCGTACTCGCCGAGCGCCACGTTCCCCGACTGCCGGCCCCCGCACGACGGCATCTCGGTCATCAAGGTGCCGCGCCACGCACCCGAGAAGGCCGCGGTGGTGAACTTCCCGGTGCTCTTCCCCGGTGAGGGACCCGACGGCGGCGGCAACCCGGGCTCGCCCACCAACCCGGGCGTCTCCAAGACCACCGGCTGCCACGACATCACCGTGCTGCCCTCCAAGGACCTCGCGGCGGGCGCCTGCATGGGCGACGGCATCCTGTTCTCCATCAAGGACCCCGAACACCCCAAGGTCATCGACCAGGTCGAGGACAACGTCAACTTCGCGTTCTGGCACTCGGCGACCTTCAACCAGAAGGCCGACAAGGTCGTGTTCACCGATGAGCTGGGCGGCGGAGGCGCGGCCACCTGCAACGCGGCCATCGGTCCGAACCGCGGCGCGGACGGCATCTACGACATCGTCGGCAAGGGCGACCGGCGCAAGCTGGTCTTCCGGAGCTACTACAAGATCCCGCGCCATCAGGCGGACACCGAGAACTGCGTGGCCCACAACGGCTCGCTGATCCCCGTCAAGGGCAAGGACCTCATGGTCCAGGCCTGGTACCAGGGCGGTGTCTCCGTCTGGGACTTCACCGACTCCGTCCACCCGAAGGAGATCGCCTACTTCGAGCGCGGCCCGCTGAGCACCGACACGCTCCAGGTCGGCGGCTCCTGGTCGGCGTACTACTACAACGGCTACATCTACTCGAACGACATCGCCAAGGGCTTCGACGTCCTGAAGCTCAGCGACCGGCGCACCGACCCGGCCGAGCGGGTCCATCTGCGCGAGCTCAACGTCCAGACCCAGCCGGACTACTTCGACTGATCGTCCGGCAGGCGGCCGGTCGCGAAGAACCGTGACAGATCCGCCCCGTACGTCCCGCCGGGCACCTCGGTGTCCGGCGGGACCCCCATCTCCCAGTCGAGGTCGTAGCGCTCGAACAGCTCCGCCCGCAGCGTCGGCACCGCCATCGGCGCGCCCGGCACCAGGGCCGCGTACACCGCGCCCATCAGCAGCGCGCGCAGCATCGGGTAGTCGGTGGCCGCGTCCGGCGAGCCGCGTCCGGCGACGGTCTCGCGCAGGAGCTGCGCCAGCCGCTGCTGCTCGGGGCACTGCACGAACCCCTCGCCCTGCAGGATCCCGGCCATGTGCTGACGCATGAGGACCGGCCTGTCCCGGGCCAGACCGAGGACCGCGTCGATGGCCCGCGCCATCCGTTCCCGGCCGTCGGCGGTGCGCGGCTCGCGCTCCAGTCCCTCCTCCAGCGTGCGGTGCATCAGCCGGTGCACCGCGGACTGGACGAGCTGGCGCTTGCCGGGGAAGTAGTACGACACCAGGCCGCGCGCCGATCCCGCGCGATCCGCTATGTCCCCGAGCGTCGTCGCGTCGTATCCGCGCTCGCTCACCAGCTCCAGCGCGGCCTGAAGAAGCCGCTCCCGGGAACGCCGCCGCAGCTCTTCGTTGACCGATTGGCTGCGCGGGGACATCCTGTAACTCCTGTGTTGACTGGCTGCCAGCCAACTATACTCAGGTCGTCCGGGTCGCGACCCCTGCAGGGGTCCGCTTCGGGCTGCCGTCCGTCTGGGGCGTCGCGGGGGAACGTCTCAGGCGGACGTGCGGTGCGGGGGAGGATCTCCTTACAGTGGGCACGAGGCCCGAGGAGGCTTACGGACATGAACCAAGAGCAGATCCTGGCGAAGATCACGGCGATGGTGGACGACGAGCGACAGCTCCGCGACGCCCTGTCGTCGGGGCAGATCGACTCCGACACCGAACATCAGCGGCTCGGACAGCTCGAGCGCGAGCTCGACCAGTGCTGGGACCTGCTGCGTCAGCGGCGCGCGAAGACCGAGTTCGGGGAGAACCCGGACGAGGCCCACGTGCGGCCGTCCTCGCAGGTCGAGGGCTACCAGAGCTGAGAGGCGGGGCAGGGCGGCGGTCAGTCGAGCAGGTCGAGCACCGGCCGCAGTCCGTCGGGCCGGGCCGCGGCCGGCAGGTGGTCCACGAAGTGCACCGCGCAGCCCAGCGCCGCTGCGCCTCCGTCGGCACGGCGGTCGTCACCGACCATCAAGGTGTCCTCGGGTGCCGCCCCCAGCGCCTCACAGGCGGTCGCGAACAGCCGGACGTCCGGCTTCTGGATGCCGTGCTCGTACGACAGGACGTAGGCGTCGACGTACGGGTCGAGGCCGTGCTCGCGGAAGACGGGCCGCAGATCCCAGCCGATGTTGCTGACCACGCCCACCGCGATCCCGCGTCCGCGCAGGGCGGCGAGCACCTCCGCCGCGTCGGGATAGGGGTGCCAGGCGGCGGGCCTCATGTGGCGGTCGTACAGCGCTTCGTGCAGCGCGGGATCGGGCAGCGGCACCAGCCGGGACGCGCCGGTGTACGCGGCCCTGTGCGACGCGGCGCTCTCGTCGCGCCGCCGCCACACCTCGGCGAGTCCCGTCGGCAGCGGCCGTGCGGGGGCGGCACCGCCGGCAAGCGCGCCGACGGCCTCCAGGTCGGCGGCCTTACGCGTCAACTCCGCCTCGGGAAGGGATACTTCGGACTCCGCCAGCACGGCACGCAGCCAGGACCCGGTGGACTCGACACGGAACAGCGTTCCGGAGAAGTCGAAGAGCACGCACTTGATCGTCATGAGGGCGATCCTTCGGGGCGCGGCCCGTGCGGGTCAAGGGCGCACTGGGCCGTACCGGATTCCCTGCCGGGCTCCCGGCCGGCGCCGCCCGTGCTCTCGCGGGGGCACGGGCGCCCCTCCCGCCGAGGCCGTCCGAGGGCGCGGCGCAAAACCGAGCGGCAGCCGGTCAGTCGTCTCGGCACCACTCGATACCACCCCGCCGACCTGCTGACGGCCCATCTGCGGCGCACGCCTCAGCCGAGTGCCCGCAGCGCCGGTACGAACGTCACCAGCAGCGGGACGACAGGCACCAGGGTGGCCGCCGCAGTCAGGCGCAGCCGTCGCGACGGCGTCAGCCGGTCCTGGGGGGTGAGGAGGCGGCGAACCCGCGCCGGGAGATGGGCCTGCGGGGTCGGGCAAGGGCCGAACACACCCCGGTCCTCGTTGAGTTCCACCAGCGCGAGGGCGATCGTGAGACGGCCGAAACGGCGTGATGCCATGTCGTCGGCGGCCAGTTCGACCAGCCGGTGCATCTCGTCGCGGAACGCGGCGAAGACCGGGACCTGAGGGAAGCCGACGGCGAGCGCGACCGAGCAGTGCAGCAGCCAGTCGTGCCGGGCCCGCGCGTGCCCCTGCTCATGGGCGAGCACGGCATCCAGACGACGACCCTCGAGGCGGCGCAACGCGGCCGTGGTGATGACGAGTCGGGGTGCGGGGCCGGGCAGGAACCAGGCGTCCGGACGCTCGCCCTCCAGCACCACCAGCCGATCGCTGCCCGGCTCCTCGCCGGGCAACAGAGGTGCGCGCAGGCGCAGTTCGGCGCGGCTGTGGCGAAGGCGGGCCCGCGCGCCCAGCACCTCGCGGACCAGCATGGCCGCGGTCCAGGCGCCGCCGCACGCGAGCGCCACCGCGGTCGTCGCGGCCCATGTGCCTCCGGTGCTCAACGCGTAGGCGTTGACGACCGAGTGGGGCGCGGGGGCGAACACATGGCCGCGCACCGCCACCCAGGCGGCGGCCGCACTCAGCGTCATCGACAGCGCACAGCACAGCAGGACGGCCGCCACCACGCACTGCCACACCCACAGGGCGACCACAGGTTCGCGGTCCGGCCAGTCCGCTCGGGCGAGCAGCCGTGGAGCGACCACGGCGGCCAGGGCGCCGAGCAGCAACAGTGCCGCGGGGACCATCATGGGTGAAGCCTATGAGCGGAGCGTCGCCGAGGGATACCGGCCGCGACGGCAAAGTGACGTACACCACGGTTTCGCGGGGCTTGGCGGGAGCGGTCCCGCCGGTGCGGCGGGCGCGCGTGTCAGAGCGTGACCAGCATGGCGAGCATCGCGATCCCCATCGACAGCCGGCACGCCCGGGACAGCTCTGGCCGATCGCCCCAGCCGGGGGTCCGGGCGGGGCCGGGCGGCATCGCCCCGGTGCCTCCGGTGTCCCCGGTGCTGCCGGTGACGGCCGCGACCGGCAGCAACCGGACCCCGGACAGCAGCACGTACGCGGTGAAGTAGAGAAGGAGTGCCCCGGTCACCAGCGGGACCCCGGAACCCCCGTGGACGTGGTGGTGCCCGGGGGAGACGGCCATCACCACCGCCATGTAGACCATCGCGCAGGCGCCGACCACGTGGTGCAGATGATGCCCGCCGCCGCGGGCCGACCACAGGGCGCGCAGGGCGGCCGCGCCGAACACCGCGGCGTACCCGAGCCAGGCCCAGTGGGGTGGAGCGACCACGGCCGCGGGCACGGCCATCGCCGCCATGCCGAACCCCATGAGCGCCTCGCCGCCGGCCGTGCGGCGCTGTTCCTCGATCGTGCTGCGCATCCGCAGCAGGCAGTAGGCCCCGGTCGCCGCGCACAGCGCGACGAGCAGCCAGCCGGGCGAAGCCGGTCCGTGCACCGTGCACCTCCCCCGCTCGACACTGTCGGACGTCGGACCGGGCATGCCCGCGCGTGGCGGCGCGCAAGCCGGTGAGGACCGGGCGCAAGGGGGCATTCGGGGGAGCGTACGGGGAGCACCGCAGGTGGGAGGGGGAGGCGCGGCGGACCTGATGTATTGCGCTAGTGTTTTACTCGTAAAACATCTGCTATTCTTCACCGTATGAGCACCGCGACCCCCCGCACGCCCGGGGCACCCCGCCCCGGCCCCCTTCCGGGCGCCCGGCGCCTCCCGCTGGCCGGGGTGCTCCGCCTCGGCCGGCCCTCCGACATCTGGTTCAAGCCCGCCCTGAGCGTGGTCGTGTCGGTGGCGCCGCCGAACCTGGCGCTCCTGGCGCTCGGCAGGCTGGACCTGGCGATGTACACCATGGCCGGGTCGCTCTGCGCGCTCTACGCCCACAACCGCCCGTACGCCGCCCGGGCCCGTACCCTCGCCGCGGTGGTGCTCGGCATGCTCGCCGGACTCGCCGTAGCCCTGACCGCCGCGTCCCTCACCACGAGCCCCGTCCTGCTGGTCACGGTCGGCGCCCTGCTCGCCGCCGTGCAGAAGGTGCTGTGCGACGCCACCCGGGTCGGGCCGCCCGGCCATGTGGTCCTCTCCTTCATCAGCTCGGCGTCCCTCTTCGTGCCGCAGACGCTCGGCGAGGTCCCGGGCCATCTCGCGCTGGGTGCCGCCGCGGGCGTCTGGGCCTGGGTCGTCGGCATGGCCCCGGGACTCCTCCGCCCGCACGGGCCGGAGCGCAGGGCCACCGCGCACGCGCTCAACGCCGCAGCGGCGTACGCCCAGACGCGGGGCGACGGTGCCGGATCCGCCCGTTCCCGTGCGGCCGCGGCCGCCGCCGTGCACGGGGCCTGGCAGTCGCTGCTGTCCACCGGCGCCCGCTCCGCGCCCCGACGTGCCCTGGAACGGCTCGTCGTACGGGCCGAGGTCGCGATCGCAGCGCCCGCCGACACGGAGCCCGAGCGGCTGCGCGGCTGGGCTCGCGACCTGCGCGGCACCGGCCCCGTACCGCACCCGGACGACCTGGGGGAGGCCGCCGGTGAACTCCTGGGGGTGGAGGCCGAACTCGCCCTGGGAGAGAAGCCGTTGTCTCGACGGCTCGGCCCACTGGCCCCGATCGCGTTGCGTGTGGCGCTCGGCTGCTCGCTGGCCGGTTACGTCTCGCTCGCCCTCGGTGTCGGCCGCCCCTACTGGGCCCTCGTCACCGCCGCCTCGCTCTACCAGACCAATGTCACCCTGACCTGGAGCCGGGGTGTGCAGCGCGTGGTCGGCAATCTCGTCGGCGTCCTCGCCTTCGCGGCCCTCGTCCCGCTCGCCCATCTCGGTCAGGCGGCCCTCGTGCTGTGCTGTCTCGCCCTCAACTTCGGGGCCGAGGCGCTGATCGGGCGCAACTACTGGCTCGGCAGCGTCTGTGTCACCCCCATGGCCCTGCTCATCACCGAGTTCGCCCACCTCCAGCGGCCGGGCGAGCTGATGACCGACCGGGTCGTGGACACCCTGGTGGGCGCGCTGGTCGGTTTCGCCGCGGCGGTCGCCGTCACCAACCGGCGGGCCGGGGACCGCGTCGAGGACGCCCTCGACGCGGTCGAGCGCGCCGACGAGCGCGCCGTGCGGCTCCTCGGCTCCGAGCGTCCCGCGCCCGGCGCCCTGGAGTCCGCGCGCCGCGACCTGGCCGGCGCCGTCGTCGAACTGCGTGCGACCGCCGACGCCGCGGCCGGTGAATGGTGGCAACGCGCCCTGCCGGAGGAACGGGTGATGCGGGTGGAACGGTCCGGACACCGTACGCTCGCGGCGACGGTACGACGGCAGGGACTGCACTCCGTGGAGGGCGCACAGGCATGACGGCAGCGAACGGGCGGGCGGCGGGCGGGGACACCGGCGCCGGACGGGCGGTGGTGCCCGGCGACACGATGGCCGCGGTCGTGCAGCAATGGCGGGCCGTGCGTCCCGACATCGACACCGGCCCGATGGAGATCATCGGCCGGATCAACCGCTCGGCCGCACTCCTCCAGCAGGCCGAGGACGCCCCGCTGCGCCGCGCCGGGCTGACCCGTCCCGAGTTCGACGTCCTGGGGACGCTGCGCCGTACCGGGCACGAACTGACCCCCAGTGAGCTCGCCCGCGAGACGTTCTCCTCCGGCGCGGCCGTCACCAAGCGCCTCAAGCAGCTGACCGAGCGCGGCCTGGTCGAACGCCGCGGGGACACCCGTGACCGCCGGGTCGCGCACGTCCGGCTCACCGACGCGGGACGCGAGCTCGTCGACGGCATCCTGCCCCAGCAGCTCGCGTACGAGACGACGGCCCTGTCCGGTATCGACCCCACCCGCCAGCGTGAACTCGCCTCGCTCCTGGGGGAGTTGCTCGGTCAGCTGGAGGGCCGTCTGGGGGTCCCGCGGGGCTGAGCGCGGGCGGGCCGCGCCCGGAGACACCGCCCGGCTCGACCTCGGGGCCGGCGTCCGTGCTGGGCGGGCGCGGGGTCCGTCACCGCGCCGTTCGCCGGCCGGGCGGCGGCGACATCGATGATCCGACCCACTCTCCGGCCGGCCCGGTGCCCTCAGACACCGGGCCGGTAGCGCAGCGGATGATCCGCCGGGATCTCCACCAGCACGATCTCGGTGCCGTCCGGATCTCCGGACCACAGCGACTCAGTTATTAGGCACACTGTGTCCATGACTGTGATGCTGGGCAGCGAGCAGCTAGAAGCTCTGTCAGTGATCCGACTCAGTGTGCGCACCGACGAGACGACGTCACCAGTGCGTCAGCGGGACGCCAACGACCGGTCAGCGCGGGCCATCGGTGCTCGGATCGTGGGGGAGGCGGAAGACCTAGACGTATCAGCCTCGAAGACGACTCCGTTCGACCGTCCCGAGCTGGGTAAGTGGCTCGCTGAGCCGTCGCGCTTCGACGTCATCCTGTGGTGGCGTCTTGACCGCGCGGTGCGGTCCATGGCGGACATGCATGAGCTAGCCAGGTGGGCACGCCAGTACCGGAAGATGCTGGTGTTCGCTGAGGGGCCAGGCGGCATGCTCAAGCTAGATTTCCGCAACCCGTTGGACCCCGTCGCAGAGATCATGGTCACGCTGCTTGCGTTCGCGGCACAGATGGAAGCTCAGGCCATCCGCGAACGTGTGCAGGGGGCTGCGGAGGCAATCCGCTCCATGCCCCTACGGTGGCGCGGTGCGCGCCCGCCATACGGCTACATGCCGGGCCCGATGCCTGAAGGCGCCCCGGGGCAGACGCTCGTGCCTGACCCTGACGCGGTACAGGTAATCGAGCGCATCGTTCGCGAACTCGTCGAGGGCAGCAGCCCAACGGGAATCGCTCTGGGGCTCAATGGAGAGAATCCTCCCGTCCCACCTCCCCGTGACCACTGGGCAATCAAGCAGGGCCGGCCGACCGGAGGGAAGACGGGAGGTTCGGGTTATGAGCGCGGGACGAAGGTTGAGCGCTTCACCTGGGGAGCGTCAACAATCAACGCACTGCTCAGGTCCCAGACCCTGATGGGCCAGAAGGTTCACAAGGGTGCGCCTGTGCGTGATGCAAGCGGACGCCCGGTGAAGGCGTCAACAGAACCCATCCTGACCCGCGAAGAGTTCGATCAGATCGGCGAACTTCTCGCCGCCCGGTCGGTCAACACTCGGCCGGCGACGCGCTCTGACACAAACGCACTTCTCCTACGTGTGGCGATCTGTGAGGAGTGCAAAACGAGGATGTACTACACACGCGCTGCGGGAAAGCGACCGACCAACATCTACGGGTGCCGAGCAGCGTCACAAGGTGTCAAGTGTGCGAAGCCTGCGACCATCAAAGCCGAGTGGCTAGAGGAATACGTGACGCGTGAATTCCTCGCGCTCGTCGGGTCTTGGGAGGTCGTCGAGACGCGAAAGATCCCCGGGTACGACCCCGGACCGGAGATCAACGAAGTCTCGTCTGAGCTTGAGGAGCACATGGCGCAATCTGGGCGGGCACGCTCGGAGGCGGGACGACGCTTGTGGCAGGAGAAGCACGACGCGTTGGATGCGCGTCTCGCAGAGCTAGAAGCGACTCCCCGACGCCCGCCCCTAGAGGAAATCGTGCGCACTGGGCGCACGTACGCCGATGACTGGCATGCGCGAGACAGCGCGTCACGCCGGCAGATGCTGCTTGACGCTGGCGCGCTGGTCACGGTCAAGCAGGGGCGACGCGGAGGCCGGTACGCGGCCGATGAATCTCGCTTCGACTTTGGCATCGCGCAGTTCGACGATCCGGAGGCCGCGCGCATGGCGGAGATCATGGAAGAGGAGCAGTCGGACTAACCGCGGACACACGAGCCCCCGTCACGTCGACGGGGGCTCTCTGATGTCTACGGAGCCTTGCTCCACGGTCCTGCGGGAGGGCGTTCCGGCAGCTTCGCTTCCGGTCGTGAGCAGTAGTAGGCGACGAAGCGGCGGAGGACGTCTGAGCGGTCCGTGTCGTCGGGTACGGCGTCGTCGAACGCTTGCCACAGCTCTGCGTCGATGCGGAAGCGGCTGACCGGTGTCTTCGGCTGATTGGGCATGGGAGCACGGTAGCAGAGGTGTAGCCACACCCGACGGCGTCCAAGGGTTGCGGGTGTGGCTACACCCATGGTTAGGTGTAGCCACACCCCGACGCAAGCAAGGCAGAGGGCCCGCTGAGTCTTGGCGGACGACGGGCCCTCTGTCTCCATGAAGGAGAAACATCATGCTCGCACGGAACGCGATCCTCGTCGTCGGCAATGCCTCCACCCCCGTCGCCCTCGAAGACCTCACCGCCTTCGCCGCGGACGTGGCCGACCGTCTGGGACTCCCCGCCCGCATCGCGGTTGGCATGGACTACGACGTCACGCAGTACGCCGGCGTCGTCCTCTGTGACAGCTACCTCAACAGCGTCCCGAGCGCCGTTCTCGGCACGGAGGCGCTGGAGGCTGACATGTTCTGCCTGACGGCCGACGACCTGTACGCGTACGGCATAGACGAGACCTGCGGGCACTGCGGGGAAGAGGGCGACGCCGCCCCCGTACTCGTCGGAGGCATGTGGACGGCGTCGGTCCACGCATCGTGCGTCGCTGCGCACGCTCGCTTCGTCGCTCTGAAGGCCACGGCGTGAGCGCCGAAGTGAGCGACCTGCGGGCGCTCCTGGAAGCTGTCCACGAGGCCCTGACGGTGCCCGGTGGCGACGTCGACGACCGACGGCTTGTCGACCGTGCCCGGTGGGCGCGGACCACCATCCGCGGCGCCCTCGACGAGGATCCGCGCGACGTCGGATGGAACGCTCAGTACCTCCGCAAGAAAATGCGCGCCGAAGAGGCCGCAGCTAAGTAACATTGCGTGACGATGGCTCGCGCCGGGGAGACCCGGTGACGGGCCTCGCGTCGTTCCTGTGGCCTCGTCGACGTCCTCCGCGGCCAGCCCGAAACTCCGTGAGAGGTGCACGCAATTCAAGGGTGGTTGCGTAGCGTAATAGATTTCCGCCTCGTCGTCACGCTGCGTCTACCTTCAGGCCGCTCGTCGTGCCAAAAGGTCAAACTGACCCCCTACTTCTAACTCTCTCTAGACGCGTTAAGGAGGAAGTGAAAATGACAGTTAGTTTGACCTTTTGGCTTCACCCTGCCCGTGGACCCTCGTCGACGTCGACGAGGGCGGGGCTGACGGAGGGTGCGGGGAGGATGAGGCCCGAGGTAGCCCCTGACGGCCCCTCTCGCGGCCGTTCGTGACCCTGGTGGCCACGGAGACGCAGGAATGCCCAGAAGGGCGCTGAGGACTTCTCTACTGGTCGCAGCGCTACGGGACTCGCGACTGTCCGACGTTACACAGAGTAGCCAACGCGCGTCGGCGTCCGTGCGTCACATCGTCCGCCCGTTCCCCCATAACTCCTCTGTGAGCCTGCGCACTTGCACGGCTCGCCGACGACAAGGGGAACTGTGTGATGACCGACGACTTCAGCGGACCTACCCGACGACCCACGCGGCGTTCCTATGCCGAGCTGGAAGCGGAACACTTCGTGCGCGAACTGGAGGACGGGGGAGCGTACGTCTCCCCGGGGCACGCGTCGACGTGGAGGGGCTTGGAGGGGCACGACCCGCTTGACGACGAGAGCCCCGACGAGTTCACCCTCCGGTACTGGGAGGAGTGGCACGACGCCTCCGAGAACGAGGAGGAGCGCCCGGAGCGGCGCAGGCCGTCAGGGCGGGGCGTCGACATCGTCCCTCCAAGCGTCGGAGAGGTGGCCATCCGGGTAGATCCGGAGGTTGCCCGACGCTTCGCGGAGAAGCACGCTGCGCAGCGTGCGGAGGCGACGTCGACGCTGACGTACGAGTCCGCTGGCGGGGTTGTGACCGTCGAGGGTCTGACGAAGGCATGGAGCGGGCCGTGTGCGCAGTGCTCTGAGCCTTTCGTCCAGAGACGGCCGGCGTCACAGCGTCGGAAGTGGCGCACGCTGTGCAGTGACGTGTGTTCCGCAGGGTGGAAGCGGGACCGTGCTCGTGAGCGCAAGCAACGGCAGCGGAGTGCTGAAGCGGCGTAGCGTCACACCTTTGTATATCTATTGGAGGGGGCGCCGCGCAGTCGCCCTCTCCTCGTCGCGTCGTGAGGCCGCCGGACAGTCACAGTGCTTCCGTCGACGGCCCGCGCGCTGCGTGCTGACGTCCTCTCCTCCGACGGCACGCACTGAGCCCCCGCTCGCGTTCGAGCGTGTAGAGCACCGGTCACCTTCGTCGCCGTGTCGCTCCACGTCCCCATTCCGCGAGCGGGGGCCCTCCTTCGAAGCGCTGCCCACGGGTGGCGCTTTTTTGTTGACCATTCCTCGTCAGACCGACAGAACGGAGGACGCCATGTCGATGTGCGACGTCCCTTCGCGCTCGCAGCCCGAGCCGTGCCCCGTGTGCCGGCGCCAACTCCCGCGGACCGCGGACTTTTTTCAGCGGGACGCGCTGGGCAGGCAGGGGCTGAAGAGACGATGCCGTGACTGTGTCAACGCCGCTGAGCGTCGACGCTACGCAGCCTCGTCCGACGCCATACGCGAGCGTGTTAAGGAGCGACGAGCGACGCGCGCAGAGCTATTCAAAGACAGTCCCCAGTGGCAATCAACGCCACGCCATCAGGGCCGTTGACCGACATGGTCAGCGGCCTTTCGTGTTTATAGAGAGGCAAGCATGAGGACGAGTAGGAACCCCGAACTCACCGCAGCGTGGGCGACGGTGCCTGAGGTTGCGAAGGCGCAGGAGCGCTACGAGGAGGCCGTCAGGCTGCGTCGCGCATTCCGGTCCGGGATGACGCCCGAAGTCGCTCTGACGGCCGTTCAGGACGCTGCCATTGCGACGCTCACCGACACGGGCAAGTGGTCGACCAGCTTCGCGAAGGATGCCGCGAAGGCTCACGCCGAATCCGTCGTCTGGCAGGCCGAATCCGTCGCCCTTCGACGCGCGGAGGACAGTCTGAAGTTCGCCGCGGAGGACACACGCGACACCATGGCACCTGACGTTCTCGCGTACCTGAACGCTCGGTTGACGGAGATCCTGACAGCCGCGAAAGGCGCCAGTACGGCCCTGGGCGACGTCACGACAGCCGAAGGCGCCATTGATGCGGGTGGCGACGCTCTCGATGCCTGGAGGCGCCTGACGGGGCTTCTGAGCGACCTGCGCAATGTGCGTGCTGCGCAGTGGGACGTCCTGCGCAGTGTGTCCTACGAGGACGATCAGGCCCGAATGCGCACGTGGATGGCGCGGGGTCACGGAGAGGTCCGTGGCGTCCGGCTGGACGACATTCCCGAGCACGTCAGGGACGCAATGCGCAGTCGGAGCTACTCCATTGCGCAGCTCGTGTGGCTTGCGCACTCGGGGGCCGCGTACGTCCCGACGTCATACGACGACTTGGCCGCGAACGTCGCAGCGTCGGAGGAGCCGATCTCGTACACCGACTCTGGCCGACCCGCCAACTACAGCCCCCGCGTGACTCCGCTCCCCACTCCGACGCCGGCGAAGGTGTACCCGCACTCGATTACGCCGCACCTGGACAAGTCCCAGCCGGTGCCCGCGCCCCCGAAAGTCAACGCGGTCATGCGCGACCGCGAGGCGACCACCCTTGAACACTTCTAGGAGTACCCATGACTGAGATCACCCCAGCGCAGCCGCACCCCGCAGTTCTCGAACTGGCGAAGGCAAAGGCCGCGCTCGCAGCGGGGCTCACCATCGCGCAGGGCGCGCGCCTTCAGGGCGTCACTGACGAGGAGCTGACGGCGGACGCTACGGCCTTCGCCGCGGAGCTGAACGCCGGCACTCCCACCGCTCCCGCGACCCTCGTTGGCGGGTCCCAGGGCCCTGACGTCGGCAACGCGACGGGAGTTGCGGCCGGCGCGAGCCTCTACCGCGATCGGTACGGCATCGTCGACGGGGAGCGGCCCGCGCGGACGAGCCGAAGCCCCCTGACCGAGAACACCTACACCATGAACGGACGGTGGTAAGAGCATGAGCTAGGGCTGACGTCTCACTTCCGCCAGAACCTCCAGAAATCCGCAAGCGCTCTGATGATCTCCGGGCGTTCGCTGGCGTCGGAGCCACGCAGACACAGCGGCAGCGACACCAGCACGATCAGGGCCAACACGCCAAACAGCAGGGCCAGCAACCACGGCGCAGCCATGGCGAGTTCACCCAGCACGGACCACACGACAAGCTCTCCTCAGCAACGGTGTACGCCTGTCGCGTGGAGGAGCGTGCGCAGCCTCAACGACGACAGAGCATCTGTCGAAGCGCACCGGGCTGTGGAGCGCGCTGCACCGTTGGGTGCGTGTCGTTGAGGTCCCTGCGGGGGCCCATGTAACGGGTAGAGGTCACGCAGCGGGCTATGCAGCCGCTGCCCTGTACAGCCCACACACCAGTGACGGTGTGACCGATCCCGTCCATCACGGACGAAATGTCATTGCGGACCTCTGCGTGAGGTCGTCCCAGTTTGTGCACTCTGGGTAGCGGCATTGACCATCACGGTCTCAGCAGGAGCCCATCACGGTCTCCTCGATATCAGGCTAGCAGCCTTCCCAGCGCGCATGCCCTAACACAGGAGGAACCATGGTTGCCCCGGGGCCACGAAGAAACCCGAGTAGCCCTTACAGCCGTGAGTACCGGGGGCAGGCGAAGGGAGCGCGTATAGGCCCCATCGTCCTCCCGCTCTCGGGCTGTGATCTGCCCGTGCCTGACATGCCGTCAGGCCGTGCGTGGAGCGACGCTGAGCGTGCGATGTGGGACGACCTTTGGGCGTCGCCGCAGGCCACGCAATGGCACGACGCGTTCGTGCCCATCGTCGCTATGTACGTACAGATCGTGTGCCAGTCACTCAGGGGCAGCGCGACGGCTGGACTGGCGCAGGAGGCACGGCACTTGGCCGACCACCTCGGCCTATCCCCAGCCGGATTGCGCACGCTGGGGTGGCAGATGGAGCCGGTCAACGTCAGCACGGGTGAGCTGCACGCGCTGCCTGGTGGTGCAGCGTGAGCGCGCGCACTGACGCCATGCTCGCCCGTAAGGCAGCACAGGCGCCCGCTACAGGCGACGCCACGTGCCCGCGGGAGCTGCGCACACCCTGCGTCGTGTGGGACTGGCTGAGTGCGGCTGAGGCCGTCGACGTCGAGCGCGACGGGATGAACTCACCGCTCGTCGCACGCGCCTGGCGACGCTGGCTAGACGCACGACGGGCACACGCTGCGGAGGCTGGCCTCAGTGAGTCAGCCGCGTGCGGCCCTGCGGGTCGGCCGACGCTCGCCGAGCGCTCGCACCCCCTCTGACCTGCGCATACCCAGGGGGGTAAGCCCGGTCGGGCTCTCCTTTTTCACCGAAGAGGTGCTAGGCGACGCGGTCTGACAACCGGTTACAGGTCGACCCTGGAGGCTCCAAGGTGCCGCCATAGCGGCCCCTGACGCCCCGTTGGGGCCCCTAGCGGGCAGCGGACGAGACGGATCGTGTGCGTCAGATGATCAATCGATACAGCCAAGATCCACAACTTACCGTTACAAACCGCAGGTCAGAGACCTAAAAGCGTGACAGCCCCGGGGGATTCCCTCGGGGCTTTGTCGTACCTGAAACCAGGAGGAGCCCATGCATGCGCCCCAACTCCAGTGTGTGCGCAACGGCTGCACGCTGCCCCGTGGTGTCCGCACCGAAGGCGGCCGGAGTCGCCCACGGAAGCACTGCAGTCACGCGTGCCTCGTCTGGGAGACGAGAGCGCGCCGCGCGGTGGAGTCCGGCGACGTCGACGAAGCGCGGGAGTTGTTGACGCTTGCCCGCCGGCTCGACGCCCGAACACATCCGGGACAGACCATTCCCGGCGCGCTCAAGGATCCCCGTAAGGCTGCCTGACCGCAACTCCACAGCCCGACCTCCAGGCCCGTAGCGGACGCGCTATGGGCCTTTCCTATTTCCGGAAAGAGCTCTGATGACTAGCACTGAAAACGTCTGCGCGAGGGATGGCTGTTCCTTCCTTCCTGAAATCGTGATGATCGGCGAAACGCCGTTGCCGGCCGTTTACTGCGGCGATGCCTGCGCTGATTTCGAATGGCTCCGCCGAGCGCTGAACGAGTCAACTCCATCGCTGGGCGTTGCGGCAGCGCTGCAGGATCTAAACGCCCTCGAACGCATCCTGAACGCCCGTTCCGAGCCGTTTAGCGTCGGACCGCTAATCTCGGAGTCGCTCTATGCCGGCTGATCTGGATATCGTCGGTGGAGCAGCGGTTGACGTTGTCCCCATTGCCCCTGAATTCCACACGAAGCTGAAGGCTATTGTCCTCCCCGTCGCCGACAGGGTGGGGGAGGATGCTGGCCGACGCATGGGTGACGCGATATCGCGTCACATCACGGTGTCCATCCCTGACGCCATCACTGCAGGTGGTCGGACTGCGCGAGCGTCCGCTACGCGCGAGGGAGGTCAGATCGGTGGATCCCTTGCGCAGTCCATAAAGCGAAAGCTAGAGCTTGCTTTCCGGTCCCTTCCGCGCGCGGACGTCAGGCTCGGAGACGCAGGATTTAACGCCGACCTCGACCGTTTGCGGTCACGCATTCAGACGTTGTCCGGCAAAACGGTGGGCATCGACCTTGACGCCGGCGCAGCGCTCACGGAAATTCAGGCAATCGACGCGGAACTCGTGCGTTTGGGTGCCAACCATGCCGACGTAAACGTCCGTGCGGACACAACGCGTGCCCGTGCAGCGTTGGCGGCAATTCGCGCAGAGGTTGACGAAGTCGACCGACAAAGCGCGACGGTAAAGGTTAGGGCCGACACCTCGCAGGCAGAGGGTGCGCTTGCGCGCCTCGTCGTCTCTATGGGGATCGTGGCGGCTCTCCCCGTGGTCCCGATTGCAGCGGCGGGTATCGGCGCTATTGCGTCCGCGGCTGTCGCGGCTGGGGCAGGGCTCGGAGCGCTTGCGCTCGTCGGAATCCCGGCATTGAAGGGCGTCACGTCCGCGATTCAGGCGAAGACTGCGGCCGAGAACGACTCGACCCGCGCGACGGGTAACGGCGTTGCAGCGGGTGTGAAGGCTGCGCAATCGGCCCTTCAGATGGCGTCTGCGCAATCGGCTCTGACGTCTGCGCATAGGCAGGCTGCGCAGCAGATAGAGCAGGCAAACCGGGCTGTGAGCGACTCTGAGCGCTCCCTCTCCGACGCGAAGCGCTCCGCTCGCCAGGCTGAACTAGACCTGACGCAGGCACGGCGCGACGCGACGCAGCAACTCGCCGACCTTCAGGACAAGTTGATCGATGGCGCCTTGTCCGAAAAGGACGCGACCCTCCGCGTCCAGGAGGCACAACAGGAGCTGAACAAGGTCAAGGCTGACGCATCCGTCGGCAAGGCTACCGACCTCCAGGTTCAGCGCGCGCAGCTCGCGTACGACCAAGCCGTTCAGAACGCGAAGGAACAGAAAAAGTCCGTCGCCGACCTCACGAAGCAGGAGGCGGACGCACGGAAGGCGGGCATCGACGGCAACGACTCCGTCAAGCAAGCCGCGGAACGACTGGCAGAGGCAAACCGCAAGGTCGCAGACCAGACGCGCGCCGTAGCCGACGCTCAGCGAAAGGCACGTGACGCGCAGGTTCAGGCCGCGGAGCAAATCGCGGCGGCTGAACGTGGCGTGGAGTCCGCACGGCTGTCGAACATCGACACCACGGCGAAGGCCGTTACGAAGGCCAATGAGTACCGCAAGGCACTCGCGAAGCTCACTCCGGACCAGCGGAAGTTGTACGACTCCATAGCGGGTCCGACCGGTCTGACGAAGGCTTTCAAGGACTGGTCGACGTCGCTACAGCCGGCCGTACTGCCGTTGTTCGTCCGGGGCGTCAACGGTGCTAAGAACAGCCTTCCGGGGCTGTCCCCGTTGGTCCGTACTGCTGCGGATGCTGTCGGCGACCTGATGGACGCAGCTTCCAAGGAACTGAAGTCGCCCTTCTGGCAAGGCTTCAAGCGCGACATCAATAGCAGTGCAAAGCCTGCGATCGTAGGGCTAGGAAAGTCGTTCGGGAACATCCTGACGGGGATGGCGGGCATTGTCGACGCCTTCCTCCCGCACATGGACGGAATCTCCCGAACCATGCAGCGGATCACTGGACGGTTCGCGAACTGGGGGAAGAACCTAAAGGGTTCGCCAGCGTTTGAGCGCTTCCTGAAGTACGTCAAGGACACCGCACCCCAGGTCGGTGAAGTGGTCGGTAAGGCCGCGGATGCGCTCCTGTCGTTCTCCCAAGCTATCGCGCCAACATCGGCCGTCGTCTTCGCCGTTATCGGCCCGCTCCTCGACGGCGTCAAGTGGCTGTCGGAGAACATGCCTGGATTCGTACAAACCATGTGGGGCCTGTACGTGGTGTCGAAGGCCGTAGCCATCGCCACGAAGGCTTGGGCTATCGCGCAGGGTCTGTTCGACGCGGCGATGGCGATTGCTGCACTAGAAACCTGGAGTTTCGCGGCTGCGCTGTCTGCGATTGGCTGGACGGAACTCGTCGCACTGATCACAGCAATTGTCGTCGCGATTGCGGCACTTGTCGCAGGGATCATCTGGGCTTTCAAGAACGTCGGATGGTTTCGTGGCACCGTCGAGGCTGCTTGGACCGGAATCAAGGTTGCAACGCTATTCCTCTGGAACAGCGTCCTGAAGCCAGCGTTCAACGGAATGTGGATCGGGATAAAGGCCATCGGAACGGCCTCCGTCTGGCTCTGGAAGAACGCCATCGAGCCTGCCTTTAAGGGCATCTGGCTGGTAGCCCGGATCCTCTTCGCGGTGCTGGTCACCGCAGTGATCACGCCTATCGTCTTCGCAATCAAGATTCTCGGCGCCGTAGCGATGTGGCTGTGGCGTGACGGGCTCAAGCCCTCGTTCGAGGGAATCGCGCTCATTGCGACGTGGCTGTGGACGACGATCCTGAAGCCGACGTTCAAGCTTGTCTGGGACGCCCTGAAGTGGCTCGGAGACAAGTTCGTCTGGCTCTACCAGCACGCCGTACTTCCTGCGGTCGGATGGATCTCCGACAAGGCGGCGTGGCTTTGGAACAAGGCGCTAGCCCCCGTCCTCCGGTTTATCTGGGACGGGTTGAAGTGGGTAGGCGACAAATTCAAATGGCTCTACGACCACGGCGTGAAGCCCCCGGCGGAGTGGATCGCCGACAAAACCTCGTGGCTGTACGAGCACGGACTGAAGCCCGCGTTCGACAAGATGAAGTCGGCACTAGGTGTCGTCGCTGACGCGTTCGACACAGCGAAGACGCTGATCGGTAAGGCTTGGAATAAGGTCTCCGACATCGCCAAAAAGCCTGTGAACTTCATTATCGAATGGGTGTACACAAAGGGAATTAAGGCCGTCTGGGATCAGGTAGCGGACTTCGTCGACCTGCCGCATCTCCCTAAGGCGCCTAAGCTCCTGGAGGCCGGTGGAACAGTCGGAAACGGCTGGGGTCCGGCAGTTCCGATGAAGGCGAACAAGCCGACGGCAATCGTCGGTGAGGGAAATCCGAACTACCCCGAATTCGTCATCCCCACCGACCCGAAGTACCGCTCTCGCGCCGTCGCGCTCCATCAGGCAGCGGGGACGCAGCTCCTCGAATCCGGCGGAGTGCTCGGGGGAGCGTGGGACTGGACGAAGGACACCGTTGGCGACGTCATCGGTAAGGGCATCGACTGGGCAAAGACGGGCGCGGATCTCCTGGTCCACCCGTCGAAGGTCTGGACGGCGCTAACGAAGCCGATCATGAACCGCATCGGTGACGGCGTCGGCGTAGCCGGCAAGTTCGGTGCGGCCGTCGGTAAGTACCCGGTCAAGATGGTCGACGGACTGAAGTCCAAGATCGTGGAGGCCGCGGAATCACTCCTCTTCGCCTCCGAAGGCACTGGCGGGCAGTGGATCAAGCCTGTCAACGCTGCGTTCGGAACGCGGTTCGGTGTGCCCGGCAAGATGTGGTCGTCCGGTCATCACACGGGCCTCGACTTCCCGGTACCCACCGGGACGAGGGTCAACGCTGTCGACGACGGCAAGGTCACCTTCGCCGCGGGTGGTGGCCCCTACGGCAACCACGTCGAGATCAGCCACGGCGGAGGCTTGTCCTCCCTGTACGCGCACATGAGCCGCATCCTGACGTCAGTCGGTGCGGTCGTGAAGCAAGGGCAGGAGATCGGCAAGTCGGGCGCAACCGGCAACACCACCGGCCCGCACGTTCACCTCGAAGCGCGTCGGAACGGAACTGCCGTCGACCCCATGCCGTACCTGACGGGAGGCGGGGGTTTTGCGGCCGGCGCTACGGGCGCAGCTCAGCAGTATGCCAAGAGCATTCTTGGCAATTACGGCTGGGGACCCGGGCAGTTCGGCCCGCTGAAGCAACTGTGGCAGGGCGAGTCCGGATGGCGCTACAACGCCAAGAACTCCAGCTCTGGCGCCTACGGGATCCCGCAGGCACTCCCCGCGTCGAAGATGGGCACGGAGGGTCCTGACTGGCTGACGAACCCGCGGACGCAGATCCGTTGGGGCATGGACTACATCAAGCACCGGTCTGACTACGGCACCCCAGCGGCTGCGTACTCGAAGTGGCTCTCGCGCTCCCCGCATTGGTACGACGACGGCGGCCTGATCCCGCCTGGCCTCTCCCTCGTCGCCAACGGCACAGGGAAGCCGGAGCCCGTATTCACCGGCTCCCAGTGGCAGGACATCCGCGCCAGCAAGGGCGGAGGCGGTCCCACCACGGTCCACGCCGACGTGCGCGTCTTCGTCGGAGACCGCGAGATCACGGACATCGTTCGCGTCGAAGTGGACGCGCGCGAGGCCGAAAACGCCAACGCACTAGACAACGGAAGGTGGGTCTAACCGCTCACCGCACGCACACGCACGCACACTTGGGCCGGCTCCGACAGGGAGTCGGCCTTTCTTGTACCCCGCGGATCCGCCATGGGTCCGCGGGGCTTCCCGTCTCTGAGAGGACCGACCATGGACTACACGAAGCCCGCGAAGAGCCAGACCGTCACCTGCCCGCACTGCTCTGCCGAGCTGGAGCAGGTGTCCGGCGCCGGCCGTGTCCGTCGCTACTGCAGCCCGGAGGCGGGGCGCACCTACCGACGTCGCATGCGCGCGCTCGGGTTCCCGATCTGACGGCCGCGCGTCACATCCGGCGCCGTTTCCCCCATAACCCCGTCGTAAGCCCACACGACGGAGGAGAGACACCATGCTGAACCCTGCCAACCTGCGGTTCCTCGGGTTGCTCGGAGTCGACACCGGCACGTTCGCCATCGTGGACCCCGTGTCCACGGAGCACGTGGCCTACGTCGCCGAGCACAACCCCGGCGACCTCCTCACGCACGACTTCGAGTACGCGACCGTCGCCCCGACCCCCATGGGCGACGGGGTGTTCGAGGTGTTCGCGGTCCTGGACGACGCAGGCGACTACGTCGGGGCGTACATCGACTTCACGAAGCAGTACGCAGACGCTGACGTCGACGACTTCCCGCTGATGGCGGGGGCTTCGGCGTGAGCTACTCGCAAGAGGACGTTACCGGCCCCGGAAGCGGGCATAGAGGGCTAGACCTCCGGACTGACAGCGGCCGACGAAGCTTCAACCGGAAGCTGTCCGAAGCAGGTATGGACGCCAAGATCTGTACAAAGTGCGTGTGCGTCAAGGTATTGGCGTCGTTCCCCTCGCTTGCGAACACCCACGACGGGCTCCGGTCCGTGTGCTGGACGTGTCGGCCGAAGTGAGACACACAGAAGCCCCCGTCTTCCCATCTGGGAAGGCGGGGGCTTCTTTGCGTTACGGGCTACTCGGGTACCTCGTCGTCCTCGTCCTCTTCGGGGACGTCGTTGATGCCGAGCCGATCACCGCGGGACTCCGCGACTGCAATGACGTCCTTCAGGTGTCCAGCCGCGATGTCCAGGAACACCCGGGCCTCTTCGTCGGACATGGTGCCCGTCTCCAGTATCGAACTCAGCACCGCCAGGAAGACGCTCGCTCCGTCCACCCTGTGAAGTTCAATCTCGTCCGCCATCCGTGAGGCAACACCGGACGAGTCGGACGAGGAGATGAGCAGCGTCCCACCGTTAGGCGCGGCTGACGCTACGCGTCGGATAGGCATGTGCACACCCCCTCTCCCGGCTGGAAATAGAGGGAAGTGACGCTCGATAGGCTTCGTACACGTCGATCTCCTGCGTGAGGCCGGCCAGTCCCCGGCGCGGCCCTTGCCCGGCCTGCCGGGGACGTCTGTTACCTACAGATAGTAGACGGTGGTGGGTAGTAGTAGGTAGTGGTGGGCGGTAGCGGCAGGTAATGCGTAGTGGATGGTGGACGCATACGGTCGACGGGTGGACAAGATCAACCCCGACTCGACTCTGTACGTCTACGAGCAGCTAGCCGCGATCATCGAGCGCAAGATTCGCTCGGGGGAGTACGCCCCGGGGACCCGCTTGCCTGGCGAGCTGACGATGACGCACGAATACAAGGTCGGTCCGGGCACCGTCAGGCGCGCCCTGGACATCCTGCGGGAGCGCGGGTTGGTCGTCACGGTCCGGGCGCGTGGAAGCTTCATCGTCGACCCCGTTCCGCCGGCCGACGGCACGTCGTAAGCCCCGCCAACAGCCCTAGGCCGCGGGCGTTGGCGGGGCTTTCATGTTCCGCAGGTCAGGGCTTCACGGGCGGTACCGCAAGGGGTGATCTTCCGGTACTTCGCAGATAACAATTTCCGTGCCGTCCGGATCCGCGATCCACATCTCGATCAGCCCCCAGGGCTCCTTCACCGGCGGACGCAGCACCTCGACGCCGACGGCGGCCAGTTCCTCGTGCGCCGCGGCCGCGTCGGCCACCTGGAGCCACAGCCTGAGGGCGGGGGAGGGCGGCACGTCGGAACGGCCGGAGACCTCCAGGAAACCGCCGCCGAGGAAATAGACCGTGCCGCGCTCGGGCCCCGTACCGAACTCCCGGTGGACGGCGAGGCCCAGCTGCCCGCCGTAGAAGGCGCGGGAGCGCTCCGGGTCGGTGGGGCGCAGAAGGGTCCGGCTGCTGAGTACATGCACCATGCCCCCGGAGCCTAGGGGCTGTCCCGTGATCCCCGGTGGATCACCGCGCGGCCCCTGGCCGGCGCGTTACGCTCGGCGGTGCCCGAGCCGCGCCAGAGACACCAGAGATCCAGAGATTCGGAGAATCGCTCCATGAACACCGCCGCCTCCCACGGACTGACCTTCCGCGACGCCGTCGACGTGGACGTGGACGTCCTCGTCGCGCTGATCGAGTCCGCGTACCGCGGTGACTCCAGCCGGGCCGGCTGGACCACGGAGGCGGACATCCTCGAGGGGCAGCGGACCGACCCGGAGGGCGTGCTCGCCGTCATCAAGGCGCCCGACAGCCGGCTGCTGACCGTCGAGAGGGACGGCTCCGTCGTCGCCTGCTGCCAGTTGGAGCACCGTGGCGACCACGCCTACTTCGGCATGTTCGCGGTCAGCCCGACACTCCAGGGCGGCGGCCTCGGCAAGGTGATCCTCACCGAGGCGGAGCGGTACGCGCGCGAGGCCTGGGGGGTCGTGGAGATGCACATGACCGTGATCTCCGTACGCGACGACCTCATCGCCTGGTACGAGCGGCGCGGCTACCGCCGTACGGGACGGATGACCCCGTTCCCGTACGGCGACGAGCGCTTCGGTGTCCCGCAGCGCGACAACCTCCGGTTCGAGCTGCTGGTCAAGCCGCTGGCCTGACGTCCGGCGGGGCCGTGGGCGCGAGCGCTCGCGTCGCGGGCGCCCGTCCGGGCTCCGGCGCGGGCGTCACGCCGTGAAACGGCCGGTGCGTTTGATCTCCGGGTAGTCGGTGGTCGCGCCGTCCAGCTCCAGTGCGCGCACCAGCCGCAGCTGGTCCTGGGTGTTCACCACCCACCCGATGATCCTCAGCCCGGACTTGCGGGCGTGCTCGACGACCTCCAGGGTCAGCCGGCGGATGTTCAGACAGACGGTCGCGGCACCGGCCTCCACGGCGCGGTCCACGACGTCCACGCCGTAGCGGCTCGCGATGAGCGCGGTGCGGACGCCCGGCACGAGCCGGGTGACCTCGGCGATCGCCTCGTCGTGGAACGACGACACCTCGACGCGCCCCACGAGGTCGCGCCGGTGCATCACGTCGGCCAGCGCCCGTGCCGCGGCCGTGTCCTTGATCTCGGCCTGCAACGGCGCCCTGACGGCGTCCAGGACCTCTTCGAAGACGGGTACGCGCTCACCGCACCCGGCGTCCAGTGCCCGCAGCTCCGCGAGCGTCATCTCGGAGATCGGCCCCGAACCGTCGGTCGTACGGTCCACGTCCGCGTCGTGCATGACGACGAGTGCGCCGTCCTTGCTCAGGTGCAGATCGAGTTCGATCAGGTCGAGGCCCGCGTTCTGGGCGGCGATGAAGGAACGAAGGGTGTTCTCGGGCTCGACACCCATCACTCCGCGATGACCGATGGTGAGGAAGTTCAAGACGCGACTCGCTTCCGTCGACGGCGGCTCTGCGCGCGCGTGGTCCCGGCGGCGCCCACGCGGCAAGGCCGCAGCCTAATGGCCCGGCCCCGCGATGTACCCGCTCGTACGCCAGGCAGGGCGTGTCCCGGCCGGGCGGGGGACGCCCCTCCTGGCCGGTCCTGATCACCCGGGGGTGGGCGAGTCCTGCGCGCGTTGACGCAACCGGGTCCCGGCCCGCGCGGCGGTCCCGCCCGCCTTCGCGGCCTCTCCCGGAACGCCCGGAACGCTCGATACCGCTTGACGGAAGTGGTCGCCCATGCGGTGTACGACAGGAAAAAGAGCGGTGAAGGTGGGGGTAGCGCAGGATAATCTATCGAGTCTCCCCTTGCGAGAAGGAACCTCATTTACATACGGTGTGCATACGCGAGGTTCTCCCGTGGAGGATGAGACATGACGGAAATTCTTGTGCAGGTGGGTACGGAGGAGCGGGTTCCTCCCGTGGGCAGGGTGGTGGAGCACCCGGCTTGGCCCGTGCTCAAGGATGCCGTGGAGGAGATCCGGCCGTGGCAGTCCAAGGACGGCTCGATCGACTTCGAGGCGGAGGGCGCCCCGGACGCCGCCGACGCCGATCTGGCCGTACGCCGGGCGATAGACGCCATCGAGCGCCTCGCCCCGCTGGTGCCGCACGACGCGGAGTACCACGAGGCGCTCGTGAAGGATCTGCGCGGCTGGGCCGACGGGGGCTTCCAGGTCCCCGACTTCCTGGACTCGCTGCTCGCCTTCCAGCCCGCCGCGAACCGTGAGGACGGCCTCCAGCACCTGGTCGTCTTCCCGATGTACACGCAGAACGGCAACCCGGACCGCAACTTCGAGGCGCTCGTGCTGCGGATGGTCTGGCCGGACTGGCTGGCCGAGCTGGAGCGCACCCGCTACGACAACCCGCTGTTCTGCGGGATCACCTTCGAGGACTTCACGGCCGGCTACGACACCAACTCGGCCGTTCTCTTCCCGGAGACCATCGCCGTGCGCGAGGCACCGGCGCGCTTCAGCTGGGGCGGCATCTTCTGCGACCGCGAGGCCGCCCGCTTCCGCGCCGTCACCGAGGCCGCCGTGGACGTCCTGGGCCTCCAGCTGCCCGAGGACATCGCCGCGATGGTGGACGACCAGGAGCGCTGCGAGCAGGCCTTCGTGCTGTGGGACATGGTCCACGACCGCACCCACAGCCACGGCGACCTGCCCTTCGACCCCTTCATGATCAAGCAGCGGCAGCCGTTCTGGATGTACGGCCTCGAAGAGCTGCGCTGCGACCTCACCGCCTTCAAGGAGGCCGTGAAACTGGAGGCCGAGGGTCACCAGCACGGCCGTGACGTGCAGTACGCGGTGCTTTTCGACCGGATGTTCCGCTTCCCGGTCACCGGCGACCGCGTCCGCAACTACGACGGCCTCGGCGGCCAGCTGCTCTTCGCCTACCTGCACAAGCACGATGTCGTCCGCTGGACCGACAACAAGCTGCACATCGACTGGCAGCGCGCCCGGCAGGTCACCAACCAGCTGTGCGCCGAGATCGAGGACCTCTACCGGGCCGGCATCGACCGTCCCAAGCTCGTCCACTGGTTCAAGGCGTACGAACTGGTCGCGACCTACCTCGCCCCGCACCCGGGATCGCGCTGGGCCAAGGGCCCGGACGCCCTGGATCTGAGCCTTCCCCCGCGTAAGCTCGTGGACGACGTGCTTCCGGACGAGTTTCCGCTGAGCATGTTCTATGAGGCGCTCTCCAAGAAGCTGAAGAACGTGATCGCCTCCACCAAGGGCATCACCGCGGCCGGCGCCGAGCGGGTCGCCGCGTGAGCGCCCGCGCCGAGGATGCTCAGGAGGCGAAGAAGATGGCGAACGGAGCTCTCAGCGGTGCGGTGATCGCGGTGGCCGGCGCGGGTGGACCCGCCGGGCGCGCGACGCTGGCCCGGCTCGCCGACGCGGGCGCGACCGTCGTCGGCTCGGACAACGACGCCGAGCGGCTCGCCACGGCCGTGGACGCGGCCCGCTACGGGCACGGCGGCGCCACCGTCGTCGGGGACACGGTCGATCTGCTCGACCTCCAGTCGACGCGCGACTGGGCCACCCGCATCGAGAAGGACTTCGGCCGTGTCGACGGTCTGGTCCACCTCGTGGGCGGCTGGCGCGGCAGCGAGACCTTCACCAAGACGATTCTGGACGACTGGGACTTCCTCGAGCTGCTGCTCGTCCGCACCGTGCAGCACACCTCCCTCGCGTTCCACGAGGCACTGCAGCGCAGCGACCGCGGTCGGTACGTCCTGATCAGCGCCGCGGCCGCGAGCAAGCCGACCGCGAGCAACGCCGCCTACGCCGCGGGCAAGGCCGCCGCCGAGGCGTGGACGCTTGCCATGGCCGACTTCTTCCGCAAGGCGGGGGGCGAGGAGGGTCCGACCTCCGCGGCTGCGATCCTGGTGGTCAAGGCACTGGTGCACGACGCGATGCGCGCCGAGCGCCCGAACGCGAAGTTCGCGGGCTTCACGGACGTCGACGCGCTGGCGGAGTCCATCGCGGGCGTCTGGGACCTGCCCGCCGGTGAAGTGAACGGAAAACGTCTGTGGCTGACCGAGAAGCCGTGAACCCTCCGAAGACCGACGCCCGGCGTCACCACGACCCGGCCGTCCGCGGCTTCGCCAGCGACAACTACGCGGGCGCCCACCCCGAGGTGCTCGCCGCGGTGGCGCTGGCCAACGGCGGACACCAGGTCGCGTACGGCGAGGACGACTACACGGCGAACCTCCAGAAGATCATCCGCAGCCACTTCGGTGCCACCGCGGAGGCCTTCCCGGTCTTCAACGGCACCGGCGCCAACGTGGTCGCGCTCCAGGCGGTCACCGACCGCTGGGGCGCGGTGATCTGCGCCGAGAGCGCGCACATCAACGTCGACGAGGGTGGCGCGCCCGAACGCATGGGCGGCCTCAAACTGCTCACCGTCCCCACGCCCGACGGCAAGCTCACCCCCGAGCTGATCGACCGGCAGGCGTACGGCTGGGACGACGAACACCGCGCCATGCCGCAGGTCGTCTCGATCACCCAGAGCACCGAGCTGGGCACGCTCTACACCCCCGACGAGATCCGTGACATCTGCGACCACGCCCACGCGCACGGCATGAAGGTGCACCTGGACGGGTCCCGGATAGCCAACGCGGCCGCCTCGCTCGACGTCCCGATGCGGACGTTCACGAACGCGGTCGGCGTCGACATCCTGAGCCTGGGCGGGACCAAGAACGGCGCGCTGTTCGGGGAGGCGGTCGTCGTCCTCAACCAGGACGCCGTCCGGCACATGAAGCACCTGCGCAAACTCTCGATGCAGCTGGCTTCCAAGATGCGCTTCGTCTCCGTGCAGTTGGAGGCGCTGCTCGCCAAGGACCTGTGGCTGCGCAACGCCCGCCACTCCAACGGGATGGCCCAGCGGCTGGCGGAGGGCGTCCGCTCGGTGCACGGCGTGGAGATCCTCCACCCGGTCCAGGCCAACGCGGTCTTCGCCCGTCTCCCGCACGACGTGAGCGAGCGGCTGCAGAAGCGGTACCGCTTCTATTTCTGGGACGAGGCCGCGGGCGACGTCCGCTGGATGTGCTCCTTCGACACGACCGAGGACGATGTCGACGGGTTCCTGGCCGCGCTCAAGGAGGAGATGGCCCACCACTAGGGTGCCGGGCGTCCCTCTCATCGGATGCTGCATAGATATACGGTCGACCGAAAAGTCATTGACTCGCGGTCGACCGTATTCCTATGCTCTGCGGGTATGGAGTTCGTCCAGGAAAACCCCGACCTCTCCGCCTACTTGGCCGACGACGAGATGATCGACCACCGCCATCCGCTGGTCAGGGAGACGGCTGCCCGGCTCGCGACGGGAGCCGCCGACTCGTATGCCTATGCGCGGACGGCCTTCGAATTCGTGCGCGACACCATCCCGCACTCGCACGACTCCGGTGATCCGCGGGTGACCTGGCGTGCCTCCGACGTCCTGGAGCGGCGCACCGGCATCTGCTACGCGAAGGCCCACGCCCTGGCCGCGCTGCTGCGTGTCGAGGACATTCCGACGGCGTTCTGCTATCAGAAGTTCGACGAGGTGCACGGACTGGTGGCCGTCCGGTTCCACGGGGCGTGGCACCGGCAGGACCCCCGCGGCAACAAGCCGGGGGTGGACGCGCAGTTCTCCCTGGACGGCGAGCGGCTCGCCTTCACGCCCGATCCGAAGTCCAATGAGCTGGACTATCCAGTCCTGTACGCTGAACCTCATCCGGTCGTGCTGAGCGCCCTCAGGGCCGCCCCCGACCGGTCGTACCTCTGGAAGACGCTCCCCACCGCACTCTGAGGCAAGGCAGGCACCGCGGATCATGACTCTCACGCTCACCGTGTCCGACGAGGTGCGTGCCCTGGCACCGGGTTTCACCCACGTCGCCGTCGAGGCGTACGGACTGGCCAACGGGCCGAGCACCGAGCGTACTTCGGCGCTGCTCGACGACGCGGCCCGCCGGCTGGCCGGGCGACTGGACGGCCGCGCTCCGCACGAGGACCCGCACATGGCGGCCTGGCGGGAGGTCTACACGGCCTTCGGGTCCAAGCCCTCGCGCACCCGCAACTCGGCGGAGGCGCTGGCCAGACGTGCCCTGTCGGACACCGGACTGCCCCGGGTCAACCTGCTGGTCGACCTCTACAACGCGATCAGCGTCGCCCACCTGATCCCGGTCGGTGGCGAGGACATCGAGCACGTCAGCGGCGGGATGCGGCTCGTACGGGCCACGGGCGACGAGGAGTTCGTGACCGTCACGGGCGGCGCCGACACCGTCGAGCACCCGGACGCGGGCGAAGTGGTGTGGCGCGACGCGACCGGTGTGACCTGCCGGCGCTGGAACTGGCGCCAGGGGCCGCGCACCCGCCTCACGGAGGAGTCCACCTCGGCGATCTTCCTGCTGGAAGGTCTCGCACCGGTGCCGGTGGCCGGGATCGAGGCGGCGGCCGCCGAACTCGCCGAGCTGCTGGAGAAGTTCAGCCCCGGGGCACGCGTCACGGTGCACGCCCCGGAGTGATGGCTCAGTGTGCCTCGGCCGCCTTGACCTGTTCGGGGGTCGGTGCCGTACCGCCGAGGTGCGCGGGCATCCACCAGGTGTCGTCCGGTCCCTTGGGGCGGACGGGATAGGCGCGCTGCGCGGCCTCCAGGAGCTCCTGGACACGCTCGCGCAGTCGCCGGGTGATGGCGCCCGCGTACTGATCCTGCGGGGCCTCCACCGGCTCGCCGACCCGGATCGTGATCGGGGTGTGGCTGCGCTTGAAGTTGCGCGGGTGGCCCTTGGTCCACAGTCGCTGGGTGCCCCACAGCGCCATCGGGATCAGCGGGACGCCGGCTTCCTGAGCCATGCGCGCGGCACCGGACTTGAAGCTCTTCAGCGCGAATGACTGCGAGATGGTCGCCTCGGGGAAGACTCCGACGATCTCGCCTGAGCGCAGCGACTCCAGCGCGTGCTGATAAGCGGTCTCGCCCTGCTGCCGGTCCACCGGGATGTGCTTCATGCCCCGCATCAGGGGGCCGGAGATCCGGTGCCGGAATACCGACTCCTTCGCCATGAAGCGCACCAGGCGCTTCTGCGGCAGGGCGGCCAGACCGTCGAAGATGAAGTCCAGGTAGCTGATGTGGTTGCTGACCAGCACGGCGCCGCCCGAGCGCGGAATGTTCTCCGATCCCTTGCAGTCGATCTTGAGGTCCCAGGCCCTGAACAGCGTTTGGGCGAGACCGACGACGGGACGGTAGACAAGCTCTGCCATGGACGGAGTGGACCCTTCTCTCTGCCTGGGAAGGGGTCCCCCCGGCGGGAAGTTACGCAGCCGTAGGTTTACGGCATTGCGCAGATCGTGCCCGAAGAACGGACGAGTGGCCAGTCCTGGTGCCTCGCGGCGGCGAGATCCTCGTCACGTCGTCCCCGTGATCCACCTCGGACTTTTAACTCGCCTTTACTGAACGCGTACGGAGAACCGGCGTACGAGCAGGTACATCTCGCACCCGAGGCAGTACCCGAACGCCGCATTCAGAAACGCGGCCGCCAACGCGCAACCGGTCGCCGCGAGCCCCAGCCAGCCGGGCCCCACCGTGTACCCGATCAGCCCCACCGCCGCGAACGCCAGCCCGACCGCCTGGGCGAACCGCGGTGGCTCCGGGGCCTCGAACTCCGCCGGCGGCCCGATCCGGGGACGTACCGCGGTCTTGAACAGCAGACCGTACGGCGAGCGCGCCACACCTCCCGCCGCGCCGAGCGCGAACGCCAGCGTCTGCCAGGCCAGTAGCCAGGCGCTGCCGGTGACCAGTACGGCCGCCAGTACGACGGTCGTCACGGCCGCGCCGAAACGCGGCCCCCTCACATCGATGTCCATGAATCAAGCATTCCGCAGCGGGGGCGGCCCACGGCCCCGGGAATCTTTGCGGTCTCATGAATGCTTGTGCACATGATGAGCGGACTTGTGGTGTGCGTGGTGGTGCTCGCCGCGGCGAGCGGATACGGACTGCTGCATCGGCGGCGGAGCGGGAGGGTGAGGGTGCGCGGACGCGACGGCGGAAAGCGGCTCGGCGCGGCGGAGTTGGGGGAGGGGCTCGGCGAACGGGCCACGCTCGTCCAGTTCTCCAGCGCCTTCTGCGCCCCCTGCCGGGCCACCCGGAGGGTGCTCGCCGAGGTCGCCGGGCTGGTGCCCGGCGTGTCCCATGTCGAGATCGACGCCGAGGACCACCTCGACCTCGTCCGCGAACTGGACATCCTCAAGACGCCGACCGTGCTCGTACTGGACGCCGAAGGACGGATCGTGCGCCGTGCCACCGGCCAGCCGCGCAAGGCGGATGTGATCGCGGCGCTCGGCGAGGCCGTGTGACCCCGTCGGACCACGGGGATCCGGCCGGCCCCGGACCGACTGGGTCCCTTTGTCGGGCGACGGTGAGACAGCTCCCAAAGGCCGGGCCGCACTTGACTGCACGGTCCACCTATCGTCAGCCTGACCGTATGCCCCTGGAACTCCTTCTCTTCGAGCGTGTCCACGTGGACCTGGCCCGCACCGCAAGTGCGTGCTGTCCGGTCTGTTGAGCACCCGCGGACTCTCTCCCGCCCTCGGCGACGCCCGGGCGGGGGATGCCCACGACACCTCTCGCAGTGAGGACGACTCCATGACGGCCAGGCCCGGCCTCGGCACCCACCAGCTCGCCTCGCCCGAACTGCTGCGCTCCGTCTTCCGGCGGCACGCCGCTGGTGTCGCCGTGATCACGGCCCAGGGTGGCGGGGGCCCGGTCGGTTTCACCGCCACCTCGCTCACCTCGGTCTCCGCGGAACCCCCGATCATCTCCTTCGGTGTCGGCTCCGGCGCGTCGAGCTGGCCCGCGATCTCCGAGTCCGACCATGTCGGCGTGCACATACTCGGCGAGCATCAGCGGGAGTTGGCCGCCACCTTCGCCAGGAGCGGCGCCGACCGTTTCGGCGCGCCCACCCGGTGGCGCGCGGGGCCCGAGAGCGTTCCGGTCCTCGACGACGTGCTGGCCTGGCTCGTGTGCCGGATCGTGGCGCGGGTCCCGGCGGGGGACCACCGCATCGTGCTGGCCGAGGTCGTCCTCGGCGACCCCTCGGGCGCCGGGAGCCCGCTCCTTTATCACCAGGGCCGGTTCAACGGCCTGCGCGACTGACCCGGCCCTTTCCGAACCTACTCGTCGGTTACACAGCGTTGCCAAGGTCACAGTGCAAAGCGCTTGCTCAGTGGGCAGGAACTGGGTGTACTGGCGAGTAATATTTCGTTCGGAGCGCGGGCCGCCCCGACCGGGACCGGCCGCTTCAGGCGCCTATGCTGCCTGAAAGAAGGCAGCCCAGAAATGACGATGCAGTAGGAGAGCCGGCGTGAGCTTGAGGATCGTTGTCACTGTGAAGTACGTGCCCGACGCCACTGGCGACCGGCACTTCGCCGATGACCTGACCGTCGACCGTGACGACGTGGACGGTCTGCTCTCGGAGCTCGACGAGTACGCGGTGGAGCAGGCGCTGCAGATCGCCGACGAAGCGGACGACGCCGAGATCACCGTGCTGACCGTCGGTCCCGAGGACGCCAAGGACGCGCTGCGCAAGGCGCTTTCGATGGGTGCCGACAAGGCCATCCACGTCGAGGACGACGGCCTGCACGGCACCGACGCCATCGGCACCTCGCTGGTGCTCGCCAAGGCGATCGAGAAGGCCGGCTACGACCTGGTCATCTCCGGCATGGCGTCCACCGACGGCACCGCCGGTATCGTCCCGGCGCTCCTCGCGGAGCGTCTGGGTGTCCCGCAGGTCACGCTGCTGTCCGAGGTCTCCGTCGCGGACGGCGTCGTCAAGGGCCGCCGTGACGGCGACACCGCCTCCGAGCAGCTGGAGGCCGCGCTGCCGGCCGTCGTGTCGGTGACCGACCAGTCCGGCGAGGCGCGCTACCCCTCCTTCAAGGGCATCATGGCCGCCAAGAAGAAGCCGGTGGAGGCATGGGACCTGGAGGACCTGGAGATCGAGGCGGACGAGGTCGGTCTCGAGGGCTCCTGGACCAAGGTCGATTCCGCCGCCGAGCGCCCGGCGCGCACCGCCGGCACGATCGTCAAGGACGAGGGCGAGGGCGGCAAGCAGCTCGCCGAGTTCCTCGCGGGCCAGAAGTTCATCTGAGGCCCGTTCGAGGCTCGCTGAACCCCGACACGCCGACCGCCCCTCATCTTTCGTAAGCAGGAGAGAAGAAGTCCCATGGCTGAAGTTCTCGTCTACGTCGACCACGTGGACGGCGCCGTCCGCAAGCCCACCCTGGAGCTGCTGACGCTGGCCCGCCGCATCGGCGAGCCCGTCGCCGTCGCCCTCGGCCCCGGTGCCGGGAACACCGCCGCCGCGCTCGCCGAGCACGGTGCGGTGAAGGTCCTCACCCACGATGCCGCCGAGTACGCCGACTACCTGGTCGTGCCGAAGGTGGACGCGCTGCAGGCCGCGTACGACGCCGTGTCCCCGGCCGCCGTGCTCGTCCCGTCCTCCGCCGAGGGCAAGGAGATCGCGGCCCGCCTCGCGGTCCGTATCGGCTCCGGCATCATCACCGACGCGGTCGACCTGGAGGCCGGTGACGAGGGCCCGGTCGCGACGCAGTCCGCGTTCGCCGCCTCCTTCACCACCAAGTCCCGTGTCTCCAAGGGCACCCCGGTCATCACGGTCAAGCCCAACAGCGCCGCCGTCGAGGCCGCCCCGGCCGCCGGCGCGGTCGAGGCCCTCACGGTCTCCTTCTCGGAGAAGGCCACCGGTACCAAGGTCACCGCGCGCACCCCGCGCGAGGCGACCGGCCGCCCCGAGCTGACCGAGGCCGCGATCGTGGTCTCCGGCGGCCGCGGCGTCAACGGCGCCGAGAACTTCTCGGTCATCGAGAACCTCGCCGACTCCCTCGGCGCGGCCGTGGGCGCCTCGCGCGCCGCCGTGGACGCCGGCTGGTACCCGCACTCCAACCAGGTCGGCCAGACCGGCAAGTCCGTCTCGCCGCAGCTGTACATCGCCTCCGGCATCTCCGGCGCCATCCAGCACCGCGCCGGCATGCAGACGTCGAAGACGATCGTCGCGATCAACAAGGACGCCGAGGCCCCGATCTTCGACCTCGTCGACTACGGCGTGGTCGGAGACCTCTTCGAGGTCGTCCCGCAGCTCACCGACGAGATCAAGACCCGCAAGGGCTGACCGAGTCCGGCCGTACGAGGCCCCCGTGACCGCCCGCGCGGTCACGGGGGCCTCGGTTCATCCCAGGCGCAGAGTGGCCCGCACGGGCAGGTGGTCGCTCGGATACCGACCGTTCGAGGAGAAGGTGTCGACCAGCGTCCGGTCCGCGCGCACCCCGGGACTGGCGAGGATCCAGTCGATACGGTCGCCGCCGGGCACCGGGCGGCCGTAGCCGTGGAAGGTGGCGTACGGGGCGCCGCGCTCGGCCGCGGTGTCCCAGGTGTCGACGAGACCGGCGCCCAGCATCGCGTCGTAGACCGGGTTCTTGTGCGCGGCGCTGTTGAAGTCGCCGGTGACCACGAGCGGCAGGGCGCGGTCGAGCCCGGCGATCCGTTGCCCGATCAGCGCGGCGGCCCGCATGCGCGCGTATTGACTCCCGCTGTCCAGATGGGTGTTGAGGACGTAGAACTCCCGTCCGGCGGCGCGCAGATCACGGAAGCGGACCCAGGTGACCATGCGGATGTGGGAACCGCCCCAGGTGTTCGAGCCGATCACCTCGGGGGTGTCGGACAGCCAGAAGTGGTCGTACCCGGCCGGGGCGAGGCGATCGGTGTCGTAGAAGACCGCCGCGAACTCGTCACGGCTGCCGCCCGCGCGGCCGGTGCCGACCCAGTCGTAGCGCCGTCCGAGGTCGGACGCGATGTCGCGCAGCTGCGGGTAGAGGCCTTCCTGGGTGCCGATGACGTCGGGGGAAGCCCGGCGCAGCAGCTCGCGCATCGCCGGACGGCGCGCGGCCCAGCTGTGCGGCCCGGCGGTGCTCGCGAAGCGGAGGTTGAACGTCATGACGTCAAGAGGGCGCCCGCCGCCGCGGCGGCCGGCGGACGCGGGCGCCGTACCTAGCAGGGGCACGGTCACCACGGCGGCCACCGCGGTCCGCAGACCCAGGCGCCGGGTCACCCGGCGGATGTTCGACATGTCATCCCCTCCCCGCACGGCCAGCATGAGGGGTGCGGGGCGGTGCGCGAAAGACGGCATGGGGCAGGAGAGAAGGCGACGGACCAGGGCGCGGACAGGTGTTGACCACGGGAAGCGCCATGGATAACTTCGCTCTACGGATTGTTGATTCCGTGAAGCGGAAAACAGGAGGGCGTGGGATGGGCAAGGGCCAGCAGGAGAACGTGGCGACAAGCCTCGCGGGCGCCGTCAGCGAGGAGATCAGCGCCTCGCTCGCCCCGGTCGACGCCGAACTGGAGCGCCGCTACCCCGGAGACCCCGGCACCCGGCAGCCCGTGCACACCGTGTACGTCCCCGCGGACGCGTTCACCGCCGACACGATCCGCTCCTGGGGCGACCGGGCGCTCGCGGCCCTCGACGAGCACGCCCCCGACGCCGCCTCGTTCGCCGCGGTCCTCGGCCTGGCCGACGACCTCGCCGGGCCCGTGTACGACCGCGTACGGGCCAAACTGGAGCGGGAGCCCGTCGAGGACCTGCGTGTCGACTTCGAGGACGGCTACGGCCCGCGTCCGGACGCCGAGGAGGACGAGGCGGCGGCGCGCGCGGCCCGACTGATCGCACAGGCGTACGCCGACGGCACGGCGGCTCCGTACATGGGCATCCGCATGAAGTGCCTGGAGGCATCGGTCCGTCGGCGGGGCATCCGTACGCTCGACGTCTTCCTCACCGGTCTGATGGACGCGGGGGGTCTGCCCGAGGGGCTGGTCCTCACCCTCCCCAAAGTGACGTACGCGGAGCAGGTCACCGCGATGGTGCGGCTGCTGGAGGAGTTCGAGAAGGCGCGCGGTCTCGCGCCGGGGCGGATCGGCTTCGAGATCCAGATCGAGACCAGCCAGTCGATCCTGGCGACCGACGGCACCGCGACCGTCGCCCGGATGATCCAGGCAGCCGAGGGCCGCGCCACGGGCCTGCACTACGGCACCTTCGACTACAGCGCCTGCCTCGGCGTCAGCGCCGCCCACCAGGCCAGTGACCACCCGGCCGCCGACCACGCCAAGGCGATCATGCAGGTCGCCGCCGCGGGCACCGGCGTACGCGTCTGCGACGGCTCCACGAACGTGCTGCCCGTCGGCCCGACCGAGAAGGTGCACGACGCCTGGCGACTGCACTACGGCCTCACCCGCCGCGCGCTGGCCCGCGCCTACTACCAGGGCTGGGACATGCACCCCGGGCACATCCCGACCCGCTACGCGGCCGTGTTCGCCTTCTACCGCGAGGGCTTCGCGCAGGCCGCCGCGCGCCTGGCCCGCTACGCAAACCGCACCGACGGCGACGTCATGGACGAACCCGCCACCGCCAAGGCGCTCAGCGGCTACCTTCTGCGCGGGCTGGACTGCGGCGCCCTCGACATCGCGGAGGTGGCCCGGCTGGCGGGTCTGACACGGGCGGACCTGGAGGGTTTCGCCGCGCCGAGGCGCGGAGACCTGACCGCCTCGGTGAAGTAGGGCGTCCCGCGCGCGTCCCGGTGAGCGTTCGCCCGGAAGGCGTCGACTCGCGCGGCACGCCCGGCGCGTGGACGGGCGACGTGGACTCCTGCCCGCCCCGGTTCACCTGGCCAGAGACGCGTGCCCCGGCGTCCACGACGCGTGCCCGTGCCGTCGGGACCGTGCCGTACCCCCTACCGGGCCGCCTTGAACCGGAGTCGGGCGGGACGGGTGTGGGAGCGGACCCTGAGAACCGGCACGCGGTCCTCCTGCCTCCGGCGCGTCAGCGGTGACAGCCTTTCGCCGCCGAGGCGTCGGGCCCCCCGGGTCAGACACCCGGGTGACTCGGCGGCCGCGCGAGAGGCGCCGCGGCGAGCCCAGGGCTTCGGGGCCGCGCGGGTCAGGGCGGCCAGGGCTCAGGCCGGGGGCGGCAGTTCACCCGAGCCGCGGGTGATCAGGCGGGTCGGCAGCTCTATGCGTTCCGGGGTGAGGAGGGTGCCGTCGAGCTGGCGGAAGAGGCGGTCCGCGGCGGTGCGGCCGAGGGCGGCGGCGTCCTGGGCGACGACGGTGACACCCGGCTGGAGGAGGTCGGCGAGCTCGATGTCGTCGAAGCCGACCAGGGCGACCGGACGTCCGTGCTCGGCGAGGACCCGGACCACCGTGACCGTCACACGGTTGTTGCCCGCGAAGATCGCGGTGACCGGGGAGTCGCCCGAGAGCATCTCCTCCGCGGCGTCGCGGACCCGCAGCGGATCCGTGACACCCAGGGACATCCAGGCGGGCTCGACCGCAATGCCCGCGTCCTCCATGGCCGCGCGATAGCCGCGCAGCCGCTCGGCGGCGGTGTGGATGCGGGGCATGTCACCGATGAAGCCGATCCGGCGGTGACCGTGGTCGATCAGATGGGTCACGCCGTCCCGGGCCCCGCCGAAGCTGTCGGAGAGGACCACGTCGGCGTCGATCTGTCCCGCCGGGCGGTCCACGAACACGGTGGCGACGCCGGCCTTGATCTCGGGTTCGAGGTAGCGGTGGTCGTCGCCGGCCGGAATGACGACCAGCCCGTCCACCCGGCGCGCGCACAGGGCGAGGACCAGCTCCTGCTCACGCTCGGGGTCCTCGGCGCTGGAGCCGTTGATGAGCAGGGCGCCGTGGGCACGGGCCACCTCCTCCACCGCGCGGCTGAGCGGGCCGTAGAACGGGTCCGCGAGGTCCTCCAGGACGAGGCCGATGCTCGCGGTGCGGCCCTTGCGCAGCACCCGCGCGCTGTCGTTGCGCCGGAAGCCCAGCGCGTCGATGGCCTCCTGCACCCGGCGCTCGGTGTCCGGGGTCACGCCGGGCTCGCCGTTGACCACGCGTGAGACCGTCTTGAGACCCACGCCGGCGCGCGCCGCCACGTCCTTCATCGTCGGGCGATTGCCGTATCGGTTCTCGGATCGGCGGGCGGTCTCTGCCACGATGCGCTGTCCTGTCCTGTCGTCCACGGTGATGCGACCATTCCTGTCGTCCCCGGTGATGCGATGGTCCATGGGGATGTATGAGGATGTGGCGTCGAGCATAGAGCCTGGACAACGTTGTCAGATGCGGGGGACACTGTTCACCGCATTCTCCGGCCTGCGCCCCCCACCGCGAGACCGGTCTGCCCTGTTTCGCAAGGTTCACCAGGAGAACTGACTCTGATGCACACCGACCTCGTGGCCGCGCTCGACATCGGCGGCACCAAGATCGCCGGAGCGCTCGTGGACGGCCGTGGCCGGATCCTCCTGCGCGCGCAGCGTGCGACACCCGCGCAGGAGGACGGCGACACCGTCATGGGGGCCGTGGAGGCCGTGGTCGGTGAACTCACCCTCTCCCCGCTGTGGAGCAGGGCCGCGGCCGTCGGCATCGGCAGCGCGGGCCCGGTGGACGCCTCGGCGGGCACCGTGAGTCCCGTGAACGTGCCGGGCTGGCGTGACTACCCGCTGGTCGAGCGGGTCCGCGAGGCCACGGGCGGTCTGCCCGTCGAGCTGATCGGTGACGGCGTCGCCATCACCGCGGCCGAGCACTGGCAGGGTGCCGCCCGTGGTCACGACAACGCGCTGTGCATGGTGGTGTCGACGGGCGTCGGTGGCGGTCTGGTCCTGAACGGACAGCTGCACGCGGGCCCCACCGGCAACGCGGGCCACATCGGGCACATCAGCGTGGACCTCGACGGCGACCTCTGCCCGTGCGGCTCCCGGGGCTGCGTGGAGCGCATCGCGAGCGGCCCGAACATCGCTCGGCGCGCCCTGGAGGGCGGCTGGCGGCCCGGACCCGACGGCGACACCTCGGCCGCCGCGGTGGCCGACGCCGCCCGTGCGGGCGATCCGGTGGCGGTGGCCTCCTTCGAGCGGGCCGCCAGGGCGCTCGCGGCGGGCATCGCGGCCACCGCGACCCTCGTCGAGATCGACATCGCCGTCATCGGTGGAGGTGTGGGCAAGGCGGGTGACGTGCTCCTCGACCCGCTGCGCAAGGCGCTGGGCGACTACGCGACGCTGTCCTTCGTGCGGCGGCTGACCGTGGCGCCCGCCTTGATGGGCACGGACGCCGGTCTGGTCGGCGCGGCGGCTGCCGCACTCAGCAGGCAGCCGAACGAGACGGCCGCGCGGGTCGGCGGCTGATTGCTGCGGCCGGATTACGGGGGCGGGGGACGGGCCGGGTGACGGTGACGGGCGAACGGGCGGAGTGACAGGTCGGCCCCGGTCGTCACGGCACCGGGGCACCCGGGCGCCTGGGCATCCGGGCGCCTGGGCATCCGGGCGTTCGGCCTTCGGGTCGGTCGATCGGCCCGGTGGGCGTGGCCGTCGGTGTGTCCGTCACGTCGGTATGTCGGTGTGTCGGCCGCGTCGACGGGTTGATGGCGTCGACGGGCCGGTCACACGGTCGGGAGGCCGGTGAGCGGCTCCCCCTGCCGGGAAAGCCGCTCAGCCGCTCAGCCGACCGGGTGGCCGACCGCCCCTCCCGTCGTCCGGGGCGGCCGCTCAGCAGGCCAGCCGCGCGTCGGCCCAGTCGGCGTGGTCCGAGTCGATCCCGTCACCCCCGTCGGTGACGACCAGCCGGACCACCTCGGCGCCGCTCACGTCGGCCGAGACGGGCTGTGCGGGCATCGCGTTGGTGAGCACCCCGGTCGAGGCGACCTCGGTGCCGTCCGCCCAGATCTCGAAGGCGACAGTGCCCCTGTCGCCCTTCTCGTCGTCGACCCCGACGTCCGCGGTGACGGTCTCGCACTCCTTGCCCGTGTAGTACTCGACGGCGCTCGCGGCGTGCACACCGAGGCCCTTGGCATGGACGACACCGCCGAGGGTGATCGGATGGCCGTCGCCCGCGGCGCTCTCGCCGTTGCTGGTGTCGCGCTCGACGGGTCCGTAGCCGTTGGCCGCCGACATCCACGGCAGGTCGCCGAGGGAGGAGGTGCCCGGGGGAGGAGGCACGACCACGGAGGCCGTCACGGGCAGCACGGTCTCGACGCGTACGCCGTGCGGTGAGCGGTACGTCGCCTTCAGCGTCAGGTCGTACGATCCGGTGGCGGTGCCCTCGGGCACGGTGAGCCGCCACTTCGTGCGCAGCGAACGGCCGGTCGGCACCGCCGGCGCGGTGGTGCGTGACGCCGCCCGGATCGTCCAGTCCGCGGGACCGCTGAGCTTCACGGCGACGCGGTGTGCCGTCGTGCGGCCGAGGTCGGTGACCGTCGTCGTCAGGGTCGCCGGCTCACCTGCTTCGACCAACGGGGCTGTTCCCAGGCCGAGTTCGACGGCGGGGGGCTGCGCGGCCCAGCCGCGTCCGGCCGCGACGCGGACGAGCACCGTGCCGTGTGCGGGGACGGTCGCGGAGATGCCGCCCGCGGTGTTGAAGCTCCGGTGCTGCCACAGGTCGCGCAGGGTGTAGGCGGGAGCCGCCGGGAGTCCCACGGCCGCCGCGGTGGTGGCGATGCGCTGTGGGCCGCCGGTCTCGTTGAACAGCGCCACCGCCCGGCTGCCGTCCTTCATCTCCTTGGCGACCACCCAGCGTCCGCCCGCGGAGGAGAGCACGGTGCCCTGTTTGCCGAGGGGGTCCTGGTCGACCGCCACGACTTCCTTGTTGGCGAGGATGTCGAAGGTGGCGGGGGTCGCCTTGCGCAGGTCGGAGCCGATGAGCAGGGGTGCGGCCATGACCGACCAGAGGGAGAAGTGCGAGCGGTACTCGGTGTCGGTCATCCCGCCGTTGCCGACCTCCAGCATGTCCGGGTCGTTCCAGTGCCCGGGACCGGCGTACGGGGCGAGGGGCAGGTTCTGCTTGAGGATCGACAGCATCGAGCCCCAGTTGTCGCTGATGTCCCCGGTCGTGCGCCACAGCTGCCCGACGTCCGACGCCCACTCCCAGGGCTTGTTCTCTCCCCACTCGCAGATGCTGTAGACGATGGGGCGCCCTGTTTCCCGGGAAGCGGCCCGCAACGCGTCCCGCATGGTGGTGTAGCGCGACTTGGCGTCCACGCCCTGGTTGTTGCAGTTGTCGTACTTGAGGTAGTCGACGCCCCAGTCCGCGAACTGCCGGGCGTCGCTGTACTCGTGGCCGAGGGCGCCGGGGAAGCCCGCGCTGTCGCACGTCTTCGTGCCCGCGCTGGTGTAGACGCCGAGCTTGAGGCCCTTGGCGTGCACGTAGTCGGCGACCGCCTTGATCCCGTCGGGGAACCGGGCCGGGTCCGGGACCAGTTTGCCGTCCGCGTCCCGGGAGGGCAGGGCCCAGCAGTCGTCCAGGTTGACGTACTGGTAACCGGCGTCCTTGAGGCCCTTCTCGACGAAGAGATCGGCGATCCCCTTGACCATGGTCTCGTTGAACTCCTCGCGGCAGTGCGTGGAGTTCCAGTTGTTGAAGCCCATCGGCGGGGTGAGGGCGAGACCGTCGGCCGGGTCGGGGGCGACCGGGCCCGTGACGGGGGTGGCCAGGGCCGGCGCGGCGAGGCCGGTCGTACACAACAGTCCTGCGACGAGTGCTCCGACCAATCTGCTGCGGGTGGTGCGGGTGTGAAGGTGACGCATCGTTACGTTCCTCCGAACTCGCGAAAGACGAGCCTGTCTGCATGTCCGCGACAAGTGTGCGCGTTTACGGTAGGACGTGTCTGACTCTGTTGGAAGAGGAGGGCGAGAACTGTCCGATTCCCCGTCAGAACCAGTGACGACGCGCCGGCTTGATGGTGAGCCCCGAGTCGCACGTTCGGTTGTGTTGGAAGGTGTCCCGAGGGGGTGCGCGCGGCGGTCAGCGCCCGGAGGGCATTGCCGGGTCCGAAGGCGCTGCGGGACATCGGAGGTCCCGGCGAAAATCATGCCGAGCCGGGCGCCTTGACCCCGGGACGCCGCAGCCGTTCGCCGAGTGCGGTCCTGGCCGGCCGAGGGGTGCGGGCCTCGGCCTCCGTCCTTCCTGTCGTGGCGCCCCGACGTCTGCCGAGGGGGCACTCGGGCAGCGGGTCAGGCCCTGCCGGTGAAGAGTTCGTTCCGGGGGCCGAAGTGGCGGAGACCCGCCAGGGCATCGGCCGAGGGATCGCAGGCGGGAATCTGGCAACCGCCCTAGCAGGACTCGTCGAACTTGACCGCTGTGAGTTCCACCGGTCGGCCGCGGAGTGCGGTGCCGGCGGCCGGAGACTGGGTGCACACCTTCCAGTTGCTCTCGACCAGGATCCAACGCCGTGCGTCGGAAGCGTCCTTGACCGTGAAGGACGTGCCCGGGTCGAGCGCGGCCCGTGCCGCCTTCACGGACTTCCCCGTGAAGTCCGGAATCCTCCCGCCCGCCGTGGACGGCGCCGTCACGTCCTTCGACGGGCATGTCTCGGCGAGCTTCACCGAACCGAAGTCCAGTGTCGTGCCGGTGCCGGTAGTCGTACCGGCTCTCACGTTCTGTGAGCAGACCTTCCAGTCCCGGTCGAGGATCTGGTGGCGGTCCCGGCCGAGCGAGTCGTGCGACCTCAGCGAGCGGAAGCCCTGCTTCTGCGCCTTGTCCTGAGCGGACTGCAGGCCCATACCGACGAAGTCGGGCACCGCTTTCCGTTCGGCCGTGGTCGGCTTGTCGTCCTTCGGTGACGAAGCCGCGGCGGTCGGCGCCGAAGTGCCGTTGGCCTTGCCGTCGTCCGTCGGCTGACAGGCGACGACACCGCCGACGCCTACCGTGAGCAGGACGGCACTGATGATCCGGGTGCGCACGTATTCCCCCAAGTGGTACCGATGCGGACGGAACGCACGGACAGGATACGAAACCGCACACGACGTGTTCTCCGGCCGACGGTCATCGACCGTTGTGACGGACGGGCGGTTCCGGGGAGCGCCTCAGGCGGTAACTCCTCATTCGCGGCCCACGCGGCCCCCGGCGCGGTCGGGATGGCAACCGTGGTCCGGGTCCCCGACACGTACGCGAGCTGGAGTTTTCGGCCTGGAATGACGGGCGTTGAGTTGATCCGTCCGGCAGAGGCGAGCGAGGTTCGCGTGAGCGAGCCGTGACTTGTCGTCACCGGACCGTGACCCGTCGCCGTTTTCGTAGTTGAACCGGGCATGAAGAAGCGCAGCATGCTGGCCATCGCCTCCCTCGCCACCGGGTTCGTCGTCGCGGCGATCACCCCGTCCCACGCCCTCGACGGCACTGCCCTCGGCGACCTGCACGTCGACGACACGCTCAGCTCCGTCGACCACACGCTCAGCAGCGACAGCCTGGCCGCGGACGACTCCGCACCGGACCGGAAGGGCTGAGCGCAGGACCGGAACGCCTGAGCCGAAGCAGCACGCGCGCGGCGCCGGTGCCCCAGCGACAGGGGGTCGGCGACGCGCCGTTCGGCTCCCTCATCATGGGCTGGTTTCCGTGGCAGGGTGGAGCGGGCAAGCCACAGGGGGCCAACAGAAGAGGGGGAACCGTGATCGTCTGGATCAACGGTGCGTTCGGTGCGGGGAAGACCACCACCGCACGGGAACTGATCGACCTGATCCCGAACAGCACGCTCTTCGACCCCGAGGTCATCGGCGGCGGGCTCACGAAACTGCTGCCGCCCAAGCACCTCGCCGAGGTCGGCGACTTCCAGGACCTGCCGATCTGGCGGCGCCTGGTGGTCGACACCGCGGCCGCCATGCTCGCGGAGCTCGGCGGCGTCCTCGTGGTTCCCATGACCCTCCTGCGTCAGGAGTACCGCGACGAGATCTTCGGCGGCCTCGCCTCGCGCCGGATCGAGGTGCGCCATGTCCTCCTCGCTCCGGCGGAAACGATCCTGCGCGAGCGCATCGCGAGCCGGGAGATACCCGGGGACCTGCCGGACGGCGAGATACGGATGCGCCAGTGGTGCTACGACCACATCGAGCCCTACCGCACGGCGCTCGCTTCCTGGCTCACCGCCGACGCCCACCCCGTCGACACCAGCGCCCTGACCCCGTACGACACCGCACTGCGCATCGCCGAGGCGGTCCGCACCGGTGGCGTGGCCGCCTGCGACATCGTGCAGACCCCCGAACCCACCTCCGAGACCGTCGCCGCGGGCGTGCTCCTCTTCGACGAGCGGGACCGGGTGCTGCTCGTCGACCCGACGTACAAGGCCGGCTGGGAGTTTCCCGGCGGCGTCGTCGAGTCCGGCGAGGCCCCCGCCCGTGCGGGCATGCGCGAGGTCGCCGAGGAGACCGGCATACGGCTCGACGACGTCCCCGGCCTGCTCGTCGTCGACTGGGAACCGCCCGCGCCGCCCGGTTACGGCGGTCTGCGCCTCCTCTACGACGGCGGCCTGCTCGGCTCCGACGAGGCCCGCCGACTGCTGCTGCCGGGACCGGAGTTGCGTGCCTGGCGCTTCGTCACCGAACAGGAGGCGGCCGACCTGCTGCCCCCGGTGCGCTACGAGCGGCTGCGTTGGGCGCTTCGGGCGCGTGAACGCGGCGCCGCACTGTATCTGGAGGCCGGCGTCCCGGTCGGCTGAGCCGGCCGAGTCCGGTGCGCACTGCGCGAGTTGACGGCCGATCAGCCGAAGATACGGGCTCCCACCGCCGGGCGCGGCTGACCCGCCCGCGACCCCGCGCATCGCGCACGGCGCTCTGCCGTCGCCCGACGTGTGGTGAGGGGCGCGCCTCGCCGTGAGGCGCTCCCCCTCCCGGCAGTGCTCAGCTCGCCGCGTACTTCTGCAGGAACAGCGCCTCCGTGACCGACAGACGCTCCAACTCGTCGGGCGAGACACTCTCGTTCACCGCGTGGATCTGTGCCTCCGGCTCGCTCAGCCCTATGAGGAGGATCTCCGCCCGCGGGTAGAGCGAGGCCAGCGTGTTGCACAGCGGGATGGAGCCGCCCTGGCCCGCCGACTGCATCTTCTCGCCCGGGTACGCGGCCGCCATCGCCTCCGCCATCGCCGAGTACGCGGGGCTGGAGGTGTCGGCGCGGAAGGGCTGGCCCTGCCCGATCTGCTCGGTGCTCACCCGCGCGCCCCACGGCGTGTGCGCCTCCAGGTGGGCCTGCAGCAGCTTGGTCGCCTCGGCCGCGTCCGTGCCCGGCGGCACCCGGAGGCTGACCAGCGCACGGGCACCCGCCTGCACGGACGGAGTGGCCCCGACGACGGGCGGGCAGTCGATGCCGAGGACCGTGACGGCCGGACGGGCCCAGATGCGGTCGGCGACCGAACCGGAGCCGATCAGCTCGACCCCGTCGAGAACCTTGGCGTCCTGGCGGAACGCCTCCTCGTCGTACTGCAGGCCCTCCCAGCGCGCGTCACCGGTCAGTCCGTCCACCGTCGTCGAACCGTCCTTCGCGCGCAGTGAGTCCAGGACCCGGATCAGCGCGCCGAGCGCGTCCGGTGCCGCGCCGCCGAACTGCCCCGAGTGCAGGTTGCCTTCGAGGGTGTCGATCCGGACACGTACGAGGGTCATTCCGCGCAGCGTCGAGGTGACCGTGGGCAGACCGAGCCGGAAGTTGCCGACGTCGCCGATGACGATGGTGTCCGCGGCCAGCAGCTCAGGGTGCTCCTCGGCGTACCGCTCGAGACCGCCCGTGCCCTGTTCCTCCGAACCCTCGACGATGACCTTGACGCTCACCGGAACGCCACCGTTCGCCTTCAGCGCGCGCAGCGCGAGGAGGTGCATGACCAGGCCGCCCTTGCAGTCGGCGGTCCCGCGCCCGTACCAACGGCCGTCCCGCTCCGTCAGCTCGAACGGCGGAGAGGCCCAGGCGGCCTCGTCCAGCGGCGGCTGCACGTCGTAGTGCGCGTACAGCAGGACCGTCCGCGCGCCCTCGGGCCCGGGCAGGAAACCGTAGACCGACTGCGTCCCGTCCGGGGTGTCGAGCAGTGCCACGTCCTGGAAGCCCTCGGCACGAAGGGTATCGGCGATCCAGTTGGCCGCGCCCTCGCTCTCGACGCGCGGGTACTGGCCGAAGTCCGCCACCGATTTGAAGGCCACCAGTTCGGTGAGCTCCGCCTTTGCCACGGGCATCAGCGAGGCGACGGTCTCGGCGACCGGATTCGACGACATGGGCACGCTCCTTGTGGGTGCGACGTTGTACTTCTGTGTACGGGTGACCGGGTGGTGCGTACACGCGCACTGGTGTGCAGGTCGCATACGGTGCCGATCCTCCCACAGTGGCCTGCGGCGACGTCCACCGTAGGATGCGGGGGACAGGTGCGGCAGACGGCTGGACTGGGAGCAGTAGACCATCGTGAGCAGCGAGAACTCTTCGGCGGACGACGGACAGATGGTGTGGGACGTCGTCGTGGTCGGCGCGGGGCCAGCGGGCGCCTCGGCCGCCTATGCGGCAGCGGTCGCGGGACGCAGCGTCCTGCTGCTGGAGAAGGCGGAGCTGCCGCGCTACAAAACGTGCGGCGGCGGAATCATCGGCCCCTCGCGCGACGCGCTGCCACCCGGCTTCGAGCTGCCGCTGAGAGACCGTGTGCACGCGGTCACGTTCTCGCTGGACGGCAAGTTCACCCGTACCCGGCGCTCCAAGCAGATGCTGTTCGGGCTGATCAACCGGCCCGAGTTCGACCAGCAGCTCGTCGAGCACGCGCAGAAGGCGGGCGCGGAGCTGCGTACGGGCGTCACGGTCTCGCGGGTCGAGCAGCACGGGTCGGCCGTGCCGGACCGGCGCACCGTCGCCGTCGTGCTGCAGGGCGGCGAGGCGGTGCTGGCGCGTGCGGTGGTCGGCGCGGACGGCAGCGCCAGCCGCATAGGGGCCCATGTCGGGGTGAAGATGGACCAGGTCGACCTCGGCCTGGAGGCGGAGATCCCGGTGCCGGGGACCGTCGCCGAGGACTGGCAGGGGCGGGTCCTGATCGACTGGGGCCCCATGCCCGGCAGTTACGGCTGGGTGTTTCCCAAGGGCGACACCCTCACCGTCGGTGTGATCTCCGCCCGCGGCGAAGGCGCGGCCACCAAGCGGTACTTGGAGGACTTCATCGCCCGGCTCGGGCTGGCCGGGTTCGAGCCGAGCGTCTCCTCGGGCCACCTGACGCGCTGCCGTGCCGACGACTCGCCGCTGTCGCGCGGGCGGGTGCTCGTGTGCGGGGACGCGGCGGGACTCCTGGAGCCGTGGACGCGCGAGGGCATTTCCTTCGCGCTGCGCTCCGGGCGGCTGGCGGGGGAGTGGGCGGTCCGGATCGCCGAGGCGCACGACGCGGTGGACACCCGACGCCAGGCGCTCAACTACGCCTTCGCCATCAAGGCCGGGCTCGGCGTCGAGATGAGCGTCGGCAAGCGCATGCTCACCGCTTTCGAGCGGCAGCCGGGCACCCTGCACGCGGTCCTGACAAGCTTCCGGCCCGCCTGGAACGCGTTCGCGCGGATCACGCGCGGCTCGACCACGCTCGGCGAGCTCGTGCGCTCCCACCCGCTGGCCGGGCGCGCCCTCACCGCACTCGACAAGTGAACCGGCCGGCGGTCCAGGCACGTCCAGGCACGTCCAGGGTCTCCTGAACCGGGCAGGGTAGGTCTCGGCGTGGCGGGCTCGTGACGGACCGCGGACGCCGGATCGATGATGGCTGGTTGGCTGGTTGGCTGGTTGGCTGGGTGGGCGTCGGCTCGTCGGGCCGGGTGGGCGCGTGGAGCCGGCGGTCGGGGTGGTCGGGGTGTGCCGTGACGGTGGCCTGAGTGCGCCGGACGGTGGTCTGAGCGTGCCGGACGGGGCCCGAGTGCGTCGGGTCGGACGCCCAGGGGGCGTGGGCCGGTCAGCCGACGGTCGCTCGGCGGCCGGGGCTCCGCTCGCGGGGGCTTCGGTGGCCAGGGCGTCGCGCCGGGCCTCTCCGTGGGTGACGCGGGGGCCGGCCAAATCCCGGGCGGCCGCGGTCAGTTCTCGACCAGGACCCGGAACACCGGGTGGTCGGGGGCGATGCGGCGCAACTCCTCGTCGGAGGAGTCGGGACCGACGCCATTGAAGAAGACGCCGACCTCGGCCTTCCAGCGCTTGAGGTACGCGCGCAGCAGCGGGACCTTGTCGTCGTCGGTGACCTCGGTCGCGGTGAACGTGTCGACCTCCTTGCCGAGGCGCAGCTCGCCACCGCCCGCGGCCCGCATGTTGTGCGTCCACTGGACGTGGCCACGCGGCGCGACCAGGTAGTGCTGCCCGTCCACGGTGAGCAGGTTGACCGGAGTCGTCCGCCATTCACCGCTCTTGCGGCCGCGGACGGCCAGGACCCGGGATCCCCAGACGCTGAGACCGCGACGGGTCATCCAGGCCACGGCGCGGTTGAAGACGTTGACGGTGAACCAGCCGGGCTTCTGGACATGCGTGGACATGGTGACCCCTATCGACTGAGAGAGCGCCGCTCGCTTTTGTGAGCACTGCTCTCGCTTGAGAGCAGTCTGCATGAGACCGGTGATCCAAAGCAAGAGCAGTGCTCTCGTTTGTGTGCAGTGCTCTGGAAGCGTGGCAGACTGCCTCCCATGACGACCGCACGAGGAGTACGTGCCCGAGCCAGGATCGAGGTCACGGCCGCCATCAAGGAAGAGGCACGCAGACAGCTCGCCGAGGAGGGGGCCGCCAAGCTCTCGCTGCGCGCCGTGGCCCGCGAACTGGGTATGGCCTCCTCCGCGCTCTACCGCTATTTCCCCAGCCGCGACGACCTGTTGACCGCGCTCATCATCGACGCCTACGACTCCCTCGGCGAGAGCGCCGAGACGGCGCATGCCGAGGTCGTGACAGCCGGCCCGCGCGAGCGCTGGATCACGGTCTGCGTGGCGGCGCGCCACTGGGCGCTGGAGCATCCGCACGAGTACGCGCTCATCTACGGTTCGCCCGTGCCCGGATACACCGCGCCGCAGACCACGGTCCCGGCCGCCTCCCGCGTGGGGCTGCTTCTGATCGGGATCGTCCGTGACGCCTACCAGGGCAAGGGCGTGGCCCGCACCCCGCTGCCAGCCGCGCTGCGGGCGGAGGCGCGGCGGATGGCCGCCGACCTCGCTCCCGACCTCCCGTCCGAGGCCGTCGTGGCACTCGTGGCCGCCTGGTCGCAGCTCTACGGCCTGATCGGGTTCGAGGTCTTCGGGCAGTTCAACACGGTCGTCGAGGACCGGGAGGAGTTCTTCCGGCACGCGGCGGACCAGCTCGCCCACGGTGTGGGACTCGTGTACCCGGAGGCGGGGGCAACGGGCGGAAAGGGTGGCCGGGCAGGCTCCTGAGGGAGGCGGCGCTACTCCGTGGGGAGTACGTGTGATCACCTCGCCCGGCTGACGCCGTCGGCGGCCGGTGCCGTCTAGCGTGGCCGTCATGGAAGAGCAGCGAACCCCCAGGTCCCCGGGGTGGGGCGGTGGACCGCCGTGGTGGCGGCACGGGCCCCCGGAGTGGACCGGGCCGCAGGGTCGGACCGGTGGGGATCCGGGGGATTCCGAGGCGCGCGCGGGCCGTCTGCCCTGGCGCTCCACTCTGCTCCTGACCGTCCTCGTGCTCGCCGGCTCGCAGTTCGCCGCGCACGCCCAAGGGGGAGACCGCGCGGCGCTGGACCCCTTCGCGCGGGCGCTGCTGCTCGTGGGGTGCGGTCTGCTGCTGTGGCGGCAACGGAGTCCGGTGCTCGTCGCCTTCGGTACGGCCGCGGTGACCCTGGTCTACCTGGGAGCCGGATACCCGTACGGGCCCGTCTTCGTCACGGTGGCCGTCGGCTGCTTCGGCGCGGTCGTCACGGGACACCGCCGAGCGGCGTGGGCGGCCATCGGCATGCTCTGGCTCGGCCATCTGCTCATGGCGCACTGGCTCTACCACTGGCTGCCGCCGACGGGCGACCGGGAGGTCTCCTGGACCCGGGAGATCGGCGTCGCCACCTGGGGCGTGGCGATCGTGGCGGTCTCGGAACTGGTGCGCGTCCGCCGGGAGCAGTGGGCCCGCGACCGCGCCGAGCGCGCGCAGGCCGCGGCGCGTCGCGCCGACGAGGAGCGGCTGCGGATCGCCCGCGAACTGCACGACGTCCTGGCGCACTGCATCTCGGTGATCAATGTCCAGGCGGGTGTCGGCCTCGCGCTGCTCGACTCCGACCCGGAGCAGGCGCGCTCGGCGCTCACCACCATCAAGGAGGCGAGCAAGGAGGCGCTCGGCGAGGTCCGGCAGGTACTCGCCACCCTGCGTGCCCCCGGAGACGCGCCGCGGGCTCCGGCTCCCGGACTCGACCGGCTCCCCGAGCTCGTCGAGCAGGCGGCGGCCGCCGGCCTGGCCGTCGAGGTCCGTGGCACCCCCCCGAAGCTTCCACCGGGCATCGACCTCGCCGCGTTCCGGATCGTTCAGGAGGCCCTCACCAATGTGGTACGGCACTCGGGATCGCGGCACGCGCGCGTGCGGATCGAGCCGTCCGGGGACGCGCTGCGGCTGCGCGTCGACGACGACGGACCCGGGACCGACGCCGACGCGGGCGGCAGCGGGCACGGGCTGGCCGGCATGCGGGAGCGGGCCGCCGCGCTCGGTGGCACGATCGAGGCGGGCGCGCGTGACGACGGCGGCTTCCGCGTAGTGGCCGTACTGCCCCTGCAGGTCAAGGAGGACCGGTGATCCGCGTACTGCTCGCCGACGACCAGTCACTGGTCAGGGCAGGCTTCAAGGCGCTGCTCGACGCACAGGCGGACCTGGAGGTGGCCGGTGAGGCGGCCGACGGCGACGAGGCGCTGCGCAAGGTGCGCGCACTGCGGCCCGACGTCGTTCTGATGGACATCCGCATGCCGGTGCTGGACGGGCTGTCCGCGACCCGCCGCATCACCGGCGACCAGGAGCTCAAGGACGTCAAGGTGGTGATGCTCACCACCTTCGAGCTGGACGAGTACGTCTTCGAGGCGATCCGCTCCGGCGCCTCCGGTTTCCTCGTCAAGGACACCGAGCCGGACGAACTCCTGCGCGCGGTAAGGGCGGTGGTCGAGGGCGACGCGCTGCTGTCGCCGGGGGTGACACGGCGGCTCATCTCCGAGTTCGCGGCCCGGTCGAAGGAACCCGCGGCGGCCGGCCTCCTCGTCCAGCTCACGGAGCGGGAACGGGAGGTGATGGCGCTGGTCGGTATCGGTCTGTCCAACGACGAGATCGCGAGGCGACTTGTCGTCAGCCCGCTCACCGCCAAGACCCACGTCAGTCGGACCATGGTGAAGCTCGGAGCCCGCGACCGGGCCCAACTGGTCGTGATGGCCTACGAGTCGGGGCTGGTACGGCCGGGGTGGCTGGGCTGAGCGCCGGCCGCGCGCCCGAAGCGGATCAGTACGGTGACCACACGTACGGCGAAGAGCGCCACGGCCAGCATTATCCCCGAGGTGATCAGGAACTTCTCGACGGCTAGGGGGAGATGGAACAGCAGCGCGGGGCCGGACACCGCTCCCAACGCGAGCGCCGCCACGAACGCCGCGCTGAGCAACGCGTACCCGATTTCCACGGTGATCGCGTCCCGTTGGTCCTGTGTACGTGTTGGTCTCATCCGACAAGTGTCCGTGCGGCGCGCCCGGCGGGCAAGGAATGCCCGGCCGGGCGCGTCGAGTTGAGTGCGGAACGGGACGAATCGGTTCGAACCGGAGGCTCGTCGGTCGGTGGAGCCGGGGCGATGGTGGCCCGGTGGAGACGGGGCGACGGTGGCCCGGTTGGAACCGGGCGACGGTGGCCCGGTGAGCCGGGTGGCCTGGGTGGGGCCCGCGCATCGGATCAGTCGCGGACCGGCACCCGCTCCTGCGACGCCTCCTGTGACGTCTCCTGCGACGGCTGAGGGGCGGACGTGGCGACCACGACGGACCCCCGCGGACGCCGCGTCCGCAGACCCGGCAGGGTGATCAGCAGACCCGCCAGGGCGATGCCCGTGACCACGAGCAGGCCGGCCCGGTAGCTGTCGAGGACGGCCTGCGGGGAGGAGCCCTCGGAGGAGTTCGCGGTGACGACCGCCGTCACGATCGCCAGGAAGATGGCGCCGCCCACCTGGACCGAGGTGTTGAGCAGGCCCGAGACCATGCCCTGCTCGTGATCGTCGACGCCGTTGGTGGCCTGGATGTTGAGCGACGGGAAGACCAGCGCACAGGCCGCGCCGATCAGCAGCATCGTGGGCAGGATCACCGACGCGTACACCGGGTCGAGGCTGACGCGCAGGAACAGCGCGTAGCCGACCACCATCAGCGCGAAGCCCGCGGCGATCAGCCGAGGGGTACCGAAACGGTCCACCACGGCGCCGACCTTGGTCGACGAGAGCGCGACCAGCGCGCCCGCGGGAAGGAAGGCGAGCGCGGTGTGCAGCGCCGACCACCCGAGCAGCGACTGCATGTAGAGCGTGACCAGGAACTGGAACCCGACGTACGAGCCGAAGAACGCCATCGCGCCGAGCTGGGCCCTGATCTGACCGCCGGAGCGCAGCACCCCGAGCCGGATCAGAGGTCCGGGTGAGCGCCGCTCGACGCGGACGAAGACCGTGAGCAGGACGGCGACCGCGAGGAAGGACAGCAGCGTGCGGGCCGAGGCCCAGCCGGCCTGCGGTGCCTGGACGACGGTGAACACAAGCAGCAGCATCGATGCCGTGCCGAGAACCGCGCCCGGGATGTCGTAGCCGTTGTGGTCCTTCTCCCGTTCGCTGCGCGGCAGGAGCTTCATGCCGACGAGGAGTGCGAGAAGCGCGATGGGCGCGGGCAGCAGCATGGTCAGCCGCCAGCTGGCCTCGGTGAGCAGGCCGGACAGGACGAGGCCCATCGAGAAGCCGGTGGCGGCGCAGGTGGTGTAGATCGACAGGGCTCGGTTGCGCAGCGGGCCCTCGGGGAAGGTCGTGGTGATGATCGACAGGCCAGCCGGCGCGGTGAACGCCGCGCTCAGGCCCTTGATGAAGCGGCTGGCGATCAGCAGCGGGCCCGAGTCGACGAGTCCGCCGAGCAGTGAGGCGAGTGCGAAGACTCCCAGGGCCACGAGGAAGACCTGTCGGCGGCCCAGCAGGTCGGCGGTGCGTCCGCCGAGCAGGAGCAGTCCGCCGTATCCCAGGATGTAGCCGCTGACGATCCATTGCAGCGTCGAGGTGGAGAGGTGGAGTTCGGAGCCGATGGAGGGCAGGGCGACGCCGACCATCGACACGTCAAGCGCGTCCAGGAACATCGCGGCGCAGAGCACCAGCAGGGTGCCCCACAGTCGGGGGGTCCAGCGTCCCAGGGACACGGGGGCGGTGAGCGGGGAGGTCATGACGGAGAGAGTACATGCACATGCATTCAATGCAAATGCATTTAATGCCGATGCAACAAAGGGGATTCTTTGCTACCGTGCGCTCATGGCGGCGGAGAAGGCCGAGCAGGCGCTCGTGGACCAGTGGCGCGACATCCTCGCGGTGCATGCGCGCACCCTGTGCGAGGTCGACCGTGTGCTGCACCGACACGGCCTGGGCGCAAGCGACTTCGAAGTGCTCGACGTGCTGGCCGGTGACGCAGAGGCCGACGGCGCCGCCTGCTCCTACCGCGTCCAGGAGATCTCCGACCGCGTGCATCTGAGCCAGAGCGCGCTGTCCCGGCTGGTGGCCCGACTGGAGAAGGACGGCCTCGTGACACGGGGCATGTGCCAGGAGGACCGGCGGGGGGTGCGGGTGTCCCTCACGCCCAAGGGGTTCGACCTGCACCGTGAGGTGCAGCCGCTGCAACGCGCGGTGCTCGGGCGGATGTTGGCGGGCGACCCGACCGCCGGTGACGACCGAACCGCCCGGATCAGCTCCAGGTGACCGCGGACGTCTCCCGCCACAGCGCCACGAGTGAGCTGTCGCCGGTGACCGTCGGGAACGGCAGCCGGTTCCACAGCGCCAGGTAGAGCCGCGCGGCGGGACCGGACACCTCGCAGTCGACGTCAGAGTCCTCGTCCTGCCGCGCACCCCGAGCCGGGCCCCGCTCGCTCACGGGCGGTTCGGGTGACAGCCGCAGGGTCCACGCCGCGTCGGCGTCCGAGGCCCGCACCCGCAGCACGCAGGGCGCCTGTGCGCGTACCTTGCTCCGCGTCCGGCCGTGGAAGCCGCGCAGCAACTCGTCGATCCCGTCCACCGCGAAGTCCGGGGCGATCGCACCCGGCGTCCCGTCGAGCGCGGACTGTGCGTCGACGCGGTGCACGGTCGTCTCGTGCGCCTGTCGCCGGGCCCAGAAGGCGAGCGGCGAGGGAGCGGGCAGAAAGCTCCAGCACTCCACGTCCGACGGCGCGGAGGCGAGGCTGTCGACGAGCCGGCGGTGGCCGTCGCGGAACCAGGCCAGGAGTTCGGCGCCGTCGAGGTCGGGCAGCCCGCCGTCCCGCAGATACGCGGTGTGCCCCTCGGTGACGAACGCCCTCGCCCAGCGGTGCACCATGCCCGTGTGCCGTACGAGATCCCGCACCTGCCAGCCCGGACAGGTCGCCACCTCGGCATCGGGTCCCGCCCGCTCGGCAGCCGCCGCCAGCGAGCGGCCTTCCGCGTCGAGGGTCTTCACGAATTCCTGAACGTCCATGCGGTGAGTCTGCCGGACGAACCGCACGGCGAGGAGAGGTTCACGAGGGTGTCCGACCGTCGGTTCGCGGCGTCCGTTCGACCACGGTCCAGGCGGCGGTGAGGAGGCCGAGGCCGTCGGCGGACGGGGTGCGGGGGCGGCATCGTAGCTGGTGAGGGCTGGGCTGGGCTGGGCTGGGCTGGGCTGGGCCGGGGTCCGCGGGCAGGGCCGCGGCCTCGAAACCGGCGGAGAGGTCGCCGACCGAGGACGGGCGCCGCTCGCCGGGCTGCTCGCCCAGCCGCTCGTCCGGCACCCCGTGGATCGTGCCGGGGCCCGGCAGCAGGCGCCGTGAGCGGCCGGAGGGGAACACCTGGCCGACCGGCGTCTCCCGGTCCGCCGACGAGGCTGCCGACCTCGACACCGCCGTCGCACGTATTGGCGTCCGAAGGGCCGGTGCGCCGCCTCCCCCGTGGCGCTCGTGGGACGCCGGCCCGTCGCACGACGGGCGCCCTCCCGCGCCCTCCCGCGCCTCGGCACCCGGGTCTCGGGCGGTGGGAGCCCGAGAGGCGGCCGGTGTCCTCAGGGACGCACCGGCCGGCGTCAGCCCACCGCGACCCGGCGGGTCGTGAAGCCGATGGCGGCGGCCACGGCCGCCAGCGCGGCCACGCTGGTGAGCGCCGTGGGCAGGGAGAACCAGTCGGCCATGAACCCGATGGCGGGCGGCCCGAGGAGCATGCCGCCGTAGCCGAGTGTGGACGCGGCGGCGACTCCACCGGGTCCGGCCAGGGCGCCCGCGCGTTCGATGGCGACGGGGAAGATGTTGGCGAGGCCGAGCCCCGTGACGGCGAATCCGAGGAGCGCGGCCCACGCGGAGGGGGCGAGCGACCCGAGCAGCATGCCGGCCGCGGCCGTCGCACCGCCCACCACCAGGATCCGGGTCCGTCCGAGTCGCTCCAGCAGCGCCGTCCCGCTGAGCCGGCCGATCGTCATGGTGAGCGCGAAGCAGGAGTAGCCGGCGGCCGCGACACCGGGATGGGCGTCGAGATCCTGTTCGAGGTGGAGCGCTCCCCAGTCGGCCAGGGCTCCCTCGCCGTACGCCGTGCACAGGGCGATCACGCCGAAGACGAGCACCAGCACCCGGACGCGGGGGTCCGTGCGACGGCGTACCCGCGCGTTGGCGGGACGCAGGCTCCCCGGTGCCGCGTGGGCGTGGTCGTGAGGCGTGCGGTCCGGTGCCGCGTGGACGTGGGCGTGGTCGTGAGGCGTGCGGTCCGGTGCCGCGTGGGCGGGGGCGTCGTCGTGGGGCGTGCGGTCCGGTGCCGCATGGGCGTCGTCGTGGTCCGGACGGTCCGGTGCCGCCGGAGCCGCCTCACGCAACAGGACGCGCCCCGCGACCGCGGTCACCAACAGGCCGACGAAGGTCAGTCCCAGCAGATGGCGAGTGGGGGACAGCGATCCCGCGACGACTCCGCCGAGGCCCGCGCCGATCATGCCGCCCAGACTGAACGCCGCGTGGAAGCTGGGCATGATCGGCCGGCGCAGCGCGGCCACCAGGTCGACGGCGGCGCTGTTGAACGCGACGTTGATCCCGCCGTAGGCCGAGCCGAACACCAGGAGCACGACGCCCAAGGCGGCCACGGAGTGCGTGAGCGGCGGCAGTGCCACGCTCAGCGAGAGGATGACGGCACAGACGACGGTCACCGGGTGGTTGCCGAACCGGCGGCACAGCCTTCCGGTGAGCGTCATCGTGATCACCGCGCCGGCCGATACCCCGAGCAGCGCGAGCCCGAGCGTGCTCGCCGAGGCGCCGGTCTGCTCCTTGATGGCGGGGATACGGACGACCCACCCGGCGAAGACGAACCCGTCGAGGGCGAAGAAGGCGGTCAGGGCGATACGGAGGCGGGTGAGGTCCTTGCCGTTGCCCGGCGCCACGTTGCGCGTTCGGGTTTTGTTTATTTTCGGCACAAACTCACGGTAAGGGGGTGGCTGAGCTGCGGCAAGACCGTTCGCGCGGCAATCACGGGAGGAGGGGGAGCGGGGTGGCGGGAGGATCGAGGTGACGGTCAGGGATGGGGGTGGTCTATTCGAACTCCCGTCCAATCCCTGTCGTCCCCCTTGAATCCCTTGCGGCGCGGGCGTCCCGTCGCCTAGTGTCCAATCTCGTTGGACAGTTCGTCCGACGGAGTTGGGCACGGCCCGGGGGGAACCTGACCGCGCCCGACGAGCACAAGGCACCGATTCCTTAGGGGGAATTGATCATGATGGATCCTCGTGAACTGGACGCCGAGTCGGCGGAGCTGCTGCCGGGCCGTGAGGCCCTGGGTCGGCTGAAGTTCAGCATCGGCAAGACGGTGAACGTCACCAAGCACGTCGCCAACATCTCCGCGCACAACGAGTCGGCCGCGCTCAACGACCACTCCTCGTGGTCGGTGGCGGACTCGGGTGCCGGTCAGGCCATCAACGTCAGCCAGTAATTCCTCGAGGGCGAGGGTATTCGGCGGGCCGCGCATCGCGCGGTCCGCCTCACTCTTGTCCGGAACCAGGGTCGCGACCGTGGGTGTGGCGACGGCCGGGTGGTGTGCGAGTGGCGGAGCGGCACCGGCCGCATTCCCGCGTTGTCGATGAGCGGGACATTGTTCGAAGTAGGTGACGCGACACACATATTCACTTCCTTCCCGGCGCACACCAGCCAATTCAGCTGTCCGGGAACGGTGTTCGGTGGGTGGACCGTGCAATTCCACGATTTGTACTCGGGGTTACACCGGTCCGAGCGATAACTCTTGCTATCGTCCTACTCGTTGGTAGCAAGTCGCACGGGGGTCGCGGGGAGCGGGCGGAAGGCAGTTCCGTCACTCCTCGGGCGGGTTGGTCGAGACGGACGTTCTGGCAAGGGGGCCAGGCGGACACGGCATCTGCGCGTATCTGTGACGCGGCCTTCGAACTCCAGTTTTCTCGCTTACTCATCCGAACAGGTGAGACACCTCATATGGCTCGTTCCCTGGTCGATTTACTGACCGCGCACGCCTCCCGACAGCCTGACCGGACCGCCTACCGGTATCTCGTCACGGGCGACTGCGACGGAGAGGTCCAGGACATCTCCTACGGACGCCTGGCCGAGCGGTCCCGGGCCGTCGCCGCCTGGTTGCAGGAACGCGGCCTGGCCGGTTCCCGCGCGATGCTGCTCTATCCACCCGGACTCGAGTTCATGTCCGGTTATCTGGGCTGCCTTTCGGCCGGAGTCGTCGCCGTGCCGGGCGTACCTCCACAGGGACGGTCGCAGAACCACCGTGCCCTCCTCCGGACGAAGCGCCTGATCGCCGACGCGGACGCCAAGGTGATCCTCGGCGGCCGTGACGTGATGGCCGCCCTGGCCGGCATGGCGGAGCACCTGCCGGAACTGGCCGGGATCACCTGCGTCGCGACCGAGGACATCCCCGACGAAGCGGCCGGCTCCTGGCGCGAACCCGAACTCACCGCCGACTCCGTCGCCTTCCTCCAGTACACCTCCGGATCCACCTCCGCCCCGCGCGGTGTGATGGTGACCCACGCGAACCTTCTGGACAACGAGCGGGTCATCACGGAGCGGATGGGTCACACCCCCGAGGTGATCGAGGAATACGGCCACGAACTCTTCGTCAGCTGGCTTCCCGTCTACCACGACATGGGACTCATCGGCCCGGTCCTGAACGCGGTGTACCTCGGCGTGACCGCCACGTTCTTCTCGCCGCTGCACTTCCTGCACCGGCCCGAGCGCTGGCCGAAGGCGGTCAGCCACTACCGCGCGCACACCAGCGGCGGCCCCAACTTCGCCTACGAGCTGTGCCTGAAGCACGCGACGCCCGAACTCCTCGACGGCCTCGACCTGAGCCGTTGGCGGGTCGCCTTCAACGGCGCGGAACCGGTGCGGGCCGCCACACTGCGCCGGTTCACCGAGACCTTCGCCGCCGCGGGACTCCGCCGGGAGGCCCTCTACCCGTGCTACGGGCTGGCGGAGGCCACCCTGATCGTCACCGGCGGCTCCGTACAGGCCCCGCCCACCCTGGCCGAGCCTCCGGGGACCGGGTCGCACGACGGCGCGGCGGACGCGGCGGCGGTCGGCTCCGGCCGGACGGGCCCCGGCACCACCGTGATCATCGCCGACCCCGAGCGGCAGGAGGAACTGCCCGAGGGCGAGGTCGGTGAGATCTGGGTCGCCGGCGCGGGCGTCGCCAAGGGCTACTGGCGCAACGCCCTCGCGACCCGGCAGACGTTCCGGGCCACGCTGAAGGACCGTGAAGGTCACTTCCTGCGCACCGGCGACCTCGGATTCCTGCGGGACGGAGAACTCTTCGTCACCGGCCGTCTGAAGGACCTGCTCGTCATCGGCGGCCGCAACCACTACCCCCAGGACCTGGAACTGTCCGCGGAGATGTCCCACTGGTCGCTGCGGCCCGGCTGTACCGCCGCTTTCTCCGTGGACGCCGGGGAGGAGGAGGGCGAGCAGCCCGTCGTCGTCGCCGAGACGGCCCCGGAGGCGCTCGGCGAGTCGGAGAAGATCGTCGGCCTGATCCGCGGCGCGATCGGGGAGGCCCACGGCCTGCCGGTGCGTGATGTGGTGTTGGTCCACCCCGGCAGCATTCCGAAGACGTCCAGCGGGAAGATCCAGCGCCGCGCCACCCGGACGGCGTACCTCGAAGGCACCCTCTCCCCAGTGGGCGCGCCCGCTTCGGGATGACGGCGGCCGCCGACCGCGCGTCCGCACGTGCCGTCGGGGGTTCCCTGGTCGTCATGTGACGTGCGCCGGGCCGCTCCACCGTGCGCGGTCCCCGCATCGAGGCGCGTATCGGGTGCGGGCATTCGCTGCCCGTAGGTGACGCCGTTCGTCACCCGTACGCCCCGAAACCCGCCGGAACAGGCCGAGTTCGCCATCTGGCCGTCCGCCGTCCCCCGTTTGCCGTCCCCCGTCCGCCGCACGTCGGCGGCGTCAGCCGTACCCCGTGCGCTCCGCCGTGGCGGCCGTACGGCATCCACCTGAGCCCGAGTTCACGAGGACACCTGCCCAGATGCCTGCGAACGAGTCCCCGAACCAGTCCCCCGAGACGCCCGCGACGACCTCCGAGGACGTGCGGGCGTGGTTGACGTCGGCCGTCGCCGAGGCGGCCGGGCTCCCCCCGTCGGCCGTCGCCCCAGATCGTCCGGTCGCGGAATTCGGCCTGGGTTCACGGCAGTTGGTGACGCTTGCGGCGGATCTGTCCGAGCGGCTCGGCCGGCCCTTGGAGCCCTCCCTCGTCTTCAACCACCCCACGATCGCGGCGATCGCCGAAACGGTCCTCGGCGAAGGACCCGCACTGACCGCCGATCCGGTCCAGGTCCCGGCGTCGGCCGGTGCACCCGTACGGGCGGACGGCGACATCGCGATCATCTCCATGGCCTGCCGTTTCCCCGGTGGCGCCGACGACCCCGAGTCCCTGTGGCGGCTGCTGGCCGAGGGCCAGGACGCTGTCGGCGAGGTGCCCGAGGGCCGTTGGGACACCCGTGCGCTGCTGGACCCCGACCCGGAGGCCGTCGGCAAGGCGTACACCCTGCGCGGCGGTTTCCTGACCGGCATCGACCGCTTCGACGCGCCCTTCTTCGGGGTCTCGGCGCGCGAGGCGGCGGCCATGGACCCGCAGCAGCGGCTGCTGCTGCGGACCGGCTGGGAGGCGATCGAGCGCGCCGGGATCGTCCCCGGGACACTGAACGGCAGCTCCACGGGCGTCTACATCGGCCTGTACGACAGTGGATACCTCGCCGCGGCCCGCCTGGAGCAGCTCGACGGGCACGTGGGCACCGGCTCGGCGCCCAGCGTGGCGTCCGGACGTATCGCGTACACCCTCGGTCTGCGGGGTCCGGCCGTGACCGTCGACACCGCCTGCTCCTCCTCCCTCGTCGCCCTGCACCTGGCGGCGCGGGCGCTGGCGAGCGGTGAGTGCGACCTCGCGCTTGCGGGTGGCGCCACGCTTCTCGTGACACCGCGCGGGCACGTCGAGTTCAGCAGGCTGCGCGGACTGTCGCCGACCGGCCGGTGCAGCCCGTTCTCCACCGAGGCCGACGGCGTGGTGTGGGCCGAGGGCTGTGGTCTGGTGCTGCTCAAGCGGCTCGCGGACGCGCGCCGTGACGGCGACCGGGTCCTCGCGGTGGTCAAGGGCTCGGCGGTCAACCAGGACGGCCGGAGTCAGGGCCTGAGCGCTCCCAACGGCCCCGCGCAGGAACGGGTGTTGCGCGCCGCGCTCGCCGACGCCGGACTCCGACCGGAAGACCTGGACTTCGTCGAGGCGCACGGCACCGGTACGCGGCTCGGCGACCCCATCGAAGGCCGAGCGCTCGCCTCGGTGTTCGGACCGGGACGTCCGGCGGACCGGCCCCTCGCCGTCGGCTCCCTGAAGTCCAACATCGGTCACACCCAGGCCGCGGCGGGCATCGGCGGAGTCATCAAGACCGTCCTGTCCCTCGGTCATGAACTGCTCCCCGCGTCCTTGCACGCGAAGACCCCGACCGAGCACGTCGACTGGGCGGGCGGTGGCCTGCGCTTACACAGTGACGCCGGAGCCTGGCCGCGGCGCGGCGACCGGGTACGGCGGGCCGGAGTGAGCGCGTTCGGAATCAGCGGAACCAACGCGCACGTGGTCCTGGAGGAGGCACCGCGGGACGTGGCGCGACCGCCCGAGCCCGCGACTGCCGAGCCCGCGACTGCCGGGCCCGCCCGGCAGCCGGGTACGGAGGAGCCGGGAACGGAGGAGCCGGGAACGGAGGAGCCTGGTACAGAGGAGCCGGGCGTGGAGGAGCCCGTCACCGAAGAGCCCGGCACGGAGAAGCCCGGCACCGAGGAACCCCGCACGGGACGCGACGCAGCGCTCTTCCCCCTGTCCGCCCGCACCCTTCCGGCGCTCCGGGGACAGGCCGCCCGCCTGCTCGACGCGCTCGCCGAACGACCCGGTGTGGCGCTGCCCGCCGTGGCCGCGACCCTGGCCCACCACCGCACGCACTTCGAACACCGCGCCGTCGTCCGGGCGGGCGACCGCGACGAACTGCTCGCGGCCCTGCGCGCACTCGCCGCGGGACAGCCCGACACCGAGCTCCTCGTGGGTCCCCTACCGGCAGGTCCGCCGGGAAAGCTGGCGTTCGTCTTCCCCGGCCAGGGCGCCCAGTGGTCCGGCATGGCCCGTGAACTGCTGGACACGTCACCGGTGTTCGCCGACGAACTCGACCGGTGCGACGCGGCCCTGCGCCCGTTCACCGTCTGGTCGGCGGCGGCCGTCCTGCGCGGCGACGAGGGTGCCCCGTCCCTGGAGCGGGTGGACGTCGTCCAGCCGGTCCTGTTCGCCGTGATGGTCTCCCTGGCCGCGCTCTGGCGGGCCCGTGGCGTACGACCGGACGCGGTGATCGGGCACAGCCAGGGCGAGGTCGCCGCGGCCTGTGTGGCCGGCGCGCTCAGTCTCAACGACGCGGCGGCGGTGGTCGCCCTGCGCGGCCGGGCCCTGACCGCGCTGTCCGGCACCGGCACCATGGCCGTCGTCGCCCTGCCGCACACCGAGGTCGAGGCACACCTCGCCGGCCTGGGCGGACGGGTCTGCGTCGCCGCCGTGAACAGCGGCCGTTCGACGGTGATCGCCGGTGACGCGGAACCGCTCGAATCCCTGCTCGCCGACCTCGACCGGCAGCAGGTGTTCGTCCGCCGCCTCGACGTCGACTACGCCTCCCACAGCGCCCGGGTCGAGCCGCTGCGCACGACGATCCTCGGCGAACTCGACGGCGTCGTCACCTGCCCGGCCCCCGTCGCCTGGTACTCCACGGTCACCGGCGAACCGGTCACGGAGGAACTCGAGGCGGACTACTGGTACACGAACCTGCGCGAACCCGTCCGCTTCGCGCCCACCGTGGAGCGCATGGTGGCCGACGGCTACCGCTGCTTCGTCGAACTCAGTCCCCACCCCTCCCTCGTCACCGCCCTGCGCACGGTCGCCGAGGACTGCGGCCACGAAGACCTGGTCGCCGTCGGATCGCTGCGTCGCGACGAGGACGGACCCGCCTGTCTGGACCGGGCCGCCGCCGAACTCCACGTCCACGGACGGCCGATCGACTGGCCCCGGCCGGCCCCCGACACGGAGCGCGTCGAACTTCCCACGTACGCCTGGGACACGCAGTCCTACTGGATCGAGCCCGAGTCCGCGGCCGGAGCCCCCGGACTCCTCGACCGCGCCGCGCACCCGCTGCTCGGCATTCAGCTGCAGTCCGCGGACGAGACCCGCTGGACCTTCCGCGACGAGTGGTCGCCGGCCACCGCCGACTGGCTCTCCGACCACACCGTGTTCGGCCGAACCGTGGTGTCGGGCACCACCCTGATGGAGCTGTGCCGGGCCGCCCTCGCCGTGGCCCGCCCGGACGTTCCCGGCGACGTGACCGACCTGCTCCTGCTCGCACCCCTCGTCCTGCCGGAGTCCGGCACGGTCGAGGTGTCCGTCGAGGTGGTCACCACGGGCCCCGCCCCGGAGATCACCGTGCACAGTCGCCCGCGCGGCCGGCCGAACCCCGACTGGACCCTGCACGCGACGGCTTCGGCGGCTCCGCCCCTCCCGGCGCCGCCCGCCCGGCCGCCGGTGTGGCCGGAGTCCGCCGAATCCGTGTGGAGCACGCGGACGTACGAGCGGCTGAGCGGCCTGGGCCTCGGCTACGGCCCGGCCTTCCAGGGCGTCCGGTCGGCGGTCACGACCACCGTGGACGGCGAACTGCTGGCCCGGCTCTCCCTGCCCACCGTGGCCCGGGAGACGGCCGACGCCTACCCGGTCCACCCGGCACTGCTGGACGCGGCGCTGCACGTGGCCGCCGCGCTGGACACGGGCGGCGCGTCCGACGGCCGGGTGCTGCTGCCGGTCGCGGTGGGCCGATGCGTCCTGCCGCCCGGCGGCACCGGTGACCTCACGGCGCTGGTCCGCAGATCGGGCGGCTCCGGGACGGACCTCACCCTCGACGTGACGCTGTGGGACGCGGACGGCTTTCCGGCGGGCCGGCTGGAGGACGTACGGCTGCGGGCCGCCGACCCGGCGGATCTGAACGGCGCCTCGGAGAACGGCCGTCACCTGTACGAAGTGGCGTGGACGGCCGGGCCCGAAGAACCCGCCGTGGCGCCGGGCGCCGTGTGGGCCGTCCACGGCGACCCATCGGACCCGGACGTCGCGGCCGCCGTCCGCGGCCTGGAGGCGGCGGGCCTCCAGGTGCGGGAGACGGACGCCGACATCCTCGTACGGATCTGGCCGCGTCCGGCGCCCGATGTGGAACCGGCCGCCGCCGCACGGGAATTCGCCGCCGACGCGCTGGCCGGACTGCGTGACCTCTCGGCGCTCGCGCAGGACCGGCTGCCCGCCCGGACCGTATGGGTGACCCGCGGCGCGATCGCGACCGGTGCCGGAGACTCCGTGCCAGGGCTGGCCCAGTCCGTGCTGTGGGGCATCGCCCGCAGCGCCCGGACCGAACACCCGCACCTCGGACTGACCCTGCTGGACCTCGACGGCTCCGGCCCCTCCGGTCTCCCCTCCGGCGATGTCCTCGCGGCTGCCGTCGCCCGCGCCGACGAGCCCGAACTCGCCCTCCGGGCAGCCACCTTGCTCGTACCGCGGCTGGTGCGCGCCCGCGTGACGGACGGCTTGCGGATTCCGGCCGGGGACCAGTACGAACTGACCGGGCTCCCGGCGGATCCCGCCCTGCGCGCGGTGGCCTCCCACGCCCTGGCCGCCGGCCAGGTCAGGATCCAGGTGCACGCCGTCGCGGTCCCCGGCCCCGGCGGCGCGGCGCCCCGTACCGCGTGCGCCGGTGTGCTGACCGAGGCCGGCGCCGATACCGGGGACCTGGCTCCCGGTCTGCGGGTCTGCGCCCTCGCCGAGACGCCACCCGGCTCCGAGGCGGTCGTGGACGCACGGCGGCTCGCGGTGCTCCCGGACGACGTCCCGTTCACCACGGCGGCGGCCCTGGCCCTCGCGGCCGGTGGCGCGGGCGTCTCGGGAGAACCGGCCGAGGCGTTGTACACCGCCCTCGCCGGTGCGACACGTCCGGCCCGCCCCCGGGTCCTTCCCGTCAGCGGCGCGCGCGAGGCACTGCGGCGGCGGACCACGTCCGGCGGGCCCGTCGTCCTCGACCTGGTGCCGCGGCAGGCAACGTCCACCCCGTCGCGACACCCGGCACGACCTTCCGCCGCACCGGCCGACAGCGCGAGTACGCCCGGTGCGACGGAGCGTGCCCAGGCACCGGCCGGGCGTACCGGCCCGGTACCCACGGACGGCACGGTGCTGATCACAGGCGGGCTCGGCGCGGTCGGCCGCCACATCGCCCAGCTTCTCGCCGAACGGGGCGTCCCCCGACTGCTCCTGACGTCCCGTCGGGGGCCGGACGACCCGCGCGCCGACGAGGTCACCGCCGAACTGACCGCGCTCGGCGCCGAGGTCGAGATCGCCGCGTGCGACGTCGCGGACGCCGAAGCCCTGGCCGACGTACTGGCCCAGGTGACAGTGGAGTTGCCGCTGCGCGGAGTCGTCCACTGCGCCGGAGTCCTGGCCGACGGCGTGATCGCCGATCTGACGCCCGAACGCCTCGCGCGGGTGCTGCGCCCCAAGGTCGACGGCGCCGCCCATCTGCACCGGCTCACCGCCGACCTGCCCCTCGACCTGTTCCTGCTGATCTCCTCGGCGGCCGGTGTCGTCGGCACCGCGGGCCAGGCCAACTACGCGGCGGCCAACGCCTTTCTCGACCAACTCGCCCACCACAGAGCCGCCCTGGGCCTGCCCGGTCTCTCGGTCTCCTTCGGTGCCTGGGCGGGCGAGGGCCTCGCCGCCGAACACGCCGACCTGGACCGGATGGCCCGTGCAGGCCACCGGCCCCTCACCCCGGACCAGGGCCGCGAACTCGTCGAACTCGCCCTGCTCCACGGCGCACCGCACCTGGTCGCCTGGTCCCTGGACCTGCCCCGGCTGCGCGAGAACACGGCGGCCGCTGACCACCGCTCGACGGCACTGTGGCGCTCGTTGCTGCCCGCGCCGCGCGGCGACCGGGACGGGGGCGAAAGCCTGGCGGACCGGCTGACCCGGCTGCCGGAGGCCGAACGCGCCGCCCGCGTCCTGGGCCTGGTCCGCGAGGAGACCGCCCGAGCACTCGGCCTGCGCTCGGCCGAATCCGTGCGGCCCGACCGGCCGTTGCGTGACCTCGGCATGGACTCGGTGACGGCGGTGGAGCTGCGCAACCGCATCGGCACCCGGATCGGAGCCAGGCTGCCCGCCACCCTGCTCTTCGACCACCCCACCGCGGCCCGGCTCACCGCGCACCTGCTGGCCACCACGCTCGCCGCAGGCGGCCCCAGGGCCCCGCGGAGCGCGCCCGGCCCGCGGCACGCCCGCGACACCACGCCCGCCGCGGACGAGCCACTGGCGCTGGTGGGCATGGCGTGCCGGCTGCCCGGCGGCGTGCACGACCCCGAGGGCCTGTGGCACCTGGTGGCCGAAGGCCGCGACGCGGTCGGCCCGTTCCCCGAGGCACGCTGGGACGTGCGGTCGCTGTACGACCCCGACCCGGAGGCCCTGGGCAAGTCGTACGCCCGGGAGGGCGGATTCCTCGACGGGCTGGACTCCTTCGACGCGGGCTTCTTCGGCATCACGCCCAAGGAGGCGGCGGCCATGGACCCGCAGCAGCGCGTGCTGCTGGAGACGGCGTGGGAGGCGCTGGAGCGCGCCGGGATCGTCCCCGCCGACCTGGCGGGCAGTCCCACCGGCGTGTACGTGGGCATGTTCGGCAGCGACTACCTCGCGGGCTCCCGGCTCGACCAGTTGGACGGGTACGTCGGCACCGGGTCGGCCCTGAGCGTGGCCTCGGGACGGCTCGCGTACACGCTGGGTCTGAACGGACCCGCGCTCACCGTGGACACGGCCTGCTCCTCGTCGCTGGTGGCGCTACACCTGGCGGCGCAGGCACTCCGGTCGGGCGAGTGCGACCTCGCGCTCGCCGGCGGCGTGACCCTGATGGTGACACCGGGGACCTTCGTCGAGTTCAGCCGTCTGCGGGGGCTGTCCCCGACCGGCCGTTGCCGCTCCTTCTCCGACGACGCCGACGGAGCCGTCTGGGCCGAGGGGGCGGGCATGGTCGTACTGAAGCGGCTCGGCGACGCGCGCCGCGACGGCGACGAGGTGCTCGCCGTACTGCGCGGAACCGCGGTCAACCAGGACGGCCGCAGTCAGGGACTGTCCGCGCCCAACGGCCCGGCCCAGGAGCAGGTGGTCCGGCGGGCGCTGGAACTGTCCGGGCTGGCACCGGCCGACATCGACTACGTCGAGGCGCACGGGACCGGGACGACGCTCGGCGACCCGATCGAGGCGAACGCCCTGGCGGAGGTCTTCGGCGCCTCGCGTCCGCAGGGCCGACCCCTGTATCTCGGCTCACTCAAGTCCAACATCGGTCACGCGCAGGCCGCTTCGGGCGTGCTCGGGCTGATCAAGGTCGTCCAGTCCCTGCGTCACCACTCGCTGCCCCGCACCCTGCACGCCGGCACGCCCAGTCGCCACGTCGACTGGGACGGCGGCGGGTTGCGGCTGTTGCGGGAGACGGCTCCCTGGCCGCTGACGGGTGAGCGCGTACGGCGGGCCGGCGTGAGCGCCTTCGGGATCAGCGGCACCAACGCGCACCTGGTCGTGGAGGAGGCCCCGCGGGCCGAGGCGCGGCCGACGGCCGACACCGACACCGGCACGGGCACGGGCACGGGCACGGGCACCGGCACCGGCAAAAGGCTGTTCGTGCTGTCCGGGCGCAGTGAGTCCGCCGTACGCGGGCAGGCCGAGCGGCTGTCCCGTCACCTCACGCGGGACGTCGCCCTGCCCGACGTCGCCCACACCCTGGCGCGACACCGAGGCCACTTCGAGCGGCGGGCGGCGATCATGGCGGGTGACCGTGACGAACTGCGCGCCCGGCTCGACGCGCTGGCGTGCGGAAGGACACCGCCGGCCCGGTCCCATGAGGGACGGACGGGCGGCGTGGCGTTCGTCCTCGCCGGGCACGGCGGCCAATGGCCGGGAATGGGCGCGGAGTTGACGACCGAGTCGGCGGCCTTCCACGACGAGCTGTCCCGGATCGACGAAGCGGTGCACCGCCGCGTCGGCTGGTCGGTCCTCAACGTGCTGCGAGCCCCCGAGGAGTTCACCCCGCTCGACCGGACGGAGTTCCTCCAGCCGGTGCTGTTCGCGCTGAACGCGTCCCTGGCCGCCGCCTGGCGAGCGCTGGGCGTCCGCCCGGACGCGGTGGTCGGACACAGCCTCGGCGAGATCGCTGCCGCGTACACCGCGGGCGCCCTCACCCTGGACGACGCCGTGGCCGTGGTGACCGCACGGGCCGGCGCGGTCGCGCCGCTGGTCGGGCAGGGCGGCATGCTGTCCCTGGAACTCCCGCTCGCGGAGGTCGAGGAACTGCTCGCGCCCCACCGGGGCCGGCTGTTCGTCGCGGCCGTCAACAGCGCGTCCTCCACAGCGGTGTCCGGCGACGCCGAGGCGCTGGACGGGCTGCGCCGGCGACTCGACGCGCAGGGCGTACCGGTACGACGGCTGTCGACCCCGTTCGCCTCCCACACCCCCCTGATGGACCCGGTCCGCGAGGATCTGCTCGATCGGCTCGCCGGTATCAGGGGCACCCGAACCCCGACCCCGCTCTATTCGACGGTGCTGGCCGCGCCCGTGCCCGGTGACCGGCTGGACGCCGACCACTGGTACGCCAACCTGGGCCGCCCGGTCCGTTTCGCGGACACGATCCGCCGGATGCTCGACGACGGGTACCGCTACTTCGTCGAGCTGAGCCCGCACCCGTCGCTCACCGCGTCGGTCGAGGCGGTGGCGGCCGAGGCGGGGATCGACGCGGTGGCCGTCGGCTCGCTGAGCCGGCAGCGGGACGGACAGGACGTACTGCTGCGCGGGCTGGGGGAGTTGTACGAGGCCGGGTACGCGCCCGACTGGCCGGTGCTGTTCCCCCGCGGCCGCCGTGTCGATCTGCCCACGTACGCCTTCGCCCGCGAACGCCACTGGCTCGCACCCGCCCCGGCCGCCGCGACGGCCGGAGGCTCACCGCTCCTCGGTACGCACGTCGAGGCCAGCGACACACCCGGCCGGCACCTCTTCCAGAACGAGATCGACCTGCGCGACAGCCGCTTCGCCTACCTCGGCGACCACCGGGTCGGCGGCGAGGTCTGGCTGCCCGGCGCCGCCTTCCTCGACCTCGCGATGGAGGCCGCCTCGGCGGTACGTGACGGTGACGAGGCCCGTGACGGTGACGAGGCCCGTGACGGCGGTGAGGCCCGTGACGGCGGTGAGGCCCGTGACGGCGGTGAGGTACGGCTCGCCGACGTGAGGTTCGTACGGCCCCTCGCGCTCGACGCCGAGCGGCCCGTACGGGTGCAACTGGTCCTGCGTCCCGCCGAGGACGGCTCACGGGACTTCACCATCTCCTCGGCCCCCGCCGGTGAGCGGCCGGCCCGGTGGGAGCGGCATGTCACCGGACGCGTCCTGACCGGTGCCGCCGAACCCGCGCCGGACGCGGGCGAGGAGCTCGCGGCGCTGCGCGAGAGGTGCGGTGAGGAGGTCGGCCTGTCGGCCGTCTACGCGGGGCTGACCGCCCTCGGCATCGACTACGGCCCCGCCTTCCGGGGCCTGGAACAGGGCCACCGCACGGATTCCGAAGCGGTGGGCCGGCTCGCCCGGCGTCCTGCCGCCGGTCATCTCGTGCACCCCGCCGTGCTCGACGCCGCCTTCCACACGGCGGCGCTGCCGGCGAACGCCCCCGAGGGCCGGGCGTTCGTACCCGCCGGTGTCGGACGGCTGCGCTTCACCGGTCTCGGCGGCACTCCCGCGTGGGTGACCTGCCGACTGCGTTCCGTGGAGGGCGACACCGCGCTGCTGGACCTCGGGCTATGGGACCAGGACGGCCAACTCGTCCTGGAGGCGAAGGAGTTCGCATTGACCGCGCTCACACGGGCGGACGCCGCGCTCCTCGAGACCCGCTGGCAGCCGCGCTCCGACGCACAGGAGCCGGCCGGCCGGGGCAGCTGGCTGCTCCTCGCCGACGGGACCGGAGTGGCCGCCGCGCTCGCGGAGCGACTGGCCGCCGCCTCGGCACCGTACGTGATCGCGCGCACCGGCGAGGCGTTCGGCGCCGAGGGCCCCGGCCGCTACGTCCTCGATCCGGCCGACCCGGGGCAGGTGACCCGGCTCCTCGACGAGGCCTTCGCCGACGGACCGCCGGAACGGGTGGTGCAGTTGTACGCGCTCGACGCGCCCCCGATCGAGAACGCCGCCACGGCCGAGGAGGCCGCGCGCCGGTGCTGCCTCAGCACCCTGCATCTGGTGCGGGCACTCGCCGACCACCCGCGGGGCCGCGCCCCGCGCCTGTTCGTGGTCGTACGCGGGACCCAGGCCGCCGGTGGCAGCACACAGGTGACGCACCCTCAGCAGGCGCTCGCCTGGGGCTTCGGCCTCACGGTGGCCCAGGAGTACCCGGAACTGTCGACCACGCTGATCGACCTGCCGGCAACGGACGGCGACGACGCCCTGTGGACGCAACTGCGGCACGCGGACGACGAACGGCTCGTCGCACTAAGGGAGTCGGGCCGGCTGGTACCGAGGCTGACCCGCACCCGCCCCGACGACGGCGGCCACGACGGGGTCGCCGCGGACGGCGTGTACCTGATCACGGGCGGTCTCGGCGGACTCGGCCGGGTGGTCGCCGAGCGGCTGGTACGCCTGGGCGCCCGCAGGCTGGCCCTGCTGAGCCGCGGCGGACCCGACGCGGACACGGCGAGCTGGATCGCTGGACTCGAAGCACGGGGTGTCACCGTGTGTCCCGCCCGCGCGGACGTCGCCGACCGTGACGCCCTGACGGCCGCCCTGGCCACCGTACGACAGGCGGCCGGACCGATCGCCGGGGTCGTCCACGCGGCAGGTGTCCTCGACGACGCCACGGTGGCCACCCTGACCGACGGCCGTGTCCTGAGCGTCCTCGCACCCAAGGTCCTGGGCACCGCCCTGCTCACCGAACTCGTCCCGGAGGCCGAGCGGTTCGTGCTCTTCGCCTCGGCGGCCGGTCTGCTCGGCTCGGCCGGGCAGGCCCCGTACGCGGCGGCGAACGCCTTCCTCGACGCCTGGGCGCACCATCTGTCCCGCACCGACCGCCGAGCCCTGAGCCTGGACTGGGGCGCCTGGGCGGGGGTGGGCATGGTCGCCGGGTCCGGCACCCGGGCCGCCGAGACCGGCCGGTCGGGTCTGATCGCCTTCTCCCCACAGGAGGGCGGCGACCTGTTCGAGCGGCTGCTCGCCACCTCCCGCCGCCAACTCGCCCCTCTCGCCCTGGACTGGGAGGCCCTGGCGCTCGACCCGGACGCGGCCCGCACCCGCCCGGTCCTGGGCGACCTGATCGCCACCACGGCGTCCCCGGCGGACACGGACGGCCTCGTCACGCGGGTGTTCGCGGCGACCACGGACCGGGACCGCGCCGCACGGCTGGAAGCGTACGTACGGGCCAAGGTCGCCCAGGTCTCCGGCGGTGCGTTCGACGCGTCCGCGACCACACCCCTCAAGGAACTGGGCCTCGACTCCCTGATGCTCGTCCGGCTGCGCAACGCCTTCGCACGCGAACTCGGCGCCGAACTCCCCACCACCGACGTGTTCTCGGCGCCCGACATCCGGGGCCTGGCACAAGCGCTGGGCGAGGTGTTGCCCGCACACGGCACCGGGGCCCGGGAGGAGGAACGGCGTCCCGGGAGCGCACCGCAGGTACCCGAGAGCGAACTGCGGCCCGCGACCCGCGACATGGTACGGCTGCTGCGCAGCGCCCGGCCGGACATGCCGGACGCGGCGCACGCCATCGGTCTGGCCGCACGGCTCACCGCGCCGACCACCCGTGAGGCCCTCGCCGCCGTCCTCACCCGGCTCGCCGGACGGCACGCAGCCCTGCGCACGGCGATACCCGGCGGCGGACAGGGCCGACAGATACGTGTGGAAAGGGAGTTGACCTCGCCGCTCCTGCGCTGGACGGCCGTGAGCTGCGACGCCGGACTCGACGCCGCCGACCGGCTGCGCCGACTGCTGGAGCCACCGTTCGACCCGGCGGCCGCGCCGCTGTGGCGCTTCGAGTTGCTGGACGCGGGCGAGGGCGGCCAGCTCCTCGTGTTCGGCGCCCACCACGCGGTGAGCGATCTGCGGTCGCTGCTGCTCGTCGCGGGGGAGATCGACGCCGAACTGTCCGGCACCCCACTCGGCGACACCGTCAGCAATCGCGACCTCGACCTGCTGATCGAGGCCCAGCGCACCGGCGGCACCCCCGGTGCGGACACGGCCGAGTGGCGCGAGGCCTTCCACGGCGCCGCGCGCCTCGATCTGACCCTCGCCCGGCCCCGCCCGGCGACCCGTTCGTACCGGGCCGGGAGCGTCACCGTGGAGATACCCGACGGTCTCGTGGAACGGGTGACGGCGGCCGCGAGCCGACTCGCCGTCACACCCGCCGCCTTCTGCCTCGGCACCCTGACCGTGCTGCTGGCCAGGGCGCGGGAACGGGAGCGCTTCGTGCTCGCCGTGCCCGTCGACACCCGGATCCACGCCGACGCGTACGACGCGGTGGGCTTCTTCGGGGTGCCCGTCCCCTTCCCGGCACAGGCCGGGGCGGGGGAGCGGATCGAGGACGTGCTGCGCCGCACGGACACGCGCCTGGACCGCATCCTCGCCAAGGGCGCCATGTTCTCGGACGTGTTGCCGACCCTCGCCGGACAGGGGCTGCACCGGGCGAACGCGCCCCTGGTGGAGGTGTACTTCAACTACGTACGTTCCCCCGGCCGCCGCCTCGAACGGCTGGAGGTGCTCCCCGCCGGTACGGGCTACTCCGACCTCGACCTCATGATCACCATGACCCCGGACGCGGGCCGTGTCCGCCTCGACCACAACCTCGACATCCTGGACGCGGAGACCTCGGCCGACCTGGCGCGAGAGTTCCTGCGGCTGCTCGCGGACGCGGCCGACGATCCGACGGCGGCGGTCCGTGCGGAGGCGGAGACGATCTGGGCGACGACGGGGAACGGTGGGGCGTCGAGGAGCGCCCCGGCCGCTGGTGGACCCGCCGCACGCCCGCGCCGCCCGCTCGCCATCGCCGCCACCTTCGCGCTCGGTCATCTGCCGTCGCTGTGCGCCGCGGCGACCGAGGAGGAGACGGAAACAGAGGGGGACCAGACACCGGACGGGGTACGCGACGGGGCGCCCGACCGGGTGCGGGACGAGGGCCCGACGGTCGCCGAGGCCCCGTACCACCAGGTGCTCGCCGCCCTGCGCGACCCGTCGGGCGTCTTCGCCGACCCCGCGTCGGCGGTGGGTGTGGTGCTGCTGCGGGCGGTGGACCTGGAACGGTTCGGCCCGGTCACCGACGCGGTGCTCGACGAACTGCGCGCCGCGTACCCGGCCGCGCTGAAGGCCCTGTCCGAGCGGACCCGCAAGCCTCTGATCGTGGGCTTCCTGCCCACCGCGCGTCAGGAGGACCGCTTCACGCGGTGGGAGGAGGACCTCGCCGCCGGACTCGCCGGTTCCCCCGGCATCGCGGTACTGCGCCCGGACGACTGGACACGCCACCACACCGTCGCGGAACGCTTCGACGAACGAACCGAACGGCTGGCCCATCTCCCCTTCACACCGCCCTTCCAGGCGGTGGTGGCCCTGCGGGTGGCCGAGGTCGTACGCGCGGTGCGGCGCCCCGCACCGAAGGTGATCGCGGTGGACGGTGACCAGACCCTGTGGGGCGGGGTGGCCGGGGAGATCGGCCCGGACGCGGTGGACCTGGCCGGTCCGCGCGCCCTCCTCGCGCGCAGGCTGCTCGAATGGCGGGCGGCCGGCGTACTGCTGGCACTGGTCAGCAACAACGACGAGGACACGGTACGAGCCGTACTGGACCGTCCGGACAGCCTGTTGAAGGCCGAGCACTTCAGCGCGCTCTCGGTCACCTGGGGGCCGAAGCCCGACCGGCTCTCCCGGGCGGCGCGCGCCCTCGGCCTGGGACTCGACAGCTTCCTCTACCTCGACGACAACCCTGTCGAGATCGCGGCGATGCGGTCGGCGCTGCCGCAGGTGCTGTCACTGACCTGCCCACCGGCGGCCGAACTCGGCGACTTCCTGGACCGGTTGTGGCCGCTGGTCCCGGCGGCGGCGACGGCCGAGGACGGGCTGCGGGCACGGTTCTACGCGCAGGAGCGGGAGCGGGACGCGGCCCGCGAGCAGGCCGGATTCGAGGAGTTCCTCGCCCGGCTGGAGCTTCAGGTCGACATCAAGGCCCTTTCCGATGACGACGTCGAGCGGGCCGGACAACTCGTCCGCCGCACCAACCAGTTCGTCCTCCACCCCCGGGCGGCCGACGGCGGGGATCTGGCGCGGTGGCGGGAACACGGCGAGGTGTGGACGGCCGCGGCCCGCGACCGGTTCGGCGACTACGGGCAGATCGGCCTGATCGCCCTGCGCGTGGAAGACGGCCGACTCGACGTCCTCGCCTGGGTGATGAGCTGCCGGGCGCTGGGCCGGGGCGTCGAGGAACGGATGCTGCAGTGGCTCGCCGACCGCGCCGAGCGGCTGGGCTGCGCGAAGGTCCGGCTGACGGCGGAGCGCACCGCGCGCAACCTGCCGGCCCGGCGTCTGCTGGCCGCGCTCGGCGGCGCCGACCAGGACGACGAGCGCCTGGAGAGCGTGGTCACGCCGGATCAGCTGCGGGCCTTCCGCTCCTGGCGGCGACGGTGAGCGGGACGGCCGCGGCACGTGGCCCGTCCGTGACAGCGGTGCGGGAAAAGAGCAGGGCACAGGGCGGAAGGGCTCTCATGCGTGAAGTGAACAACGAGGACACGTCGTCGTACGCCGGACGGCGTGCGGCCGGCGAGGCGATCGAGCGTGGCGGCTTGGGGCTGAGCGTGGCGGCCCTGCTGTCCAGGGCGGGTCTCGCCGCCGGACCCGAGCCGGCCGTGAGCGGCACGGGACCGGGCGCGGGCGAGGTGGATCCGACAACGAGCGTCACGGGTGAGGGCGAGGGCGTCTCCCCCTCCGGTCCCGGTACCCAGGGCGAGCACGACGCGGGCGTCTCGCGCGGTTCCGCTCCGACCTCCACCGCACTCGACGTGGACGGCCTGGCTTCCGCGATCGCCGAGGCGGCCGGTCCCTTCGTACCCGGAGGACGTCTGTCCCCCGACAGCGACTTCTTCGACGCCGGGGGAACCTCCGTCGGTGCCGTGGAACTCGTCGCGGCCCTGGAGGACTCACTGGGCGTCGAGTTGGACCTCGACGAGGTGTTCGCCGACGCCCGGCCGCGCAGCCTCGCCCGCCGCCTGCTGGCGACCGCCGGTACCGCCGCGGCCCCCGCCGTTCCGGGCGCGTCGGAAACCCCCGGAACCGAGTGGAGTTCTGCCCCGCCGGTCCCGACAGCGCGCACGACTGCGCCCGGGACGGCCCCCCGTACCCAACCGCCCGGGACGACGGCCGACCCCGGGACGACGGCCGACCCCTGGACGGCCGTGGGTGACACCCCGCTCTCTCGGTTCCCCGCGCCGTCCGCGTACTCCTCGCCTTCCTCGGACCCTTCGGCCCGTCCCGAAGACCTGGAGCAGATCCTGGCCGACCTTTCGCTCGCCGACCGGCTGCCCTGGACGAGCTCGCCCGAGCCGCTGCCGCCCCACCGGATCCTGCTCACCGGCGCCACCGGCTTCCTCGGCGGCCACCTGCTCCTCGACCTGCTCAGACACAGCGACGCCCACGTGTACTGTCTCGTCCGCGCCGCCGACGAGGAGGCGGCCTCGGCGCGCCTCGGCGCCGCGTTGAGGACCCACCGGCTGCCCTGGTCCTCGGAGATCCGCCGCCGGGTGACGGTGCTCCCCGGCGACATCCGCCGCCCGCGCCTCGGCCTGTCGGACGACCTCTGGAACACGCTCGCCCACGAGCTGGACAGCGTGGTCGGGGTGGCGGCGGCCGTGGACTTCCTGCGCGGCTACCAGTCGCTGCGGCAGAGCAACGTCATCGGCGCGCTGACCCTGGCCGAACTCGCGGCGACCGGCCCACCGAAGCCGCTGCACCACATCTCCTCCATCGCGGTCTTCAACGAGGTCGGTATCGCCTCCGTGGGGGAGGACGACCAACTCGCCCACGCCGACCGCCTCGTGGCGGGTTACGACCAGACGAAGTGGGCCGCCGAGGTCGCGCTGCGCAGGGCGCGCGACCACGGTCTGGTCGTCACCGCGATGCGTCCCGGAGGCATTGGGGGTCACACGAGAACCGGTGCCTACAACCCACAGGACCTGAGCAGCGGACTCATCTCGGCCTTCGCCCGTTTCCGCACCGTTCCCGCCTTCCGGTACCTGAACTCGGCCCCGGTGGACTGGGTGAGCCGGGTCGCGGCCGCCGTCGTCTGCGAACCGGACGCCTGGGGCCACGACTACAACCTGACCGGCGTGCCCAACACCCTCGACGACGTCGTACGGGACATGGCGTTCGGCGGCATGCACGTGCGCGTACAGGACTGGGACGAGTGGCGCGCGGACACTCTGGCCCGCCTCGAGGCCGACCCGGTGCCCGAACTGGGCTTCCTGACCCGGGTGTTGCGCAGCCCCACCGCCCTCAGGCTGTGCGAGGCCACCCTGAAGGGGCCCGCGGCCACCGGAGAACGCACCGCCGCGCTCGTCGAGGCGCTCGGCCTTCGGCCCCCGGCCCGCTACGACTCGAGGGCGCAGCTGAAGACGTTCGAGCGTCTCGCCGAGGACGGCCTGGCCAGGCTCCCGCACAAGGACGACCAGCCCTATCTGTGGTTCTCCGAGACGACCGAGGGCTTCGTGGGGCCCGTCGGCACCGCCGCCGACACCCCCTGCTCGATGGCGCTGACCCTCTCCATCGCGAGCATGTACCAACTGGCGGGGGAGCGGCGGGTGGACGCCGACGGCGAGCTGGTGTGCTCCGCCGTGCATCCCGAACCGCTGGTGGTGGTGCGCGGGGACGTCTGGGTCCGCCCCGAGGAGGGCATTCCGCGGGAGCACGGACAGCACCATCGGCTCCTGCGCTACCGGCTGCTGTTGCGTGACGCCGACGGCGGCCGCTGGTGGCTGGAGGGCCACAAGCATGCCCGCGCCCGCCGTGACGTGTGGCGGCAGACCCGCGCACTGCGCGTCGACATCGGCCGTGAGGGCGAACCCGCCGTGCTCACTGGCGAGTTGGTCGTGCCCGCGGACAGCTATGTGCGCGACCAGATCGACGGCATCAAGGTCGATCCGCGCCTGACCGCCCGGGAACAGCGGGCCGCCAAGCTGACCTGGCTCGCCTGGTTCGGCCTGGAGATGGGCCGCGGGCTGCTCGGCCCCTTCGCCCGTGCCGCCGCGGACCTCCTCGACCTGCGCCGCACCCAGACCCCCTCGGAGCGCCACCGATGATCCTCAGAACCGCCGCCTCCCGCACCCGGCAGCCCCTCCGCAAGGTCCGGACGGCCACGGCCCCGCACCCCCTCCGTCACCGTCTCGACCCGGCCCGGGTCGAGGAGATCCCCTTCAGCACCCGGGACGGCGTACGCCTCGCGCTCACGCGCGTCGACACCGGCGAGCGGGATCGGCCCGCCGTGCTGCTCCTGCACGGACACACCGCGTCCGCCGACATGTTCCTGCTCCCCGAGACCCGCAACCTCGTCGACGTCCTGCTCGACGACGGCTACGAGCCCTGGCTGCTCGACTGGCGGGGCAGCCGCCGGTTCCCGTACAACGAGACCGGCCGGAGGTACACGTACGACGACGTCGCCCTGTACGACATCCCCGAAGCCGTCAGCCGCGTCCGTGAACGCGTCGGAGACAGGCCCCTGTTCGTGGTCGCCCACTGCGTCGGCTCCCTCACCCTGTCGCTGAGCATGGCGGCGGGACTGGTGCCCGGCCTCGCGGGCGTGGTCTCCCAGGGTGTTTTCCTGACGCCGAAGCTCGCGGGGCGCACCTCGCTGCGGATGACGGTGGCGGGCGAACTGCTGCGCAACCGGATCGACCACATCCCGGTCGACTTCCGCAAGGTGGGCCTGCGGTCGAGGTACACGCCGCTGTTCGCCCTCGCCTCACGCGGGGCGGCCTGCCCGGACCCGACCTGCCAGATCCTCCACAACTCGGCCTGGGGCTCGGGTGCCTCGCTCTTCGTGCACGAGAACCTGTCCGACGCGACCCACGACCGGCTCGCCGAACTCCTCGGGCCCGCGCCCCTGTGGATCCTGCCGCACCTGCGCCGCATCGAACTGGCCCGCACCGTCGTGCGCTGGCACGACACCGACCACCGTTACCGGGCGCTGCCGCCCAACGCGCTGGACGCGGCGGCCCGCATCGACACCCCGGTACTGCTGCTCGCGGGCAGCGAGAACGGACTGTGGCTGGACTCGCAGCGGCTCTGCCACGAGGTACTGGCGCACCGGCAGCCCCAGCTGGACGTCTCGTACGCCGAGATTCCCGGCTACGGCCACCTGGACACGTTCCTGGGCCGGGGCGCGGCCCTCGACGTGTTCGGGCACATCCTCGAATTCCTCGGCGAACGACGGTGACGGCGACCCGTGCGGCCGGATACCGTACCGGTCAGTAACCGGACCGCACCCAGGAGGCCCCATGCCGCAGCTCGATGTCGACGGCGCCGCGCTGACGTACGACGACGAGGGCCCCCGCGACGGCGGCGGCGTCCCCCTGGTGTTCCTGCACGGCTGGACGGCCAACCGGCGCCGCTGGGACCACCAGGTGGCGCACTTCGCCGAGAACCGGCGAGTGGTCCGGCTGGACCTGCGCGGGCACGGCGAGAGCGGCGGGGCGGGGGTGCGTACGATCGCGGAGCTGGCGACGGACGTCCTCGCCGTCCTCGACCACCTGAAGATCGAGCGCTTCGTCCTGGTCGGTCACTCCATGGGCGGGATGATCTCCCAGACCATCGCCCTCGCCCACCCCGAGCGGGTCGAACGCATGGTCCTGGTCAGCTCGATCAGCAGGATGACGTACAGCAAGGGGCGGGGCCTGCTCATGGCGGCGTCGACGCTGGTGCCGTTCAAGCTGTTCGTGGCCACCAACATCCAGCGCGCCTTCGCCCCGGGCTATCCGCGCGAGGAGATCCGGGAGTACGTCCGCACCTCGGCGGACACCCCGCGCGAGGTGGTCATGACGCTGTACGGCGCCATGCGGTCCTTCGACGTCCTCGACCGGCTCGGCGAGATCCGCACCCCGACCCTCCTGGTCCACGGCTACTACGACATCCAGCTGCCCGTCGCACAGATGCTCCGCATGGCGAAGGCCTACCCCGACGCGGTGGTGCGGATCCTGGACGCCGGCCATGAACTGCCCGTGGAGAAGCCGGCGGAACTCACCGCCGCCGTCGACGGGTTCGTGTCCGACCGGCTGTGAGTCACCGGACCCCAGGACCCGGTGGGTCGGCGGCCGTTCAGGAGATCCGGTAGATCCCCTCGGGTTCGTCGTGCGCCATCGCGGCGTACTCCTCGAATCCGAGGTTGCCGATGCTCAGGTTCGCGTGGATGTCGCGGATGCCCGCGGGGACGGTGCGGAAGGAGCGCCCGAACTCGGTGAGCCGTCGGTGGTCCTCGTCGTCCTCGCACTCCTCCCGCGTCAGCGTGGTGACCGCCAGCAGCGCGTGGTGCGCGGCCCGCATGGTGGTCCCGTCGGCCAGGAAGACGACCGACAGGTTCTCGTCGGCGCGGACCGCGGCGGCCACGTCGTCGGCACCGGCCTCCGCCCAGGCAGGGTCGTCCACGACATGGAGGCCCGCCGCGTACTGCCCGTCGCCCTCGTCGCCCCAGGGCTCCGCCAGGGCAGCCGTCACGGCCTGCCAGGACACGTCGTCGTGATAGTCCGTCCTGACGACAAGCGCATCGAATTCGTCCCGGCCGACGACGGCGGGCAACGCGTTCATGGAACGTTCTCCTCGGTGACTGTGGTGACTGTGGTGACTGTGGTGACTGCGGTAACTGCGGTGACCGCGGTGGGGCGACCGCTCGACGGTACGACGTCCACGCCGTCGGGATGGGCAGTCGGGGCCGTCGCCGCCGCCAGAGCTTCAGTACCGGTCGGTATCGGCAGGCGGGGAACGTCGCCGGGCGCCGAAGTTCACCGGCCGCCCGGGAGGCCGCTGGGCAGGTCGGGGCGATCACGCTCCGGAAACCGCTACGGCGATGCGGAGGCCGGCGTGTCGGCGGTGTGTCCTTCCGCCTCCGCGAACTCGGCGAACTCGGCGAACTCCGCGAGCAGCGCCGCGGCCCTCGCCACGTCGCTGGTCAGGGAGCGGTCCTCCATCGCCGGATTCAGTACTGCCGCGGCCCGCGCGTAGGCCCGCCCCGCGGCGGTCAGCGGGTCGGGAACCGTACCGCGTTGGCGCAAGGCCCGTACCGCGGCCACCAGTTCGCAGCCCAGGACCAGCCGGTACGCGTCGGTGATGCGGAGCGTCTTGCGGGCCGCCTGGGTGGCGAAGCTCGCCGCCTCCTCCGTCCCCTGCGACAGCACCACGTGCCCGAGAGCGGCAGGCGCGGCGCATGTCTGGACCTCGGCGACCGCGGCCGCCGCGCTGTACTCGAGGATCATCATCCCCGACCCCGCGGACGCCTCGTCGGCCAAGTAGGAACGCAGTCCGGTCAGTTCGGGGCGACCGAGCCCGGAGAGCCGTGCGGCGGAGAGCCTGGCCGTGCCCAGGACGGCCAGGCACACCCCGTCGAGCGCCAGGGTGAGCGGGGTGGCGAAGAAACCGCCGTGATGATGGGCGCTCGGGGCGCCGGCGACCCCGTCCCAGCCGATCAGGGGGTTCTCCACGGCGGAGTTGAGGTCGATGGCGAGCACCTCGTCCAGGGTGCTCCACGCCTCCGTCGCCGGGCCGTGTACCTGCGGGAAGCAGCGGAAGCCGAAGGGATCCTGGACGCGCGGGGACGGTGGCCACGGCGTCCGCGACGCACCGAGCAGCCGTCGTACGCGCGCGGCGGCGCGCCGCGTGGGCGGATGCGGGTGCGCGCGGTGGACCTCGGGCGCGTACGCCTCGAGGGACGCGTCTATCGCGCACAGGGACAGGGCCGCCACCACGTGCGCGGCGCGCAGCGACGCCCCGAGGTCGTGACAGGCGAGCGCGGACTGCCCCAGGGTGAGGGCGTTGCTGCTCAACAGGGCGAGGGCGTCGCCGCGTTCGATCCGCAGCGGCTCGGGGAGCGGTGCACCGTCGTCCGCCCGGTCGTGCTCCCACGGCCCGTGTCCGAACAACGCCAGTCCGAGTTCGGCCAGCGCCGTCAGATCCCCGGTGCCCACCGCCCCGTACTCGCTGACCGGTGGATGCACACCCGCCCGCAGGGCGTCCAGCACGGCCGTGGCGATCGCGGGGCGCAACCCCGAGCCCCCGGCGAGCAGTTGGTTGGCCCGGACCGCCATCATCGCGCGGACCTGCCGCACCGGCAGCCGCCCCCCGATGCCGCCCGCGTGGCTGAGCAGCAGGCGCAGGTCATGGCCGTCGCCGTCGCGTTCCTCGACGGCGACGCCGCGGTGGGCTCCGACACCGGTGGTGCGTCCGTAGGCCCGGGTGCCTTCCGCCGCCAGCGCCTGGGCGGCCCGGTGTGAACGCTCCATCCCCTCCAGCGCGCCGGGACGCACGGTGGCGGGCGGGGCTCCGCCGGCGATCCGGGCGACCGCGCGTGCGTCGAGACCGTGGCCCGTCAGTGCCACCCCGGCGGGCACGGCGGCCACGCGCGGGCCGGCGGTGCGCGGATCGTCGGGGGACGTTTCGGCGGTGCGCTCGAGCATGTCGGACGGTCTCCTCACCCACACGGCCCCGGGCGCCCCCACCCCCGAGGTGCCGGACAGCGGGCCGGAGCGGAACACCGCTCCGGCCGGCGCGCGTCCGTCAGGACAGACCGGCGGACGACAGCCACTTCTTGGCCACGTCCAGCGGGTCCTTGTTGTCGTTCTGCACCTGGGCGTTGAGGTCCACGAGGGCGTCGGTGTCGAGCTTCGCCGACACGGCGTTGAGGGCGGAGACACCCTCGGAGGTGAGACCGCTCTTGTAGGCGAGCGGAGTGACGTTCTCGAAACCGAAGAGATTCTTCGAGTCCTGGAGAACGACGAACTTGTTCTTGGCGATTCCGGGGTCGGTCGAGAAGATGTCCGCGGCCTGGATGTTGTCGCCCTTCAGAGCCGCGACGGTCAGCGGGCCACCCGCGTCCAGGGCCTTGAACGACTTGAAATTGAGGCCGTATTCGGACTTCAGGCCGACCAGTCCCTGCTTGCGGGTCTGGAACTCCGGGGAACCGCCGATGACCATGTCCTTCGCCGCGTCGGCGAGGTCGGCGATGGTCGACTTCTCGGTGAGGCTGTACTTCTTGGCGGTGGCCTCGTTCACCGCGACCGCGTCCTTGTCCTGGGCCTCGGAGGGCTCCAGCAGGGTCAGCTTCGCGTCGAGACCGGCGGTGATGGCCTTGGAGGTGTCCTCGACCGTCGTCGGGGCCGCCTTGGCGTTCAGGTAGGCCAGCAGAGCGCCGTTGTACTCGGGCAGAACGGTGATCGTGCCGTTCTTGATCAGACCGTAGGTCGTCTCCCGGCTGCCGATGTTGAGCTTGTAACTGACCTTGATGCCCTTGGCCTTCAGGGCTTCGCCGTAGATGTCGGCGATCAGGATGCTCTCGGGGAAGTTGTTGGAACCGACCACGACCGTACCGCCCTTGGCGGTGTCACCCTTCAGCGGGTCCTTGCCGTCGGAGTTGTTGTCGGAGGAACCGCAGCCCGTGAGCGCGGCCGCGGCCACAACCAGCAGGGACACAGCATACGTTGCGGTCGTTCGGGTGCTTCTGGCGTGGGTCACGTGGGTCATCCAGACTTGTGCATGGGGGTTCGACGGTCGGAAGGCATGGCGTGTAGTCGATCCAATCGAGCGCAGTAACGCACCGTCAAGACACGAATAGATCACCGATGGAGACCAGGCGGCTTCACCGCGTGTGCGCAACTCGCTTGAAAGGGCATCGAATCAGACGTTTCGCCGTGTCACTTTTTGGTTGATCATGGCCGTACTCTTGCGGCAACCGCTAATGTTGGCCGAGTCGGGGGACATGGTTCCACTTGCTCGGTCCGAGCGTACTGACGCGACCCGTTCACGCAGCTCGGGCCGCGGGCTTCCAATTGGGAATGAAGTCAAGGAGGTTTGGTGCCCGCGCACAGGAAAGCCGCCCGGGGGCCGCAGACCACGGCTCCCCGAATAAGCCGGACGCCTTCCCTCCTCGACCGTTGGCCTTTCCGACGGAAACTCAACGTCCTGGTCATTGTTCCGTTGGCCGTTGTTTCCGCGATGATCGCGTACATCGTCTACTCCGAGATGGACTCGGCCCGTTCCGCGGCCGCGACCGCCCGTCTCGTACGGGACAGCGCGCAGGTCACCCAACTCATCGACGGAGTGCAGACCGAGCACCGGCAGGCGCTCCTGGTCTCCCTGCGTCACGAGGCCGCCCGCCCCGGCGACAAGGCGTCCGACACCTCCGCCTTCCTCCAGGCGCAGCAGAAGGTCACCGCCCAGGCCGAGGCCGTGCGGGCCACCTACGGCGACCGGCTGCCCGAGGCCGAGGCCCAGGCGCTCAAGGAGCTGGAGGGCCTCGACAGCCTCCGCAAGACCATCGAGCAGGGCCCCATCCCCGCCGACAACATCGACCCGGCGTACGGATCGGTGATCGAAGGCCTCATCAACGGGCTCGGACTGGGCCAGTCGGGCGGTGAGTCCTCGGAGTCCGCGGGCAATCTGCTCGACGCGCTGCTGCGTGCCGACACCGCCCACGCGTCCTTCGAGACCAGCGTCTTCGCGGCCCGCACCCGCGACGCCAACGCGCTCATCGAGTACACCGGAGCCGTCGGCGACTACGAGCAGTACACCTACCAGGCCGATCGCTTCACCCGGTTGGCGAGCCAGGAGCAGGGCGCCGCACTCGCCGCGATCGAGCACAGCGCCTACCAGAGCGTCATCGCCCAGCACTACGCGGCGCTCCAGGTCGACCCCGGCGGTCTGGTCGCCGAGAGCCCGGCGCAGTTGCGCACCGCGCTCCAGGGCGCGCTGACCGCCGACCCGACGTACGAGCGCCAGGCCCAGAACCGGCTGAAGATCACCGAGTCGCTCATCAACGACATCGCCGCCGACACCCAGTCGGCGTCCGACGACGCCTGGTGGCAGGTGCTCTGGCTGGTGGCCGCGAACCTCGCCGCCTTCGCGGCCTGGATCCTGTTCTCGGTGCTGGTGCGCCGCTCCGTGGTGCGGACCGTGCGCAGTCTCACCCAGGCGGCCCAGCACGTGGCAGCCGCCGCCGAGACGGAACTCGCCAGGGTCGCGGACGACGACGCCGAGGACACGGGCCCGCCGCGGCTCGAAGCCGTTCCCGTGCCGGTCCGCGACGAGATCGGCGAACTCGCCGAAGCCTTCAACCAGGTGCAGGTCACCGCGAGTGCCCTGCTGGAGCGCCAGGTCGTCAGCCGCCGCAACATCGCCGAGATGTTCGGCAACGTCGGCCACCGCGTCAGCAACCTGACCGCACGGCAACTCGCCCTGATCGACTCCGTGGAACGCGGTGAGACCGACCCCGAGGTACTGGACCGGCTCTACCGCATCGACCACATCGCCGTACGTCTCCAGCGCAACGCCGACAGCCTGATGCTGCTCGCCGGGATCCGCGAGACGGGCCTCAACTCCGGTCCCATGCGGCTCAGCAACATCGTCCGCGCCGCGCTCGGCCAGATCGAGGGCTACCAGCGTGTCACGCCGCACGCCGAGGGCGACGTCACCGTCGCCCCCGACATCGTCGGCGACCTGACGCTGATGCTCGCCGAACTCCTGGAGAACGCGGTGACGTTCTCCCCCGCGTCCAGCAGCGTCGAGGTGGTCCTGAGACCCCGGCACGGCGCCGGCGGCGGCGCCCTGATCGAGATCATCGACCACGGGCTGGGGATGAGCGCCGAGCGGCTGGAGGAGGAGAACGCCCGCCTGATCCGCCGCGAACGGCTGGACCTGGCCCCGACCGAGGTCCTCGGCCTGTTCGTGGTCGGCGGTCTCTCCCGGCGCTGGGGCATCGAGGTCGTCCTGACCCGCACGCCGGGCGGCGGTGTCACGGCGACGGTCGCGGTGCCCGGGTCCCACCTGCTGCTCGCCGACCCCACCGGAGCCGCGGCCAGGGCCCCGCACATCCTGCCTCCGCCCCGCCGTTCGGGCCTCGCCGAACCGCGCCCCGCGGCCGTCGACCCGGAGCCGGGCCCCTCGGCCCTGCCCCGCAGGATTCCCGCCCGCGGCGGCACGGCGTCCGCGGGCCACGCGGGCCGTCAGGAACCGGCCTCCGAGGGCGGCGTGGGCTACGGCGGTCCCGGGGCGGCGCGGCCCAGGCCGGGTCGCGCCACGGCAGCCGAAGCACCGGCCCGCCCGGGACCCGGGGTCCGCGAGGCAGGGGGACACGGCGCAGCGGGGAGCGGTGCCGCCGGTCCCGTACGGCAGCGCGGCACCGGCGCCGTCGGCGGGCTCGGACTGCCACCCCGTACCGTGGGCGGCGGCCTCGGACAGGCGCCTCGCGCCACGGAGGACGGCCTCGGACAACCACCCCGTGGCGGGAGTCCGGGACGCGGCTCGGGCCCGGTCCCGGCGGCGTCCGGCAGCGGCGCGGCGGGACCGGCCGAGGGCGGTGCCAGTCCACTGCGGCGCCGCGTGCGCGGCGCGACCCTGCAGGCCACCACCGCCTCGACCCGGCTGCCCAGGGAAGCCGTCACCACCCCCAACCCGCGTCCCCCCGCTTGGCAGACCGCCGACGCGGAGGCGGCGCGCTCCGAGATCGACGAGTTCGAGGAAGCCGTCCTGCGGGCCGAGCGTGAGAGCGCTGCCGGGTACCGGGGGAGCGGCGGCGGGCCGGCCCGTTCAGGGGGCCGGCCAGTCACCTCGACCGAACACAGCACAGAGAACAACAGACCCTCATTCCCGGAAGGCACGAGCAAGTGACCATGTGGACAGGCGGACCCGAGTCCGCGGCCGTGGAACCGGCGACGGACGTGAAGACCGCCGCTGCCGACTTCAATTGGCTGCTCAATCGTTTCGCCACCGAGACAGCCGGGGTCGTCGACGTGATCGGCGTGTCCTCCGACGGTCTGCTGATCGCGGTGTCCCAACTGCGCGGCAAAGCCGACTCGGAGCGGCTCGCGGCCATCGTCTCCGGGATCACCAGCCTCGCCATGGGCGCGTCGGGCAACTACGGCCTCGGCGGCCTCAACAAGGTCATCATCGACCTGGAGGAGGGCCACGTCCTGGTGTCCGCACTGGGCGCGGGCGCGGTGCTCGGCGTGGTCGCCTCGAAGGAGGCGAAGCTCGGGAACATCGCGTACGAGATGACCCTCTTCGCCAACCGCGCAGGCGCCGCACTGAGTCCGCAGCTGGTCATGGAGCTCAAGAACACCGTGGGGATCGCGCCGACCCGTTGACGGTCGGCGGGGGCGTCGCGAAGGCCGCGACGACCCGCGAGGTGAAGGGTGAGGACGTGATGACGGCCGGCGAGCCATCAGCCGCCGACGACGGCGCGTGGGGTGTGGAACCCCCCGCGTCGGTCGTCCGGCCATTCCTGCTGACCGCGGGACGGATCGCCGGAGGTGACAGCCTGGTGCCGCCGATCCCGATCGAGACGCAGGTCGTCGCGACCGAACTCGGTCTGGCCACGCTGGAGGCCTTCGTCTTCGACCAGCACCGCGACATCATCACGATCTGCCGCCAGCCGCAGTCACTGGCGGAGATCGCGGCGAAGCTGCGAATGCATTTGAATGTGATCAGGGTGCTCGCCGACGATCTGCGCGCCGACGGTCAACTGGCCTTGTACGCACCGCAGGCCGAATCCGCCCGCGACGCCACCGTATTGCGAAGGGTTATCGATGGTCTCCGAGGTATCCCCGACTCCCGGGGCGCGATCCGTGAGCGCTGACAACGAGGCGTCCCGGCCGCCGATGCCGGTCAAGATGGTCATCGCGGGCGGCTTCGGCGTCGGCAAGACCACCACGGTGGGCGCCATCTCCGAAATAGAGCCGCTCACCACCGAGGCGTCCATCACCTCGGTCGCCGCCGGCATCGACGACCTCTCCCACACCCCCGAGAAGATGACGACCACCGTCGCCATGGACTTCGGGTGCGTCACGCTGGATCCGACCCTGAAGCTCTACCTGTTCGGCACACCAGGCCAGGAACGCTTCGGGTTCATGTGGGACGACCTGGTCGAGGGTGCCCTCGGCGGTCTCGTCATCGTCGACACCCGCCGGCTCGACGACTGCTACGCGGCCGTCGACTACTTCGAGCACCGCGAGATCCCCTTCGCGGTGGCGGTCAACGCCTTCGACGGCAAGGTCGAGCACGACCTGAACGACGTACGGTGGGCGCTCGACGTCGGCGAGCACGTGCCGCTCACCGTCTTCGACGCACGTGAGCGCGGATCGGTGCGGGACGCGCTCCTCGTCGTCCTCGAACACGCCCTGGCCACCGCGGAGAAGTGACGGTCCGGGAGTGACGGTCCGGGAGTGAGGGCGTGAGGAACGGAGAAGGGGGGACGGGCCCGGCCCGTCCCCCCCAAGACCGTACACACCCTTATCGGCAGGCCGGAAGGCGCCAGCGCACCCCC
>NZ_JBHVPP010000001.1:477794-569465 GCF_042887295.1 Streptomyces sp. NPDC057950
CTTCGTGTGGCCGGGGCTGGCCGGGGGGGCTTGGGTGGGCGAGGGGACGCTTGTGGGGGGCCGGCCCCCGCCGGCCCCCCTGTTACGCTCACCCCACGCTTCTCGTCAGGCCGTACGGCGCCTGCGCACCCCGGGGGACACGGCCACCCGGGTGATGGCCCAGAACAGGACGAGCACGAGCAGCGCCAGCACCGCGGTGAGCGCGGCACCGCCCGCCACCTTCTCGTAGTTGCGCTGGTACAGGCCGTCCAGGATGTAGCGGCCGACCCCGCCCAGACTCACATAGGCCGCGATCGTCGCCGTCGACACGATCTGGATCGCGGCCGAACGCAGGCCGCTGAGGATCAGTGGCAGCGCCGCGGGCACCTCGACCTGGAACAGGATCTTGTGCTCCGCCATGCCCATGCCCCGGGCGGCGTCGACGGGCGACGGGTCCACGGTACGGATCGCCTCGTAGGTGGTGATGAGGATCGGGGGGATCGCCAGTACCACGAGCGGGATCATCACCGGCACGATGCCGAGGCCCAGCCAGACGAACATCAGCACCAGCAGCCCGAAGGTGGGCAGCGCGCGGGCGCCCGCCGACACGAACGCGAGCGCGTTGCCGCCCCGGCCGGTGTGACCGGTGGCCAGGCCGATCGGCAGACCGATGGCCGCGGCGATGGCGAGCGCCCCGGCCGTGTACTGGACGTGCTCCCACACGCGCTGCGGGATCCCGTCGTAGCCGTGCCAGTGGGACCCGTCGGTGAAGAAGGACTGCATGAAGTTCAGTACGTTCACGAGGCGTTCTCCGGTGTGCGGGTGGGGCCCGGGATCGTGGACGTACCGCGCCCGGCCCTGCGGGACGAGGGCGGCTGCCAGGGGGTGAGGACCCGCTGGAGCAGCACGAGCAGGGCGTCGACCAGCACCGCGAGCACGGCGGTGGTGACCACCGAGTTCACGGCGAGCAGCGGGCGGTGGTAGAGCATCGCGGTGGTCAGCAGATTGCCGAGCGCCCCCTGGTTGCCGATCAGCGACCCGACGCTGACCAGACTGATGCTGGAGGCCGTCGCCACCCGCAGCCCCGCCATGATCGCCGGTACGGCAATGGGCAGTTGGACCTGGAGGTAGCGGCGCACGGTTCCGATGCCCATCGCGGCCGCGGCCGCGTTCGTCTCCTCGGGGACCGAGCGGACGCCGTCGACGACCGCCGGGACGATCACCACGAGGCTGTACAGGCACAGCGGGATCATCACGGTGGTCCGGCTCAGACCCGTGTAGTCGATGAGCACCACGAAGAAGGCGATCGACGGGATCGCGTACAGCACCGTGGTGGTCCACAGCACCGGCGGATAGATCCAGCCGAAACGGACGCAGGCCAGTCCGACCGGCAGCGCCAGCAGGAGACCGACGAGCACGGGGACCAGCGCCTCCAGCATGTGGCCGCCGATCAGGCCGGCGTAGCTGCTCTGGAGATCGCTCGGGATGTCGAAGAAGCCGTTCATCGAACGGCCTTCGTGGGAGCGGACTCCTGCGGGGTGTCGGCGGCGCGCCGCTGCCTCGCCGCGCGGATCGCCGTGGCGACCGTCTCCTGTCCGGCGAGCCCCAGCACCCGTCCGGACGCGTCCACGCCGACCGCCTGACCCGTGGGGGACAGCACGGCCCGGTCCAGCGCGACCCGCAGCGAGTCGCGTCCCACCTCGAAGCCCTGCCCGTACGGCTCCAGGGTCTGCACCTCACCCGTCCACACCGTCAAGTCGGCCCAGCCCAGGGGCTTTCCGTCGGCGTCGGTGACCAGGACCGGTGCTTGAGCGGTCTTCTGTCCGGCCAGCTGCTTCCAGTCGGTGCCGACCGGGAAGACCTGGGAGCGGTCGAGCGCCAGATCGCGCGTGGACAGGAACGACAGACCGCGGATGCCGCGGTCGCCGCCGAGGAACTCCTCCACGAACGCGTCGGCGGGCGCCGACAGCAGTTCGTCGGGGGCGGCGAACTGGGCGAGTTTGCCACCGGTGCGCAGCACGGCCACTCGGTCGCCGACGGTGATGGCCTCGTCCATGTCGTGGGTGACGAACACGATGGCCTTGCCCAGTTCGCCCTGGATGCGCAGCAACTCCTCCTGCAGCCCCCGGCGGACGACAGGGTCGACCGCGGAGAAGGGCTCGTCCATCAGCAGGATCGGCGGGTCCGCCGCCAGCGCGCGGGCGACGCCGACGCGTTGCTGCTGACCGCCGGAGAGCTGGTACGGGTAGCGGCGGGCCATGCCCGGGTCGAGCCCGACCCGTTCCATCAGCTCCGCCGCACGGGCGCGGGCACGCTCCTTGGACCAGCCGAGCAGCCGCGGCACCGTGGCGATGTTGTCGAGGATCGTACGGTGCTGGAAGAGCCCGGCGTTCTGGATGACGTAACCCATGGACTGGCGCAGGGCGTTGACCGGCCGGCGCGTGATGTCCTCGCCGTCGACCCGGATCGTGCCGCTGCTGGGCTCGACCATGCGGTTGATCATGCGCAACGTGGTGGTCTTGCCGCACCCCGACGGTCCGACGAGCACGGTGATGGAGTGGTTCGGTATTTCTAGGGACAGGCGATCGACGGCCACCGTGCCGTCGGCGTATCGCTTGCTGACATCTTCGATGGCTATCAAGCGTCGAAACCCTTCGGGAACGGCTGTGACCGGACGTGACCGAATCACGTGCACGAGGGTGCGTAGTCTAGCCAGTTGGTCCGTACGTTCGGTCACCGCAGGGGGTTCTCCGTCGCGTGACGCCCAGGTGGAGTGCACCGCGCGACGGGAGCGGCCGCGGCCGGCGCGCTCTCCACCGGGCGGGTGACCTCCGGGCGTGGCGGCGCCGCGCGGTCGCCGGTGCCCGGTGAGACTGTCGCCCTCACGCCCGCCGCCCGGGGACGCAGTCCCTGCCACAGCCCGGAGAGACCTCGTGCGAATCCCCTTTCACCGGGCCGCGCTGGCCGGCGCCGCCGTCCTCGTCGTGTCGACGACCGCTCCGACCACGCCCGCCGTCGCGGACGACACGGTCGCCGATCCGGCGCGGTATGTGAACCCCTTCGTCGGCACCGCGCCCGGAGGAGCCGATTTCGGCCACGGCGGCGGTGCCGGGAACACCTTCCCCGGAGCGACGGCACCGCTCGGCGGAGTGCAGTGGAGCCCGGACACGGTGGTCTACCAGCATGGCGGCTACGCGTACGGGGACAACCGGATCAGAGGGTTCAGCCTCACCCACCTCTCCGGAGCCGGGTGCAAGGACTACGGCAACGTGCCCTTCATGCCCCTGCTCGACGGCGACACGACCGGGCAGGCCACCTTCTCCCACACCCATGAGCAGGCGTCGCCCGGCAGTTACCGGGTCACGTTCGACAACGGCATCCGCACCGAACTCGCCGCCACCCAGCGCTCCGGCGTCGCCCGCTTCACCTACCCGGCCACCGCCGGCCGGCCCGCGGCGCTGAGCGTCGACGCGGGCAAGGCGTTCAACGCGGCCACCGGAACGGTCGACATCGGCACCAACACCCTGTCCGGCTACACGGACAGCGGAGGCTTCTGCAAGTCGCACAACCGCTACCGGCTCCACTTCCACGCCACGTTCGACCACCCCTTCGCCCGCGCCGCCCACCCGGACGGCCGACCCGGCGCGGCCCTGGTCTCCTTCGGCCCCGGGGTCCGCACGGTGACCGTGCGGGTCGGCGTCTCGTTCGTCGACACCGAGGGCGCGCTGCGCAACGTCACGGCCGAGCAGCGGGGGCGCCCGTACGACGAGGTCCGGCGGGCCGCCCGCGCCCGCTGGAACGACTGGCTCGGCCGGATCGCCGTCGGCGGCGGCACCGAGGTCCAGCGCCGTGTCTTCTACACCGCCCTCTACCACGCGCTCCTGCACCCCAGCGCGTTCAGCGACACCGACGGCCGGTACCCCGGCACGGACGGCGCCGTGCACCGCACCCGCGCGGGACACGTCCAGTACGCCGACTTCTCCGGCTGGGACGTCTACCGCTCCCAGGTCCAGCTGCTCGCCCTGCTGGCCCCGGGCGAGGCCTCGGATATCGCCCAGTCCGTCCTCGACCAGGGCCTCCAGGCCGGCTACTTCGACCGCTGGACCGTCGCGAACGGCGGCACCGGCGTCATGGTCGGCGATCCGCTGCCGGTGATCGCCGCCGCCGTGCACGCCTTCGGCGCCACCGGCTTCGACGCCCGCGGCCTGCTGCGCGCCGCCATGGCGGGCCGCGAGGACGAGCGCCAGCGGCCCGGACACCAGCAGTACGACACCCTCGGCTACGTTCCCGCCGGCGCCAAGGGTGTGTGGGGTCCGGCGGCCACCACGCTCGAATACGCCGTCTGCGACTACGCGTTGGCCCAGCTCGCCGAGCGGCTCGGCGACACCGCCGCGTACCGCACCCTGTCGAAGGCGTCCGGGAACTGGCGCAACCTCTTCAACCCTGCCACCGGCTACCTCCAGCCGCGTGCCGCCGACGGCAGCTGGCCGGCCTTCCACCCCGCCCAGACCACCGACTACGTGGAGGGCAACGCCGCCCAGTACACCTGGATGGTCCCGCACGACCTGCCCGGCCTCTTCCGTCTGATGGGCGGCAGCGCCGCGGTCACGGGCCGCCTCGACACCTTCTTCTCCCGGCTCAACGCGGGCGGTACCGAGCCGTACGCCTACCTGGGCAACGAGCCCTCCTTCGACACCCCTTGGGCGTACGACTACGCGGGCCGTCCCGACCGAGCCCGTGCCACCGTCCGCCGCGCCCTGGCCGGTCTGTTCGCCGACCGCCCGGACGGGCTCGTCGGCAACGACGACCTCGGCGCGATGTCCTCCTGGGCGGTCTGGGCCGCCCTGGGCATGTACCCGCAGACGCCCGGCACCGGGCGACTGGCCCTGGCGGAGCCCCTCTTCCCCACCATCACCCTGCACCGACCGGGCAGCCCCAAGATCGCGATCAAGGCGCCCGACGCCTCGGCCACCACCCTCGACCTGAGCACGCTCACCCGCACGGCGGACACGCGCAAGGGCCTGTGACGAACGAGGCGGCCCAGTGCCGCGCCGGGCAACGCCAGCCCCGCCACGAGGACTTCCGGCCGGCACACCGAGAGCACGCACCGGACGCCGGTCCCTGAAGGGCGGACGTTGTCCGCCTACCTCGCGGGCCGCTCCGAGGCGGTCGACTCCCGCAGCTGTCTGACTGTGGGGCGGGAGTCGATGGCACGGGCGGTGACGCGTCTCGTCGGCGTCGTCGGCGCACCTCCACCACGCGACGGATGACGACGCGGCCGAATGCGGCGCGGTGTTACTTCCTGACGGCCCGCAGCACCACGAACTTCGCGTCGCTGGCCACGAGTTCACTGTTGCCGAACAGCCGGCGCAGCTTCAGGTGATAGCCGAGGTGACGATTCCCGATCACCCACAGCTCGCCCCCGGGCCGCAGCGCGCGGCGCGCCTCCGCGAACATCCGCCAGGCGGTGGCGTCGGTCGTCGCCTGGTGCGAGTGGAACGGCGGATTGTTCACGACGAGGTCCACGCTCTCCGCCGGGATCCCGGTCAGTCCGTCGCCGACGCGGAACTCCGCGCCGTCGCCGTCCCCGGCGTTCGCCCGGTACGTCTCGCGCGCGGAGGCGACGGCCTGGTACGACTCGTCCACGAACAGCACCTCGGCCGCCGGATTGGCCAGCGCGATCGCCGTACCGACGACCCCGTTGCCGCAGCCCAGATCCACGACACGCTCGGCGCCGCGGCTGCGCGGCAGGTGCTGGAGGAGGAACCGGGTGCCGACGTCGAGACGGTCGGCGCAGAACACACCCGCGTGGTTGGTCACGGTGCGGCCGGAGACCGGGCCGACGCCGTCGGGCAGCTGGTAGCGGTACGGCCACGGGTTGGCTTCGCGCGCGAGTCCCTGGAACGGGGTGCAGAAGATCAGCCGGGCCTTCTTCTCGGCCAGCGAGGTGCGGGTCGGGCCGAGGACGCGCTCGAAGAGGCGCAGCGTCGACGTGTGGATCTCCTTGACCATGCCCGTGCCGACGACGACGGTTCCCTCGTGCACGCCGGGTGCCAGCCGGTGCAGCTGGTCCTCCAGCAGGGCGAGGCTCCTCGGTACCCGGACGAGGAGCACGTCGATGCGGTCCGGCGGTGCGTCCTGGGTGGTGAGGAGGCGTACCGCGTCCGCGGTGGCGCCGTTGCGGGCCAGGTTCGCGCGGGTCGCCTCCTGGGTGAGGAACGAGTCGGTGATCTGCGTGGGCCGGTGCTCCGACAGCGCCGTGGTGAGCGCGCCCCAGCGGTCACCGGCCACCACGACCGTCCCGGACAGCGCGGTGCCGCTCTCCGCGAGGTGTCGCAGCAGATACGTGTCGGCCGCGTCCCAGGCACGCAGCTGGTCGCGGGGGTCCTCGGGGAAGCGGGTCAGCGCGTACTCGGCCCAGGGTGTCGTCATCCGGTCGTTCATCGTGGGTCCAGGCTATCCGAGCACGGCCCCGCCCCCGGCCGGCGAGCACCACGGGCCGACGGAGAACGTTCCCGGAGAGGGGGGAGACGGGGGAGACGGGGGAGACGGAGGAGACGGGGGAAACGGAGGAGACGGGGGAAACGGAGGAGACGGGGGAAACGGAGGAGACGGGGGAGGCTCGGGCGATGCGTGATGATGGGGTCCATGGACGGTGAGCTGTTTCCCCGTACCCGGACGGAGGTCGCGCCGGGCGCGGTGCACCTGCCCGACTGGCTCGACGCCGGCCTCCGGCGGGAGCTGCTGGAGGCATGCCGGGCCTGGGCCCGTCCACCGGCCGGACTGCGCACGGTCCGCACTCCCGGCGGCGGCACGATGACCTCACGCCAGGTGTGTCTCGGCTGGCACTGGTACCCGTACCGGTACGCGCGCACGGCCGTTGACGGCGACGGCACCCCCGTGAAGCCCTTCCCGGCGTGGCTGGGAGAGCTGGGGCGGCGCGCGGTGACGGACGCGCTCGGCGCCGACGCGGTGACGGAGGCGTACGACATTGCGCTGATCAACTTCTACGGCGCGGACGCCCGTATGGGCATGCACCGCGACGCCGACGAGCGGTCGGACGCGCCGGTCGTGTCGCTGAGCCTCGGCGACACCTGCGTCTTCCGGTTCGGGAACGCCGAGTCGCGGACGAAGCCCTACACGGACGTGGAACTGCGCAGCGGGGACCTCTTCGTGTTCGGCGGGGCCTCCCGGTCGGCCTACCACGGGGTGCCCCGGGTGTACGCGGGCACGGCGCCGCCCGAACTCGGGCTGACCGGGCGCCTGAACATCACCCTCCGGGTGAGCGGCTTCCCGGCCGGGCCGGGCACCGCGGGTGACGGGACGGTGAGCGGAACGTCACGTCGGCGGTGAGGGTTTCCAGGCGGCCGGGCGGGTCACCGTTCGAGCGGATCATGGGAGACTCGCCCTCATGAACGGCAAGGCGGGCCCCCGGGTGGCGGGGGAAGGGAACACGCGGACGCGGCTGGACCGGGGGCGCGGCGCGCTCGGGCCGGCGCTCGAGCTGGTGCACACCGGACGTGCGCCGACGCGAGCCGTGCTCACCGCCGAGCTGGGGGTGACCCGGGCGACCGCGGGCGCGGTGGCCGCGGAGCTCGAGGCGCTGGGGCTGATCCGGGTCGACGCGCGTCCGGGGGCGGCGGCCGGTTCGCAGGGGCGGCCCTCGCACCGTCTCGAAGTCGCCGAGGACGGGCCGGTCGCGCTCGCCGCGCAGGTGCACGCCGACGGCTTCCGGGCCGCGTTGGTCGGTCTCGGCGGCCGGATCGTCGCCACCGCGCCGGGCTGCGAGACCGTCGACGCCGATCCGGCGAAGGTGCTCGGCTCCGTCGTCGAGGCGGGCGCCGAACTGCTGCGCGCGACCGGACGGCGCTGCGTGGGCGCCGGACTGGCCGTGCCGTCGGCGGTCGCCGAACCGGACGGACTCGCCCTCAACCCGCTGCACCTGGCTTGGCCCGCGGGCGCCCCTGTACGTCAGATCTTCGCCGAGCGGGTGCGCGCGGCGGGCATCGAGGGGCCGGCCTTCGCGGCCAACGACGTCAACCTCGCCGCCCTCGCCGAACACCGGCACGGAGCAGGCCGCGGCTCCCGCGACCTGCTCTGCGTCGCCACCGGGCACCGGGGCGTCGGTGGCGCGCTGGTGCTCGACGGACGCCTGCACACCGGCAGTTCGGGCCTCGCCCTCGAAGTCGGCCACCTCACCGTCAACCCCGAGGGCCGCCCCTGCTACTGCGGCAGCCGCGGCTGCCTGGACGTCGAGGCCGATCCCCTCGCGTTCCTCACGGCGGCGGGCCGCGACCCGGGCCCCGAGGTGTCACTGCTCGAGGAGTCCAACGCCCTCATCCGCAACCACTACACCGACCTCTCCGTACGCACGGCCACCGAGGCGCTGATCGACCGGCTGGGCCTCGGACTCGCGGGACTGGTCAACATCCTCAATCCCGACCGGATCATCCTCGGCGGGCTGCACCGCACCCTCCTCGACGCCGACCCGGACCGACTGCGCGCCGTCGTCGCCGACCGCAGCCTGTGGGGCCAGAGCGGCGGCGTCCCGATCCTCGCCTGCACACTGGACCACAACAGCCTGGTGGGAGCCGCCGAGTTGGCGTGGCAGCCGGTGCTGGACGATCCGCCCTCGGCGCTGGCCCCCGCCTGAGACGACCGAGGCGAGACCGGTTCAACTCTTGCGCGGCCCCGCGGCCCCGCGGCGCCGCCTGCCCACCCCCGACGCGATCCGCTGGAACGCCTGCTCACGCAGGTGACCGCAGGTGTCCGTTTGACGTCGGCTCGCGCAGGTGTCCGTCCGATGCCGGGCTCGCGCGGGCGACCCATCGGCGCAGGCGCCGGTCACCTCTCGGCCGGTCCGACGGCGGGGAAGTGGCGATGCCACTCCACGGCGAAGGTTGCCCGGGGTTCTCGGTGAGGACGCGTTCCACCAGCTCGCTTCCCAGGACGAGTTCGAGTCCCGGCCGGACGCGGCGCGGCGGATACGGCAGTCCCGGACCGCCGTTGACCGAGCGCGCTCCCGCGGTGGTCGTGTCGCCCCCCAGCAGCAGGCGGTCGCCGAAGTCCGCGTCGGTGAGCGCCCGGAGGGCGTCGGGCATGCGCCAGTCGGTGGCGTGGTTGGCCCGGGAGGGGCCGTCGAAGGCCAGGTACGCACCGGCCTCGGCGGCCTGACGGCGCACCACGAAGTCCGGCGAACGGTTCAGGTTGCCCAGGATCACCCGGTGCGGGGGAACGTCCAACTCCCCGCACAGCAGGTCGAGTACGTCGAGACCGGCCGTGCCCGGTTCCAGGTGCACGGCGATCGGTGCCCCCGTGGCCCGGTGGGCCTCGGCCGTGGCGGTCACCGTCCAGCGGGCGCGCGCGTCCAGGCCGTGGAAGTCGGCCCGAGACCGGCCGGCCGCCCGGCCCCGGCCGCCGCGTCCGCCATCACCCCGGACAGCTCCGTTCCCTCCGGCACGGTCAGCCTGCGCCGGACCGCGACCCGCACCGCGACCCGCGCCGGGCGCCGGCGGCGGAGCCCTCCTCGTACGCGAGGCCCGTCCAGCGCTGCACCACCGGCCTCTCGAAGTCGTCGACGAGCCCCTGGAAGGCGCCGCCCCAGAGGAAGGAGTTCATGCCCTCGACGGTGTTCCACAGGTAGCACGGCGCGTACCGGTTGACCGACGACCCGTGCACCCCGCGCTCGCGCATCAGATGCGTACAGACCAGTAAGTACAGAAGTGCATACCAGTAGGTACAGACGCTGGTCGGGTGAGGAGGCAGCCACAGGCCGGTGAGGAGGAAGCCACGGGCCGGACCGGCGGAAGCAGCCGAGGCCGCCCCGCGTACTCCCGCTGAGGTACGCGAACTGCCGCCGGCCGTACGACGACCCGGGGGCCCCGAGAGAGCGACTCTCTAGGCGATACAGCGGACCCCGACGAGGAGATGACCCGAGATGCAGACCCTGGCGAACTGGGACGGCGGCCCCGGGCCGTGGATCCTCTTCCTTCCCCTGGTGTGGGCGGCCGCCGTCATCGGCGTGGTGACCGTTCTTCGCCGTACTGCCTGGCGCGGTGGCCGCGGACCGTGGCGCGCGCGGGGCGACCTCGGTCCGGCCGGGGCCTCCCGGGTGACCGGCGACTCGCCGGTCGCCGTGCTCGGCCGCCGCTTCGCATCCGGCGAGATCGACGAGGACGAGTACTGGCGCCGGCTCTCCGTGCTCGACGAGCAGTTCGGGCTCACCGGCAAGGGCGGAGCGGCATGAGCACGCTGAACTCGACACGTCCGGCCGCGGGCGTCACCGACGCCGTGAAGGTGTACGGCGGCGGCGACACCGCCGTACGGGCCCTCGACGGGGTGAGCGTCGGCTTTCCGGCCGGCCGCTTCACCGCGATCATGGGGCCCTCGGGCTCCGGCAAGTCCACCCTGATGCACTGCGCGGCGGGCCTGGACACGCTCACCGCCGGCACCGCTTTCATCGGGGGCACCGAGTTGAGCACGCTCGACGACCGGCGCCTCACCCTGCTGCGCCGCGATCACGTGGGCTTCGTCTTCCAGGCGTTCAACCTGGTCCCGACGCTCACCGTCGCGGAGAACATCACGCTGCCCCTGGACCTCGCCGGGGCCAAGGGGTCCCCCGAGTGGATCGACGGACTCATCGACGTCGTGGGCCTGCGCGACCGGCTCCACCACCGCCCCTCCGAGCTCTCCGGCGGGCAGCAGCAACGCGTCGCCGTGGCACGGGCGTTCGCCGGCCGGCCCGACGTCGTCTTCGCCGACGAACCCACCGGGAACCTCGACTCGCGGGCCGGCGGTGAGGTCCTCGACCTGCTGGGCACCGCCGTCCGCCGGATGAACCGCACGGTCGTCATGGTCACCCACGATCCGGTGGCCGCGGCCCACGCCGACGAGGTCGTCTTCCTCGCGGACGGCCGCCTCGTGGACCGGTTGCGGTCCCCGACCGCCGACAAGGTGCTGGACCGCATGAAGGCCCTCGACACCAAGGGGGCGCCCGCGTGAACGCCTCGCTCCGCGTCAGCGTCGCCTCCCTGCGCGCCCACGGACGACGCTTCGCCGGTACGTTCGTGGCGGTGTTCCTCGGCGTCGCCTTCCTGACCGGAACGCTGGTCATGGGCGACACCCTGCGGGCCAGTTTCGACACCATGTTCGGCAACGCGGCCAAGGGCACCGACGCGGTCGTCCGCGGCGCCGACACCATCACCACGCCCGGCGAGAGCCAGGGCGTCCGGCGGCCCGTGGACATCGCCCTGGTCAGGACGATCGAGAAGGTCCCCGGAGTGGCCGCCGCCGAGCCCGACATCGAGGGCGCGGGCCAGCTCGTCGACGCGCACGGCAAGCCCATCGGCGGCCAGGGCCCGCCCACCCTCGCGGGCAACTGGATCGAGGACCCCGGGCTCAACGCGTACCGGATCGCCGAAGGCCGCGCCCCCGCGAAGTCCGGCGAGGTCGTGGTCAACCGAGGCGCCGCGAAGAAGGGCGGCCTGGGGATCGGCGACACCACGACGCTGCGCACCCCCGACCCCGTCAGGGTGACGATCGTGGGCCTCGCGACCTTCGGCGGTGAGGACGGCATGGCGCAGGTGACCTTCACCGGCATGACACGGGCCGACGCCGAGAAGTACCTCACCGCGAAGCCCGGCGAGGCCGCGGGCATCCGGGTACGGGCGGCCCCCGGAGTCGGCCAGGAGGAGCTCGTCGCCGGTCTGACGCGGCAGCTGCCCGCCGGCGTCGAGGCGATCACCGGTCAGGCGTCGGCGCAGGAGAACACCGACATGATCTCCAGCCGTTTCCTGACCGTCTTCACCACCTTCCTGCTCGTCTTCTCCGGCGTCGCCCTGCTCGTCGCGACCTTCTCCATCCACAACACCTTCGCGATCGTCGTCGCCCAACGCACGCGCGAGAACGCCCTGTTGCGTGCTCTCGGCGCCTCCCGCCGCCAGGTGACCGTCTCGACCCTGGTGGAGGCGAGCGTCGTCGCCGTGACCGCGTCGGCCGTCGGCCTCGGGGGCGGTATCGGCATCGCTGCCGGACTCCAGGCGCTCTTCCCGGCCATCGGTTTCCCCTTCCCGTCCGGTGACCTGGTGATCAGCGGGCTGTCCCTGCTGCTGCCCCTCGCGGTCGGGGTGGTGGTCTGTCTCGGCTCCGCGCTGCTGCCCGCCGTACGCGCCGGACGCACCGCACCCCTGGCGGCGCTGCGCGAGACAGCCGTCGACCGGTCCGGGGCCTCACGGGCACGGACCGCCGTGGGTGCGGCGCTGGCCGTGCTCGCGGCGGGGGCCACCCTGACCGGCGTACTGGCCGGCCCCTCCCTGTGGCTCGCGGGCCTCGGCGCCGTACTGGCGCTCGCCGCCTTCGTGGTCCTCGGCCCGGTCGCGTCCTCGACGGCCGTACGTGTCATCGGCGTCCCCCTCGACCGGTTGCGGGGCATCACGGGTTCACTCGCCCGGCGCAACGCGCTGCGCAGCCCCGAACGGACCGCGGCCACCGCGAGCGCCCTGATGGTCGGCGTCGCCGTCGTCTCGCTCTTCACGGTCTTCGGCGCCTCGTTGAAGGCCACCATGGACCACACGGTCTCCCGGTCCTTCGCAGGGGACGTGGCCGTGAGCACACCGTCGTTCGGCGCGGGCGGCAGCGGGCTGAGCCCGGGGCTGGCCCCCGCGATCGCGCGGCAGCCCGCCGTGAAGTACGCCGTCGGACTGGGCCGTGGCGTCGCCGAGGTCGACGGGAAGGGCCGCGCCCTGACCGTCACCGATCCGGCGGTGCTCGGCAGGGTCTTCGACCTCGGCGCGGTACGCGGCTCGCTCGACCACCTCGGTGCCGACGGGATCGCCGTCACCAGGAGCGAGGCCGTCAGGCAGCACCTCACGACCGGTGACACCGCCCGGCTGGCCTTCACCGACGGCAGGCAGGTGGATTTCACCGTCCGCGCGGTGTACGGGCGTTCGGAACTCGCGGGCGACTACGTCATCACCCGCGCCGCTTGGGCTCCGCACCGCACCCAGGACGCCGACACGCTCGTCGCCGTCACCTTCCGGGACGGGGTGAGCGCGGCCGACGGCAAGGCCGCGGTGAAGCGGGTGGCCGCCCGGTACGGCGACCCCGAGGTGCAGACCCGTGACGAGTACGCACAGTCCTCGGCCGGCGGCGTCGACATGATGCTGACCCTGGTCTACGCGCTGCTCGCGCTCGCGGTGCTCATCGCCCTGCTCGGTATCGCCAACACCCTGACCCTCGCGATCCACGAACGCACCCGGGAACTCGGTCTGTTGCGGGCGGTCGGACAGACCCGTGCGCAACTGCGCGCCATGGTCCGCTGGGAGTCGGTCCTCGTCGCCGCCTTCGGCACGGCGGGCGGCCTCGCCCTCGGTGCCTTCCTCGGCTGGGTCCTGGTGAAGGCGTCCGACGGCGCGTCGGACAGCGCCTTCACCTTCGCGGTGCCGTCCGTCCGACTCCTCGTGGTGGCGCTGGTGGGCCTCGCGGCCGGAGCCCTCGCGGGTGTGCGTCCGGCCCGACGGGCGGCACGCCTGGACGTGCTGCGGGCCATCGGCACGGAGTGAGCCGCCGGGGACCGTCGTGCCCCCCGCTCCGGTCCGTGGCGTACGGGAAGGGGGTCACCGCCCGGTCAGCCGACAACGGCCGACCGGGCGGGAGCGTGTTCGGACCTGCGCCCGTCCAGCGGGTCGACGGCGTGCCGGAGGGTGGGCTCGCGGAGCGTGTCGTACGGCGCGAGGACGGGCGGCGCCACCGCTGGCGAGGGCGCCGGAAGGGTGAACCACACGACCTTGCCCGACTCCCCGTCCGGTCGCACGCCCCAGCTCTCGCTGACGGCGGCGACCATCGCCAGGCCCCGCCCGCCGGTGGCGGTGGGGCCGGCGTCCCGCAGTTCGGGCAGGCGGGGGTCGTGGTCGTGCACCGAGACCGTGAGCCGGTCGAGCAGCAGCTCGATCTCCACGGTGCACACCTTGTCCGGCTGGGCGTGCAGGTGAACGTTGGTCAGCAGTTCGGTCACGCCGAGCGCGGCGCGGTCGATCAAGGGGTCCAGATGCCAGTAGCGCAATTGCGCAGAAACGATTCTGCGGACCTGGCCGATCCGCGACGGCAGGGCTTGGAGCTCCACCGTGCAATGCCTGTTCGGCTGGCTGATCACGGCTGCGACTCCCCGAATTGAGGTCCGGAAGAAGGCGGAGATCGAATCCAGCAGAGTGGCTGAGTGGGGCAGCCGCCTGCTGTGGTGACCGGCGGCTGGTTCGCAGCGTTATCGCCGGTAAACCCAGAGTGATGTGAGAACAGCGTGACTCAGAGGGTGCCGTCCCGCAACTCGCGGCACGTTCGGCGGACACGGCCCGTGCGCCGGGCCGTCGCGTGGCCGGAGCGAAGGGGCTCCCGTCGCGGCCGTCACGGCCACCACGTCAGCCGCTGCTCCCCGCCGCCCTGCGTACCGCCTCGATGAACCGGCGTGCCGAAGGCGGACCCGGTTTTCCCGGCGCGGGATCGTGCTCGCCGAGCGTGAGCGAGTAACGCGTGCCGTTGACGTCCGCCAACGCCCGGTCCTCGGGTGCGAACCAGGGCCGTGAGGCCCGCACCGCCTGCACCGGGGCACTGTCGATCTCGCTGCCGTAGCTGGTGAGCAGCTCCAGCCTGCCGTCGCTGATCCTGACCTGTCCGGCCCGGGTGAGCGAGCGCAGCCTCTTCCCGATCCGCACGCCCGTGGCCGTGAACTCCGGCTCCGCCATGATGCCCCGCCCCCTTGTGCGCCTCGGCTGTGCCCTGTCCCGGATCCCGCGCGTGCTGCGGTCCGGTGTGCGCACCCGGCGCGGGAGGGTCGTCCCGTGCGGTGCGGTCGGACGCGGGCAGCGTCCCGTGCGGTGCAGTCTGCCCGCAGGCAGCGGCGAGCACCAGTGCGCGCGACGAGGTGACAGCGGGGACGGGAGCACTCGCCCGGGTGCGCCCCCATCGCTTCGGACATCCTGCCCCAGGGGTCCCTTTGAGCCGCTCAAAGACGTGTTTATGCAGGTGAGAAGCGTGTGCAAGGTGTCTATGATCGGGGCGTCCGACCATCTGAACCGGCGTCGGCGCGATGCGTAAGGAGCCCCGCCGTGAGCAGCCCTCAGCAGATCCGGACCGGCGAAACCCTCGACGTCGACCACAGCGACGCGCGGTACCGGACCTGGCTCAAAGAGGCCGTCCGCAAGGTGCACGCCGACGCGAACCGCTCCGCCGACACGCACCTGCTGCGCTTCCCGCTGCCCGAGGCGTGGGGCATCGACCTGTATCTGAAGGACGAGTCGACCCACCCCACCGGGAGCCTCAAGCACCGGCTCGCCCGTTCGCTCTTCCTCTACGGCCTGTGCAACGGCTGGATCCGTCCGGGCCGTCCGGTGATCGAGGCGTCCAGCGGCTCGACGGCCGTCTCCGAGGCATACTTCGCGAAGCTCGTCGGAGTGCCTTTCATCGCGGTGATGCCGCGCACGACGAGCGCCGAGAAGTGCCGCCTGATCGAGTTCCACGGCGGGCAGTGCCACTTCGTGGACGACTCCCGCAGGATGTACGAGGAGTCCGCCGCCCTCGCGGTCGAGACCGGCGGCCACTACATGGACCAGTTCACCTACGCGGAACGCGCCACGGACTGGCGCGGGAACAACAACATCGCCGAATCCATCTTCCGGCAGCTGGAGTTGGAACGTTTTCCGGAGCCCGCGTGGATCGTCGCCACGGCCGGCACCGGCGGCACCTCGGCGACCCTCGCGCGCTACGTCCACTACATGCAGTACGACACCCGCATCTGCGTCGCCGACCCGGAGAACTCGTGCTTCTTCGAGGGCTGGACCACCGGCGATCCGGACGTCACCTGCGACTGCGGCTCGCGGATCGAGGGCATCGGCAGGCCCCGGATGGAACCGAGTTTCGTACCCGGCGCCATCGACCGGATGATGAAGGTGCCCGACGCCGCGACCGTGGCGGCCGTACGGGCACTGGAACAGGCCATCGGCCGCAAGGCGGGCGGTTCGACCGGCACCGGACTGTGGAGCGCGCTGAAGATCGTCGCCGAGATGGTGACCGAGGGACGCAACGGCAGTGTCGTGACCCTGCTGTGCGACCCGGGGGACCGGTATCTGGACAAGTACTACTCGGACACGTGGCTGGCCGACCAGGGCCTGGACATCACGCCCTACACGACCGCCATCGCGTCACTCCTGAAGACGGGCGTCTGGCCCGACTGAACCCGAGTCGCGTACGCGCGCCGGGCGTACCGTCGCGGCAGGCGGCAGGCGGCAGGCGGCAGGCGGCAGGCGGCAGGCGGCAGGCGGCAGGCGGCAGGCGGCAGGCGGCAGGCGGCAGGCGGCAGGCGACGCACGACACACGACGCACGACACGCGACAGGCGACGCACACGCCGGTTCTACGCGGGTGTCGCCGCCAGCCGCCGGTCCAGCGCCGTGAGCGCGTCCCGGAAGGCCCGGCCGAGACCCGCCCGGCCCACCTTCAGAGCCACCCGGAAGGGAGCCGTCCCGTCGGCGGCGAAGGTCCACTGGACCCGTGTGCCCCTCCCGGCCGGCGTCAGCCGCCACTCCTCGACCAGGGCACGGGCGCCGGGCGCGTTCGTGACGTCCACCCGGTACGCGTACACCTCGGGGGCCCGGGACACGAGTACGGTCTCCTGGAAACGGGTGCCGCCACGGAGCCGGACCTCACGCCCGGTGCCGTCCCCGCTCGGCCGCGCGAGCGTCACGGCCGAGAACCACTCGCTCCAGCCGGACACGTCCTCGGCCAGGGCCCGGAAGACGGCCCCCGGAGGAGCGGTCATCTCGCGGGCGAAGACCAGGCGCAGGGGAGCGGTCCCGGCGAATTCGGGACCCACCGGGCGCAGACGGCGTGCCATGGGCGAAACCCCCTGATGGGAACGGCGTCCCGGGCGCGGGCGGCCAGGGACCGGAGCGCGCCCGTACCGCCGACCGCCGCACGAGCAGCGTCACCCTAGCTGGCGGCCCGTCAGATGTCTGTACCGTCCGCCGGCTCACCGGCCACCACGAGGTGTGTCGGGTGTTCGGCGATCTCCGCGCGTGCCTCGGCCGACAGCCCGGCGTCCGTCACCAGCGTGTCGACCTGTTCCAGCGCGGCGAACGAACTCAGCCCCACTGTGCCCCACTTGGTGTGGTCGGCGACCACCACGACACGCCGTGCCGACTGCACCAGCCGCCGGTTGGTCTCCGCCTCCGCCAGGTTCGGGGTGGACAGGCCCGCCTCCACGGATATCCCGTGCACCCCCAGGAACAGCACGTCGAAGTGGAGCGCGGCGATGGCCTGATCGGCCACCGGACCGACGAGCGAGTCGGACGGCGTACGCACCCCGCCGGTCAGGACGACCGTGGCCGCGCCCTGTCGCTGACCGGAGACGCGCTGCGCGGCGTGGAACACGTCGGCCACCCGCACCGAGTTGGTGACCACGGTCAGGTCCGGCACGTCCAGGAGCCGATGGGCCAGCGCGTACGTCGTCGTACCGCCCGAGAGCGCGATCGCGGTGCCCGGCACGACCAGCTGGGCGGCGGCCCGCGCGATGTCCTCCTTGGCGGTCAGCTCCAGACCCGACTTGGCCTCGAAACCCGGCTCGTGCGTACTCGCCTCGGCCACCGGCACCGCTCCGCCGTGCACCTTCTCCACCACGCCCTGGCGCGCGAGAGCGTCGAGGTCGCGGCGGACCGTCATGTCGGAGACCCCGAGTTTGCGCGTCAGTTCGTTCACCCTGACGCCGCCCCGGCGCCTCACCTCGTCGAGGATCAGGGCGCGACGCTGCTCCGCGAGGAGGTTCTGATTCTCACTCACGTCCGCTCCGGTCCTTTCGTCCGACCTGCCCGACACTCCGTCCGAACCCACTCCCACGTGGCCGTTCTCCCTCTCCGAGGCCTGCAGGACGACCCATCCTCGCACGGGGCACCGACAGTCGCGCCACTCCCTGTGAGGTCTCCGTTCCTCTCCCTTCGCGGTGCTGTCACACATATCGGGGAGATTCCGTGACCATCGGTGCGGGCGCGGTCCCCGGTCGAGATCCTTGTGCCTTCCATGACGCAGGTGACGGACACGGCACGGGGGAAGCACAGAGACTGTGGAGCGCGCACGGGAACAGACCTCGGCGGGAGAGCTCACCGGCCCCGCACAACGGCCCGAAGCGGCCGACACCGCCCTCGAACTCCTGGTCCACGGAGTCGGCGGCACCACACCCGAGGAGATGCTGGACGACCCGCGCACGGTGCGGATCAGCGGCGACGAGGTCGCGGCGGTCCACCGTCGCCGAGAAGACGCCGACGCGGAGCGGCGCCCCGACGACTACCGCGGCAGACCGGTCCCCGAGGCATATGTGTGGTGCAACCTCACCTCCGGCAACGGCACCCGTGCCCTGTGGTTGTTGCTGCTGCCCTTCATGGTCGTCAACCTCGCGCACTGGATGCGCCCCGCCGGCCGCGGTCGCCGCGGCACGGTCCGGCTGTACGGTCTGCTCGTCCGGCTGACCGGCCTCACCCTGACCGTGCTGCTGGTCGCCGCGGCCTGCGAGGTCGCCCTCGACCTGGCCGCCTGGCAGTGCGCGGGCACGCGCGCGTGCGCCGAGGAACACTCCTGGCTGGCCTTCCTCTCCCCGGACCTGTCCCACGACGGCTGGTGGAGCAGGCCCGGCCGCCGCCTCGCCCTGGCCAGTCTGGTGCCCACGGCCCTGACCTGCCTGCTGTGGTACCTGTCCCACCGCACCTGGAGCGCCTACGAGTCCCAGCAGCCGGTGTCCCGCGCGGCCGAACCCGAGGAGGAGACCGACCCCACCGCGCTCGCCCGCCCCGGTTTCTGGTACGGGCGCCGCCTGGTGGCCCGGCTGCGTGCCGCGCACACCGCCGCGGGTCTGCTGACGGTCGGCGCGGCGGTCGGCGCCCCCGCGGCCCGCTTCGACAGCGAGGCCGCGGGACCCGTCCTGCTCGGATTCCTGGGCCACTTGCTGTACACGGCCCTGGCCGTCGGCGCGTTCGTCGTGCTGTGGGTGGTCTGCCGCCGCGGCCGCAGCGAACACCGGCTCGACCGGGAACTGGACGCGACGCTGGTGCGGGCGCTGCCCGTGGGCGCGGTCGTCCTGCTCGCCCTCACCCTGGTGTACGCCGGCTGGTCGCGGCCGGGCTGGCAGTCGACGGGACGGCTCCCCGGCGACGCTGTCTTCGGCGGGCTCGCCCTCGCGCAGGGCGTGCTCGTCGTCGCGCTCGGTGTGGTGGCCGGCGTCCTGCACCGCGCCCTCCCGCGGGGCGTCGGTGCCGCGCGAACAGGGGACACCCCCGTCGACACGCGGACGGCGATGCGCGGTCTGGCCGGACCCGCCGTCGCGATGCTGGCCTGCGCGCTGGGCGGTGTGATGTCCGGCGGAGTGGCCCAACGCGTCGCCGACTGGCTGGACGGCACCCAGGGCTCGCTGCCGGGTCCGCCCGTCCTGCTGACCTGGCAGGCGTCCGTGATCCCGCCGGCGCTGCTCGTGCTGCTCGGACTCTGCGGCCGACTCGCCCTGCGCACCTGGCGTCTGCGCGCCCGTGAGATGCGCGCGGTGGAACACGACTACCGGGGAGAGCCCAAGGACAGCGCCCGCACCCGCCGCATCGCCGGCACCCGGGCCGTGGCCGCCCTCACCGACCAGGCACCCCTTGTCGTCGGGGTCACCTCACTCGTGACGTTGCTCCTGGCGTCCGCGGCCCTGGTGGGCGCACTGACGACCGGCGACACGCCGACCCGGGCGGCGCGGGGCTCGTACGCCTTCGTACACGGCGCGGCCGAATCCGCGCAGTCCCTCGGATCCTGGCTGATCGGCCTCGGCTTCATACTGCTCGTCACCTCCGGCCGGCGCGCCTACAAGGACCCCGCCGCCCGCCGCACCATCGGCATCCTCTGGGACGTCGGCACCTTCTGGCCGCGCGCCGCCCACCCCTTCGCACCGCCCTGCTACGCCGAGCGCGCCGTGCCCGACCTGACCTGGCGCATGGTCACCTGGACCCGCGCCACCGGCGGACGCCTCGTGCTGTCCGGGCACTCCCAGGGCAGTGTGCTGGCGGCCGCCGCGGCCTGGCAGCTGAAGCCCTCGGTCCGCGGACGGGTCGCCCTGCTCACCTACGGCTCACCGCTGGAACGGCTCTACGGGCGCTGGTTCCCCGCCCACTTCGGCCCGGCGGCCCTCGCCTCGCTGCACCGCGAGGTCGACTGCTGGCGCAATCTGTACCGGCTCACCGACCCCATCGGCGGCCCCGTACGCCTGCCCGGGGACTGCGGCCCCCAGGTCGACCGCGCGCCCCTGGAGGACCCCCTCGTCTACGGACGCACCCTCGAGCATCCGCTGCCCGCCCCGATCCTCGGACACTCGGACTACCAGTCCGATCCGGCCTTCGCGGAGGAGCGGGAACGCCTGCTGGCGCGGCTGAGGCACGAGGTGCCGGGCCCGCGTCCCGACGGCGACGCTCAGGGCAGCTCCGGAAGATCGTCCGCGTAGAGCAGGGTCAGATCGTCCGTGCTCGGTTCGTCGAGCTGGGCGACCCGGCCCGCGTGCCGCTCGACCATCGCCTCGAAGGTCTGCCGCGCGGTGCGGCCGTTGCCGAAAGCGGGTCCCTTCGGGATGGCCGTGAAGTACTTGAGCAGTGCCTCGGACGCGCCGGACCCGAGGCTGTACTCGTGCTCCTCGGCCTGCTGCTCCACGATCCGCAGGAGCTCCTCGGGGAGGTAGTCGCTGAAGGTGATGGTCCGCGAGAAGCGGGACGCCACACCGGGGTTGACCGTGAGGAAGCGCTCCATCTCGGCCGTGTAGCCCGCGACGATCACGACGACCGCGTCCCGGTGGTCCTCCATGAGCTTGACGAGCGTGTCGATGGCCTCGCGGCCGAAGTCGCGTCCCGAGTCCTCCGGCGACAGCGCGTACGCCTCGTCGATGAAGAGCACACCACCGCGAGCGCGGTCGAACGCCTCCTGGGTGCGGATCGCCGTGGAGCCGATGTGCTCGCCGACCAGATCCACGCGGGAGACCTCGACCAGATGTCCCTTCTCCAGGACACCGAGGGAGGCGAGGATCTCGCCGTACAGGCGGGCGACCGTCGTCTTGCCGGTGCCCGGGGAGCCCGTGAAGACCAGATGGCGTCGCGCCGAGGCCGCCTTGAGACCCGCCTCCTGACGCCGACGGCCCACTTCGATCATGTCGGTGAGGGCCCGTACCTCGCGCTTGACGCTCTCCAGGCCCACCAGCGCGTCGAGTTCGCCGAGGACGGCCTTGGAGGAGCGGGCGGGTTCCTCGGGCAGGGGGGAACCGGCGGGCGACTCCTGTTCGGTGGTGCGCTGGCCGGGGATCGCGCCCAGCAGACCGGCGGACGGACCGGACGTCTGTACGGCCGTCTCGGGTGCCGGGGACCGTGCTCCTGCGCTCTCGTCGCTCGTGCAGTCCTCGACGACCGGGCCGCCGCCCGCGGCGTTGCCGCCGTCGGCGAACTCGTAGCCCCCGCGCGCGCACCGCTCCGTACGGCACTTCTTCAGCGTCGCGCGGCAGCCGTCGATGACATGGAAGCCGTAGCCCCCGCTGCCCGTCACGCGGCAGTGGTGGAAGCTGCCGCGCCCGCCCGCCGACACGTAGAAGCCCGCCTCCGCGGGGGAGTCGACCGTGCAGCGCTCGAAGGTGGGGTCGGCGCCCTTGGTGACGATGACACCGGTCTGGGTGCCGTCCACGGTGCAGCCGGACAGCGTTCCGCCGCTTCCGTGGTCACGGAACCAGGCGCCCGTCGCGGCGTCGCGGATGCGGCAGTCGTCGAGCTGCGCGGTGGCGCCGTCGCTCACCGAGACGGCCGTGTTGCGCACTTGGGAGAGGTCGCTGTCGACGACGTCCACGCGCGAACCGCGGTCGAGGACGAAGAGGGCGTCCGGCACGTCGTGCACCCGGCACGACTCCAGTACGGCGGTGGCGCCGTCGCTGACCCAGACCGCGGGGTAGTCGCCCGTGCTGTCGAAGATCTCGCACTGGTTGGCGTCCACACGGGTGCCCGGGTCCCACACCGACAGGCCGTTGCGCCCGAACTTGCGGACGGTGGTGCGGGTGAGGGTGAGGACCGAGCGGGAGCGCAGGTCGACCGCGTTCTCCGGGATGTCGTGGATGCGGCAGTCGGCGAGCGTGAGCACCGCGTCCGTGTCCAGCGTGACGCCGTCCGAGGTCGTACGGTGGACATCGCAGTCGGTGAGGTGGGCGGCGGCCCGCCCGGTGATCTGCACACCGGAGCCCTTGACCTCGTAGACCTCGCAACCGACCGCCTCCAGCGAGGAGTTCTCGCCGGTCGCCGACAGGCCCGCGCCGGAGGCGTGGTGCACCCGGCAGCGCTCCAGGCGGGGGCGGCCGCCCCCGCGGACCGCGATGCCCGACTGCCCGGCCGCGACGACCTCGCACTCCTCGAACACCCCGCCGCCGCCGTCGAGTACGGCGATGCCGACGCCGGCCGGATTGTCGACCGTGCAGCGGCGCACCGTCGGACGCGCGCCGCCGCGCACCTCGATGCCGGCCGAGGACCGGGTGACGATCCGCATGTCCAGCAGCTCCGGGGTGCCCTCCTCGACGAGCAGCGCGGGCGCGGCCGAGTCCTGGCCCTCCACGTGCAGGTCCTGGACGACGGCGGAGGCGCGGACGGTCAACGGCACGCCGTCCACGGGCGCGATGCGCACGGAGCCGGGCGAGCCCTCGGGACCGCGCAGTGTCACCGCGCGCTGGACGACGAGGTTCTCCCGGTACGTACCGGGGGCGACGGTGAGCACGTCGCCGTCGGCGGCCGCTTCCAGGGCCGCGGCCAGTGATGCGTACTCTCCCGTGCGGCGCCGCCACCGCGAGGTGCCGGTGTGCGTCACCTGGACCGTGCCCTGTGCCATGGCGCTGTTCTGCCCCCACCTCGTCGTACGCGGGTCCTGCGAGGCCGTGCTGAAACGCCGTCGCGATCAAGAACAGCTTCTCACGACGATGCCGAACAGTCCGGCCGTCCCACCGTAGCGTGCGCGGGGACGGTGGGTTGACCGGAGCGGGAAGGCGGTCAGCTGCCGGTGCCTGTCCTGCCCCAGTCCGGGCCCGCGCGGTCCCATGCCTGATCCCAACGGGCGTACCGGCCAAGGATCATGCGCCAGACGATCACACGGCGTGCGGCCTCCAGGAGCACCGCGGTCATGAGGGCCGCGGCGACCCCCGCCAGCACCGCGTGCGTCGTCGCGGCGGCCGGGTCCAGGGGGCGGCCGACCAGCCGGCCGTGCCGGTCGGTCCAGAGCGGGAAGTGGTCGCCCCGGTGCGGGGACCTGAGCACCGTGATCACCTTGCCTCGGTGGGCGGAGCCGTCCGGGGCGGTCCAGCCGGCGAGGACGCGGCTGCGCGGGTCCTGCGCCGACGAGGCCTCGGGGTCGGGTTCCAGCGGGGCGCGCGTCAGCTTCCTGACCACGGTGGCCACCACCTCGTGCCGGGCCCTGTGCTGGTCCCGGACGGACTGCTGGAGGGCGTGCTCGGCGGCGGCTCCGGCGGCCACGCCGGTCAGGGGAGCGACGACGGCGATCAGCAGGAGGGCCAGCAGCGCCAGCCAGGCCTCGGCCAGATCGGTCCCGCGGCGCAGCGGATTGCGCCGCCAGCGCCAGAGCCCGCCGATTGTGCGCATGACCGCGCACCCCCTTCCGCCCTCCGCGTCCGTGCTGCCCCCTGCGAGCCGTTCACCCGTGGACCGGGGAGGGCGAGAGCGGAATCCCCCCTGCCGCGGTCCTCTCATGAACTTCTCACACAGCCTCAACGACCGTGCCCGGGGCTCGGGTTCCCGCGTGGGAGGCTCTGGCTCACCAGGATCGGAAGGGTGACCGGAAACCGATCGCGCCGGTCAGGAGACGACCGTGACCGGATCGCCGACGCGCACGATGCCGGTGGACTCCGGCACCAGGTTCTGCCCGAAGATCAGGTGTGACCCGAAGCGGCGATGACGCCCGAGCGTGCGCAGGGGTTCCCGGCCGCGCTCGGCGGTGTCCTGGTCGGTGGTGGTGACGACGCAGCGGCCGCACATCTTGGCGACCCGGAAGGCGACCTCACCGATGGTGACGCGGGTCCAGTCGTCCTCGGCCCATGCCGTGGTACCCGCCACCACCACGTTCGGCCGGAAGCGGTTCATCGGGAGCGGGCCCTCGTGGGCACGGTCACCCCGGGCGATCAAGGAGTTGAGCGCGTCCAGCGAGGCGAGAGTGGTGAGCAGCAGCGGATAGCCGTCCGCGAGGCTGACGGTCTCGCCCGGACGTCCGTACTCCGGGTCCACCGGCCTGCGGGTGGCCGGGTCGTCCATGTGGACGAGGCGCGTCTCGGATCCCAGGTACTCGCTGCACCAGGCGTGCGCGGCGGGGCCGGCGAGGACCGCCTCGACCTTGTCGCCGAAGAGGTCCAGTGTGGCCCTGTCCGCGGTGGTCGGATCCGGCACCGGGACACCGAGTGACGTACGGCCGGGAGCGGACAGCCGAACGCCGCCGGGCATCAGCTCGGCGGCGGCCAGCGCCAGACGTGGTTGCTGGCGCTGGGTGACGACCTTTCCCCCGCCGTCGATCAGGGCCCAGCGCCGGTCCCCGGCCAGCCCCCAGGGCTCCACGACGGCGTCCCGTGGCGCCTGGCCACGGAACGCCTTGACCGGATGGACGTGGATCGAGTGCAGCTCCGCGTTCCCCATGGCGCCATCGTGCCAGTAGGCGCCGACCATCCCGTGCTGAGACCTCAGTAGCCGCGGTACTGCTGGTTGTTGTACGGGTCCTGGTACGGGGCCGGGGCGGGGCGGGGAGCGGCGGGGCGCATCGCCTCGTAGCCGGTGCCGGTCGCCATCGGGCGCTGCGGCTGCTGCTGGGGGCCCGGGTAGCCGCGCGGGGCGCCGGCCTGCTGCGGGATGTACGGAGCGGGGGCCTGCTGCAGCGGGGACGGCTGCTGGGCCTGCGGGTAGCCGCCGTAGGCGGGGACCTGGTGGGAGGGTCCGGCCGGCAGGGCCGGGAGTGCCGACGGGAGCGCGGGCAGGTAACTGCTGCTCGTGTCGTAGGCGGCGGGAACCCGGATCGGGGCGATCTGGGGGGTGCCCCGCTCGGCGACGAGCGAGTCGTAGATCGGGGTGTCCGGGAAGGACGGCGCGGAGTAGTAACCGCCGCCATAGGTGGAGCGGGGGGAGGTCATGGGACATAAGTTAAGCCCACGATGTGCTGGTTGGGGAGACCGATAAGAGGGTTGTTTTCCGTGTCGGCGACACCTCGGGATCCCCAATGCGAGCGAACTCGGCAAAAAAGGGCGCCAAACCGGGTTCAGATCGTGTAAAGGCCGAGTTCCCAAGGGGTTACCGGGGGTTGACCATTGGTCTTCCGAGGCAGTCCGGGCGCTTCCCGGCCCCGGGGGAATAGGTTGGTCGGCAACGGGCCGGAGAGGCGGCCCGGGGGCACGGCCTGGCGCGGTGACACGTGATGGGGGCGGACATGACAATGTCTAAAGGATCAAATGTTCCAGTGCCGACGGGTGCGCTGCGCGTCGAAATGGGCTGGAGCTCGGGCCCAGGGGTGCCCGACGCGGACGCGTCGGCGCTGCTGCTCGTCTCCGGGAAGGTGCGTTCCGACGCAGACTTCGTGTTCTACAACCAGCCGGCGCACTCCTCCGGCGCCGTGCGGCACGAAGGCAAGCGTGACGCGGGCGGTCAGGTGACCGACACGTTGCTCGTCGACCTCGCGCGCGTGGAGCCCGCCATCGAGACCGTGGTGCTGGCCGCCTCCGCCGACGGCGGCACCTTCGGGCAGGTGCCCGGCCTGCACGTCCGGGTGCTCGACGCGGGCCGGGGCACGGAGGTCGCCCGCTTCGACAGCAGGGACGCGACGGTCGAAACGGCCTTCGTGCTGGGGGAGTTCTACCGGCGCCAGGGCGCCTGGAAGTTCCGCGCGGTCGGACAGGGGTACGGCAGCGGCCTGGAGGGACTGGCCACGGACTACGGGATCACGGTGGACGAGCCGCAGCACACGGGACCGCCCGCCGCGGTGCCTCCCGCCCCGCTGCCCCCGCCCCCTCGGCCGGCTGCTCCACTGCCCGCCGCCTCCCCGCCGCCCGAGCCCGGCACGCGTGTGGCCGGTCCGCCCCCGCCGGTCGCCCCGCCCGCCGCCGTGACGCCCCCCACGCCGCCGCCACCGCCACCGCCCGCCCCGCCCCAGGCTCCCGTGCGTCTGTCCAAGGTCACCCTCACCAAAGAGGCCCCCTCGGTGTCGCTGGCCAAACAGGGCGGAACCTCCGGTTCCATGCGGGTGAACCTCAACTGGCAGGTACGCAAACAGTTCTCGGGGTGGGGCAGCAAACGGGGCCGGGCCGTCGCGATGCACGCGGACCTCGACCTCGACCTGTGCGCCCTCTACGAACTGTCCGACGGCCGCAAGGGAGTCGTCCAGGCGCTCGGCAACGCCTTCGGAGCGCTCCACCAGCCGCCGTACATCCATCTCGACGGCGACGACCGCACCGGTGCCGTCGAGAGCGGCGAGAACCTCACCGTCAACCTCGACCACCGCCAGAGTTTCCGGCGCATCCTCATCTTCGTGACCATCTACGAAGGAGCGCGCTCCTTCGCCGACCTGCACGCCACGGTCACCCTCCAGCCGACGAACGGCGCGCAGGTCGACTTCTCGCTCGACGAGTGCACCGTGCCCTCGACCGTCTGCGCCCTCGCTCTGATCACCAACAGCGGCGGCGACCTGATCGTCCAGCGCGAGGCCCGCTACCTCGTGCCCGAACGCGGCGTGAGCCCGCAGCGCACCGTCGACCACGTCTACGGGTGGGGCATGAACTGGACGCCCGGCAGGAAGTGAGCGGTCAGTGCTCGTCGAGCGCGGTGTCGGGCCGGGCGTAGGTGCGGCCCTTCCAGGCCGCACCGCGCCCCCTGTAGTGCTGCACCGCGGAATCGACCGTCATGAGGAGGTACAGGAACGCGGTGACCGGCAGCAGGGGCGCGAGCCACCAGGGCTGCCGGTAGTAGCGCAGCATCGGCAGATACGTCGCCGTCATCAGCAGCCACGCGAGCCCTCCGGCCGCCGTGACGGCCGCGCTCCCCACCACCGGGCCGGTGACGAACGCGAGCGGCGGCACCAGGTAGACGACGGCGAGGCCGACGACCGTCCCCAGGAGCAGCAACGGGTTGTGCCGCAGCTGGGCGTACGCGCTGCGCGAGACCATGCGCCACAGGTCGTGCAGCCGCGGGTAGGGACGCACGCTGTCCACCCGCTCGGCGAGCCCCAGCCAGATGTGACCGCCGGCGCCCTTGACCGCCCGGGCGAGCGCCACGTCGTCGATGACGGCGTGCCGGATGGCGTCCGGAATCCGCGCCCGCTCGGCGGCGTCGGCGCGCAGCAGCACGCAGCCACCGGCCGCGGCCGCCGTGCGTGAACCGCGCACCGCGATCCACCGGAAGGGATACAGCTGGGCGAAGAAGTAGACGAACGCGGGCACGACGAGCCGCTCCCACACGCTCGCCACTCTCAGCCGCGCCATCTGGGAGACGAGGTCGAGACCGCCGGTGTGCGCCGCGGCCACCAGCGTCCGCAGACTGTCGGGGGCGTGGGCGATGTCCGCGTCCGTCAGCAGCAGGTACACGGGCTCGCGGGTGCGGGCCAGGGCGATGCCGTGCCGTACGGCCCACAGCTTGCCGGTCCAGCCCGCGGGCGGCTCCCCGGGCGAGTCCACGGTGAGCGGGAGCCCCCCGTGCGCGCGAGCCAGTTCACGGGCCAGTTCCCCAGTGCCGTCCGAGCTGCCGTCGTCGACGAGGAAGACCTCGGCCCGCCCCGGATAGTCCTGCGCGAGGAGGGTCGGCAGGCTCGCGGGCAGGACACCCGCCTCGTCACGTGCGGGGACGACGACACAGACAGACGGCCAGTCGTCCGGCTCCCGGCGCGGTGGCAACCGCAGATCCGTACGCCAGAAGAAGCCCTGCCCGAGCAGCAGCCACAGCCAGGCGGCCAGTGATCCCACGGCGGTCCACGCGACGGCACTCACGCGCGGCAGTCTGCCCCACCCCGGGGGCCCGTCGGGGCGGATCGTCTATGGTGACCGGGTGAAGATCGCGCTCATGGACTCCGGAATCGGACTGCTCGCCGCTGCCACCGCGGTACGTAGACTGCGGCCCGACGCCGATCTGGTCCTCTCCTCGGCGCCCGACACCATGCCGTGGGGACCCCTTGCGCCCCAAGAGGTGACCGAGCGCGCGCTCGCGGTCGCCGAGGCGGCGGCCGGACACCACCCCGACGCGCTGATCGTCGCCTGCAACACCGCCTCCGTGCACGCGCTGCCCGCCCTGCGTGCCCGCCTGGAGCCGGCCGTGCCCGTGATCGGCACGGTCCCGGCGATCAAGCCGGCCGCGGCCGGCGGCGGTCCCGTCGCGATCTGGGCCACCCCCGCCACCACCGGCAGCCCGTACCAGCGGGGACTCATCCGTGAGTTCGCCGAGGGGGTCGCCGTCACCGAGGTGCCCTGCCCCGGGCTCGCCGACGCCGTGGAACACGGGGACCAGGCGGGTATCGACACCGCGATCGCCGCGGCCGCCGCCCGGACCCCCGACGATGTAAGGGCCGTCGTCCTGGGGTGCACCCATTACGAGCTGGTCGCCGAACGGATCCGCGCGGCCGTGCAGCGGCCCGGCCTTCCGCCGCTCGTCCTGCACGCCTCCGCCGGCGCGGTCGCCGCGCAGGCGCTGCGCAGGATCGGCGCCTTCCCGGACCCGGGAGCGGCCGCCGACGGCACCGTCACCGTCCTTCTCAGCGGCCGGGTGGGGGCTCTGCCCCGGCCCGCGCTGGAGTACGGGGAAGGCCGCCTCCTGCAGGCGGTCAGCCCGGCCCGCTGACCGCCTGTCACCGCTCGGGCGCCCTCCGTCCGCGACGGTGCGGCCGGAGTGCTGACGCTCTGCGAGCCGGTGCCCGCGCTGCGGAACATGAGTAGTCTCTTAGGCATGAGGGACGACCCCCACGGCGAATACATCCCGCACTCCGATGTCTGGACCGGGCGTGCGACCAATCGCGTCCAGTGGCTTCCGGCGCTCGCCGGCGCCGCCTGTATCGCGCTCGGCATCGAGCTGGCCGTCGAGTCCACCTGGACCTCGGGTGTCGCCGCGCTCGCCATGTCCGTCGTCGGCTGCATCGCCGCGGGACTGCTCGTTCTCTTCGGCACGCTCGCCTTCGTGCACGTCGCCGTGAAGGTCGACAAGGACTGCCTCGAAGTGCGCTGCGGTCACGTCGGTCTGCCCCGGCGCCGCATCCCGCTCTCGGAAGTGGTCGGCGCCGACTTCGCGCCCAGCGTCACTCCATGGCAGTGGGGCGGCTGGGGCTACCGCTGGCGTCCCGAGAAGGGCACCGCCGTCGTCGTCCGTCGCGGCGAGGGCATGGTGCTCAGACTCGGTGACGGCCATACGTTCACCATCACGGTGGACAACGCGGAGGCGGCCGTACGAGTGATCCGGGACAGGCTGAGGCCGGCCACTCCCGGCGCCGTGATCTGATCCAGCACGCCTGTCAGGCATGTGCGCCCGTACGGCCATGGGGCCGGGGTGCCGCCTTGCGGGGTCACGGTTCGAGCCGGTGCGCCCAGAGATGGTCGTCCTCCCGCAGGACCTGCTGCGGACACCCGTCTGCCAACGGCCGTGCCGTCGCGAGCCCCGCGAGCAGCCCCGCGCCGGCCGTCACCGTGGTGAAACTCAGCGCGTTGCCCACCGACGCGATCACGGCCAGCGCGGTCAGGCCCGCCCCCGCCGTCAGCACGATCGCCGTGGACTGCGGAGAACGCCAGAGTGAGTAGAGGACCCAGCAGAAGAGCAGGGCGAGCAGCAGAGCGCCGACCACGCCCTGCTCGGCCACCTGCTGCAGTACGGCGGAGTGGGGCTTGCCGTCGGGCAGCGGCGCCAGCGCGATCGTCGGGCTGAGCTCCCCATAGCGACCCGGACCCACTCCCAGTGCCGGACTGCGGCCGACCAGATGGAGCGCGTCCTGCCAGAGCAGCACCCGGTGCTCGGTGAGCTGACCTTCGAGGGAGGCGGTCAGCCCGTCCGGGAGGGCGTCCTCGGCGACGGCCCAGGTCGTCGACGTGACCAATGCCGCGGTGAGCGCGAAGGCTCCGAGACCGAGGCCGCGGAGCCGCACGCGGTCGGCGGCGAGCGAGCACAGCAGCACCGCGGCGCCCAGGGCGCATCCAGCGGCCGAGCCGAGGACCGCGGCGGTCACCGTGATTCCGACGGCCAGCAGGTGCAGCGCGAGCCGAAGTGCCGGCGGGCGCGCCGCACGGGCCGCGCAGGACGCCGCCGCGATCGACAGGATCAGCAGTGCGGCCGTGGCGCCGGCTTGCCCGAGCGGCGCCGTGATCTGCGGGCCCGGGGTGGTGTACCGCTCGGTGAGGGCGAGGCCGAGTCCCACGAGGGCCCCGGCGCAGGGAGCGGCGACCGGCGCGACCGCGCCCAGGATCCGGCCCGAGGCGTAGCCGGCGGCCATCGCCAGCACCGCGAGCAGGACGCCCTCGGGGCGTCCGTCGTGCACGGCCGCAGTGATCAGTGACCAGGCCGCGCAGGCCCCGAGCACGATCACGCCCGCCGCGTCCGAAACGTTTCGGCTCTCGTTCGCGGACGTGGCACCGGCCGCGGACGTCATCCCTGTGGAACCCACCCCGTCGCCCCCCGACCTGTGACGGACCCCGACCACCGCGGCCACATCCGGCCACGTCGCAGGCTCGGGCACACCGTAACGGCTGATGCGCCGGTTTGTGGATGAGTTGCGCAGAAAAACGACGCACGGGCGGCGAGCGGCGCCCGGGACGGGTGGGCCGTCCCCGGGGCGGCGCGGAACCCGGGGCCGGGGCCCACCGGGAACAACGGGAGCTTCAAGAGCCCCGGGCCGGACCGTGCTTGTCGGAGCCCAGGTCACGCGCCGTACACTCCCCGGGTGACCGCCACCGCAACCTCCGTAGACGAGCCGGAACAGCTCGAACCCCAGGCCGCGCCCGCATCGCGCGTGGCCGGACTGGCACGGCGATACGCTCCGGCCGCCGTCGCGGCCCTCTCCGGCGTGCTGCTCTATGTCAGTTTCCCGCCGCGCACGGTGTCGTGGCTGGCCCTGCCCGCCTTCGCGGTCTTCGCCTGGGTCCTGCGCGGTCGCTCGTGGAAGGCGGGGCTCGGCCTCGGCTACCTGTTCGGCCTCGGATTCCTGCTGCCGCTGCTCGTGTGGACCGGCGTCGAGGTCGGCCCCGGGCCCTGGCTGGCCCTGGTCGCCGTGGAAGCGGTCTACATCGCGCTCGTCGGCGCGGGCATCACCCTGGTGTCCCGGCTGCCCGGCTGGCCCCTGTGGGCCGCCGCCGTGTGGATCGCGGGAGAGGCGGCACGCGCGCGTGCGCCGTTCGGCGGCTTCCCCTGGGGGAAGATCGCCTTCGGGCAGGCGGACGGTGTCTTCCTGCCGCTGGCCGCGCTGGGCGGGACTCCGGTCCTCGGATTCGGGGTGGTGCTCTGCGGCTTCGGGCTGTACGAGATCGTGCGCCAGGTCGTCGAGGGTCGTCGCGCCGGTGTCGTACGACGGGGTGCCGCAGCGGTGGCGCTGCTCGCCGTCGCGGTCCCCGTGGTGGGGGCGCTCGCGGCGCGTGCGCTGGTGAGCGACAAGGCCGAGGACGGCACGGCGACCGTCGCGGTGATCCAGGGCAACGTTCCGCGCGCGGGACTCGAGTTCAACGCCCAGCGGCGCGCGGTCCTCGACCACCACGCGCGGGAGACCGAGCGGCTGGCCGCCGAGGTGAAGGCGGGCAAGGTCGCCCGGCCCGACTTCGTGCTGTGGCCGGAGAACTCCTCCGACGTCGACCCGTTCACCAACGCCGACGCCCGCGCCGTCATCGACACCGCGGCCAAGGCCATCGGCGCGCCCATCTCGGTCGGCGGTGTCGTGGAGCGCGACGGCAAGCTCTACAACGAGCAGATCCTGTGGGACCCGGTGAAGGGGCCCCTGGACACGTACGACAAGCGGCAGGTCCAGCCGTTCGGCGAGTACCTTCCGCTGCGTTCGCTGCTCGGCGCGATCAACAAGAACTGGACGTCGATGGTGCGCCAGGACTTCAGCCGGGGTCACAAGCCGGGCGTCTTCGCGATGGACGGCACCGGGGTCGGACTCGTCACCTGCTACGAGGCCGCCTTCGACTGGGCCGTGCGCAGCACCGTGACGGACGGGGCGCAGATCATCTCGGTGCCGAGCAACAACGCGACCTTCGACCGCAGTGAGATGACGTACCAGCAGCTGGCCATGTCCCGGGTCCGCGCCGTGGAGCACAGCCGTACGGTCACGGTGCCGGTGACCAGCGGCGTCAGCGCCGTCATCATGCCGGACGGGAGGATCACCCAGCGGACCGGGATGTTCGTGGCGGACTCGCTGGTCCAGAAGGTGCCGCTGCGTTCCTCCGAGACCCCCGCCACGCGGCTGGGGATCCTCCCCGAGATGTTCCTGGTGCTGGTCGCGGCGGGCGGGCTCGGATGGGCCGGAGCCAGGGCGGTCCGCGGGCGGATGGCGAAAGCGGACCGTTAGGGTCGGGCCATGGCTACTCCTGACTTCATCCGTACGATCCGGGCCTCCGCGGGGCATCAGCTGCTCTGGCTCCCCGGAGTCACCGCCATCGTCTTCGACGACGAGGGCAGAGTGCTGCTGGGCCGGCGTACGGACACCGGCAAGTGGTCGGTCATCGGTGGCATCCCGGATCCGGGCGAGCAGCCCGCGGCCTGCGCGGTGCGGGAGGTCTTCGAGGAGACGGCGGTGCACTGCGTCGTCGAGCGCGTCGTACTCGTCCAGGCGCTGGACCCGGTCACCTACGCGAACGACGACACCTGCCAGTTCATGGACGTCACCTTCCGCTGCCGGGCCGTCGGCGGCGAGGCGCGGGTCAATGACGACGAGTCGCTGGAGGTCGGCTGGTTCCCGGTCGACGCCCTCCCGGAGCTTCACGAGTTCGCGATGTTCCGGATCAAGCAGGCTCTGTCCCACGCACCGGCATGGTTCGACACCACGAGTTGAAGTGGAACTGTGTGAGGTGACCACATGGGTGGGGGTGGGTAGGGCTGCCTAGGGTCGAGCCATGACCGCCCCCAGCGCCCTCCCGGGCCCTCATGACCTCCCGGGTCCCCGTACCCACTCGTCCGGCCTCGACGGCCGCACCGCCCTGGTCACCGGCGCCGCCGGCGGCATCGGCCGAGCGTGCGTGCTGCGGCTGGCCGCCGACGGGGCCAAGGTACGGGCGGTCGACCTGGACAGCGCGGGACTGGACGCACTCGCCGAGCTGGCGCGAGGTCTCCCGGGCACCGTCGAGCCGCATCCGCTCGACCTCACCGACCTCGACGCCGCGGAGCTCGCCGCCGCGGGCACCGACGTCCTCGTCAACAACGCCGGACTGCAGACGGTGCGGCCCATCGAGGAGTTTCCGCCGGAGGTCTTCCACACCATGCTGACGGTGATGCTGGAGGCCCCGTTCCGGCTGATCCGCGGCGCACTGCCACACATGTACGGGCAGGGCTGGGGCCGCATTGTCAATGTGTCCTCCGTCCATGGGTTGCGCGCGTCCGCCTTCAAGTCGGCGTATGTGGCCGCGAAACATGGGCTGGAGGGGCTGTCGAAAACAGCCGCCCTGGAAGGCGCCCCCCACGGAGTGACCTCGAACTGTGTGAACCCCGCCTATGTGCGCACCCCACTGGTCGAGAAACAGCTCGCGGACCAGGCGCGGGCCCACGATGTTCCCGAGGAGCGGGTGCTGTCCGAGGTGCTGCTGCGGGACAGCGCGGTCAAACGGCTCGTCGAACCCGAGGAGGTCGCCGAGGCGGTGGCCTATCTGTGCGGGCCCCAGGCCTCGTTCGTCACCGGCACGTCGCTGGTCATGGACGGCGGCTGGACGGCGCACTAGCTGTATGGATCACGAGCGTTGTCCCGTCGTCCGCCCGGAAGGTGTGCCAGGCGTCGCGAGGCGGGCGGGACTCTCGCGACACGTCCTGGCCGGTACCGTCGCCGCCGAGTTGTCCACAGGGCCGGCCGGGCCGGCCCGACGACAGGTCATCCTTTGAACATGTCCCGCGATCACGTGCAGTCCGCCGAACGCTCCGCCGACAACGCCGAGACGCCCTTCCTCCACCTGTTGGCCAGAGGCGCCCCCGCCGAGGCGTACGAGCAGCCGGTCCTGCTCGCCCGCGCCGAGAGTTGTCCGGCCGCCCGCGTCGCCGCGCTCGAAGAGGCCAAGCTGCTCGCCCTGCGCGTGCGCTCCGAGATGGAGGGCCGGCGCCGTCGCGAGGCCGAACTGTCCGCGCTCTTCGAGACCGCCCACGACCTGGCGGGCCTGCGCGACCTCGACGCCGTACTGCGCGCGATCGTGCAGCGGGCCCGGTCACTGCTGGGCACGGACGTCGCCTACCTCAGCCTGCACGACGAGGCCGAGGGAGACACGTACATGCGGGTCACCGAGGGCTCGGTCGCGGCACGCTTCCAGCAACTGCGGCTCGGCATGGGGGAGGGGCTCGGTGGGCTCGTCGCCCAGACCGCCCGCCCGTACGTCACCGACGACTACTTCAAGGACGACCGCTTCCAGCACACCCGCGCCATCGACGCGGGCGTCCGTGACGAAGGCCTGGTCGCCATCCTCGGCGTGCCCCTCATGATCGGGCGCCATGTCATCGGGGTGCTGTTCGCCGCGGACCGCCGGGCACGGGTCTTCGAGCGTGAGCAGATCGCCCTCCTGGGCTCGTTCGCGGCACTGGCCGCGGCGGCCATCGACACGGCGAACCGGCTCTTGGAGACCCGCTCGGCCCTCGACCGCCTGGGCCGTGCCAACGAGATCATCCGGGACCGCAGCGGAGTGATCGAGCGCGCCTCGGACGTCCACGACCGCCTCGCCGAGCTGGTACTGCGCGGCGGCGGGGTCCACGACGTGGCCGCCGCGGTCTCCGAAGTGCTCGACGGCACGGTCGAGTTCGCCGGGACGGACACGGCGCCGGGTGCCGCCCTCCAGACCTCCCGCGCCGAGGGACACGCGGTGCGGCACGGCCAGGACTGGGTCGCGGCCGTGGCGGCCGGGGGCGAGCTGCTCGGCGCGCTGGTACTGGGCGGGCAACCAGGTCTCGACCCCGTCGACCAGCGCACCCTGGAACGCGCCGCGATGGTCACCTCACTCCTCCTGCTCGCCAGACGCTCGGCCGCAGAGGCCGAACAGCGCGTGCGCGGGGAACTGCTGGACGATCTGCTGGACGCCCGGGACCGCGACCCACGTCTGCTGCGCGAGCGCGCGACCCGCCTCCACGCCGACCTGGACGCCGTCCATGTGGTGCTCGCCGCCCGCCTGGACACCGCCGCCGATGCCGACCGCGAGGCGGACGCACGCCGACGGCTGTGGTCCGCCGCGTCCCATCTGGCCGCGACCGGACACGGACTGGCCGCCGCGCGGGACGGCGGCACGGTCCTGCTGCTCCCGCTCGGCCCGGACGAGACGGCCACCGACCTGGCCCGCCGCACGGCCGGACAACTGGGCACCGCGGTCCACGAGGCCGTCACGGTCGGCGCCTCGGCACCCCTCGAAGGGCTCGTCGCGCACCCCGAAGCGGTGGCCGCGGCGTACGCGGAGGGGCAGCGCTGTCTCGAAGCGCTGCGCCTGCTCGGGCGCGCCGGGGGCGGTGCCGCAGCCGAGGACTTCGGGTTCCTGGGGCTGTTGCTCGCCGGGGACCGTGACATCCCCGGTTTCGTCGACCGGACCATCGGCCAGGTCGTGGCCTACGACCAGCAGCGCGGCACCGACCTGTTGCGCACCCTCGACGCCTACTTCGCGTGCGGGATGAGTCCGGCGCGCACCAAGGACGACCTGCACGTCCATGTGAACACGGTGGCCCAGCGGTTGGAGCGGGTGGGCCGGCTGCTGGGGGAGGACTGGCAGAGCCCGGCCCGTGTGCTCGAGATCCAACTCGCCCTGCGACTGCACCGGTTGTCCACGGCCGCACGGCACTGACCCCCGTACGCGCGTACGGGGGCCGGGAGATGAGGACGTGCGGAGTCAGGCCGTGGAACGCGCATCCGCCGCCGGCACGGAGACCTCCGCCTCGCCGTGGTCCGCGACATCGGCCAGATCACGGTGCCGGGTCTCCTTGGCGACACCCACCGAGATCAGGGTGAGCACGGCCGCCCCGATGACGTACAGGGAGATCGGTGTGGAGCTGCCGTAGTCGGACAGCAGCGCGGTCGCGATCAGCGGGGCGGGAGCGCCCGCGGCGACCGAGGCGAACTGGGCACCGATCGAGGCACCGGAGTAACGCATCCGCGTCGCGAACATCTCGGAGAAGAAGGCGGCCTGGGGCGCGTACATCGCGCCGTGCAGGACGAGTCCGACGGTGACGGCGAGGACCAGGTTGCCGAAGCCGCCCGTGTCGATGAGCGAGAAGAAGGGGAACATCCACAGGCCCACTCCGGCGGCACCCAGCAGATAGACGGGCCGGCGGCCGATCCGGTCCGACAGCGCGCCCCAGGCGGGGATGACGGCGAAGTGGACCGCGGAGGCGATCAGTACCGCGTTGAGCGCGGTCTGCCGGGAGACACCGGCGGACGTGGTGGCGTACACGAGGATGAAGGCGGTGATCACGTAGTAGCTGATGTTCTCCGCCATCCGAGCGCCCATCGCGACAAGGACATCGCGCCAGTGGTGGCGCAGCACGGACACCAGCGGCAGCTTCTCCGCGGCGGAGTCCGGTGTCCGCCCGCGCTCCTCGGCCCGCGCCAACGCCTCCCGGAACACAGGTGATTCGTCGACAGACAGACGTATCCACAAACCGACGAGGACCAGCACGCCGGACAGCAGGAACGGGATGCGCCAGCCCCAGGCGACGAAGGAAGCGTCCGACAGCGTGGCGGTCAGCAGCGAGAGCACGCCGGTCGCCAGGAGCTGCCCCGCGGGAGCTCCGGTCTGCGGCCAGGAGGCCCAGAACCCGCGCCGCTCCGCGTCCCCGTGTTCGGACACCAGCAGGACGGCGCCACCCCACTCGCCGCCCAGCGCGAATCCCTGGACGAGGCGCAGTACCGTCAGCAGCACGGGGGCCGCCGCGCCGACTGTCGCGTGCGTCGGCAGCAGACCGATCGCGAACGTCGCCCCGCCCATCAGCAACAGGCTGAGCACCAGCAGTTTCTTACGGCCGAGCCGGTCCCCGTAGTGTCCGAAGACCAGCGCGCCGAGGGGCCGCGCCGCGAAGCCGACCGCGTACGTGAGGAACGACAGCAGCGTGCCGACGAGCGGGTCGGAGCCGGGAAAGAAGAGCTTGTTGAAGACGAGCGCGGCCGCCGAGCCGTACAGGAAGAAGTCGTACCACTCGATGGTGGTGCCGATGAGGCTGGCGGCGACGATGCGCTTGAGGTTGGCGGGTGGTGGGGGAGCGGTTGCTGCGGAGGCCATGTGCGCCACTTCCTTGTGTGCCGTGGGGACGGGTACGTGTGGCACACCGTAGGAAGATGCAGGTCAGGGGCACATGTGGTGGGGCACCATACTTTGAGGGCGACTTGTGCGTGCGGCGCCTATGCCTGCTCACGGAAGGGTGGTTCAGCGGCTTTGGAGGGCCCGAACGAGCGCGCCCTGGGACGTCATTGTCAGAGAGAAACCGCGGCGGCCGAGGGGGGCCTTGGCGGCGTGAGCCATGAGTTCGGGACGGCACGTCGTCCTTGGCGTGTGGACTCCGGCTGGTGGTTTGCCCCGAGGCCGTTGATGGACGAGCAGGGCGCGGAACCCGTGGACCGCGGCTCTCGGCAGGAGCGGTTCCAGGTCCGGCGGGCGGCCTTCATGCCTTCATCCGGACGCAGGGGACAGGAACCCGCTGTACGGACGGTATACAACGCGCCGGCCGAGCAGGCACCGTGACGCGGAGGTGCCTGCTCGGCCGGTGTGACCAGTGGCTATGCGGCCTTGGTCGAGTAGGGGAGCTCGAACAGTGAGCGGTGCTCGTTGATGAAGTCCTCGACGGTCTGGAGGGGCTGTGCGGTGATGCGGGCGGCGGTGTCGGTGACGCCGGCCAGGCGGCCTTCCTGCTGGTCGATGGTGACCGCCTCGAAGTGCTTCAGCTTGGCCTTGTCGTCCGGGATGCCGATCAGCTCCAGGAACGGCGCCACGGTGACCCGCTCGAAGGGGAGGTCGCGGCCCAGGACCCGGCCGACCTCGGCCGCGAGTTCCTCGTGGCTGTACTCGACCGGACCGGTGAGAGTCAGCGCCTGTCCGGCGTGCTCGGCAGGCTTGGTGAACAGCTTCGCCGCCGTCAGGGCGATGTCGTGGCCGGTGATCGGTGCGAAGCGGCTGTCCGCGTCGAAGGGCATGACGTAGCGCCCGTAGCGGATGAGGCCGGAGATGTAGAGCAGCCACTGCGTGAAGAACGTGATCCGCAGGTGGGTGGTGGGTACTCCGGACCAGGTGAAGACCTGCTCGGTCAGCCAGTGGTTCTGCGTCGCCTTGCTGCGCGCGTCGGGGCGCGACTGGATGTGCGACATGTTCACCACGTACTCGATGTTCTGTTCCTTGGCGGCCTGCGCGAACATCACGGCCGCTTCCACCAGGCCTTCGCCGACCGGGTAGTTGAAGTAGGCGCGCTGCACGCCCTTCAGGGCCGCGCGGACGTCGCGGAAGGTGAGCAGGTCTCCGAAGACGACCTCGGCACCCTTGTCGCGCAGGCGCTGCGCCCGCTCGTCGTCCGTGCGGACCATGGCGCGAACGTGGAAGCCCTCCTTGAGGAGGTGGTCCACCATCGGCCGGCCGGTCTCGCCGGCGGCGGTCGTGATCAGAATCGTGGTCATGTTGGTTTCCTCGAGATGTGTCGCCGATGCCATTGGCGGGGGCGGTCTGAGTGCACGCCACGTCTTCGTTGTCATGAGGTGCGGTCACCGCGTGATCTTTGGCGGGTGCGGCAACTGTTTTTAGATTACCTCTCTAATCTAAACGCGGCAAGTCATCTGTGAAGCGGACGTGACCTGCACATATGTCCGTCCGCTCGCCTCAGAAGGCCCTGAGAAGGCAGAACCGAGAGGTGCACCGCATGACACGCCTCGCGTTCTCCCGGGCGCCGTGGGGTGAACACCCGGCGAGGAGGCGACCGCCGGCCTGGATTCGCGCGCGCTCCGGTCGGCATGCCTGAAGTCGTGGGTCGGTCCCTACGGACAGCCCGGCACTGTCGCTCCGTGCACAGCGACCCTCGTGTGGCCTGTCCGACCCGCAGGCCGGTCTCACAGGGCGGGCACGTCTCGGTGCGTTCCCTGTACGAGCCTGCGGCGGCCGGGTGTTCCTCTGGTGAGCTGGATCCATGCGCAGCGCCGCGAGGAGTGCGGGCGTGAATTCGGCACGACCGCTGCGCACGTCACCAGCCCATCCGTGGCCCGCAGTCGTAGAAGGCGCTGCGCCGGCATGGGCAATCTCGGCAGGGCGGCCGAAGCCGCCTTACGGTATGGCGGCGCGCGAAGGGGGCGCCTCATGGGACGATCACCGCAGATGCGGCGTCTCGCGCAGCGCGCCGTCGACGCGGCCGGTGGGAGGGTGCGGTGCCCGAGCCAGGTTCTCCCCTGCGCGCTTCGGAAGGCCAGGGTGTCGGCCTGGGCCCCTTCCTCGTGTCACGCCCGGCTCGGTCGAACGGCGAATCGGCCGAGCGTCATGGGTCCGTCACGGGTCGGTGGCTTACCCGCAACCATTAGGACAGGGAGTCGGTGATGGAGCGGCGGGCAGCCTGCAAGATCTCTTCGGACAGCTCGGTCGACGAGGTCGCACGGGCCAGCAGGATGGCCCCGACCAAGGTGCAGGTGGCGACCAGCCCCTCGTCTCCGTCCTCGGTCATCCAGTCCACGAACCGCCGCACGCCGTCGGCGTAGGTTCGCTGCGAAGTGACGTTCCCGTCATACGCGGCCTGCGCCAGGTCGCCGGCGAACCCGGCCGAAGGGCAGCCCGTCCCCGGATCGTCGCGGTGCTCGGGTGACAGATATTCCTCGACCATGGCCCTACGTGCGTCGGGGCGGCCGGGGTGCCCTTCGTCCAGGCCCGCCAGGTAGCTGTCCCGGTCGTTGAACGCCTGCGCGGCGGCCTCGGTCACCAGCGCTTCCTTGGAGGCGAACTGCTTGTAGAACCCGCCGTTCGTCAAGCCCACGGACTTCGTCAGATCCGTCAGGCTGACGCCCTGGATGCCTCGCTCGCGGAAGAGCCGAGCGGCCGCAGCGACAATGCCGGCCCGGTTCTCCTCGGCCTGAGCCCTCGACACTCGACTCATGTGAGCACCCGCCCAATCGCTTATATTCTGAGTGACATCTATGCTAACTCATCCGGACCCTTCCCCGGAGCCGCAGCGCCGCGCCTCAGCCGGCCGATCGGCCGTTGCTCCCGGCACGTCACACGCGATACGTGCCTGACCGAAAGCTGACGCAGGTAGGTGTGCCGGGCCGGTCGGTCGTCGAGGTCGGCTGGTTCCCGGGTGGTGAGGCTCTGAACGGAGTGGAGCGTCCCCGCGAGACGGTCCCGGTCTTCGGCGAGTGTGGGACGCAGGGGAGTCGTTGTCCGCGTCCGCCCTGCGGGCACACCTGGGCTGTTCGGTGTGCGGGCGAACGGGTCCGTCGGGCCCTGGCCGTGTGGGGCCTGCCGGGAGCGGACCGGGGTGAGCGGTTGTCGTCCTGCCGGTCCGGCAACGCCGTCCACGCCTCCTGGCCACGGGCGGGTGATGAAGCATTCCCGCTTCGCCCGCGGTGACGGCGAAAGCCGGGACGTGGCCAGGAGGTGGCGCTTCAATGGCTGACGCCGTTGAGGATGTCGGCGTGCGCGCGGGCGAACTCGCCCACGGTCATCGAGCGGCGTCCGGTGAGCTTCTCGACGTTGTCGTCGGCGCCGGACATTCGGCCGTTCTGGTAGTCGACCATGGCTCCGCCGAGGTGCTGGACGACGTAGGGGGGAACGCCCATCGCTGTGAGAGAGGTGACGTACTCCTCGACGGGCAGGTCCTGGAAAACGATCTTCCGGCCGAGTGCCGCGGAGAGCTCGGCGGCCATCTGTTCGTGGTCCATCTCGACGGGGCCGGAGAGCGGGATGGTCGTGCCGATGTGGCTTTCGGGGGCGAGCAGCAGCGCGGCGATGGCGCGTCCCTGGTCGTCCGCGGCGATCGGGGAGTGCCTGCCCTTGCCCACGGGCATGCGCAGGATGCCCTGCTGCAGGTAGGGGAGTTGCCACGGGTACAGGAGCCACTCCAGGAAGTAGGTCGGTCGCAGGTGGATGACATCCAGCCCCGACCAGTTGAGGACCTCCTCGGCGATGAAGGTGTCGCGGCACGAGTCGCTGGCGGACTCCCGGTTGGCCGAACGCTGCGACAGGTTGAGCACCGTCCTGACGCCCGCTTCCTTCGCGGCCTGCGCGAAGTTCACCGTCGCATGGATCAGGTCCGGCTGGACCGGCCACACCAGGTACGCGGCCGACACTCCCTCCATGGCCGGGCGGACCGTGTTGATGTCCAGCAGGTCACCGACCACGATCTGCGCGCCCAGCCTCGCCAGGGCGTCCGACCGCTCGTCGATACGGTGCACCAGAGCGCGGACGTTCATCCCCAGCGCGAGTGATTCACGGACCGCCGCCCGCCCGGTGTCCCCGGTCGCCCCCGAGATCAGGACGGTCTTCGCTTCAGCCGACATGGTTTCCTCCACTTGCTTTGAGTGTCTTGCCGCCAGGCCCGTCAGCGCCTGGTTTTTTTGGGGTGGGCGTGGCCTCACCGCGCTTTTAGATTACCTATCTAATCTAAAAGCGCAAACGGGCGCGGTCCAAGCCGGCGCCCCGCATGCTCACCGCGAACGGCGGGAGGCTGGTCAGGAGGCTTCCGGCCCATGTCCGCACACCCGGGACGGCCGGGCGGAGCGCTGTCGAAGCGTCTGCCACCGCGGAGCCTTCGGCAACAGCGCACGCCATGCACGGGCTCGACGGACCACCCTCCGTCCTGAACCCCTACGATGAGAACAGGCGAGGCCCGGGGCGGTGCGTACGTAACCGGTGAGCTGGACGCAAACGTCCGGACGCGGGCCCGTCAGGCACGGCGGACCCGTTTTCCCGAGAGGGATCCCCGCGTGGGCGCCGCGGAGTCAGAGGGCGCGGAGTGTGTGGTGCCGCGAAAGCCGCGACGCCCACGACCACCTATGACAGCCCCTCCGGATCTGATCCGCCCCGCCGGCTCCACCGGACCCGCGGAGCGAAGAGGTGAGGGCATGACCACGATCCTGGTCACAACGGCGAACGGCGACACCGGCCGGCCGATGGTGGACCACCTCCTCAAGGAGGGCTTCCACGTTCGCGCCATGGTCCGCACGGACGACGAGCGGGCGCAGCGCCTGCGCGACAAGGGTGCCGAGGTCGTCTTCGGAGACCTGCTCACCTTCCGCGACGTCCGCGCGGCCCTGAAGGGCGTGCGGCGCGCCTATTTCAACTACCCGGTCGGCGACGGCATGGTGGAAGCCGCGGTGATGTTCGCGCAGGCCGCCAGGGAGGAACACCTCGATCTCATCGTCAGCATGTCGCACATCCAGTCGCGCCCCGACGCGCGCAGCAAGGCGACGCAGAACCACTGGCTGACCGAGCAGGTCTTCACCTGGTCCGGAGTACCCACCACCCACCTGCGGATCACGTTCTTCACGCAGTGGCTGCTCTACATCTCCGGCCTCATCCGCTACGGCCGCTACGTCATGCCCTTCGACGCGGACAGCCGCTTCGCACCGATCACCGGCCACGACATCGCCCTGACCGCCGCCAAGATCCTCACCCGGCCCGAGGGGCACGCCGGCCAGATATACACGCTCACCGGTCCGGTCGAGTACAGCCACGAAGAACTCGCGGCCGAGGTCGGCCGGGTCCTGGGCCGCGACCTCCCCTTCGAGCGGGTCACCGTGACGACGTTCCTGGAGCTGATCGGTGAGCCCGATGACATCGCGAAACTGAAGCACTTCGAGGCGGTCACCATCGACCAGCAGGAAGGCCGCCTGGCCGGCGTCACCGACACCGCCGCCCGCATCACCGGACAGCCGATGCAGACGGTCGAGGACTTCGTCAACGAGCACCGCTCACACTTCGAACTCCCCTACGCCGTGGCGGCGACCTGAGACGTTCCGGCCTCTGCGCACCTGCCGGACGGTGGATCCGGGCAGGCCCCCGGACCGACCGCGTATGTCGATCCACGCGGGACACGCGCATGCGTCGACATCGCGGCATGGATGTGGACCGGCAGGTCTTGATCGCGCCCCGTGCCGCCCAGTACCGCGCGGCACGGGAAGTGTCTCTACCCCTGCAGCACCGGCGGGTGCGTACCGCCCGCGACGTCGAATTCCCCGGGGCGGATCTCCTCGCGGCAGCTGCTGCATGTCGTCAGCGGATGCAGTTCGGCGCCGCAATGGTGCCGGAACACGGCCTTGGGCTCCTGGTCGCCGGTGTGGCGCTCGCCCCAGTCCTTGAGCGTGAGGATCACCGGGATGAGGTCCACCCCGGCCTGGGTGAGGTGGTACTCGAAGCGTGCCGGACGCTCCGAGTACTGCCGCCGCACGACGACCCCCGCTTCCTCGAGCCGTCGCAGACGCCCGGACAGCAGGGTGCGCGGCGCGCCGGTGAGCTTGGCGAGGTCGGAGAAGCGGTGGAAGCCGTAGAGCAGCTCCCGGAGAACGGGCAGTGAGTAGCGGTCGCCGAGGACTTCGAGCGCGTCGTTCATCGTGCACTGCCGTGGGGTGGGTATCGATTCTGGACTCACACTGCTAGAGTACACCTCAGTGAGTCCAGAAAGTGGACTCTCCAGCTGAAGGAGCATGTCATGGGTGTCGTCGAAACCCTCGCCGACCGCAACGCCGACTTCGCCAGGACGCGGTTCACCGAAGGCCTGCGCATGATGCCGAACCTGAAGGCGATCGTGATCGGCTGTGTGGACCCGCGCGTCGACCCGGCCTCGGTCCTGGGTGCCGAGCAGGGAGACATCGCGGCCATCCGCAACGTGGGCGGCCGGGTCACGAAGCGGACGCTGGAAGAACTGGTGATGCTCCGCAGGGTGACGCAGGCGGCCGGCGCCGACCTCGGTCCGGGCTGGGAGCTGATCGTCCTGCAGCACACGCACTGCGGGATCACCCTGCTCGAGGACCAGCCCGAGCTCCTCACCTCCTACTTCGCGACCGACGAGGAGGGACTGGCCGAGCAGGCGGTCAGCGATCCGCGCGCGGCCATCACCCACGACGTGGCCGCCCTGCGTGCCGAGACGCGCCTGGAAGGGGTGCGCGTGTCCGGGCTCCTCTACGACGTGGCCACCGGCGAGATCGAGACCGTCGTCGCCCCGTAGTCCCGGCACGACCGAGGACGCATCGCCTCCCCTCCCCGAGCGCTCCGCCCGTACCGGGCGGGTCCGCGGTCCCTGCGAACAACCTCAGGAGATGCCATGACCGACGTTGCCGAACTGGTTTCCCGCAACGCCGACTTCGTCGCCGAAGAGTTCCTGACCGCGCCGGGTCTGACCATCAACCCGACGGGCAACATGATGATCGTCGGTTGCGTCGACCCGCGTGTGGACCCCTCACATGTCCTGGGCCTGCGTCGCGGCGAGGCGGCCGTGATCCGCAATGTGGGCGGCCGCATCACTCCCGCGACCCTGCGGACCATGCAGATGCTCGGCAAAGTCGGCCAGGCACATGCGGACGGCAGGGCCGAGGGTCCCTGGAACCTGGTCATCCTCCACCACACCGACTGCGGGATGCTCGACCTGGCCCCCTTCGACGGCCTCCTGGCCGAGTACTTTGAGGTCTCCCCGGACGCGCTCGCCGCAAAGTCCGTCAGCGACCCCTACGGATCCGTCCGCGTCGACGTCGACATCATCCGGCAGGAAGTCCGCAGTTCCGACTTCCTGGTCTCCGGCGCCGTGTACGACGTCTCCACCGGCACCGTCGAGGTCGTCGTCCCGCCCACCGCCGTCCCAGTCGCCTGACCCCAGGCTCCTGCGCGAACAGACTTCGGAACGTCATGTGCGACACCACCCACGCCACCGCTCACGACGCCGTGCTCTCCGGCCCCCGGCAGGCGCCGGGCAGCGCGGTGGACCCCATCACCCTCCAGCCCGTCGACGAGGTCCGGGTCACGGTGCTGATGGACAACACCTACGACGCCCTGCTGACCGGCGACGAACACACGACCAGGACCGGGTTCGAGCCCGCCGCCACAGCTGCCGCCCAGTTCGAGACGGGACGAACAGCAGTGGGCCTGCTGGCCGAACACGGGTTCTCCGCCCTCGTCACGGTCCGGCGTGGCGAGCAGGAGACCACACTGCTGTTCGATGCCGGGCTGTCGCCGACCGGCATGATCACCAACGCCGACCGCCTCGGCATCGCGCTGGAAGGCCTGCGGGGCGTCGTCCTCAGCCACGGCCACTTCGACCATGCGGGAGGGCTCAGCGGCCTGGCCGACAGGCTCGGCCCCCGCAGGATGCCCATGGTCGTCCACCCCCACGCCTGGACGCGACGCCGCATCCGGGCTCCACACGACACCTTCGACATGCCCACCCTCAGCAAGAAGGCCCTCAACGCGGAGGGATTCGAGATCATCGAGCGCAGGCAGCCCTCCCTCCTCGTCGACAACAGCGTATTGATCACCGGAGAGGTGGACCGCACCACCGATTTCGAACGCGGCATGCCGGCCGGACACCAGGCATGGCACGACGGCCAGTGGCAACACGATCCCCAGGTCATCGACGACCAGGCGCTCGTGGTGCACCTCGAGGGCCGCGGCCTGGTCGTACTCACCGGATGCGGTCACGCGGGCGTCATCAACATCGTCCGCCATGCCCGACGACTGACCGGCGTCGCGTCACTCCACGCTCTGCTGGGCGGCTTCCACCTCAGCGGTCCCACCTTCGAACCCGTCATCGCCCCCACCGTCGCCACCCTGACCGACCTCGCCCCCCACCTCATCGCCCCGGGCCACTGCACCGGCTGGCGGGCCCAGCACGCCCTGGCGGCGGCGATGCCCGAAGCCTGGAGTGCCAGCAGCAGCGGCACCACTCACCGCCTCACCTCCGCCTGACACCAGGCGCACCCCTCACCGAAACGAGCTCTCCATGTCCTCCCCGCGCACCCCCGTCATCTTCGTTCCGGGACTCTGGCTGCACAGCACGTCCTGGACACCCTGGACAGAACTTTTTCAGAACGCCGGCTACGACCCGATAGCACCTGGGTGGCCAGGCCAGGCCGCCACCGTCGAAGAGAGCAGGCTTCGCCCCGAAGACCTGGCGGGCCACAGCTTCGGCACCGTCGTCGCCCACTACCAGCGGCTCATCGACAGCCTGGAGACACCGCCGATCCTCATCGGACACTCCTTCGGCGGGGCCGTCACCGAGAAGCTCCTGGGACTCAACCGAGCCGCCGCGGCCGTCGCGGTGGACGCCGCACAGATCAAGGGCGTCCTGCCCGTACCCCTCACGATGCTGCGCAGCGCCCTTCCCGGCCTGAGGAACCCGGCGAACAGCCAACGCGCCGTCTCCCTGACGCGGGAGCAGTTCCGCTACGGCTTCGGGAACGCCGTCAGCGCACAGGAGTCGGACGCGCTGTATGAGCAGTGGAGCATTCCCGGCCCCGCGAAGCCGCTGTTCGAGGCGTCGGTGATGAACTTCTCGCCGAACTCTCCCCTGAAGGTCGACACCCGCAACGACCGCCGCGGCCCCCTGCTGCTGATCATGGGCGGCAAGGACCGCACCGTACCGCCCGCCATCTCGAAAGCCACCTTCAAGCGGTACCGCAATTCCAGGGCCGTCACCGACCTCAAGGAATTCTCCGACCGCGGCCACTCCCTCACCATCGACCACGGATGGCGCGAGATCGCCGAGTACTCCCTCAAGTGGCTGCAGAACAAGGGCTTCTGACAGCTCATCACTCCAGGGCGCCACGCCCGGACCGAACGGCCCGCAGCACACTCGCCACCAACTCCAAGGCGTTCGCCCAGGCTTACTGGTGGCGGTGCTCTGCGGCCGGCCTGATGCCGTCCCCAGAGCACCGCAGTGGTGCTGGACGCGCAGGGCTCAGGCGCGAAGCTGCATGTACTCGAAGACGGAGCCGTCCGGGTGGCGGGCGACGATCCTGGTGCCGTTGGGAACTTCGTTGGGCGCTTCGAGGATCTCGGCGCCCGCCTTGCCGAGGGCTTCGAGAACGGGGGCGAGGGAGCCCACGATCACGGTGGCGTTCTGTGAGACGTAGTTCTCGAGCGGCCCCGAGTAGAGCAGGAAGGGCCCTACGAGTGCCAGCTCGAGCTCACGGTACGGGAATCGGCGGACTTCCGTCTCTCCGGTCAATTCCTGGTACAGAGGGATCGCGTCCTCAAGGTTTTCTACCTCGACGTTCGCGACCATTGCGTGGATGTTGCTGCTCATAGTGTTGCTCCCTTTTTGGTTACGGTTCTGGATGGTGGCACCGCCGGTGCACTTTTGGCGTGCAGCGGCATGTCTGATCGCCTGGCGGTGGAAACTTGGAATCCCTGGACGACGCTCACCTGGTCGAGCGAGTCCGGTGCTATTCGTGCGCCGGGAATCGGGTCTTTCGTCTCCGGGCCGGCCGCACGTGACAGCGTCATGGAGATGGGGTCACCGGAAACTGAGGGTGGTGTCCATTTCCCACATCAGTACCTCCGCGCCTTCAGCGCCTGCACTGATCCGCCGGCCTTCGGAGCCCGTGATGCGTGCCGCATCCCCTTGGGCGAGGGCGCCGGAGCCTTCGAGGGAGATGCTGCCGTGAGCCATGAAGAGGTGTACGAACGGTGCCGTAGCCACCTGCACCGTCTCGGCCGGGCGGAGCCGGGCGACGTGCAGAGCCGCGTGCTTCTGCCGGATGGAGATGGCGCGGGCGCCGGAGTGCTTGGGCATACCTGAGGCCAGGGTCACCCATCCGCCCTGATCGAGCGGCGCGTTGATGTCCAACTGCTCGTACCCCGGAGTCACGTTGGCCGTGTCCGGGAGTACCCACATCTGGATGAAGTGCACTGGATTCGCGTGTTCCTGGTCACCAGTCAGTGTCCAGGAGTCATTCTTCTCGCTGTGCAGAATGCCGGAACCGGCCGTCATGCGTTGGGCCAGCCCGGGATAGATGATTCCGTTGTGGCCGGTCGAGTCCTTGTGGACGAGGGCTCCCTCCAGGACCCAGGTCACGATCTCCATGTCCCGGTGGGGATGGGTGTCGAATCCGGTGCCCGGCTCGACGGTGTCCTCGTTCGACACGAGCAGCAGCCCGAAGTGCGTGTTGTCGCTGTCGGAGTGAGCGCCGAAGGAGAAGGAGTTGAGCGATCGCAGCCACTCGGTGCGCGCGAGATGGCGGGAGGGGGAGCGACGAATGTCGATGGCGGCGCGCAAGGTGGCTTCCTTGGAGGGTGAGGACAGGGGCTGCTCGTGGATGTATTGCGGAGCGGGGGCGTCAGGCGGCCACTGCTCGATTTCGGGACGGGCTCTGAGTCGGTCCTGGTAGGGCTCCGGTGCGTCCACGGCGACCGCACGTGTGGTCATGAACGCGACGTCATTCGCGTGGGGCTTACCTACGGCCCGGTCGGAGCTCGCCGGATTCAGCGATGCGGGGACCGCATACCGGGGCATAAGCGCCTCGGCCTCACGATCAGGAAAACACATATGGACGATCGGGTCAAGAATGGGTCGGCGCTGTCGTGCAGGTCACCTTCGCGGCCGCTCCCGGCACCGTGCGCGCGATGATGCCTGGTGCGGAACCGCGAGGCTCCGCCTCGCTCGGCTCGTTCATGAACCGCGCGCGGGGAGGGCTCGGCTCAGGTCCCTCGGACGTCCGCGGATGCCGCGGCCCCGTGCCGTCCTCCCCTGATCCAGTGGGCCGCCCCTACGCAGAGGGAAGCGGTGGCGCCGCCGGGGGCAGGAACTGGTGTCGCGCCATGGCCACCAGCGTCCGTACCGCGATGGCTCCCACGAGTGCGGTCGCGGCGGCCAGGATGAGGTAGGAGAGAACGAGTTCGCCGGGAGGGTGGCCGGTGCTGGTCCAGTGCAGTCCGGTGGTTGCCACGGTCGACCAGGAGAAGGTGAAAGCCCAGAAGCCAGGCGTGAACTTCAGGCGGAGAAACAAGGGGAGCAGACGTACCTGGGCGAGGATCATCAGCAGGCAATAGCCGGCGAGCACGGCCGAGAGCCGGTCGATACGGTCGTGGTTGAGAGCGAAGCAGGCGACGCTCGCCATGGAGGCCGGCACTACCTCGATGGCGAGCGTCGGCGTGAGGCCCGGCGGCATCGGAGGCCGGAAGAAGAGCCGGGCCAGGATCATGGAGCCCAGGACGACCCACGAGATGATGCCCAGACCGAACATGACCTCGGCCACGCGCTCCTGCCCGACCTGCACGGCACAGAAGGCGGCAACGAGACCACCGCCGGTAGCGGGCAGAAAGTAGCCCGGATGAAGCTGGTCCAGCTCGAGCGGGCCGTATATCCACTGCCCGGTGTACCAGCCGCCCACGAGCAGCGTCAGGACGATGAAGACGTCCACCACAATGCGGCCGGCGTCGGGGGCGTACGGGGCTATGCCTTGCGCTGCGAGGAGCATCGGCGTGATCACCGCCAGTGAGCCGAACGGGCTCCCGACACTGTCCAGCATGTCGGCCGCGAAGGCTCCCCGGACAGACACCGCGTATCGCAGATACAGCAGCAGCGTCACGCACCAGACGGCTGCGGCGAGCGCGACCAGGGCACGGCCCACGTCGATCGGCACGTGGCCTTCATGGGCCGCCGTGAGCCAGGTGCCGGCCAGGCCCGCGAGGCCCAGAGATATTCCGAAGAAGGCGAGAGGTATGCGCGGCACGGCCATATCCAAAACCCCTGGTTCCAAGGATCATGACGGGCTTCGCCGTGTCCCGTCGTGCGGGACCCGGCCAGGCGGGGACGGCCCCCACGACGCGTTCGCCGCCGCAGAATGCCGTCCCCGAATCCGTTGGCTCTATCGAGTCTGCATCGATAGGAGCCGCACCGCCCGCGCAGTGCGGTGCAGCTCGCGGCAGGTGCGAAACCCCGGCATCTGTGAATCCCCGGCATGTGAAACCCCGAGGTCAACGCTCTGCGGGATGCCGGCCGGGCGATCCCTGCCGGCACGCACCGACTCGTCAGAGTTCGAGGTCGGTGAGAACCAGGACTCGCTCGTAGGTGTAGTCCTCCATCGCGAACCTCACGCCTTCGCGTCCTACGCCCGACTGCTTGGCGCCGCCGTAGGGCATTTGGTCGGCGCGGTAGGACGGGACGTCACCGATGATCACGCCGCCGACCTCGAGCGCGCGCTGCGCGCGGAAGGCGACCTGCACATTGCGGGTGAACACCCCCGCGTGGAGGCCGTATTTGGAATCGTTGACCGCGGCGAACGCCTCTGCCTCGCCATTCACCTTCGGCCCGGTCAGGACCGGGCCGAACACTTCCTCGCAGGCGAGGGTGGTGTCCGTCGGGACGCCGGTGAGCACGGTGGGTGCGTAGGACGCGCCTTCGCGTGTGCCACCGGTATGGAGCTTGGCGCCTGACGTCACTGCCTCGTCGACCCACGACTCGACACGCATGGCGGCCCCTTCGCTGACGAGCGGGCCGACGTCTGTGGCGGCGTCCGACGGGTCACCGGTGACCTGGGCTTCGACGGCCGCGACGATCCGCGGCAGCAGGCGGTCGTAGATGGCGGCATCCGCGATGACGCGTTGCACGGAGATGCACGACTGGCCGCCCTGGTAGTTGGAGTAGGTCGCGATGCGGGTCGCGGCCCAGTCCAGCTCTTCGTCGGAGGCGTAGTCAGCCAGGACGACCGCTGCGCCGTTGCCGCCGAGCTCCAGGGTGCAGTGCTTACGCGGCACCGAGTCCAGGATCGCGTAGCCGACCTTCTCCGAGCCGGTGAAGGAGATCACCGGAAGGCGCTCGTCCTGGACCAGTGCGGGCATACGGTCGTTGTCGACCGGCAGGATCGACCAGGAGCCGGCCGGCAGGTCGGTCTCGGCCAGCACCTCGCCGAGTACCAGCGCGGAAAGAGGAGTGTTCGGAGCGGGCTTGAGGATGATCGGCACACCGGCGGCGATGGCGGGGGCCACCTTGTGCGCGCCCTGGTTCAGCGGGAAGTTGAACGGGGTGATGCCGAGTACCACGCCCCTGGGAAAGCGGCGGGTCAGTGCGAGGCGCCCCCGGCCGCCCGCGTCGGTGTCCAGGCGCTGGGCATCGCCACCGTTGAAGCGCCGGGCCTCCTCAGAGGCGAAGCGGAAGACGGAGACGGCCCGGCCGACCTCGCCTCGCGCCCACTTGATCGGCTTGCCGTTCTCGGCGGAGATCAGCTGCGCCATCTCCTCGGTTCGCTCGGCCAGGCGCTTGGCCACATGGTCCAGGGCGGCGGCCCGCAGGTGCGCCGGAGTGGCGGCAAACTCGTTCCGCACCGCATAAGCGGTGGCGACAGCCTCTTCGATCTGTGCGTCGGTCGGCACGGAAACCCTTCCGACCAGGCGGCTGTCCCACGGAGAAGTCACGTCGAAGGCGCTGTCGCCTTCGGCTGAGCGTCCTGCGAGCCAGAAGGAATGGATAGAAGTCATGGGGGGCTCCGGCTCTTTCGCGCAATGGAATTTCGAACGGCGTGTCATTCACCGTAGGTGCGTGCCCAGCCGCCCTGGTTTGTGCGACCTGTCGGAGTGGGTTGATGGCACGCTCCTGTTTGGTATGAAGAGGTTTCAGCTCGCGTCTGCTTGCCGACCTGTTGATCGGGTGCTCTCGGCACGCCAGCTGTGGCCTCTGCCGGGGAATTCCTTCGTGGACTCGCGTCAGACGCCTCGGCCGTAGCGGGCACGAGCACTCGTCCGGGCGGTGGCGTGGTGTCCGGACCAGCGCGCACCCGCGACCACGCCCGAGCCGGGGGAGTGGCGTGGCGGCGAGTGGCTGTTCCGTCGCAGCCGTGGGCACCGGACCGTGGCCGGAGGGGCGGCGGCCGCGTCGCGCCGTGTCAGGGGCCGGCCTATCCGAAGGTGGGGGTGCCCTGATGGGCAGGAGTGCCCGCACCACACCAGTCCGTCAGAGCCCGTCGGACGTCCTCGGCCCGGCGTTCCGCGTGCTCCTCGGAGGTGGTCCACGCGATGTACGCGTCCGGCCTGACCAGTACGGCCTTTCGTGTCAGGCCCGGCGCGGACACGAACTCGACCTCGTCGGCCCAGCCTTCAGCCACCGCGGCGGGGAGCGCCGTATCCGCGGCGGTGACGAGCACGAAGCGCCGGGTGCGAAGAACCTCGTACAGCCGCCTTCCGTCGGTCAGCGGCAGGTCGGGAACGCGCTTGCCGACCAGCGGGGGTGCTCCACTCGGAGCGGCATAGGCGATGTCGATACCGGAGATCGCCCGGGCCGCCCGCTGAGCCACGGGCGGAATGCGCAGCACCGTGCGGGCGAAGAGGTCACGGAATCCGCACATCGCCTTTGGCGTCGTCAGTACCCCGCGCAGCAGGGCGCCGCTCATCCGAAGCACCCGGCGGCCCACGGGATGCCGCTCGGCCTCATATGTGTCGAGCAGGGCGTCCGGAGCCCGGCCGCGCAGGACGGCCGCTAGTTTCCAGCTGAGGTTGGCTGAGTCCTGGATGCTGGTGTTGAGGCCCATCCCGCCGGCAGGCGAGTGAACGTGCGCGGCGTCGCCGACGAGAAATACCCTGTCGACGCGGTAGCGGGGGCACTGGCGTTCGTCGCTGTGGAACCGGGAGAGCCAGCGTGCGTCCCGCATGCCGAAATCGTTGCCGAGCGCGCGTTGGGCGACCGCGCGGATCTCGTCCAGATCGACGGCCGTGTTGTCAGGCATGTCGTGGCGACGGTTCCAGGCCATGACGCGGAACCAGCCGTCGCCGAAGGGTACGACGATGGCAAAGGCGTCCCCGACCGCCCCGACGGTGGGAGGTTTTCTCGGCGGCTCGGCCAGGCGTACGTCGGCAAGCATCATCGACCGAACCGCGGACCGGCCGGGAAAGGGCAGGCCGAGGGACTCACGCACCTTGCTGTTTCGGCCGTCGGCGCCCACCACGTAGGCGGCGCGCAAGGTTTGTACGGTGCCGTCCGCGGCGCGTACCTCGACGTCGACGCCCGTGGAGTCCTGCCGGAGGCCGGTCGCCTCGCAGCCGCTCATGATGTCCACTCCGTGGGTGAGGGCGCGGGAGCGGAGCAGCCGCTCGGTGTTGTACTGCGGTGTCACCAGCACGTGCGGGTAGCGGGTGGGCAGCCGCGACAGGTCGATCTGCAAGAACTGCAGAACCGGATTGCGCAGCCCCGTCTTGAGCAGGTCGTCGGCGATCCCGCGGGCGTCGAGTTGCTCCATCGTCCGGGCGTGCACGGCGAACGCCCGGGTGAGCTTCGACTCCCCTTCACGTCGCTCCACCACGGTGCAGGCGATCCCTGCCTCGGCCAGATCGCCCGCGAGCATCAGCCCCGCAGGGCCTGCCCCCACGATCAGCACGCCTTCGTCGGAGCCCATGTGCGTCCTCCGCATCGATCGACTGGGAATTCAGGAGTGGGGCCGCCTCGGCGGGCTCGGCGACATTCACCCTCCTCGATTTTCGAGTCCTACAGAGCGCGTTTCCATTCCCGTCGTCTTGCGTGGCAGTGGACGGTTTCGTTTGGATCCGCCGTCCACTGGTTCGAGTGTTGAGTCTCTTGTCCGCCGGCTGGTGAGAACCTCAGCGACATACAGGGGCGCGGATTCCCGCTCGGCTCTCTGCGCGTGTCGTCACCCGGGCCGGACGAGGGGCTCCGTGTGGCTCATCCGCGGGCGAACTCCCCCAGGTCGGCGTGGCGTTGAACCGGTCGGCGCAGACCATCGCCAAACCGTGCGGGACGCCCCGGGTGCACATTGAGCGTGGAGTCCTCGGATGCCCAGTCCTGATGGAAGATGCCCGTTCCTTCCCATCGTCACCGGGGAATCCGTTCGAACCAGCGGAGGACGGCCTTTCCTCGGCGGCTGATTCCCTCGGGGCAATGCGATCGGACGGTGCGCCTCGACTCACCCACGCTACCCGAGAAGCATCGCATCGGCGCGCCGTGAATTCCCCGGCAACGGCCCCGGCCCCGGCAGCAGGAGCGGACAGAACTGGGCACCTCCGCGCCATTTCCGACGCACCACGCAGAGTCCGCGCGGAGGCGTCCAATGTCCAGCTCGCCTCGTTGAACACCGATCGGGAACGGAGAATCACTCAGGCCTGAGACCTGATTCAGGCCACCGTCGCGTCGTGGGGCGCCTTGGCCCCGGCTGTGTTGGGCGCCATGCCGGCGTTTCCCGGGGCCTTGATCGGTCCGGGCACCAGAGTGTCGACCGGGATGCCTCGGTCACGCGACTCATTGGCCCAGGCACGGGAGAAGGAGCGGATCGCGGCCTTCGAGGCAGCGTGGACGCCGAAGGCTTCTGCGCCTGAGGTGGCGACACGCCGCGATGCTGCGGTGCAGGCGAGGCGCCGACGCCATCGGCCCGCTCGTCATCGGCCACGCGGCGCGGACTCACCCAATGAGCGGCGCGGACTCACCCAATGAATGACGTCCATGTGGTCGAACTGTTAGACCCCTCGTCCTCCTCGTGACCGACGGAGTGGTCCGGTGGGACCGTCAGTCCGTGGGGCGGGGCAGTACGGCGAGGGCGGTGCTGGCGATGTCCGTCAGCGTCTCCTCGTCGGTCCCGGCCTTGCCCAGTGCTTCGATGCCGCGCAGTACGGCGAGCACCAGCGCGGCCAGCTTTCCGGGGTCCGCGTCCGGGGCGAGGTCGCCGTTGCGCTGGCAGGCGGCGATGTCGTCCTCCAGCAGCGCGCTCAGTGCCTCGACGGCCGCGTGTGCCCGCTCGGCCACGGTCTTGTCGTGTTCGGCCAGCTCGGCGGCGCCCTTGGCCAGCAGGCACCCGCGCTGGGCGGTGTCCGCGGCCGTGGCCGCGGCCACCGCGTGGAGGTGCGCGGACAGCCGTGCGTACGCGTGCTCGTCGTCGCCGCGCAGCTGCTGGGCGGTGGCATCGACGACCGACCTGCAGTAGTCGTCGAACACACGGTGGAAGAGATCCTGCTTGCCGCCGAACGCGCCGTACAGGCTGCCCTTGCCGAGGCCCGTCGCCGCCGCGATGTCGTCCATGCGCGTGGCGGCGTATCCACCCGCCCAGAACTGCTCCCGGGCCGTGTCCAGTACCTGCTGCTCGTCGAACTTCCGAGGTCGCCCCATGCCGGCGAGCCTACGCTTACTTGACCCATTCGTCCACAACGGCTAACTTTATGGACGAACGGGTCAATAACTATCGAGGAGCAGCACGCCATGACGGAAGTACTCGCAGGCAAAGTGGCCGTGGTCACCGGTGCGAACAGCGGAATCGGACTGGCCGCCGCGCAGCGTTTCGCCGCTGAGGGCGCTCACGTGATCATCACTGGTCGGCGTCAGGACGCGCTGGACGCGGCCGCGGCCGAGATCGGCCACAACGTCACCGCCGTTCGCGGAGACATAGCGAATCCCGCCGACCTCGACGGGCTCTTCGCGGTCGTCGCCGAGCAGGGCCGCCGCATCGACGTGCTTTTCGCGAACGCGGGCGGCGGGGAGTTCGCGACCCTGGAGGACGTGACGGAGCAGCACTTCGACGACACGTTCAACACCAACGTCCGGGGGACGCTCTTCACCGTGCAGAAGGCGCTGCCGCTCCTGAACGACGGCGCCTCGGTGATCCTGACCGGTTCCACCGCCGCCACCACCGGCGGAGAGGCGTTCGGCGTCTACGCCGCCTCGAAGGCCGCCGTCCGCTCCTTCTCCCGCACCTGGGCCAACGAGCTGCGCGGCCGTGGCATCCGCGTCAACACCCTGGTGCCCGGACCGATCAAGACCCCGGGAATCACCGGCCTGGCACCCAGTGAGGAAGAGGCCAAGTCGCTCCACGCCTTCTTCGCGCAGCAGGTTCCCCTCGGCCGCATGGGCGACCCCGCGGAGGCGGCTGCGGCAGCCCTCTTCCTCGCGTCCGACCAGAGCAGTTTCGTCACCGGGACCGAGCTCTACGTCGACGGTGGCCTGAACCAGATCTGAGTGACCCTGCGCCCCGCGACGGTGGGCCGAAGCGGGTCCCCACCCGCAGGATCCCAGGATCCGCCCGCCGCGTGACCTCGTCGGCCTGGGCAGATGCTGCCCGAACGACGAAGAAGGTCGCCATCGCCGCCGCGTTACGCGACACCCGGCCGGCGATATCGATCACGTTCGCTCTGGTTCGCCGCTCGGGTGGCCCTCCACGCGGCCGCCGGACGGATGCTGCGCCGGGCGGGAGACGCGAACGCAGTGCCTCATCGCTGTGAGGCGAAGTTGCTCGGCCCAAGCTCCTGGCCCGGCACGAGAGCCGCCCGAAACCGTGGCCCCTGCTTCCTTCAGGGCTGGAGGAAGCACCCACCGGCCACGCCGTCCCCGCTCCTACCCAGCTGCCCTGCCCACTCGAATTCTCGATGTGATCAAGGACGTCACATCGAGCAGTGGAGCCGCCCGGCGATCCACCGGCCCAGCGCTCGCCCCCTTCTCAGGTCACGCCGCTGTGACCCCTGCCGCTCCCCGCCATGGCCGCGGCACAGCCGCCGCGCGACAACGCGGTACGGGCCACCCGCGGCCCCCGATCCTTCCAGGAGAGAAAAAGCATGAGTGACCACTCCAGCACGGCAACGGTCGTCGGTCGGCCGGAACCGCTACGAGCAGCAGCTCACGCCACACCCTCGCCGCGGAGCAACTGGCCGGCCGTCGCCTCGGTCGCCTTGATGTCCTTCGTGCTGGTGCTCTCGGAGTTCCTGCCGATCGGGCTCCTGCCCGTCATCGGATCCAGCCTCCACGTCTCCGTCGGCACCGTGGGCCTGGTCGTGGTCGTACCCGGCCTGGCGGCGGCCGTCACCGCGCCTGTGCTCACCGTCGCCTCAGGAAAGCTCGACCGGCGCCACGTCCTCATTGCGCTCGCGATGTCTTTCACCGTCTCCAACGTCGTGGCCGCTCTGGCCCCCAACATGCCGGTGATGGCAGTGGCCCGAATCCTGCTGGGCGTCGCCGTCGGCGGATTCTGGGCGATGGGTGCCGGCGTCGCCGCCCGACTGGTGCCCGCCGAAGCGGTCAACCGCGCCAGTTCGCTGATCACCGCCGGAATCTCCGCCGGCACCGTGGTCAGCCTGCCGCTCGGCGCACTCGTAGGACATGTCGCCGGATGGCGGACCGCGTTCTTCATCGCCGCGGGCGCCGCTCTGCTCGCTCTCGCGGCTCTGGCGCTGCGTCTCCCCTCGCTGCCGCCCACCGGCGCGGTACGCATGGCCACGCTCACGTCGTCCCTGCGCGTTCCTGCTGCCCGCATCGCCCTGCTGGCCACCGCTCTGATCTTCCTCGGGCACTTCGCCGCCTACACGTACATCACCCCCTACCTGGGGGACCGGGCACACTTCGGCTCATCCGCGGTGACCCTGGTTCTCCTCGGATACGGCGTGGCAGGGCTGGTCGGCAACTTCGCCGCGGGCGCGGTCATCGGCCGCAGCCTGCGCACGGTCTACGGCACCGCGGCCGTCCTGGTCGCCGCCGCGGTCATCCTGCTCACCACGCTGACAGGCGCCGCACCCGCGGTCGTCGTCCTCGTCGTCCTCTGGGGTGCGGCCTTCGGCGCGGTGCCCCTGGCGCTGCAGACATGGATCCTGCAGGCGACCCCCGACGCTCCCGAGAGTGGCCTGGCGCTCCTGGTCAGTGTGCTGCAGATCTCACTCGCCGCGGGATCACTCGTCGGCGGCCTGATCGTCGACGGATACGGCATCTCGACCGGTTTCGCGCTCGGCGGCGTACTCGCCCTGCTCAGCGCGGCCACTCAGATCTTCCCGCGGCTGTCCCGCGGATGAATCCCGCCGCGGTATGAGGTTCGGTCAGGAGGAGGGAACGAGTGAGCGCGAACAGCAGAATGACGATTGCCGTCCATGCGCTGACCGCGATGTCGCTCGACCGCCAGGTCCATGAAGTCACCACCTCGCAGGCCATCGCGGACCGCGTCAGCACCAACGCCGTGGTGATCCGCGGATGTCTCGGCGTTCTCCGCAGAGCCGGCCTGGTTCACTCAAGAAGGGGAGCAGGAGCAGGCTGGTTTCTGGCCCGGAAGCCTCAGCACATCACCCTCCTCGATGTGTACTCGGCCGTGGAAGCCGGAGGCCCGTTCGGGATGCACCACATGCCACCGAACAGCGACTGCCGGATCGGCTTCGGAATCCAGCCTGTCCTGCGGGTGGTGTACGGCAGGCTGGAGGAGCGGATGCAGAAGGAACTGTCTCGCACCACGATTGCTGATGTGCTGCGAGATGTCCTTGTTCAACAGCGGTGGAAGATCCGGGGGCTTGGGCCCGACGGCCGGGGTTCTCCTGATCAAGAGGGATGCCGCCCGCCCGGAACTCCTCAAGTCAACTGCGAAAGCCAGAGGTTGTTGCGGCCCGTCGAAGTACGAGTGAGGGGCATGCACATTTGCGTAGGCGGCTGAGCCTGGGGCGGGGTTGCCGCCCGGTCGTCACTGGTTCCCATGGTGCAACTGGAGTTGACCCGGGCTGCGGCCCGGAGGTTGTTCGGGGGTCGGGCGGACGGTGGGGACGGGGACGGGGCGGCTCACAGGAGAGTCGGCCGTGAGGGTGAGTGCTTCGCCATGGTGCCGCACGGTCATCGTCTGGCCGGCCAGCAAGGTGTAGGTGGCGATTCCCGTCTTGATCTCCACTCGCAGGCGACGGCCCCAGATCCCCATGTGGAAAGCGAGCCGGCTGAGGTTCTCGGGCAGTCGGGGCGTGAACGACAGCGTGTCGCCGTCGTGGCGCAATCCGCCGAAACCGCACACCAGGGCCATCCAGGTTCCGGCCAACGAGGCGATGTGCAGCCCGTCCCGAGTGTTGCTTTCCAGGTCGTTCAGGTCCATCAGCGCAGCCTCGGCGGCATAATCGTAGGCAAGTCGTTCATGGCCCACCTCCGCGGCAAGGACCGCCTGGCAGCACGCGGACAATGACGAGTCGCGGACCGTCAACGGTTCGTAGTACGCGAAGTTGCGGGCCTTTTGTTCGGTGTCGAAGGACTGGCCGCACGTGTACATGGCCAGCACCAGGTCCGCCTGCTTCACCACCTGTTTGCGGTAGATGTCGAAGTAGGGGAAGTGCAGCAGCAAGGGGTACTGGTCGGGTCGGGTCGCGGCGAAATCCCACAGCTGGTGACCGGTGAACCCCGCGTGCTGCTCATGCACTTGCAGGTCGTCGTTGTAGGGCAGGTGCATGGCCTCCGCGGCGTCGCGCCAGGCCGCCGTCTCCTCGTCGTCCACCCCAAGAGCCGTTGCCTGGTCACGGTGACGTTCGGCGCAGTCGGCCGCCGCGCGCAGGTTCCTGGCAGCCATGAGATTGGTGTAGGCGTTGTCGTCGGCGACCGCGCTGTACTCGTCCGGTCCGGTCACACCGTCGATGTGGAAGATGCCGCGGTGGTCGTGATGGCCCAGCGACATCCACAGCCGCGCCGTCTCCACAAGGAGTTCCACCCCACTGGTCTGCTCGAAGTCCTCGTCGCCGGTGGCGGAGACGTAGCGGATGACGGCGTCCGCGATATCGGCGTTGACGTGGAAGGCGGCAGTGCCGGCCGGCCAGTAGGCGGTGCACTCCGAACCATCGATGGTCCGCCAGGGAAACGCGGCTCCCCGTAGCCCCAGCTGCTCGGCCCTGTCCCGGGCCGCGGGCAGGGTGCTCTGCCGCCAGCGCAACGCCTCGGCGACGGCACCGGGCGAGGTATAGGTGAGCAGCGGCAGGACGAAGGTCTCGGTGTCCCAGAATGAGTGGCCGTCGTAGCCGGTGCCCGTCAACCCCTTGGCGGGGATGGCCCGCAGTTCGGCGCGGGCGCCGGCCTGCAGCACGTGGAACAGCGCGAACCGTACGGCCTGCTGGATTTCCTCGTCTCCGTCGACCTCGACATCCGACCGTGCCCAGAACGCGTCCAGGTAGTGCCGCTGCTCATCCACCAACCCTTGCCAGCCGGTGCTACCAGCCGCCGCGAGCGCGGCTTGCACCTGGTCGCGCACGGCGGGCAGGGAACGCATGCGTGACCAGCCGTAGGCGACCCGCTTCTCGATCCTCAGCTTCTCGCCCGGGAGCAGCATCGAGGTGACAGTCAGACGCGCGACGTCGTCGCTGCTCTCGCCACTGATCTGCGTCTGCTCGGGCCCCTGTACGGTGTGGTCGGCCGAGGCCGCGACCCGCAACTTGCTGTTGCGCGTGCAGTGCATCAGCAGGAGACGGTTCCCCAGCGCACAGTTCTCCTCCGCATCGAGGGGCCTCTCCACGGCCGCGGCTGCGCGGGGATCGCCTGCGACGGGCGGAAGTTGTTCGTTGGCAACGAGTTCGGACTGCACCACGACGCGCACCGGGGCGTCGACCGCTTCGACCTCGTAGGCGATCGCGGCGATGGAGCGCTGGGTGAAGGAGACCATCCGAGTTGAGCGCACCCGTACCGTGCGGCCCGCCGGCGAGGTCCACGTACAGCTGCGGTGGAGCAGTCCGGCACGCATGTCCAGCACACGCTCGTGGCTGCGGAGCCTGCCGTAACGCAGGTCGAAGGGCTCGTCATCGACCAGGAGCCGCAGAATCTTTCCATTGGTGACATTGACGGCTGTCTGGCCGGACTCGGGGTAGCCGTACCCGCCTTCCGCATAGGGCAACGGGTGTACCTCGTGGACGCCATTGAGATAGGAGCCGGGCAGCCCGTGAGGCTCGCCCTCGTCGAGATTTCCACGCCAGCCGACATGACCGTTGGAGAGCGCGAAGACCGATTCGCTCTGCGGCAGCAGATCCAAGTTGAGAGGCGTCTCCTTCAGAACCCAAGGATCGACGGCGAAACAAGAGTCCGTGATCATCCCTGGTGCTCCAGCTCAGCGAGGTCCTGCACGACGATGTCAGCGCCGTGGGCGAGCAGTGCGTCCGCTTGACCGACCCGGTCGACGCCGACGACGTAGCCGAAGTGGCCCGACCGGCCGGCATCCATTCCTGCCAGTGCGTCCTCGAAGACAGCCGACACCCGCGCTGTGACACCCAGGTCCTTTGCGGCGGCCAGGAACGTATCAGGATGCGGCTTGCCGGGAAGCCCGCGCTCCGCGGCCACCAGCCCATCGATGCGAACGTCGAACAGCGACTCGGCCCCGACCGCCACCAGGATCTCCCGGCAATTCGCGCTGGAGGACACGACACCCGTCTTCAGGCCGTGCTGCCGAACCGTTCGGACATAGCGCATGGTGCCCGGGTAGGCTTCGACACCCTCCGTGCTGATCTTCTCCAACAGAAGATCGTTCTTGCGATTCCCCAGCCCCTGCACCGTGTCCCCCTCATCGTCCGGGGAGCCCTCGGGAAGCCTGATTCCGCGCGAGGCGAGGAAGCTGCGCACACCGTCGGCGCGTGGCTTTCCGTCCACGTACTCGTCATAGTCCTGGGTGACGTCGAAGGGCGTGAAGCCGGATCCGTCGCGCCGCAGGAGGAAGTCGTCGAACGTCTGTTTCCAGGCGGCCGCATGTACGACGGCCGTCTTCGTGATGACACCGTCCAGGTCGAACAGGCACGCTTCAATCGATTCCGGCAGGCTGTACGGCCTCATCGAGTGCCCCCTCCAGGAGAACGTCGCTGAGTGAGCCGAGGGTGATGTTCCGCTGCTGTGCCGGGGCGCCTTCTGGCCGGCGGGTGAACACCTTCCGGCCGCGCCGCCGCCCAATCATTACGATCCTCCCGGTTCCGGTCGAGTGCAACAAAGCGTGTGCCCCGGACGGCCGGGGTGCACCAGAGGGTTCACTCCTGCGTGGCGGGGGTCATCAAAAACCCGGCAGGTAACGCGGTACTCACTCGGCAACGGCGGGCCCATGATTCCGTGCGCCCAAAAGCAGGAGCCTCCCATGCAGAACCCCGAACGTTCAGCCATCGCTCCAGCTGCCATTGGGTTGGCCCTTGCCGGTGCCGTCGTCTCTGAACATCCTTGATGGGCTTCGGAAGTCGTCGATGGGCTTCGGAAGTCGTCGCCGCTCTTGGCAGCCGACGTCCAGCCGTGGGAGTCCAGGAACGGGCGGCCCTGAGTCGCGTCAGTCGAGGGAGTGGTCGCGGCCGGTGCGCAGGATCTCGTCGGAGAGTTCGGGGCCGACGTGGTGGACGGCGCGGGCGAGTGTCAGCGCGCCGACCATTTCGCTGAGCAGGCGGATGGCCCTGTGGCGGGCTTCGGCCGGGTCGAGCTCGTGGTCCTTGTCCTCGGCTTCGCGCAGGAACTCGGCGGTGAAGCCGGTGAGGTATCCCTCGACGCCTTCGGCGTACGCGCTCTGCACGGCTTCGCTGTGCCGTCCGGCGTCGGTGGCCAGGGAGGCGGAGGGGCAGCCGCCGTCCGGGGCGTCACGGTGCGCGGTGGACAGATAGCCGGCCACGACCCGCTCCAGCGGGGAGCCGGTCTGGTCCGGACCGTCCTCGATCGTGCGGGCCAGGACCGTGAGCGAGGCGGCGTAGGAGGCGGCGCACACCTCCACGGCCAGGTCGTTCTTGGAGGCGAAGTGGTTGTAGAAGCCGCCGTGGGTGAGTCCGGCTTCCTTCATCAGATCGGCGATGCCGACCGCGTCGATGCCCTGCGAGCGGAACATGCGGCTCGCCGCGTCGAGGATGTTCTGCCGGTTGCGGGCCTTGTCCTGCTGGGTGATCCGCGGCATGGCCGTCCTCTCGCGTCGCTCTCGATTCGACCCCTTTAAGGATGCGTGTCATCATAGCTGGATTTTCATGGATGCTCATCATCGAGTTCGTGGATGGAGGGCGTCGCGCGCGCCATCAGCTACGACCCGTACGGAGAAGCCAGGCGGGTACTGCGCCTGAGCATGCCGGCCCCGGCCTGTCCGCGATTGGGACACGGACAACAACGGCTCTGGTCATGCGTCCCGAATTTCGCCCCCGGGCTCCTTTACCACTCGCGGAGCCCGCAGTCCAGACATCCGTCTTCGACATGGGGTTCAGACCTGCCGAGTTCGTCCAGGCCCGATGGCGCGCGATCACCGGTGTCCGCCTGATCGCGTTGATCTGGGCAGGAGCCCGGATCGGTGTCCTCGACGAGTGGCAGGAGCGGGCCGCATGATCTGGGCCAGGACCGTGACGCAACGCTCTCCCGAGCAGACTCCCTGATATGCCAGATTTCTGGGTGAGCGACCAGGGCGACAAGTACCACGGCTGGAAGGGCTGCAGGGCCCTTGAAAGCGGACAGGCGTGCGCAGACGCGCAGACGCGCACGAGGGCTACGAGCGGCACAACGTGATGCGGTACGACAACGAGGATGCCGCTCGAGCCACCGCCAAGGAGCACGCCCGGTGCGAGGCTCGCGCGCGTTTCGCCCGGGGGCGAGGTGAGGGGCTTGCCCGGCTGTCGGAGCAGGCTCTCAAGGATCTGGACCATCCGAACTGGCCAACGAGCCGTGACCGGGCAGACGAGGCCCAGAAGCTATTGCTCCGGCGAGAAATTGTAACGGTCACCGTGCGTCAGATAGTGGAATCTGACGGGCGTCGATGACTCGGCGGCGGCGGTTTTAAAGTCGTCGAGACCGGAGCGGAAAACCGAGAAGTCGTTGTAGTGGATCGGGATCGCGGTGTGCGGCTTGACGATCTCAGCACAGCGGACAGCCTGAGCCCCGGTCATAGTCACCGTAGTCACGAAGAGCGTCGTCCCACCCGCATGGAACAGTCCTAGGTCGATGTCGGGATAGTGCCGGGGGACGTCATGCAGGCGGTTGTGCAGCATCGTGTCGCCGCTGATGTAGAGCCGGAAAAGGCGTTGGTCGCCGTTGTAGAAGTCGAGCAGATTTCCGTTGACGGGCATCAACAGGTCGGCCATCTCGAAGTCGCTGGTGTGCTCGGCAGGCATGGCCGTCACTACGAGTCGGGCATCGCCCTTTCGTACCGTCTGGCTCTCCCACGTGTCCAGCGCGCTACCGTTGCTGAAGCCAAGCGATCGCAGCTCCTCGATCGCGTGCTTCGTGCTGACCACCGGGATCTCCTTGTCGAGATCCTGAGCCGCGACATGATCGAAGTGATCGGCGTGATAGTGCGACAAGATGATCAGGTCGAGTGCGGGCAAGTCGACTACCTGGCAATCTGGCTCCATCTCGCGCCGAGCATAGATACCGTGCCCGAGATGGAGATGGTCTCCCCTGTGCAAGAACGCGGGATCCGTCAGAATCGCGAAGCCTGCAAAGCGAATCAACGTTGTTGCGTTGCCAATGAAGTAGACCTCACCTGAGTCGAAATCCTGCCCCTCTCCTTGAGGGAGCGTGAGAATTGCATTCATCAGAACCTCGCTCTCATGTATGCGGTTCGCCCGGCGACAGTACAGAATTCTGCTTCCTCCAGGATTAACCACTATAGTTCCGCTGGCGTCACAATCGGGATCGCGCATTGCGGCCGCCGAGTGCTGTGCGTGCGGTGCCAGTTGCGGCCTGACGAGAGGCGGAAATTCGTCGGCGGTGGACATTTTGGGCGGCCCGGCAGCGCGGAGAGGAGCCGCAGCTTTGTCTGCGCCCGACGGAGATTACGACTCGGTCCTTTGAATACGGCAAATGGGGCAACAGTCGGTGGAAATCATCAACGGAACACCACCCTGGCCATCCCCGCTGCGCTCGGCCTGTCCCATTTGCCAGTATCCCGCGACCTTTCAGGTGATGCACATCCTCTTCAGCTCGTGGTTCGAGCAGGAGCGCGGTGTCCGAGTCGCGCGAGCGGGAAGGCCGGAACGACTGCGGTTCCGTACTGGGGTGCCTGTTCGGGAACGTCTCCCTGGAGATGAGCAACCAGGCCGGTGCCCTGCGGGGGCGCCTCCAGGCCGTCTTCAAGACCCAGGTCGAAATGGTGGACGCGGTCATCGCCGATGTCCCGGAGCGTGGCGAGGTGACCGTCGTCGACACTCGCGCCCGGCCGGCTGACATCGCATGGGCTGGTCCGTCGGCTTCTGGCGGGCGTGGTCGCCGGAACGCTTTTCCTCGGCGAGGTTGTGGTCAGCGCGGAGGGCGGCATCCTGCCGGTGCTGGTGATGCTCATGGCTATCCCGGTGGTTGGCGTGCTAGCGGCCGCGTGCAGTGACGACATTGCAGGAAGCAGCCGCCGTCATCCCTGGTTGTGGTCACGCACGCTTCTGCGGGCTGATTTTCGAGCACTCGCCTGGCGCGGGAGGCTGCGTGCCACGGTTGACCTGCTGTGGAACCGACCCCTGCCGTTTGAGAAGCCGGGCCACCTCGGGTGCGGGTCCGAGAGGCCGGGGGAGGCTTGATGGCTTGGCCAATCGTCGCCGCCTGGGTCGCATCTACCCGGTATCCCGAGGGCTCGGGTTGCCGCTGGCCAACCGCATTACGAGCGAGGTGAGATGGTCACAGACCTGACCTGTGGTTCCCCGCCTCCGATGGAGTGGGTGGCGCGTCCTCATGCGTACTGTGATTCCGTCTGACTCCTCGCCGGTTCTGGGACGAGAGTGGCAGGGCCGCACAGCCCCTCAACGGATCACGCGCATGGCCCGCATAGGCGCTGTCCACTCGCCCAGTTCTGCGATGAGGACCCGGCGGGCCGGTTCGTGGACTGTGATCGACCCCGCATCGCTGGACAGCGCGTCCGTGGCCGACCTCGCGGCGTTCGGCTCACCGTTCAGGTGCTGCGAGGCAGATGACCGGGAGGTATCCGCAGGCCAGATCGGCGAAGGCTTCGAAGTCTCCAAGGGCACGCTGATCGCGGACACGGACACGGACACGGACGGCGTCGGCTTCACCTCGAACCTGGTCCGAACCCGTCGCCGAGCGGGGCCTGTTCCTTCTGACGGCCCGGCAATGTGACCCAGGTCTCAGGATGTGCATGCAGCATCCAGGACCGCTTTCCCGTCGGAGAGGGGTGACAGGAAGGGATGGGGATGTGGACCTGGCAACCGAGCGCGATGTCCTTGTCGGAATCAGTGAGCCCATATCAGCGGAGGCGGAGTACGACTTCCATGACTTCGTCGTCGGCCGGTCGGCCATGCTGTTCCGCGGGGCTCTCGTCCTGACGGGAAACCGCGAGACCGCGGAGGACCTGGTCCAGGAGACCCTGGAGCGGGCCTGCCGCAAGTGGCGCACCATCGCCGCCAAGGACGCTCCGGAGGCCTACGTGCGGCGGATCATGGTGAACCTGGTCAACGACCGGTGGCGGAGGTTCCGTCGTACGGTCCCGCACCAGGACGGTGGTGACCGTGCCGCCCCTGGGGACCAGTACGGGCAGGTGGACACGAGGGACCAGCTGGTCCGGGCCCTCCAGGGTCTGCCGGTTCGCATGCGGACGGTCGTGGTACTGCGGTACTTCCACGATCTGTCGGATGACGAGATCGCGGCCGACCTGAAGATCTCACCGAGCACCGTGCGGTCTCAGCTCGCCCGCGGCATCAACAAGCTCAGAGGTCAGTTCCCCACGCTCTCCAGCCCTTCACCACAGCAGCCCACGGAAGGAATCCGATGAGATCAAACGATTCGCAGCCTTCTGGCTGCACACTCTTCGAACAGGAACTGATGAACGCTATGAACGACTTCGTGAGCACCGCCGACACGCCGCACTTCGAGACGGCCGTCATCGAGCGCGGAGCTCGCCGCAAGCGGGCCACGGCCATCGCGGGCATCGCCACCGCCTTGGTCGTGGCCTGCGGCGCAGGCACCGCCCTGGCCGCCGGCGCCGTCGGCAGCAGCAGCGGTTCGCACGCCTCGGCGCAGACCGCCGCCCACAGCACGGCCGCCGACCGCACCACCTTGCTCGTCCGCACCAGCGACGGCAGGATCGCCAAGGAGCAGCTGGCCGGTGCGAGCGCGGCGAGGGCCAGGGTGGCGCTTGTCCACTTCAACCTCACGCCCACATTCACCCGGGTCCGGATGCCCGACTGCAAGAAGCAGCAGGACGCGGTCGTCGCGCTTTCTCCGCACGCCCCGACAGTCGTCCACGCGGGTGACACGGTCCTGGTGACCACCTGCTACCGCTGACCCTGACCGAACCGGCCTGACCGTACAGGGGCCGGACAGTGGGTGGTGGCCCCGTCGGAACCGGGGCCACCACTCCTGCATTCTCCACCACGCCTCCGCCCCTGGACGATGTGCGTCCGTGCCGATCACCTCGACCGGCCCGTAGAGCAAGTCCGCTCCGCGGCCGGCGGCTACGTCGCTGCTGCGCCTGCCAGTTGGGCCGTGCGTCGAAAGTAGATCTTGGGTTGTGAACGCTCAGGCTTCATGGGCGGGGAGATCCCACGGACGAGCGGTAGGCGGTGCCGGAGCCGCTGTTGACGAAGGCTGTCAGCGCGCGGCGGCCGTCTGTCCGCCCTCGACGGAGGCCGATTGATGGCATACGGTTCCGGATCCGGACGGGTGTTCCGTGGCGGGACGCACCTGTCGAGTACGGGCTGTGGGGCCGGATCGCATGCCGGGTGGGGCGTGTTCAGCCGCGGTGGGTCTCCAGCAGCCTCAGCCAGACTTCGCTGAGGGTGGGGAAGGCGGGGACGGCGTGCCAGAGTCGGTCGAGGGGCACCTCACCGGCGACCGCGATGGTGGCCGAATGGACCAGTTCCCCGACACCGGGGCCGGCGAAGGTGACACCCACCACGGTGTTGCGGTCGGTGTCGACGAGCATGCGGGCACGGCCGCGGTAGTCCTCGCCGTATTGGTGGGCGCCGGCGACCTTGGACAGGTCGTAGTCGACGACGTCGACGTGGCGCCCGATCCGCTCGGCCTCGCGGCTGGTCAGGCCGACGGAGGCGATCTCGGGGACGGTGAAGACGACCTGGGGGACGGCCGTGTGGTCGGCGGTGGCGACATGCGCGCCCCAGGGGGCGTCGTCGACGGGTTCTCCCTTGGCGCGGGCGCCGATGACGGTGCCGGCGATCCGCGCCTGGTACTTGCCCTGATGCGTCATCAGCGCGCGGCGGTTGACGTCGCCGACGGCGTAGAGCCAGCCGCCGTCGATGCCGGTGACTTGGAAGGTGTCGTCGACGGTCAGCCAGTCGCTGGGGGTGAGTCCTACCGTTTCCAGGCCGATGTCCCGGGTCTGTGGGGCGCGGCCGGTGGCCAACAGGATCTCGTCCGCGGCCAGTTGTCCGCCGTCGGAGAGTGTGATCCGCACCTCGTCGGCTTCGCCGCCGTCGCGGTGCACGGAGGTGGCGGTGGTGCCGAAGCGGATGTCGACGCCTGCTTCGCGCAGTGAGTCGGTGACCAGTTCGCCGGCGAACGGCTCCATCCGTTCGAGCAGACCGTTCTCGAGGACGAGCATGGTGACCCGGGAGCCGAGTGCCTGCCAGGCGGTGGCCATCTCGACGGCGACCACACCGCCTCCGACGACGGTGAGTCGGCCGGGCACCTTGCGGGCGCTGGTGGCCTCGCGGCTGGTCCAGGGGCGAACGGTGTCGAGTCCGGGGACGGGAGGCAGAGCGGCGCGGGTGCCGGTGGAGAGCGCGACGGCGTGCCGGGCGATCAGGGTGATGGTGTCGCCCTCAGGTGTCTCCACGGCCACCCGCCGGGGGCCGGTGAGGCGCCCGTGACCGCGTACGAGGTCGACGGAGACCGAGTTCAGCCAGTCGGCCTGGTCCTCGTCCTTCCAGTACGAGGACATCCTGTCGCGATGTGCGAGGACCCGCTCGACGTCCAGCGGGCCGGCCACCGCCGGGTCGAGCCCCGGCACGCGGCTCGCGTCGGCACGTGCCACCACCGGCCGCAGCAGCGCCTTGCTCGGGTCGCAGGCCCAGAACGAGCACTCACCGCCCAGGAGTTCGCGTTCTACGATCACGGTGCTGAGTCCTGCGGCGCGGGCGCGTTCGGCCACGTTCTCGCCGACAGGGCCCCCGCCGATGACGATCACGTCGTAGGTGCGGGTCGTCTCGTTCATCGATGCTCTGTTCCTCACTGTTTCGTTCCTCAATGTCTCGTCCCCACTGGCTTCCGTGACTCGGGCGGACACCCCGGCCACCGCGGCCCGTTGACCGGCCGCGTCTGCCGATCCCCGCAGCCGGACGGCGCCAGGGCCCGCGGCACCGCACTGGGCCCTGGCCGGCGGCAGCTTTTGGGCGGTAGCTTCTGGGATTTTCAGCGGCCGGGCTGGCGCTGCGTGATCTCCTGGAGCACCCAGCCGTTGCCGTCCGGGTCGCTGAAGGTCAGGAAGGAGCCGTAGGAGGCGCGCTCGGGGTGCGGGCCGGCCAGACGCTCCTGGCCGGGGGACCGGTGGGTGACGTCCCCTTCCTCGTGGCCGTGGAAGAAGAGGTTGGCGTCGTGGAAGATCTCGCTGACTTCGATGCCGCGGCCGACGAGTTCCGCGTGGGCTTCGTGGATGTCGGAGACGATGAGGTACAGGCCCTGGAGCGAGCCGGGTGCGATGGGTGTCATCCCCTTGCCGAAGATGATCGAGCACTCGGAGCCGGGCGGTGTGAAGTGCACAGCTCGGAAGTCCTCGCTGGCCGTGTGGTCGACGTCCAGGCGGAATCCGACCTGCTCGTAGAAGGCCTTGGCCCGGTCGATGTCGGAGACGGGCATCACGATCATTTCGAGCTTCAGTTCCATGGGGATGTCCTTGTTTCTTGACTTCGGTGGAATATTCCCGATGCGTCGCCAGAGTGGCGAACGGGGTTTCGTGCCTTGGTCGGCCAGGTCGGTGAGGCCCGCGGGCTTCGTGGTGACCTGCAATCCAGAGAACCAGTCGGAAAGGCGCCTGTGGGCGGTCAAACAGGTCTGTCTCGGTCATGGTCTGCTGATACAGGTACTGCCAGGCCCCCCTTTCCCTGTCACTGAGCAACCGCCCATGCACGACGCGGCTCGATCCTCGTCCGGCGGTGCGGGGGACGGTTTCACTCCACCTTTTCAGAGAGACCCTTTCAGGGATCTCCCATTTTTAATGACTAGGATTGAGGATTGACTTATGTGGGGTAATAAATCCACGGTGCGTTTGCCGGAGCGGCGCGTTGAGGGCTAGCCTCGATATATGGGCACGACGTCGTCCGGTTCAGATGACAACAAAGAGCTGAGCGATTTTCTGCGCTCGCGGCGAGCCCGGGTGACTCCCGGGCAGGTCGGGGTCACACCGGGGGCGAGTCGTCGTGTTCCGGGACTCCGGCGTGAGGAGGTCGCGCTCCTCGCCGGATTGAGCGCGGACTACTACATCCGCCTGGAACGCGGGCGGGTGGCCAACGCCTCGGAAGCGGTGCTGGAGGCCGTAGCCCGCGCTCTGAGGCTGGACGATGTCGAGCGTGCCCATCTGTTCGCCCTGGCCAGGCCGCAGTCCGTGGCCAGGGTGAGTCGGCCCGCCGTGCCGTGGCGAGTGCGTCCAGGTGTGTACGCGCTGCTCGAGGTTCTTCGGGACATTCCCGCCATGATTCTTGACGGCCGCATGGACGTTCTTGCCGTGAACCGAATGGCCTGCGCGATGTATGTGGATTTCGATGCCCTGCCGGCCCGCGAGCGAAATCTGGCGCGTTTTATATTTCTCGACCCTGCGGCGCGTGAGCTATTTATTGACTGGGACATGGCCGCCCGGATGGTCGTCACAGGTTTGCACCTGTACGCGGGTCGCCATCCGAACGATCCGCGGCTGACCGAGCTGATTGATCAGCTGTCGGCCGTGGATGAGGACTTTCGTCGGTGGTGGGCCGCACAGGATGTGGAGGAGTACTCCCACGGCACCAGGCATTACCGGCACCCCCTGATCGGGGAAGTCACCTTGGACTATGAGTCCCTTGTCTTTCCCGGTGATCCGGACCAGTGGCTGTTCGTGAGTACAGCTCAACCCGGCTCCCCGTCTTCTGAAGCCTTGAGAACCCTCGCCGACCGGATCGGTGACCTGGACACCGCAGGACCGGCAGGTTCTGTGGGAAAGTCCGGGCAACCGTCCGACCGGCAGTTCCAAGATCACCGGGAAAAGGGTTGACGACACCGGTTCAGACGTCGCCCGAAGGCGTCCAGGCAGGGAGTTCAGAGGCCGATACCCATGTTGATCTCGCTGGCGGACGCGGCGTCGATCCGATCTTGCCGAACGTGCGCGGGCGGCCGAGTTCGCCGGTCAGCCCGCGAGACGGTTTCAGTTCGGGCGCGTCATGATCGCGCTCGCGACCACGTCGAAGAGGTGATCGGCGCGTGGTGCGAGCGCGTTTTGATCACCGAGCCAAGCGAGCGCCTCCACCAGTGCGAACAGGTCGGTGCCGTCGATGTCGGTCCGTGCCAGGCCCGCGGACTGGGCGCGGGTGAGGAGACGTGCGCCGGCTGCGCGCAGGGTGACGCACGAAGCGTGGAGTGCGGACTCGGTGTCCTCGATCGCGGCGGCCATCAGTACGACCGCGCCCCGGTACTCGGTCGTCCACGCGACGCAGTCGCGTAGCCATGAAACGAGGGCGTCGTCGGGGGAGTCGGACGTCTCGAGGGCGCCTGCCTTGGCGGTCAGTTCGTCGAAGCTCGTGTGGAGCAGGGCATCGAGCAGCGCCTCGCGCGTCGGGAAGTGCCGCAGCAGTGTCGCGAGTCCGACATCGGCCCTGCGTGCGATGTCCCGCAGTGACACGTCGACGCCCTGCTCGCTGATGGTGGTGCCCGCTACCGCGAGCAGGTGCTCACGGTTCTTCCTGGCGTCGGCGCGCATCTGTCCCCCTTGACTATCCGGATCAGTGGTCCATATATTCGGATCAGCGGTCCGGATACATGGACCACTGATCCGAATGAGTCTATCCGCAGCGCGGACAGGAGAAGACGATGTCGATACAGACGATGAGGGCGATCCGGCTCCACGGGCACGGTGGCCCTGAAGTCCTGCGCCACGACGAGGTGCCGGTTCCCACGCCGGGGCCGGGGGAGGTGCTCGTCCGCGTGCACGCGGTCGGCGTCAACCCTCCCGACTGGTACCTGCGTGACGGGATGTCCAACCTGCCTCCGGAGATGAGGCCGAAGTTCAGTCTGCCCGCGATCCCGGGGACGGACCTGTCGGGCGTCGTCGAGGCCGTCGCCGCGGATGTGGCCGGCTTCTCCGTCGGCGACGAGGTCTTCGGCCTCCTTCGCTTCCCCGGCTTCGAGGGCAGTACCTATGCCGAGTACGTGGCCGCGCCCGCGTCGGACCTCACACTCAAGCCCGCCGGCATCGATCACGTCCACGCGGCCGGCGCGCCCATGTCCGGCCTCACCGCGTGGCAGTACCTGATCGAGCTCGGGCACGATCACCCGTCGCCCTTCCAGGCGGCGCAGCATCGCCCGGTGCCACTCGACGCCCGTTCGACGGTGCTCATCAACGGCGCCGCGGGCGGCGTGGGGCACCTCGCGCTCCAACTGGCGAAATGGAAGGGCGCACGTGTCATCGCGGTGGCGTCGGGCGCGCATGAATCGTTCCTGCGCGAGCTCGGCGCCGACGAGTTCATCGACTACACCAAGAGCCGCCCCGAGGAACTCGTACACGACGTCGACCTCGTTCTCGACGCCGTCGGTGGCCCCGACAGCAAACGGTTCCTGCGCACGCTCAAGCGCGGCGGCTCCCACTTCCCCGTGTTCTTCGGTGAATTCGACGAAGAAGAGAACGCGAAGCTGGGCGTCACCGTCACGGGCACCACGGTCCGCTCGAACAGCGCGCAGCTCGCCGAACTAGGACGCCTGCTCGATACGGGCACGGTCCGCGTCGCGATCGACAGTACGTTCGCACTCGCGGACGCCCGGGCCGCGCACGAACGCGCCGCCCGAGGACACATCCAGGGCAAGCTCGTGCTCACGGTCGCTTAGCCGCGATGTGGCAGCGGGATTGGGCCGCCTCTGTCCGGGGTCCCGGGTGGCGGCGACGTTCAGGTCGTCGTTTGCCGCCGATCTTGGGATCAATCCGGAGACGCTGAGGAACTGGGCCGGGCGGCTGGAGTGAGTAGGCCCCCGGGACGTCGCACGCGGGAACCGGCCCAGCCAGGACCGCACCCCGGAGACCCACCTCGGCAATCTGCGCATCAGCGGATACATGGGAGACCCGCTCGGCTGCCTGATTCGGCAACCGGACAGGTGCCCCGCCGGCCCGGGGTCCCTGGCGCCGTGCACGACCGCATCGAGGTTCCGAACGTGGCGTGAATACGAACACTTGATGAGCTATCGGTCGATTATTCGCTGATTGGTCGTATTTGTCTGTTACGCACCGAAGGGCACTCTGGCAGGTGATGGGCGGTTGGCCTGGCGGGGCGGGCGGTTACCTGAAAACGCTTTCCCCGTAATGGTCAAGGGATGGATGTATCCGTCCGTGAACTGGGCATGGGGGCCTGCGGGGTTGGTTGAGTGATGCAGTCGAGGGTCACGGAAATATCCGCATACGGCAACAGGAAACGGCGCAACTCCCATCGGGTCGGGCGGGCGGCCAGGCTGTGGGTCCTCGGCATCAGCCGGGATCCGCACACCGCCCACTCCGGCCGCGCCACGTGGTCGGGGGTGGGCCCCCACCTCACAGGGGAGCACTGTTGATGTCCTCTCGTTCGATCTCCCGCATCGCCGCCGCGACTCTGGCGGCGGGCACCGCGCTCGGCGCGTCCGCGCTGCCGGCCTCCGCCCAGTCCAGCCCCCACCAGGCCGTCGCGTACCGCTCGAGTGTGGTGATCAGCGGCGTACAGGCCGACTCGCCGGGCTTCCGCGACCGCTCCAACCACTCCTTGAACCGGCAGTGGATCGACGTCACCAACACGTCCCGGCGCAGCGTGAACCTGTACGACTGGACGCTGTCCGACGAGGACGGCCACACCTACACGTTCCACCACTACCGCCTGGGCGGGCGTGCCACCGTCCGCGTCCACACGGGCATCGGCCGGGACACCTACCGCGACGTCTACCAGGACCGCCGCAACCGCGTCTGGGACTACCGCTCCGACACCGCCACGCTGCGCAATGAGCGCGGCCGGATTGTCGACGAGGTGACCTGGGGCGGCCGTCACTTCCGTGACCGCGACGGCTGGCGCTGGGACGACTTCGGTAGCCGCCACTTCCGTGACGGCCGCCGCTTGAGCGACCTCGGCGGCCATCACCGCCGTGACCACAACGGAGCGCACCACGGCGGCCAGGGTGGAGCGCCCCGAACCGGCGGCCAGCATGGCCACCAGGGCCAGGGCGGTCAGAACGGCCAGCACCAGGGTGGTCAGCACCAGGGCGGTCAGGGTCAGGCCGGTCAGGGCGGTCAGAACGGCCAGCACCAGGGTGGTCAGGGGCAGGGTGGTCAGGCTGGCCAGGGTCAGGGCGGCCAGCACCAGGGCGGTCAGGGACAGGCCGGTCAGGGTGGTCAGGCTGGCCAGGGTCAGGGCGGCGGCCAGCACCAGGGCGGCCAGGGACAGGGCGGCCAGGGACAGGCCGGTCAGGCTGGCCAGGGTCAGGGCGGCGGCCAGCACCAGGGCGGCCAGGCCGGTCAGGGCGGCCGCCACTGACCCCGTCTCCCGGGTGACCGTGAAGCCGGTCACCGACTACTGACTGCTTGGCGGCGCGCTGCGGCTTACGGCCTCTGCGCGCCGTTTCGCGTGATCGGTGTCCGAAAGATTCTCGCCTGCTGTCTCATGCTCACCCCGGGTTCTCGCGGCGTGAGGTGAGGTGAGGGGCCGAAGCCACAGAGGGTTTGTCCGACATCCCGCTCCTGAGCGGACCGACGACTTCACCGATAAGCCCGCGTACAACTGTCTCCGCCCACCCGGGTCCTGTGCCGCGTTGCTGCAGGTGGCTACAGGGGTCGGGCTCGCCGGGGACGCGCCGTCGCGACGCGATCCCGCAAACCACCTCGCTCGACGCGCCCTGCTCCCGCACGAGGCCGGCGCGCCTGATCGGCGGAGTCGCGAAAACGCTCCGCAACCTGTGTGGGTCGCGCGGGGCGGAGCGCCGGCACCAGCGCCCCGCCCTGATCGGGTCAAGCCGTGTGCAGAAATCGGGCGGTGAGTGAGCAGCCGTCAGCGTGCGTTCTGCGGGCCGCTGTCGGCTCAGATCGTCGGTGTGTCGTCGATGGGCTCGTGGTGCGGTTCGACGATGAACTTCCAGCCGGTGCTGGGCTCCATGAACCGCACTCGGGTGGGGTAGATGTCCAAGGCGCGGCGGTCGCGGTTCTGGCCGCCCGTGTTCTTCCGTCCGCGGGCCGGTTCTTCGAACAGGTCGACCTTGACGTCCGGCACCGCCACGACTTCCTCGTTCCAGCGCTGGACGATTCCCGCGCCGAACGCTTCCCTCGCGGCGGTGTAGAGCGACTCCAGAGATTCCATGTTCCCGTTGGGCACGAAGAGCGCGAGGTTCAGGAGGACACCGGCACTCTGGAGAACCTCGATTTCTTCCCCGGCTTCGTCGGCAACCCAGATCCCGCGCTCTTCGGCGTTGTTCGGAAGAACAGGAATCTCCTTGCCGAAAATGGTCCTTGCGGTGAAAGACCCTCCATCGAAATACTTACCCGGCTTCGTGAGGAAAGCCGGAGCGAAACAGTCGAGAGAAAGGTCGTCCAGATCTGCCGAGACGAAGATCTCGTCCTGGAGGCCCAATTCTGAAACTTCCTCGTTCGTAAGACGTCGAGCTGTGACCTTTTCGGTGTTCACGCTATTTCTCCTTCTTCGTATGGCCACGGACGGTCCGAAGAACCGCTGGATCCGATGCTCGTGGCTCGGTCAAGGCTCCACCGGCAGACCTGGGTTGGGGCCGAGGCCGGTGGTGCCGGCGGCTGAGCGCGTTGCTCGAGATCGCCGCCCCGGACAAGATCCCAGACACGGGACCCGGGCGGCAAATCTTCGTGGGAAAGGCGAAGGTGACGGCATCGTCTCCGGACACCGCGAGCTTCCCGACCCGCCCCTCTGTTCAGGACACCCGCCCACGTAGACCTGTGGAGCTGTATCGGTTTGTCAGTATTGATTTTCGACGTGGATGTGTCAGCGCCTGTAGTTCTGACAACGGCCGGTTGGATCGCGTGAGCGGTCGGGAGGCTCGGCCGCCGCTGACTGAACGCCTCGCGAAGTCGTGAACATATGCGGTCCGTTCTCGGGTTCTGGCTCAACTTCCGTACGGAGTGACGCTTCGTCATGGCTGGACGTCGAAGAGAGCGATGGAAGGGGGGCGGCGGGACAAACACTGTACGAAGGTGTGTGAGTACGGTCTGGCGCCGCTTCCGGTCCTCCGGATCGACCCACTTCGAGGCCGGCCCTGTTTCGGCGCCTGCGATGCGGGCGAGGACTTCGTCCGCGAGCGTCCGAAGGTCGGAAGGGAACACGAGCGCCGGCGTTTCGGGCCGTAGGGCGTGCCGACGACAGGTTGGCCTCCCGGGCATTGCGCCGCGACGAGTGCGGCGGCGGCCACCGCCTCGTCCGCTTCCCTGGGACAGCCCGTGGCCACGACCGTCCGGACGAGGACGCCTCGCACCAGAGCCTCACATGCCTCGGGCTCGGCGTCATCGAGAGTGTTGCCGAAGTCCGCGGCTGTGTCGTTGCCGAAGGGACCGATGTCCCAGGTGCCCATACTGATCTCCTTGCGTAAGGTCTCCCGGATCCTCGCACCAGGCACTGACAACGCGCCTACGCAGCGAGCAGGACTCGTTCGCGTACCTGTTCCACCAGTCGGTGTTGCGGGAAGCGGCCGGGATCGGGAAAGCGCCCATGGACGAACGGACGGCCGGCGCGGACTCGACGGCGCGCAATGCCCGGTTCTCGCCGTGCGCTGCCCGAACCGACCAGCACTCCAGGACAGATCGCCTCCCTGGACCTCCGCCGACGACATCGGCTCGGCGGAACCCGCCACGAGTACCCACACGCCGCCTGAGCGGACTGGACGACGGACGGGCACCCGCAGTGTCCCGGTCCGGACCGTTCAGGGAGTCCCGGCACCCTGCTTGACGTCGCTTGCGCAGGTGGGCAACGAAGCGGGCTCGTGTCGGGTGCGGACCGCCGGGAACCAGGCGTGTCCGGACGGCTCTTCGGCGACCTTCACCCGATACCAGCGTGTGGAGCCCACACCGGTCTCGTCGGCCACGCGCTCTCCCTCGTACAGCACGCAGTCTGCCTCCAGCACGTCCCCGTGCCAGATCCGATGTACGGAGACATTGCCCGACTTGTACTCCTCGCGCGGGTTCAGAGCCAGGCCCATGCTGCACGTGCTCAGCCGCTCGGTCTGTTTCCGGCACGGGGCCTCGACGTTGAACACGGTGATCAGCGCGGTGGGCCCGGCCTCCCCAACGTTGCCTGTGTGCCGGCCCGCAAACCACCACCAGCCCCCGGTGGTTCCGGCAACAGCGAGGACAGCGGCTGCCAGGACCACGGAGACGGCGAGACGCCCGGGCCTGGTGCGCCGACGCGGTCCGGGCGTGAGGGACGATTCACGGGCCAGGGCCAGCAGGCGGTCGGCGGAAGCCGGGGAACGGCTCGCATGGTCGCGGGCGAGGCAACGGGTGACGAAGTCCCGTCCGGTTGTGTCGAGAGCGGGGTGCAGGCGCAGCGGGGCTCTTCCCGAGGCGTACTCCTGGACCGCTGCCGCGCGCGCCCCGGCGGTGGCGCCAGGAAAGGGGAGGGATCCCCCGGTGAGGATCTGGTGCGCGGTGACACCCAGCGCCCAGACATCGGCTGTGGGACGTACCGGGATCCCGTGCTCGCCGATCCCTTCCTTCCAACGCTCCGGCGGCAGGTAGTCGGGCGATCCGAGGGGCGGCGCGTAGCCATGGGTGCCGTCCACGCGCGAGACCAGGCCGAAGTCGGCCAGCCGGACCGAACCGTCGGGCATGAGCAGCACGTTGGCGGGCTTGAGATCGCCGTGGACCCAACCTTCGGCGTGGAGGTGGGCGAGTCCTTCGCAGATCTGCGTGATCACCCGGTCGGCGTCCACGAGCGGTTCACTGTCCGTTGCCGTGTCCAGCCGTTCCTGCAGGCTGCCGGTGGCGCGCTCCATGACGAGGACGACCGCGCCATCCAGATCAGGCCGGTCCTCGTCGGTCACCACCAAGGTCTCCAGGACTTTGATGAGCCGGTCGTGGGCGGCGTTCTGACTGAAATCGGCCTCGCGCCGGGCCAGTTCGCGCCACTGACGGGAGCGGTACGGCCCGAGGGCGTTCGTCACCACGAACTTCAGGGCCACCTCGTCCGGTGGAGGACCGGCCGTCCTGCTGCCGAGTTTCCCGTCCAGGGCCCGGCGTGCGGCGTACACACTGCCCCAGTTGCCGGACGCGATGGGGGAGACCACTTCCCAAGGCCCTGTCCGGTACCCCGCCGGCACGGAGACCGCCCAGCCGTCGGCCGCTTCGCCCTCGTGCGGCTCGGTCACGCCGAGACCTGCGCGGCTGCGTCCGTCCTCGCCTGCCCGCTCCGCGCCGTACTGCCCCAACGGTCCTGGTACGCGCCGCCGTTGAAGTCCCGCGGCATCGATGGCTCCGCACCGGAAACGAGAGAACCCGGCCCCGCGAAAGCGGGGGCAACCGCTCTCGCGGGGGCGAAAGTACGTGTGCGCAAGGTCATGTTCCTGTCAGAGAATGAGGCTTCGGCGACGTACGATGCGCGTGACGGGGAAAGGCTAATGCGCGTCGGGCTCTTGTGGGCGACAACCGACACGATTCGAAAGTCTGTAGAGCTCTGGGTCTGAACGACTGTTCCCGCTGCGCCCGGTGGCAGTCGGCTCGCCGCGGGACGCGGCGGCCCGGTCATCCGTGGGGTGGTCCGGGAGGGTGGCGGGGTCAGGCGCATGGGTTGGTGACGCCGCCGGTCTCGTCGCCTTTCAGGTAGATGCCGCTGACGTAGCCGTTGCCGCCCGCGTTGAGGGGGAGGAGGACCCATTTGTCGCTGGTGATGCCCTCGGCGGTCACGGTCTGTCCGGCTACCCAGCACTGTGCCGGGTAGGACTGGCCGGCGTACACCCTGCTGACGATCGCGCACGAGGTGGACGCGCAGGAACGGACATTGGCATCGGCCCACGCCGTCACCGTCACACCCCCACCCCCGCTGCCGCCGTCCGGCATGAAGGTGACGTCCACCCAGTCGTTGTCGGTCATGCCGAGCCCGTCCCGGAAAGTGCCGTCCGCGAGATCGATGCCGGCCGGATTGGCGACCTGCCGGCCGAACTCGTCGAGCCCGCCGTTGTAATAATTCACGTAAGCCGCCTGAGCCTCGGGGGTACCCTGCGCGAGGTCCTGCCACATCTCCCGCTGTGCGGGCGGATTCCAGTAGTCGTCGCGGGTGTTCCAGGGTCCGACGTCCCACACGGGCGCGGTCTCGCACCGGCCCTCGAAGCACACACGCACCTGGTACTCGTGTCCGCCGTTCGTCGCCAGCATCCGTCGCGAGGGCAGAGCCACGAAGTGGTCGCGGGACCGGATGACGTGGCCGTTGGCGGTGGTCTGCCCGGTGAGGCCCTCGCGGGTGGCGAAAAGCCGGTAGGTGGCACCGGACGAGGCCGCGGGCACGCCGTCCTGCGAGGTCCGCCGCGGTGCCGGCTGGTCGGCCGCCGCGGTGACGGTGACGGCGTGGACGGTGGGTGACGGTCCGTCAAGGATGCCGTACAGGGTGATCCGGGCCTGGAGGAGGGAGACCGCCCGGGGCAGCCGGACCGCGCCGCCGCCGTCCGTGGCCCGCCACTGCGTCCAGACACCCCGTCGGTCGCTGCCCCGGATCTCGGTCAGCACGCGGGTGCCGACAGGCACCTCCGCCTCGGTCCGTACGGTGAACACCGTGAGTTCCTGGCCGAGGCTTCTGCTGGGTGAGGTGTACACGGCGTGGGAGGCGCCGGGCGCCGACACCGTCCGGCGCCCGCTGTCCTTGACGGTCATCCCGTCCGGGCGGGCCGCGACGTTGCCCCGCCCGGCCTCCGGCCCCGTCAGGTCGAAGCGCCAGCTGCCAGGTCGTTCCGGGCCCCGCGCCGCGGCGGGCGCCGCCACCAGGCCCGTCATGAGGAGCAGCAGGCTCAGGATCTGTGCCACCCGCAGCGGAGTGGGCCACTTGGCACGTATCTCGACACGTACGGATGCGCCACGCACGGGTTCCCCCTCCGTGGATGCGGACGACGGTCCAGGACCAGGAATACCGGCCTCGCGGGGCGCCGTCTCTCCGCAACCTTCCGGATGCCCCGAGGGGCGACCGCGGGTCTAGGGTCCGTGCGTCGGACGGTCACCCCGCAGAGGGCGGGCCGCCCCCCCGAACCGGACGGCTCGTCAGCAGCCGTCGACTCATGGGAGGAGTTCCACGTGCGAGTCGGTCGACGAGGAGTCAACCTGCGAGTCGGTCTGCCGGCCGCGGCCGCCCTGCTGCTTCCGATCGTGGTGGCCGCGCCTGGCCAGGCGGCGGTGAACGGCCGCACGGCCGCCGTCGCCTACGCCGGCTCCTGTCCCGCGGCCGGCGTCGTCACCCAGGGGTACAACAGCACCCACGACGGCGTCGACATCGCGAACGCGCTCGGCACCCCCATCCACGCGGCCGGCGCCGGCCAGGTCATCGACTCCGGCCCGGCCCAGGGATACGGCCAGTGGATCCGCATCCTGCACGCGGACGGCACCGTGACCGAGTACGGCCACATGTACGAGCGGGATGTCTCCACCGGCCAGCAGGTGTCGGCCGGCCAGCGCATCGCCCTGATGGGCTCCGAGGGTGACGCCACCGGCGTCCATCTGCATCTGCGGGTGCGGGTCGGCACCTCCACCACGATCCGGGGGATCGACCCGGTACCGTACCTGCGGGACCGCGGGGTCGGCCTGCCCTGCACGCCTGGCGGGGGTGGGGGTGTGACGGTGACGGCGTGGGCCGATGCCAATGTCCGTTCCTGCGCGTCCACCTCGTGCGCGATCGTCAGCAGGGTGTACGCCGGCCAGTCCTACCCGGCACAGTGCTGGGTAGCCGGACAGACCGTGACCGCCGAGGGCATCACCAGCGACAAATGGGTCCTCCTCCCCCTCAACGCGGGCGGCAACGGCTACGTCAGCGGCATCTACCTGAAAGGCGACGAGACCGGCGGCGTCACCAACCCATGCGCCTGACCCCCGCCACCCTCCCGGACAGGTCGTGGCGGACCGGCCCACGGGTCCCGCCGGCCCTGACCTACGGCGAATCGGCTCATACGCGGCCACCGGACGGTGCCGGCAGCGGGAGACCGGGGGCACGGGACGGCAGCAGCGACAGGTGCTCCTCACGGACCAGGCCGAAGCGCAGCGCGACGCCGACCACCGCCTCGCGCTTGCCGGTGCGCCGCGCGCCACTGCCCGGGACGGCGGTGTCCCGCAGCCCGCGCACCCGCAGCTTCTGTTCCGCCAGGTAGTCGATGTGGGCGCTGACCGCCCGCGCGGTCAGCCGCGTCAGCGCCGGGTGGGCGCGGATACGTTCCACGACCTGTGGGGTGGTCGGCACGGAGACGTCCGACGCGTCCCGCAGCCTCGGTTCGCAGAGTGCTACCAGGACGAAGAAGTACGTGGCGGTCTCGTCCAGGGAGTAGGCAGGGAGTGTGCGGGTGCCCCAGGCGCCGGCGGGATCGTCCGGGTCGAGGTAGACGTGGTCGGGCGCGAAGACCTGGAAGCTCACCGTGGAGCCCAGAGTAGGCAGCACGACGCGGGCGAACTCGAACGGGATGGGCGCCCCCGACCGGCGGGGCGCGATCCGAAGGTACTCGCCGGCCCCCTCCGGGTTCTCGACCAGATAGCTCTGCGTGGTCGAGTAGTTGCTGAGCTGCCAGTGGTCCTCGGTCACCCGGACCTCCCCGGCGAGCCGGGAGACGGCGGGGTCGGGCAGCAGCAGTTCTACCGGACGGGCCGTCGAGCCCCGGCCGAAGCGCGCGGCCTCGCCAGGGTCCAAGTGCAGGGTTTTCGCCGGCTCCGTGCCATGCGCCGACGGCAGATGAATCACTATGCCGCCCATCGGCAGCGTCCCCTCCCGTCACGGCCGGTCCCCGGCTGCCAGGCATGCTAGTCCCAACGGGTGCCCGAGCCGGCTCGCTTGCGCACGATGGCCGGATGACGCCGGTAGGGGGGAGCGCCCGCCCGACCGGGGACCGGCGCGTGGGGAGGCCGCACCGGGCAACCGGGGTCGTGCTCCATGCCGGAGGCGTGCGGAGGCGCGCGCAGGCAGCGGCCAGGCTGCTCGCCAGTCCCGCGGAGCCGCCGCCCACGACCGGGGCGGGTTGCGCCGTACCCCACGGGACCTCGGGGTGTCACTCCGCGAACTTCCGGATGACGCCCTCGATCTCCCGTGGATACGTTCCGCAGCGTCCGGTCGGTCTTGCGCGCTCGATCGGCGTCACGAGCTCCCTTTGGCCCGCGGAAGGTTGTCCGCGGTGGCGGGCCACTACCGACGACACGAGGAGTTCCGATGAGCAGAAAGGCTCGGTTCTGGGCGCTTGCGGTGACGGGCCTGTTGCTCGTCACGGCCTGCTCCGGCGCCGACCGGCCGTCCGCGTACGCCGGCGGCCGGCTGCGCACCGGGCTGACCGACGCAGAGCGCACGCTGCTTGGCCAGGCCGAGCAGCGGCTGATCACCGAATGCATGCGGGACCAGGGCTTTCACTATCAGCTCGACCCGGACCCACGGGCGGGCGAACTGGACGCGCCGGAACGGCGCTTCGGCCTGGACGACGTCGCCTGGGCACGTAGGCACGGCTACGGTCTGGCCGAGGCGGCCGCGTCCGGTGACCGGGAAGGGAAAGCCGCGGCCGCGAAGGGTCCCGAGGCGCGCTACATCGCTGCCCTCCCGGCGCCGCGCCGAGCCGACTTCGACCGTGCGCTGAACGGCACCGACCGCGCCGCGATTGTCGTCCCGGCGCCCGGCCGCGGCGAGATCTTCACCAGCGCCGACGGCTGCCAGGCGGACGCCCGCCGACAGCTCTACGGTGATCTCCGCAAGTGGACCGAGGCCAAGGCGGCCGTGTTGAACCTCGAATACACCACCTACGCCGACGTGGTGGCGGAACCGCGGTACGCCAAGGCGCTGGCCGACTGGCAGGCCTGTATGAAGTCACGAGGGCACGACTATCCGAGCTCCTCCGCGGCCATCGGCACCGTGGCGAAGGAGAACCGGTCCGACACCGCCGTGGAGGCCCGGAGGCGAGAGGTGACCGTGGCCGTCGCGGACGCCGAGTGCAACCGTGCGGCCGGCCTCGCCAGGACCGGTGCCGGGCTGCAGCGGAAGCATGTGCGGGAGGCCGCGCGTCATGAGTTCGCACGCCAGACCCGCTACTACACCCAGGCGGTCGCCACCGCGCTCGGCCGAGCCCGCTCCGTCGTCGGCTCCGGCTGAGGCCGCACCGCACCGCCCCGTCGAGCTCGCGCGCCCGGCCGCCGTCGGCGGGCGCGGGCCTCCGGCGCCCGCCGGAGGAGGACCATCACCAGAGGGAGAACCGCATGCGTACCACCAAGCGTGCCGCGTTGGCGCTGGCCATGGCCGCCGCCATGACCCCGTTCGCCGTCACCGCCGCCCATGCGGGGGGCACGACCCCCACCTACAGCCAGCGCGACCCCGGCACCTGCCCGCGGTCGTACCTGTGCGTCTACAAGGACATCAACTACGGTTCCGGCAATGTCGGGATCGCCAAGTTCCAGTACGACAACACGATCTGGTCGGACACCGTCAACGCGTACATGGCCCACCAGGACTCGTCCTGGTTCGACAACGGCACCGGCACCTCGTACAGCTCCGTGGTGGTCTACGCGGACAACGGCTACGGCGGTAACTCCTTCTGCCTGGACGCGGGTTGGGGCAACACCTGGGACGCGGTGGCGAACGACCAGGGCGAGTCCAACAAGTGGATCAAGGGGACCTGCTGACTCGTACTCCGCGCTGAGCCGTCAGCGCCGCTCGCGCCGGCCCTTCACCGGTGCGAGCGGCCGCGCACTCGGCGAACCGGCCTTGCCCACCCTCCAAGTCCTGGCGTCTGCTGCGGAAGTTCGGCTGCGTTGTCGAGCAGACCTTCGCCCTGCTGCACCGGATCAAGCGCCTGGCCGTGTGGTGGGAGACACCTCGACCTCCACAATGCCGTCGTCTCGCCGGGGTGGCCTCCGCGCGCTCGCTGGTTACTCGCCTGCCTCGTGCGGCGAACGATCCGTGGCCCGCGAATCGTCGCAGGTGATCACCGGCGCGTTCGCCTTCGCCCGTACGCGGTCCGACGCCGTCGCGATCTCCTCGTAGGTCCATTCCCTGTGCAGGCGCTCCCCCTGGGCATCGGTGAGCGTCCTGTAGGAGGGATTCGGTGACGCGTATGCCGGTGAGCCTCTCGGCCAGAGCGAGGACCGCCGCCTTCCGGTCGACCTTCCGGTCGACGTCCGGGGCGTACTCGTCGTGCTCCCCGTCGGAGGTCAGGGGGAGGCCGACTTCCCGCAGCACCTCGGGTCGCGCCGTCGAGTCCCTGTCAGCAACCTGATCCTGCCACGAGCTCTCAGCGGCGGCAGTATCCGGCGACCGCACCCTTCACGGGGGCAGGTCTCCCCGATGCCGACAGATCCGGCCCGTCCTCAGCAGCCGAGTTCTTCGGGTCGCGGGGGCCGACCCTCACGATCGGCAAGACGGCGCTGTCCCTACCCGGCTGTACCCGGCTGGGCCCGACTGGACCCGACTGGACCAGGAGGGCTCGGCGGCGGCGGTCAGGTCGGGGCTGCCTCGGCAGACCGCGCGCAGAACCGCGCGCTGAACTCGGATCATTCCGGAGCACTCACGAGCCGGACCTCGCTCCCGTGTTCGTCGACCCGGTCTTGCGGACGTGCAGCACACTGCCGTCCAGGGGCAGTGGCGTCCGGTCCACCAGGGTGAGGCCCGCGTCGGCGAACAGTCGGGCGTAGTGGTCTGCGCGCCGTTCGCGGCCGCCCACGTTGCACATCATGTGCAGGTCCCAGGCCGTTGCCAGTGAGGACGAGCCGTCGGCGGGCAGGACGCGTTCGACGACGAGCAGATCGGCGGTGTCGGGCATCGCGCGGGCACAATGGCGCAGGATCTCGCGGCAGCGGTCGTCGTCCCAGTCGTGCAGCACGCGGGACAGGAGGTAGACGTCGCCGCCCGCGGGTACCTCGGCGAAGTCGCCCGCGCGGAAGGTGCACCGTGCCGTGTGGCCGGCCGCACCGAGGAACCGGCGGGCGGTCTCCATGGTGTGCGGGCGTTCCAGCAGGATGCCGTACAGCCGGGGGTGTGCCGAAAGGATTCGCCGGAGCAGTTCGCCGTTGCCGCCCGCGATGTCGACCACGGTGCCCCCTTCGGCCGCCGCGATGAGGACCGGGTGGGTGGGCAACGGGTCGAACATACGTGAGCCGGCGGCCATGGAGAGGTCGAAGAGTTCGGCCAGCTCGGGATCGCGGGCGAAGTGGTCGAAGTGGTTCTCGCCGAAGCGCTGCTCGAAGGCGACCTGTCCGGTGAGCACGGTGTGCCCGAGTCCGGCGAAGGACTCGTAGAACGGCCCCCCGTACATCAGCGCCAGCGGCCGCATCGACCCTTCGGCGTCCGCGCGCAGCAGGCGGCCGGTGTCCGTGAGCCGGAATCCGTCGCGGTCCTCGCTCACCACGCCGAGCATGGCGAGATAGCGCAGCAGGGTGGCCAGGTTGGGCGCGAGTGCGCCGACGTCCCGCGCGAGCTCCGCCACGCCGACGCCCCGTTCCTGGTGCATCGCATCGGCCACCCCCAGCCGCGCGAACGCGGCCAGGGCTTGCGTCGTCCACGCCCCGGTCAGCAGGCGCAGCAGGGACTCGGCGGGCTGCCGCTCACGGTGCTCGTCGAGGTGGGCGGCCAGGACGTCGCGGTGGTCGCCGGGGACGTACAACTCCACGCGCTGGTACGCGGCCTTGGCCGCGGCGGGCGCGGTGAAGTAGAAGACGGTGCCGTTCTCGTGAGGGTTGTAGCCGCCGCCGTCGGGGGTGGCGCCGTACTGTCCGAAGGCCGCGCACAGGCCGCGCAGCACCAAGGGGTCCGGTGCCTCGACCTCGAAGGCGACATGTGCCTCGTGCTGCCGTTCCCGCTCGTGCGCCGCGACCGGGGCGAGGTCCGACCCCGGCGGCACGGTCAGCGCGAACACCTCGACCGTACGCCGCGCCCCGTCCAGGCACTGCACCGCGGGGCGCAGAACGCCGACGTCGAGCTCCGTCTCGCACCGCTTGTGCCGTAGGGCGAGGCGCTTGCGTACGACGACGCTCGGCCGTGGCGGCGCGTCGGCGGCGAGCCCGCACTCGGCGAGCGTGGCGTCGAGCGCCGCCTGGTCGGGCGGGAAGACGAGCAGCGCCGCGTGCGAGAAGTCGCAGCGCTCCACCAGCGTCCGCAGCTCCGGGCCGTCCAGCCCGGGAAGCAGGAGCGGGAGCAGCGTGGCGGTGTCCTGTTCCTTGACGAAGTCGACCGTCGCGCGCAGGCGGGACGTATCGCCCGACAATGCCGTGATCATCGCGGGGGATCCTCATTCCGGGGTTCGGATGAATGCGTACGGATGTACGCGGGTGCGGAGCGTGGGGGCGGCGGGCTATACGCCGACGTAGTTCTCGGCGAACCAGTCCTGCTGGCTGCGCGAGGTGCGCAGCGAGGTGAGGCGGGAGCGGCGCAGGGAGTTGTGGAACAGCGATTCGCTGTCCGCGCCGCTCGGGCCGTGCAGCAGCCCGATCATCCAGTGCGAGAACTCCTGCGCACGCCAGATGTGCGTCAGACACCGCGCCGAGTAGGCGTCGAGGCCCTCAGGGTTCCCGTTGGTGAGGTCGTCGATCAGGGCGCTGGCCAGGACCGCGGCTTCGAGGACCGCAAGATTGGCGCCTTTCGCGGCGGACGGGCTGATCAGACCGGCGGCGTCGCCGACGAGGAACAGCGCGCCGTGGCGCAGCGGTTCGAGCACGTCGGACTCCAGGTCGACGACGGAACGCTGCACGACGCGCCCGCGGCGCAGGGGGCCGTACTCCCGTGCCCGCATCCGCAGCTCCAACTCGTCCCAGATCCGCTCCTCGGACCAGGCGGCGGCGGGGGTGCCACGCTCACATTGCAGGTAGTAGCGGGTGACCTCGCTGGTGCGGGCCATGTGTCCGGCGAACCCGCGCTCGTGCACCGCGTACCCGACGGCGTCCAGGCTGGGCGGTGCCTCGGCGAGCAGACCGAGCCAGGTCACACCGTGATCGCGGCGGTGGCGAACCGTGCCGGCCGGCAGTGAACGCCGGGCCGCGCCGTGACGCCCGTCGCAGCCGGCCACGTACCGGGCCTGCCACAGGGCGGGCCGCCCGTCGGCCTCACGCACGACCACCTCGGGCCGCTCGCCGTCGGCGGCGTGCACGGCGACCGCCTCGGTGCCGAAAAGGATCTGTCCGCCGTGGTCCATATATCGCGTCAACAGGTCAGTGACCAACTGTTGTTGGGGGTAGACGGTGTGCGGCTCCCCTTGACCGAGCCCGCTGTAGTCCAGTCGGAACCGACCGTCCTCGGTACGGAACTCGCAGGTGCTGTGGATCTCCCCGTGCCGTCGCAGCCCCTCGGCGAGACCATGCTGCTCCAGGATCCGTACGGTGTTGGCGGCGAGGAACCCGGCACGGGCCCGCGTTTGCACATGGGTGCGCTCGGCCCGCTCCAGGACGACGCAGTCGCTCCCCCGGTCCACAAGGATGTTGCCGAGCACGAGCCCTGCCGGCCCTGCCCCGAGGACGATCACACCGGTCGTGTGGCCGTCCGGTCGCCGTCGACTCTTCCCGTCTGTCACGGAACCAGATACTAAGTGGCTCAAAATCTCTGCTCACACGGAAATCACCTGAATGCCCGGTTCGAATCGCAAATCGAGGGGTGTATCCACTTGTGGCTGGTCAGGCGGGATACGGCCGTCCCGGCTCGGCCGCTACATGAAGGACGGGACGCCCCGTGCGGACACGGTCGACGAGCAAGTGGTCGCCCGACGTGTTGGGCGCGGCGGAGTTCCAAGTGACGGGCCTGAGCGGGCTGTCCGGTGTCTCCCCTGACCAGCGTTGGGGTCCCGAAAGGCGGAGTCCTCGCGCCACGCCCGCGCCCCATCCACGCCGACGCGGTGGCCCACCCACGCGCCAAGGCGCAACGGGCAAGGCCGGGTGACTTCGTCCGCGCACCGATGAGTTCCGCGGGCCCGGCCGGTCCACCCCGTCGTACACCACCGAACCTCGGACTGGAGACCCACCATGGCCACTCCCGCACACGCCGGTCGCATGCTGTTCGTGAACATCCCCGTGGCGGACATCGAGCGCAGCAAGGCGTTCTTCGCGCGGCTCGGGTTCAGCTACAACCCGATGTTCACCGACGAGACCGCGGCCTGCATGCTGGTCGGGGAGCACGCCTCCGTCATGCTGCTCAGCCACGAGACGTTCGCGAAGTTCGCGAAGCTGCCGATGGCCGACCCCACCACGCACACGCTGGCGCTCTACTGCTTCAGCGTGTCGGCCCGCGACGAGGTCGACTCGGTCGCGGAGGCCGCGCTCGCCGCGGGCGGCTCCGAGGCGGACGGCCCCGAGGACCACGGCTTCATGTACTCACGCAGCTTCTTCGACCTCGACGGGCACGGCTGGCAGGTCATGTGGATGGCTCCGCCGAGCACCTCGGACGGTTCCGCCTCTTGAGGACTCGAGGGCTTGAGGGCTATAGGGCTTTGGGGCTTGAGGAGGGGATCTGGGCCTCTCGGCGCGAGCACTGGAGCGCTCTTCTGGTCTGGAGGCGGTCGGTGTGGGACCGGGGCGGGCTTGTGACCGCGGGCGCTCGACGGGTTCGCGCGGGGCGGGGTGGCGCGGGGACCACCGGTCCGTCCGCCTGGCGTACAACCAGTGGGGCGCAACGCCGCCGCCTGCGCGGGGACCACGTGATCGTCGTCCCCCCGGGCGGTCACGGCCCCTCCACCCGTGGCAGAGTGTGCGTGTGCCGACCACCGATAGCGCCCGCGCCGCTGACCCCGTCGATGTCTCCCACGCCGAGGACGAGGCGGGTGCCGCCCGTGACGAGCCCGGTCACCGCATCGATCTGCGCAGCGACACCGTCACCCGGCCCAGCGAAGCCATGCGCCGGGCCATGGCCGAGGCCGAGGTGGGGGACGACGTCTTCGGTGATGACCCCACGGTCAACGCGCTCGAGGAGCGGATCGCCGGGCTCCTCGGATTCGAGTCCGCGCTGTTCGTTTCCTCGGGGACACAGAGCAACCTGTGCGCTCTGCTGACCCACTGCGGTCGCGGAGACGAATACATCGCCGGTCAGATGGCCCACACGTACCGGTGGGAAGGTGGCGGCGCAGCCGTGCTCGGAGGCATTCAGCCCCAGCCGCTGCCGCATCGAGCGGACGGGACGCTGGACCCGCAGGACATCGCCGCGGCTGTGAAACCGGTCGACCCGCACTTCGCCCGAACCCGGTTGCTCTGCCTGGAGAACACCGTCGGTGGCCGGGCTGTGTCCATGGACTACCTCAAGACGGCCACGGGGATCGCCCGGGACCGTGGACTCGCCACGCATCTTGACGGGGCGAGGCTGTTCAACGCCGCGGTGGCCGGCGGGGACGACCCGTACGACCAGGCACGACGGATCGCCGGTCACTTCGACAGCGTCTCGGTCTGCTTCAGCAAGGGACTGGGAGCGCCGGTCGGTTCGGCGCTCGTGGGGTCCCGGGAGTTCGTGACGGGCGCGCGACGCTGGCGCAAGGTTCTCGGTGGCGGGATGCGTCAGGCGGGCGTCCTGGCGGCCGCGGCTCTCCACGCGCTCGACCACCACGTGACCCGGCTCGCGGACGACCACGCGCACGCCGCGCTTTTCGCCGAGGGTCTGAAGGGCGTGGAGGGGCTGACCGTGGATCCGAGCGGGACCAACATGGTCTTCGCGAAGCCCGCTCCCGGCCTCGACGCCGACGAGGTGAGCGCCCGGCTGGAGCGCCGTGGCCTGCTGTGCGGGGCATACCCGGGCCAACTGCGCTTCGTGTTCCACCTGGACGTGACGCGCGGCGACGTGGAACGCGCGGTGGGGATCGTGCGCGAGACCGTGGCCGAAGCGATCGGCGGGCCGGCCGCGGGCTGACCGCCCCCGCTCCAACCGTGGTGGGCCGCTCGGGTGGTCACCGGCTCAGGTTGCTTGCGTGGGCGGGCTCAAGAGCGCCCCGTTGTTCAGGCCAGTGCCGGGGTGGGGCCGGGACGTGGGGTGAGCGCCTCCAGCCGCTTGATCTTCTTCCGTACGACGTACAGGGGGATCACCCCGAGGAATCCGAAGGACATGTCGATGACTGTCCACCAGAAGGGAATTCCGCGGAGCGGCCCGCAGATCAGCGCGAGCGGCACGATGCCGGCACACGCGATCATGCCGAACTCGACGACCCAGATGTTGCGGACGGGGTCGCGGTACGGCCCGTAGAAGGCCACCGCGATCACGAGATGGGCGAAGGCCAGCCAGTCCGTGCCGTACAGCAGGAAGGGGTACTCGGCGTCCGCGGTGTCGAGCCCGCGGCGTACGCGCTCGATCCAGTCCGTCAGGGCGGGCAGGTGCTCGGGCACGGACAGGGACCGCAACAGGTCCTCGGTCCAGTGCAGTTCGTGCACCAGGGGGAAGGCCGTGGCGCCGCTGAGCACCAGGCAGACGATGAAGAAGACCAGCCATGCGCGAATGCCCTTCACCAGGGCGGCTCTGTCGCTCATGGCATCAGCGTACGCCCCGAGTTGAACATGTTCAAAACTGATTTCCTCGCAAGAGTGGCAGATTTCGGACCGCCGCCGCGGGGACGCCGCAGCAACCGGACCCCGCGGCAACCAGTGCCATGGCGGGACGAGTTCGTCGCGGACCTCGTCGTCGGGGAAGGCGGCCAGGTCGAAGGCGTGGAGGCTGGTTCCTGGCCCACTCGCGGGGGCGGAAAGCGACGATCTCCTCGACCCGTTGACGATCCCGGCGCTCCCTTGGAGTCGGCTGCCCGTCGTGTCGGGTCGTCGGGCAGCGCGTTCCTGAACCGCCTGCGGAACAGGCGGTCTGCCATGCTGCGTCAGTGACTTCACATGGCTCCGGCAGGAAGGCGACCGATGTGTGGTCGCTGCCCGAAGACCAGCAACTCATCGGGCAGCGCATCAGTGAAGCCCTGCCGCTGTCCGGCTGGCTGTGCAGTCATCCCGGCCCGAAGGGCCTCCATCAGGTGCATGCGCATCGCTCACTCGAGGAGGCCCTGAACTGCGGTGGTCGGCAAGCGTTTCTGCTTCTGCCGGAAGGGGCTCAGACACCAGACGATGTCCTGGTCGGCGGCGCAGTCGCCCCCAGATCCGACATCGGGCACTCAGCCGTCGTCCAGTTCCTCTGTTGACGCCGCATTCAAGACCGCGACGGCGAAGTCTTCGAAGCCGGGCGTCTCGCCGTGCGCTGGTTCGAGCAGGAGGTCGGGCCCGAGCGACACCAACTCCTGACGGAGGAGACGAACCTCGTCTGGAATGCCCTGCGAGCGGCGACCCGGCCCGCCAGTGTCGAGAGCGCGCAGGGCCGACGAATCTCCGGCAGAAGGATCGGCCTTGCCGCCCATGACCTCGTGACCAGCAGCGGGATGCTGCTGACACGAGGCGGTGTCGAACGTCTACGGCTGGCCGCCGCAACCCCCTCCGGTCGATTGCGGAAGAGGCTTTAGCGGTGCGCGAGCGTTGCGCATGGGCTGCGCAACGCTGTGAACCGCACATGGCTGTGCGCCGGCGGCACGTCTCGCCTGCCCCCATCCGGACCGTCAGTGTCCAGCCGCATCAGATCCGTGCCGCCCCGTACACGCCGGCGGCCCCGCCCGGGGGGCCCCCCCCCCCCCGGCGCCCCCCCCCCCCCAACCCCCCCGCGGGC